>JAFTWE010000018.1 GCA_017465465.1 Clostridia bacterium | reverse complement strand
CTTAATTCCACAATTTCTCTTTCATATTCTTGTATGTGTCCATAACTTCTTGGCATAAAAATTCCCCTTATGGTAGTTTTCTTAAATTCTACCATAAGGGGCTTCTTTTTTCTATTGTCCGTTTTTACTGGACTTGTTCACGTTTGGAGGGTGCCTTTGGCTTTGGTCTGGTTTAATATGTTCTGCTAAGCTTACTTTCAGCTTCTTCACGGGTGATTTTTCCTGTGTTGCAGTCAGCCATAATCTGAACATCCTTGTCATTGAGCTTGTAGAATTTCCATATAATATAAGCAATAAAGCAACCTATAGCGGGCACCATAACATAGCTGAACCATAAAACATCAAGTGCGTGCTGGCTCTGAACAATGCCTAAGGTCTGCAGCTCTTCAAAGCTCTGAACCTCAACAGTAATCCAGCCTGTTGACTTAAGACCTAAAAGGAACATTCCCATTGCGCCCGAAACAGCGGCGGTGAGCTTAACCATAAATGTCTGAATTGCAAAGGTGATGCCTTTTGCCTCAATGCCTGATTTATACTTTCCGTATTCAGCGCAGTCAGGTGTAAAGATAAACATAATAACGCCGATAATAGCAAGGGGGATTGAACGCACAACATAAAGCACAATATGAAGAATAAGGCTTTCATAGCCAACAACCCACATCACAAGGCTGAGCACTACCATAAGCACACAGCAAATGCGGTAGAGCTTCATTTTGTCAATTTTCTTGAGCATGCCGGGAACAAGGAGTGAGCAGATAAGTGACGGTACCGTTCCGCAAGCACCCACAACAAGGGAGAATAATGTGTCGTTGAAAAGATAGTACGATACAAAAAGATTCAACGCACCGCTGATGTTAGCGGCTGAATAGAAGAAATATCCGAAATAATAAATAAGAAGATATTTGTTTTTGAAAAGATAGCTGAACATCTTTCTGAGGGTAAATGATTCTTCCTCTTCGGGAACATAGCGTTCTGTGAGCGTTTTGTTAACAGGGAGCATTGTAGCCAAAGCAAAAACACAAGTAACTGCGGCAACAACCGTATAGTTTGCGCCAACGTGTTCACTGACGAGAACTGTGCCTGCAACAGTAATAAAAGCAATTCCTACGCCTGCCCAGATGCTCTTGAAAGAAAGCATCGAGCTTCTTTCTTCAATGTTTCTTGTCATTGCGGTGATTGCTCCGTAAATCGGCACATCACAAAGGGTATATGCAGTATCCCAGATTATGTAAGCAACTGCAAACCACAAAAGCTTTGCTGTTTCACCTGCACTTGCAGGAATACAGAAAAGAATAAGCGTTGCAAGGGGAATGAGAACTGTTGAAATTCTAATCCACGGCAGATATTTCTTTCCGCTTTTGAATTTAACCGAGTCAAAAATAACACCGAAAAGTGCGTCATTCACAGCGTCCCAGATTTTAACCGCAAGCATAACTGCGGCAGATTTTGCGGGGTTAATGCCCAAAAACATAAGGTAAGTTGTGAGATAATTTGCAAGCAAAAAATAAATGGCATTCTGACCTGAAAATAAAGGTAGTAGCTTTTTCTCTCAAATGGTTTTGTTTCCCACCCGAGAGGTGTGGTCTTTAACTTTTCAATAAGCTTCATAGAGTACCCACCAATCTTATAATTTAATTCAATTATATATTTTTTGCTTCACCGTGTCAATGCACATTTATTTTAGAATAAACCCTCCGATATCCTCATAATAATTAACGATAGACATTCGGGAGGGGATTTTTTGCGTGATGCAGTAGATATCCGTGCAGTCGAATTAGGGGAATACATAGTCAAAAACAATGCCACAGTCCGCGCCGCCGCAAAGGCATTTTCAATTTCAAAGTCAACAGTTCATATTGATGTTACCAAGCGCCTTAGCCAAATAGAACCGTTGCTTTATGAAAAGGTGAGAGAAGTCCTTGACTTGAACAAGGCACAGCGGCACATAAGAGGCGGTCTTGCCACAAAAGAAAAGTATAAAAATGCGGCAGATACATAAAATGTAAGGGGGTGTTTTTATGTGTGGAATAGCAGGTCAGGTTTCATTCAGCGAAAATCTTTTGAGCCTGAAAGCTGATTTTTTAAATATGTCACAAAAGCTCAAAAACCGAGGTCCCGACCAACACGGTGAATTCTTTTCAAATGAAGCTGTTCTCGTTCACCGTCGGTTGAGCGTAATTGATATCGAAAACGGCAGACAGCCAATGGAGTACGAGCTTGAAAACGAAAAATATATAATTGCATATAACGGTGAGCTTTATAACACCGATGAAATCAGAGCAGAGCTCAGCGCAAGGGGAGTGCAGTTTTTCGGCCATTCCGATACCGAGGTAGTTCTTAAAGCCTTTGCTCATTTCGGTGAATATGCGGTTAATAAATTCAACGGTATCTTTGCTTTTGCAATTTGGCAAAAAAATAAAAAAGAGCTGTTTTTTGCCCGTGACAGAATGGGTGTAAAGCCTCTTTTCTTCTCAGAGCAGAACGGCAGCTTTATATTTGCATCTGAAATCAAGGCTCTTCTTGAACATCGCGATGTTGATGCGGTTATGGACATAAACTCTCTTTCTGAAATTATGCTTATCGGTCCGGGCAGAACACCCGGTTACGGTGTTTTTAAGGGAATTGCTGAAATCCGCCCTGCCCATTGCGGAACGTTCAGCCAAAACGGCCTCAAAATCCGCCCTTATTGGCAGTTAATCAGCCGTGAGCATACCGATAACTTTGAGCAGACGGCAGAAAAAGTGCGGTTTTTGGTAACGGATTCTATTAAGCGTCAGCTTGTGTCCGATGTTCCTGTTTGCACATTTTTGTCAGGCGGACTTGATTCAAGCCTGATAACCTCTGTTGCAAACTCTGTTTTTAAAAGCAGAGGAGAAAAGCTCAAAACCTTTTCGGTTGATTATGTGGATAATGCAAAGTATTTTAAAAAGAGCAAGTTTCAGCCAAACAGCGACCCGCATTTTATCGGCGTTATGAGTGAATACCTTGACTGTGAACATCATTGGGTGGTTATTGATACACCCGAGCTTGTGGATGCTCTTTATTCTGCTGTGGATGCAAGAGATTTGCCGGGTATGGCAGATGTTGATTCATCAATGCTTCTTTTGTGTAAAGCAATCAAGGAATACGGCACGGTTGCTCTTTCAGGTGAATGTGCTGATGAAATCTTCGGCGGATATCCTTGGTACCGCGATAAAGAAATAAGAGAAACCGACGGCTTCCCTTGGGCGCAGTCAACTGCTTACAGATATTCATTCCTGAAAGATGAATTTGCATCTCAAATCAACGCAGAGGATTATGTATATTCCCGCTATAAAAAGACGGTTGATTATACAGACAAATGCTTCATTAAGGATGAAATCGATATAAGAATGGCAGAAATGCTTCATCTTAATCTTGATTGGTTTATGCAAACTCTCCTTGACCGCAAAGACAGAATGAGTATGTATTCTTCTCTTGAAGTTCGTGTTCCTTTCTGTGATTACAGAATTGTAGAATATCTTTACAGCGTTCCGTGGGAATATAAGGATTATCAGAATTATGAAAAAGGTTTGCTTCGCTATGCAATGAGAGGGCTTTTGCCTGATGAAGTTTTATGGCGCAAAAAAAGTCCGTATCCTAAAACCCACAATCCAAATTACCTTAAAGCGGTTTCAGATATTCTGACACAAATTATCAATGAGTCATCGTCGCCGATTTTGAATTTTGTAAAAAAAGAAAAGCTTCAGGAGCTGTTAAAAGCAGATAACCCTCAGCCTTGGTACGGTCAGCTTATGACAACTCCGCAAACAATAGCCTATTTTATTCAGTTTAACTATTGGCTTCAAAAATTCAATGTCCGCTTTGAATAACAAAACCCCGAGCTTCAACTCGGGGTAATTTTACATAATCTCGCCAACGCAAAAATCGCCGTCAACAGCGGTGATTTTTACTTTTTTAATCTCGTTGCAGGGGATTTCACCTTTGACTTTAACAGGAGTGTAATTTTCCGTATAGCCCTCGGTAAAACCGTCAACACTTCTCGTTTCAAACAAAACATTAACGCTCTTTCCGATTTGTGAAATTAAAAAGTCTTCTCTGACTTTGCTTGTTCTTTTAATCATCTCGCGGCTGCGGCTTTCCTTAACACTTTTTTCAAGCTGTTTCATTTTTGCCGCTCTTGTTCCTTCCCTGGGTGAATAGGGGAAAACATGCACCTTTTCAAACCCAACCTTTTCTGCAAATCGGGCAGATTCTTCAAAATCCTCTTCGCTTTCGTCAGGGAATCCGACCATTATATCCGTTGTAAGGCTGGTGTCATCAAATGCACTGCGAAGCTTTCTGCAAAGCTCAAGGTATTCTTCCGCGGTGTAGTGCCTGTTCATGGTTTTCAGCGTTTTGTTGCAACCGCTTTGCAGTGAAATATGAAACTGCGGGCAAAATGCTTTTACTTTTGAAAGGCGTTTTATAACCTCATCAGTAATGTGGTCAGGCTCAAGTGAGCCTAAGCGGATGCGCTTAAATCCGATTTTATCTGCAAGCTCTACCACATCGCACATACTGCCGCCTGTGTCCTTGCCGTAAGACGAGAGATTGATACCAACCAGCACAACCTCGCAAAATCCTTTTTGCAAAAGCGACTCAAACTCTTCTTTCAAATCATCAAGGCTTTTTGAACGAACACGGCCTCTTGAATACGGAATAATGCAATAAGAGCAAAACCTGTCACACCCGTCTTCAATTTTAACAATAGCTCTTGTTCTGCCTTCAAAGTCATTGATTTTGCACCTTGCAAAGCCGTCGCCCTTTTTATGCTGTTCTATTTTAATTACTCTGTTACAAGTTGAAAAATACTCTCTGAGCAAATCGAAAAGCTGATTGTTGTTTTTGTTGCCAAGAACAATGTCTGCCTCTGTCAGCCTTTGGGCATCCTCAGGGAAAGCCTGCGGCATACAGCCTGTGAGAACAACCGCGCTTTCAGGGTGAGCTCGTTTAAATCGGCGGACAGTCTGCCTGGTTTTGCGGTCGCTTTCACCGGTAACGGTGCAGGAATTCACAACATAAACATCTGCATTTTCGTTGTGGCTCACAACAGTAAAGCCGTTTTCTTCTGCGGCCTCACTCAACCAGTTTGTTTCATACTGATTAACCTTACAGCCCAGAGTATAAAAAGCAATTTTCATTCTGCACCTCCAAAACAATATAGGCTATTATATTACATTTAGGATTAAAAATCAACATAAAAAAGGCCGCATTCAGCGACCTTTCAATTAGTATGTAATTGTGTAATCCTTTTCAAATGTGAAAGCAATCACACCGCTGTGAGTGCCAAGTAAATTAACGGTCATATTAAGCAAGAGGGGAGTTTTGTAATTGATATGAACAACATTTCCTGTTGCCTTGTCAATAGTTGCAACAATTTCACAGTTATAGTAGAGAGTTGAAAACTCCTCAACAAAAGAAACCTTGTTTGCAACCTCGTGAGTTTCAATAACATCGCAAACTGCACCCACGCCGTTGCCGGCTGTCGGATTTTTGTGGTCTTTGAGGGAAATGCTTACCACATATTCTTTTTCGTTATCCTTACAGCTTGCACTTTTAACCCAGGAGCTTTCAAGCTTGCTTGAATAGCTTTGCTCAGGAACAATAAAATTAGCTTCAATTTCTTCTTTGGTGGCGAAAACTATCGGCTCGGTATCATCGCCCATCATTGAAGAAACCATTCCCTCTGCAACAGACTCAATAGCATCGGGAATATCTGTTTTATCCTCGTGGAATGTTCTCTTTTCATAGTTTTTAACAACCTTTTTAGCTGTTGGCTTAATTTTATTAACGCTTGTATTAAAGTAAGAAACAATTTCCGCAACACTTGTCATAGCATAATTCTCAGCATCACCTGTATCAGGAACGGTAGCGGAAGGATTACTGCCGGATGATGCGGAATTATCTGTAGGCTCAGATACAACAGAATCGTTGTCAGGGGCAATTACTTCATCGCCTGAAACAGAGTTATATGTATCTGTTGAGCCGTCAAAGGCTTCTTTCAAGGCAGAGGTGTTATTTGAACCTTCTGTCAGCTTGGCAATGGCATTGTTGCTGTCAGTGAGCTTTGATAAACCTTGAGAAAAGGTTACCATAATTAAAGATACACAAACTATGGCCGCAACGCACATTATAATCGTAGCCTTAAGGTCAGATTTGTTTTCTTTCATTTTGCCTTCCTCCCGAATAAATCCTCAGAGTAATTGTTTATATGAATTTTTATTATGAGGTAAAGAATTTAAGCATTGCAACCTGAACCGATTGTATCACAGAATAAATCTTAGGTCAAGTAAGCAATAAATTGACATTTATCGGCTTTGTGTTATAATTAGTTTAAATTCATTTAGGGGGTATTTTATGAAGATTGTTAAGCTTATTGTCTCTTTATTGGTTTTGCTGACACTGGTTGCGTGCTCAAGTGAACAAGGCCGGGATTCTTCAGCCGAAATCGAAAAAGAAATTTCCGCATCAGCAAACGAAGATACTTTTGAAGATGATTTTCATGTGCCTGCTATATTCTACAATTACGAGGCGAGTGAAAAACACAGGATTACCTTCTTCCCGGATACAGGAATCCATATATATCAATCGGGCAATATTAAGTCTAACAAAACAAAGATTGAATATAAAGATTTGGACATCCAAACAATAGATATATACGCATGGGCTGAATATAATAAAGTTTCAGTTTCGAAAAATGTAAAAGAAAACCTTGCTCAACTCGTGGAAAGCCATGATTTCTCCGAAGTTAAGAAATATACTGTTAACGGGAATGATTTTTATGTGTCCAATATTTTTAGGGATAACATCAGTACAGTTAACGTTTATTATAACATCGGTGACAATATTTTTTTTGCCAGCAGTTATTTGGTTAATGAAAAAGAAATCAGCGACAGAACTGCCAAAAAAATCTGTAAAGACCTAAGCCCGTTTGAATAACTAATTTTTAAAGAGTCGAAGTGAATGAGCTTCGGCTCTTTTTTGTCAATATATTTGCATAAATCTATTGATAAATTTAAAATAAAATGATAAAATATACAATATATTGGGTTTTTGTATCTTTGTATAAAATAATCACTTTTGTTAAAACTAATGAAAGATTGTTTTAAGGACTGATTTTATGGGATACAGAAACACAGCATATTTTGGTTTTACTGCACCCACACCGCCTGAATGCGGTGATGCCGAGCAGGAAAACCGTGCGTGCGAATATAACGAGGCATTCAAACAGATTGTTGACACAGGCTCAATCACCGTCGAAAAAAACGGTCATCTCATTCATTGCATAACCGTTGTGGGTCAGATTGAGGGGCATTATATTCTGCCTTCACAAAACAAAACCACAAAGTACGAGCATGTTATTCCTCAGCTTGTAGCTATTGAAGAAAGTGACACGGTTGACGGACTTTTGATTATTCTCAACACCGTTGGCGGTGATATTGAAGCAGGTCTTGCCATTGCTGAGCTTATTGCAGGGATGAAAACTCCCACCGTTTCTCTTGTTCTCGGCGGCGGTCATTCAATCGGTGTGCCCCTTGCTGTGTCTGCTCAGAAGTCTTTTATAACCCCATCTGCCACTATGACCATTCACCCGGTGCGAATGAACGGACTTGTTTTGGGTGTTCCGCAGACAATGTCTTATTTTCAGCAGATGCAGGAGAGGATTGTCCGCTTCGTGAGTGAAAATTCCGATATGCCTGCCGACACTTTCAGAAGCCTTATGCTTGCAACAGGCGAGCTTGTTATGGATATCGGCACTGTTCTTGAAGGCAGTGAAGCTGTTGAAAAGGGCTTGATTGACAATATCGGAAGTCTTTCCGATGCACTTGATTGCCTTTATGAAATGATTAAAGAAAAAGACGATAAAAAATAGGGAGTTTAACTCTCATACATAGGAGGATTTATGGCTACCAAAAAAACTACTAAAAAGCCGTCAACTTCATCAAAGTCAAAGCAAAATGCAAAAAAGCAGTCTGCTTCAAAATCACAGGGTCAGACTCAGGCTCAGCGCCAGAGAACTGCCGTAATCGTAATGGCAGGGGCGTTGCTTCTGTTTTGTATGACAATAATCAAGGGCGAAAGCGCTTGGGCGGCAATACATAATTTTATTTTCGGCGTATTCGGTATCTGCGCTTATATATGGCCGATTATGCTTGTGTACCTTGCTGTTATGTTTGCCATAAACAAGCCGATGAAATCCACTGTTGCCAACATCATCGGTGCAGGCTTGTTTATTACATTTTTAAGCGGAATTATCCATGTTGCCTGGGATAATATTGACGCAGGCGATTTGGGCGAGCAGATTACCTATGTGTGGGATATGCGAATGACTGTCACAGCCAAAAGCGGCGGTGTGCTCGGTGCTTTGGTCGGCGGCGGAGTTGACCTTCTTGCAGGTAAAGCAGGCGCACTTATTCTTCTCATAGTAGCCGATATTCTCATTATAATGTTAATCACAGGCACAACTCTCGGTAGTGCTTACAATCTTTTTTCAAAGCCCGTTAAAAAGGTCGGCTCATTCACCGAAGAAAAAATTGAGCAGGGTATGGAGCGTCACCGTGAACGCAAAGAAAACGGCGAAGGCTTTTCAATTCCTCAGGTTAAGCGTAAGTTTAAGCCTATAGATATAGGCCCTGAGGCCACTCCCGAAATGGGTAAAGCTCCCGAGCACGATACAATTTTTGTAGAAGAGCTTGCAGGCAATTTTGAAAAAGAAAAGGCAGAAGAAAACATTGATAATATCATCAAAGGTATGCCTGATTTTAAAGAGCCTGAGCATGATGTTACCGTCAATGAGGTAAAGCCTGCAGAGGTTATTCCCATTACCAAGGCTAAAAAGCCGAAGGAAGAAAAGCCTGCTGAAGAAGTGCCTGCGGCAGAGCCTGTTAAGGAAGAGCCGCCTGCACCTGTTAAGGTGTATAAAAAGCCACCCCTTGACTGCATTTCCCTTGCAGATAATTCAGGTATTCTCAATTATGAGCAGGAGCTTAAGGCTAACTCCGTTAAGCTTGAAGAAACCCTTGAAAGCTTTGGCGTCAGAACAAAATTAGTCGGTATCTGCCGCGGTCCTTCTGTTACAAGATACGAGCTTCAGCCTGCCCCCGGTGTTAAAATCAGCCGTATCACAGGTCTTTCTGACGATATTGCTCTTGCACTTGCTTCCTCAGGTGTTCGTATTGAAGCACCTATTCCCAATAAATCGGCAGTAGGCATTGAGGTTCCCAATAAGAGCAGAGCAACTGTTTCTTTAAGAGAAATTATTGAAACCACTCAGTATGATACCCAGGTGTCAAAGAGCAAGCTTTCTGTTGCGTTGGGTAAGGATATCACAGGTGAAACAATTATTGCCGACCTTGCTAAAATGCCCCATCTTCTCATTGCAGGTACAACAGGCTCAGGTAAATCTGTTTGCCTTAACTCAATGATTGTAAGCATTCTCTACAATGCAACTCCTGACGAGGTTAAGCTTTTGATGATTGACCCCAAGCAGGTTGAATTCACAGTATATAACGGAATACCTCATCTTCTTGTTCCTGTTGTTTCAGACCCGCGTAAGGCAGCAGGTGCTCTTGGCTGGGCTGTTACTGAAATGCTTAAGCGTTACAAGATGTTCTCTGAAAAGAATGTGCGTGATATCAAGGGCTATAACCGACTTGCAAGAAGTGATGATTCAATTCCGCCAATGCCTCAGATTGTTATTTTCATTGACGAGCTTTCTGACCTTATGATGGCGGCACCTACCGAGGTTGAAGATTCTATCTGCCGCCTTGCTCAGATGGCCCGTGCCGCAGGTATGCACCTTGTTATAGCTACTCAGAGACCGTCAGTTAATGTTATCACAGGTATTATCAAGGCTAACATTCCCAGCCGAATAGCTCTTTCCGTTTCATCTCAGGTTGACTCAAGAACTATCATTGACTCCTCAGGTGCAGAAAAGCTTCTCGGTAACGGTGATATGCTCTTTAACCCTGTGGGCACTTCAAAGCCAATCCGTGTTCAGGGTTGTTTCCTTTCTGACGGTGAGGTTGAAAATGTTGTTAATTTCATCAAGGAGCAGGAGTCAAGCTCTTATGATGACCAGGTTATGGAAGAAATTGAGCGTCAGGCTGTTATGGAAAAGAAAAAGAGTGCCGCTTCTGATGATGACGGTGATTCTGATTCCGACGGCGGCGACGAAATGCTTCCGAAGGCTATCGAGGTTGTTGTTGAAAATCAGATGGCATCAACCACTCTTTTACAGCGTAAATTAAAATTAGGCTATGCCCGCGCGGCAAGGCTTATGGATGCCCTTGAAGAAAAGGGAATAGTAGGCCCCTTTGAGGGTGCCAAACCAAGAAAGGTGCTTATTTCCAAGCAGCAATGGATGGAAATGAACGCCCTTGCAAATGCTTCACCTGTGAGAGAAAAGCCTTACGGTGAAGAAGCAGATGATGATTTTTCGGAGGAATAAATGTTTTTACCCATTAACCAAAATGATGTTACGCAAAGAGGCTGGAACGAAGTTGACTTCGTATATGTGACGGGTGATGCCTATGTGGACCACCCCAGCTTCGGTGCGTCAATTATTACAAGAGTGCTTGAGGCAGAAGGGTATAATGTTGCAGTTCTTGCTCAGCCGAAGTGGAATAATACCGACGATTTCAAGCGCTTTGGCAAGCCGAGACTTGGCTTCCTTGTAACATCGGGTAACATAGATTCAATGGTGGCTCATTACACCGCCGCCAAGAAAAAACGCTCTCAGGACGCTTATTCTCCGGGCAAAATTATGGGCCTCAGACCTGACAGAGCGGTTGTTGTTTATTGCAACAAAATAAAAGAAGCTTATCCCGATGTTCCTGTTATTATCGGCGGGCTTGAAGCTTCTCTTCGCCGTTTTGCCCATTATGATTATTGGGACGATAAAATCCGCCGTTCAGTTCTTTTTGATTCTCAGGCAGATTTGCTTATTTACGGTATGGGAGAAAATCAGATTATTGAAGTCTGCCGCAGGCTTTCAAACGGTGAGGATATTTCCTCAATCCGCGATGTTAAAGGCACCTGCTATGCTTGCGATGTAACAGAAACTCCCTTTGGCGGCAAGGAATGTCCCTCTTTTGAAAATTGTATTAAAAACAAAAAGGAATATGCTATTTCCTGCAGAATTCAGCAGGATGAGCAGGACCATATCAGAGGCAAGCTGATAAAACAGCGCCACGGCAATAAAATGCTTGTGCAGAATCCTCCCATGCCGCCCCTCACTCAGCAGGAGCTTGACTGGGTTTATTCTCTGCCTTATGAACGAACATATCACCCCGTCTATGAAAGTATGGGCGGAGTGCCTGCAATAGAAGAAGTCCGTTTTTCAATCACTCACAACCGAGGATGCTTCGGTGCGTGCAACTTCTGCTCTCTTGCTTTTCATCAGGGAAGATTTATTACCACAAGAAGTAAGGAATCTGTTGTTAAAGAAGCAGAGCTTCTGACAACCTTGCCTGATTTCAAGGGATATATTCACGATATAGGCGGACCTACTGCCAATTTTAGGCGGACATCGTGCCTGAAGCAGCTTGAACACGGACTTTGTAAGGGCAAGAAATGCCTTGCACCAAAGCCTTGTAAAGCTCTTGAATCAGACCATAGTGAATATCTTGATATTTTGAGAACGGTCCGTTCACTTCCCAAAATCAAAAAGGTTTTTGTCCGCTCAGGTATCCGTTATGACTATATGCTTAAAGACCCTGATGATACCTTTTTCAAAGAGCTTGTTAAATACCATGTCAGCGGTCAGCTTAAGGTAGCACCGGAGCATTGCTCAGCGGCGGTGCTTGATAAAATGGGCAAACCTCATATTGAGGCTTATGTAGATTTTTCTAAGAAATATTTTCAGTTAAGCGACGATGCAGGTAAGGAGCAATACCTTGTGCCGTATCTTATGTCATCGCACCCGGGCAGTACTCTTAAAGAGGCGGTGGAGCTTGCGGTATTCCTCAAAAAGCGTCACATCCGCCCCGAGCAGGTACAGGATTTTTACCCCACACCGGGTACAATTTCAACCTGCATGTTTTACACCGGGCTTGACCCGTACACCTTAGAGCCGGTTTATGTTGCTAAAGACCCTCATGAAAAGGCTCTTCAAAGGGCTTTGCTTCAGTATTATGCTCCTCAGAACAGGCACCTTGTTATTGAAGCTCTTAAAAAAGCAGGCAGGCACGACCTTATCGGTATGTCTGAAAAGTGCCTTGTAAGACCTCTTGATAAAAATGCCAATCAGCAAAACAAACGACCGACGGGAGGTAAGCCCTATGGCAAGAAGAAAATCAAAAAAAGGTAAAACTTCTTTGCTTGCAATTTTGATTGTTGCAGTTATTCTCATTGTCGGCTCAAAGGTGGTTCCTCAGGAGTCGTGGGATTCTGCCTTCGATAAATCAGGAGTTACCGATTCTCTTTCATCCACAGCGGGTATGGCGGTTCACTTTGTGGATGTGGGGCAAGGGGATTGCACTGTTATTGAGTCGAACGGCAAATTTATGCTCATTGACTCAGGTGAAGCCGATAAGGCTCAGGCCGTTATCAATTACCTTAATAACTTAGGTGTTGAAAAGCTTGATTACTGCATTGCCACTCATCCTCATTCCGACCACATGGGAAGTATGGCAAAAGTGCTTTCCCAATTCCAGGCAGAAAATCTCATTATGCCCGAGCTTAGTGAAATCAATATACCCACTACCGCGACTTATGAAGATTTTCTTTTGAGTGCGGAAGAAAACTGCAATGAAATAATTGCCGCCGAGGCAGGGTACACTTACTCTATGGGTGAGGTTGAAATTCAGATTCTCGGCCCTTGTGAGCAGGACGAAGACTTAAATAATATGTCTGTTGTGGCAAAGGTCATTTACGGGGAATCATCTTTTCTTATAACAGGGGATTGCTCCTTTGATGAAGAAGATGACATTATGGATAATTACTATAATCAGCTTGACAGTGATGTATTAAAGGTTGGCCATCACGGCAGCTCAGGCTCCACAAGTGTGGATTGGCTTGAAGCGGTTGAGCCTGATGTGGCTGTAATTTCTGTTGGTGAAGATAATTCTTACGGACACCCGACTAAAAAGGTGCTTAACAATCTTTCGGACTTTGATTGTGAAATTTACAGAACTGATGAAAAAGGTTCAATAATTTTTGAAACAGACGGTAAGTCAATCGCATTAAAAAGTTGACAAAACTGCCTGAATAGATTATAATTCTAATGTTAATATTTAATAGCTTTGAGGGGAATATTCACCTTGTGAACGCACAGAGAGTCGGGCCTTGGCTGTGAGCCTGACCGTCAACGCAAAGTGAGAGCCGTCCCTGAGCTCATAACGATGAGTTATGCGTATTTCTGCGTTAAAGATGTTGAGAGGTGCTTTGTGCGCAATTCGGGTGGTACCGCGGTTTTTCCGTCCCGAAGGCTACATAGGGCATCTTTATTTTTTTATAAGGAGTTAAATTTTATGCAGTGGACAGGTCTTAACGAATTAAGAGAAAAATATCTTTCATTTTTTGAAAGCAAGGAGCATCTTCGTCTTCCGAGCTTTCCTCTTGTACCTCAGGGTGACAAGAGCATCCTTTTAATCAATGCAGGTATGACACCTATGAAAAAGTACTTCACCGGTGAGCTTACTCCTCCCCGTGAGAGAGTTACAACCTGCCAGAAGTGTATCCGTACACCTGATATTGATAATGTTGGTAAAACTGCCCGTCACGGCACATTCTTTGAAATGCTCGGTAACTTCTCTTTCGGTAACTATTTTAAAAGAGAAGCAACTGCCTGGGCTTGGGAATTCTTTACAAAGGTTCTTGAAATGCCTGAGGATAAGCTCTATGTAAGTGTATATCTTGAAGACGATGAAGCTTATGATATCTGGACTAAAGAGGTTGGCGTTGACCCCTCACACATGGTTCGTTTCGGTAAGGAAGATAACTTCTGGGAACACGGTGCAGGTCCTTGCGGCCCTTGTTCAGAGATTTATTTTGACCGCGGCGTTGATAAGGGATGCGGCAGCCCCGATTGTAAGGTAGGCTGTGAGTGTGACCGTTTTATAGAGGTTTGGAATCTTGTTTTCACTCAGTTTGAAAATGACGGTCATAACAATTACACCCGCCTTGCAAAACCCAATATCGACACAGGTATGGGTCTTGAAAGACTTGCCTGCGTAATGCAGGGGGTTGACAATCTCTTTGAGGTTGACACAATTCAGAACACAATGAAGCACATTATGGAAATTGCAGGCGTTAAATATCACGAGGATGATGATAACGACGTTTCTCTTCGTGTTATTACCGACCATATCCGTAGTACAACATTTATGATTAGCGACGGTGTTATGCCTTCAAACGAGGGCAGAGGCTATGTTCTTCGCCGCCTCCTCAGGCGTGCCGCCCGTCACGGCCGTTTGTTAGGAATTGACCGTCCGTTCCTTTCAGAGGTTTGTGAAACTGTTATTAAAGACAGCGGTGACGCTTACCCCAATCTTAAAGAAAAGCACGACTTTATTATAAAGGTTATTCAGACAGAAGAAGAAAACTTCGGCAGAACAATCGATGCAGGTCTTGCTCAGCTTTCTCAGATGATTGAAGATTCATCTTCAACCGTTCTCAGCGGTGAGGATGCTTTCAAGCTTTCTGATACATTCGGCTTCCCCCTTGATTTAACAAAGGAAATCCTCAATGAAAAGGGTATGACTGTTGATGAAGATACCTTTAAGACTCTTGTAGCTCAGCAGAAAAAGCGTTCAAAGGATGCTCACAAGGCATCAGGCGCTGACGGTTGGGATGTTGCAGGTGTTGTAACTAAGGGCATTGAAGCTACCAACTTTGACGGCTACACACAGACTGAATGTGACGGCAAAATCACTGCAATTATTGTTGACGGTGAGCGTGTTGACTTCCTTGAGCCTGATACAAATGCAGTCCTTGTTCTTGATACCACAGCCTTCTACGGTGAGGGCGGCGGTCAGGTAGGTGACACAGGTGTGATTACTAACGATAATTTCACCTTTGAGGTTACTGCTACCAGCAAAACCAACGACGGTGTATATCTTCACCACGGTACAATTATTTCAGGCGAAAGTGCTTCGGTTGGCGACTGCGTAAAAGCAACTGTTGACGCTGAAAGAAGAGCCGCTATTGCCCGTAACCACACAGCCGCTCATCTTCTTCAGGCTGCACTGCGCAAAAATCTCGGCTCACACGTTGAGCAGGCAGGTCAGCTTGTAAATGACAAGGTTGTCCGTTTTGACTTCTCTCACTTTGCCGCTCTTACTCCCGATGAAATCGCAAAGATTGAAAATGATGTTAACGAATTTATCCTTGCCGCCAATGAAGTAACAATGACCGAAATGCCTATTGAAGAAGCAAAGAAAATGGGTGCTATGGCATTGTTTGGTGAAAAGTACGGTGATGTGGTAAGAGTTGTCAAAGCAGGTGATTTCTCAACCGAGCTTTGCGGCGGTACTCATGTTTCTAACAGCGGTAAGTTAGGTCTTTTCAAAATCATTTCCGAGTCAAGCGTTGCCGCAGGTGTCCGCCGTATTGAAGGTGTAACAGGTACAGGCGTTCTCCATTATATTGATTCAATAAATTCTCTTGTTTCAGCAACAGCTCAGGTGCTTAAGGTTTCAAATATTTCAGATATTGACAAAAAGGCTTCATCTGTTATGGGTGACCTCAAGGCTAAGGATGATGAAATCAAAGCGCTCACAAGTGAGCTTACCGAGCTTCGTTCAGGCAGTATGTTTGATAATGCTCAAGAAATTGACGGACTTAAACTTATCACAGCTAATGCAGGTGAGGTTTCAGTTGATGAGCTTCGTCAGCTTTGCGATAAGGCAAAATCAACAGGCGAAAATGTAGTAGCTGTTATTGCAGGTATCAATTCTGCAAAGGGTAGCGCAAACTTTGCAGTTTCTTGCGGTAAGGATGCCGTTTCAAAGGGCGTTAAAGCAGGCGATGTTGTAAGAGCAGTTGCTCAGAAGGCAGGCGGTAACGGCGGCGGTAAGCCCGACTTTGCTATGGCAGGTGCAAAAGAGCTTGATAAGATTGACTCAGCTCTTGCTTGTGCTAATGAAATTGTTTCTTCACTTATTAAATAAGGAGTTTTAAATATGGATTGCTTATTTTGTAAAATAATTGCAGGAGAAATCCCCTCATCTAAGGTTTATGAGGATGATACAGTTTTTGCTTTTAATGATATTGACCCACAGGCTCCGGTTCATGTTCTTATCGTTCCAAAGGTGCATATTGCATCTGCTGACGATGTAACTGACGAAAATAGCGCTGTAATTGCCCATATCTTTGAGGTTGCGGCAAAAATTGCAAAAGAAAAAGGTCTTTCTGACGGTTACCGCATTGTTAATAACTGCGGTGACCGAGCAGGTCAGACTGTTAAGCATATTCACTTCCACCTTATGGGCGGCAGAGATTTTACCTGGCCTGCAGGCTGATTGGAGGAGCTTATGAATTTTCATAAAATGACTATTGCAGGGCTTGAAAGAGAGCTTCCTATTTGTGAGCTTAATGAAAAGCTTGATATTGCAGGCTTTATCATTTTTGGCGATGTTGAGTTAACCGTTGCCGCGGCAGAAGAGCTTCTCAAAAAATGTCCTGAATTTGACTATATCGTTACTCCCGAAGCTAAGAGCATTCCTCTTGCTTATGAAATGTCAAGGCAGAGCGGCAAAAAATATTTTGTTATCCGCAAAAAGCAAAAGGTTTATATGACAAACCCTGTCAGCGTTGAGGTGCAGTCAATCACTACCAAGAGTGTTCAGACTCTTATTCTCGACGGGCTTGACGGTGAGCAAATCAGAGGTAAGAAGATTCTTGTTGTTGATGATGTTATTTCAACAGGTGAATCTCTTATTGCTGTTGAAAAGCTTCTTGAAAAATTTGATGTAAATATCGTAGGTAAAGCCGCCGTTCTTGCTGAAGGTGACTCTGCTGACAGAAACGATATTATCTTCCTTGAAAAATTGCCATTATTCTTTAAATAATGGATAAGTTTAAATATTTACCAATGGCTTCTATCGGCTTTTCCGCCCTTTTGATTATGCTTGTTATTATAATTTCGGGCTATAATTTTGAGGGCGGCGCGGTAGCTCTTGCCATAGGTGTAGTGTTGTTAACAGTTACGGTAATTTCCAAAAAGCTTCGCGAAGTTACCGTTTTGTTTTATTTGTCTGCGTCACTTTTGTTTTCAGGTATATTGATGATGTCCAATGCCGATTGCAGTATTGATGCCGCAAATTCTGTAACAGGAAAAGATGTTGAGGTTGTTGCCCGTGTTACGGGGGATAGTGAATCTTACCCCTCAAAAACCGTTTATATTCTCGAAACCAAATCAGTTGGCGGAACAGAAATAAATGTAAAGCTGAGGCTTATCAGTAACACCTCTATTGCTGTTTATGCAGGGGATGAAATTTCTTTTAATACCGATGTGTATTCGGCTGACAGATTTGATGCTGATTTAAAACGGCATTATATGTCTGAGGGGATTTATCTCGGCGCAAATATTTTTGAAGGCGATGAAGATATCACTTTATTAAAAGACGGAAGCGACACATTTACTTGCAAAATTCAGCGTGTGCGTGACGAAATTAAATCAAGAATTTATTCCGTTCTTCCTAATGAATACGGTGCTGTTTCGGTTGCAATGCTCCTTGGAGATAAAAGTGCAGTCAGCGATGAAACCTTGGCGGCTTTCAGAGGTGCAGGTGTTTATCATCTCTTTGCTGTGTCAGGTCTTCATCTTTCAATATGGGTGTTAGGAATCTTCAATTTCCTGAAAAAGCTTGGTGTTTCCAAAAGATTTAACAGTCTTTTGGCGGTGCTTGTAACCTGCCTTTTTATGGCACTGACGGGCTTCACACCGTCGGTGACCAGAGCGGGGATAATGCTAATTGTTTTAATGGTTGGTAACCTTTTCAGGCGCACATCACACAGCCTTAACTCATTAGGTTTTTCGCTGTTTATAATTCTCGCTGTTAATCCGATGGCGGCGGCAAGTGTTTCGCTTTTGCTTTCATTTTCGGCAACGCTGGGAATAGTAACACTTTACCAAAGCATCGATAAAGCTCTTAATTTCAGGCTTTCTGCAATTAAGAAAAAGCCCTTAAGAAAAACAATTAAAGCTCTGCTTTCAATTTTCTTTGTATCTGTGAGTGCAAGTATTTTCACTTTTCCGATAAGCTGTGTTGCTTTTGGTGAAATCTGCGTTATAGGTCCTGTTACAAATGTGCTCATTTCTTATGCCGCAACTCTTATGATGATAGCGGCAGGCGGTATTGCACTTCTTTTTTCAATTCCTTTTGGCGTTAATCTCTGCGGTCTTGTGTGCGGAATTCTTGCAAAATATATTATTTATATTTCAAAGCTTTTCAGCGGTATTCCCTATGCTTGCATTAAAACCGATGACCTGATTTTTGCTGTGTTTGCGGCTTTTGCGCTATGTGCAGTTATATGCTGTTTTATCTTGTTTAAAGAGCATAAGATAAAAATTAAAGCTATTATTGCAAGTGTTCTTTGTGTCAGCGTATTGTGTTTCAGTGCTCACTTGATTTATAACAGAAATCTAACAACTGTTCAGGTTATGGATGTTGATGACGGCATTTGCCTTATTGTTAAAAATAAGGGTGAAACAGCGGTTATCGGTTGCGGAGCGTCAGACACATATTGTTCAGATGACATATCCTATGAAATCTATAAAAAAGCTTCTTTACTCATTGTGCCGGACAATAAAGACTGGAACTGTGCATTGTTGCCGGACCTTTCTTCGGCTGTCAGCTTTGACAGAATTATTTCAGGCGAAGCTATTTCAGATTTTGATACAATCGTCGAGCCTGATTTTAAGCTGAATCCATGGGATAACAGCAGTATTGAATTTCACAAAACTAAAAGCATAACCTACGCTTATTGTGTGTTCGGCTCAAGTGATATGCTGATAATTTTCGATTGTACCGAAAATGCTAATCTTTCAAAGCATCTTGATGCAGATGTTCTTGTTTGTTCATACTATCTTCCCGACAATATGGACATAAGCGGTTTTGATAGCATAATAATTTCTTCCACAAAAGCGGTAGGTGAAGATATGATAAACCGCTATTCTTCTCAAAATTCAAATATTTACTCAACTCTCGGTGAAACTGATTTCACCTTGAATTTCAGATTAAATAAAGAAGTATCAATTTCTTATAATTAGGCAGGTGAAAATATGTCCGCCATTACTGAGCAGGAATTAAAAAAGCAAATTCGTTCAAATGAATTTGACAATCTCTATTTTATTTACGGTAATGAAAGCTATCTGAAAAAGCATTACCTTGAAGCCCTGATAAAAAAAATCGTTGATGATAGCTTTAAGGATTTTAATCTTCACACCTTTGACGGAAAGGGTATTGATATGAAAGAGGTAGCCCTTGCTGTTGAGGCTCTGCCTATGATGAGTGAACGCTCCTGCGTTGTTATTAAAGACATTAAACCAACAGAGCTTGGTGACGGCGGTAAGGACGCTTTAATCTCTGTTGTGTCAGATATTCCCGAAACCTGCATTGTTATAATCTGCGCTCTCACCGTTGAGGCAGAGGGTAAGGGCTGGAAAGAGCTGATTTCTGCCTTTGACAAATACGGAAGCACCGTGAAGCTTGAAAAAATGAGCCGCCAAGAGCTTTCAAAGTATGTAATTAAAGGTGCAAAATCAAGAGGCTTTGAAATTGATATGGGTCTTGCAGATTATTTCATTTCAATCGTTGGCGACTCAATGACCAATGTTTTAAATGAGCTTGAAAAGGTCTGCGCCAATGCAACCGACGGAAAAATAAAAAAAGAAAACATCGACGCTGTTACGGTTAAAACAGCGGAGGTTAAGATTTTTGAGCTTTCCAAAAATCTTGTGTCAGGTAACAGTGACAAAGCTTTTGCTATTCTTGACTCACTTATGAAACAGCGTGAGGAGCCCATATCCGTTCTTGCTACAATCATAACATCTTATGTTGATATGTACCGTGCCAAGGTAGCTTCCTCAGGCGGTCACCGACCCGAAGAAGCGGCAAAGGTTTTTAACTACGGCAAGAATGATTTCCGACTGAAAAACGGGGCTAAAAATGCCTCAAAAATGTCTATGGATTCCTTGAGGAGAAGCCTTGATGTTTTGGCAGATGCAGATGAAAAGCTTAAATCCACAACGGTTGACGGCAGATTTATCCTTGAAGAAACAATGATGAAATTGTTTTTGTTAGCAAACGGAGAAAAGGTATGCTGAAAACAGACAGAATAATTATAGTTGAAGGCAAGTACGATAAAATCAAACTCTCTTCAATAATTGATGCCGTAATTATTGAAACTGACGGCTTCGGCATTTTTAAGGATAAACAAAAGCAAAAGCTTCTTCGTATGCTTGCTGATAAAAAAGGGCTCGTAATTCTGACTGACAGTGACTCAGCAGGCTTTACAATCCGCAATTTTATCTGCGGCTTTGTTCCGAAAGAAAAAATTATAAATGCCTATATTCCCGATGTTTTCGGAAAAGAGAGGCGAAAAGAAGCCCCGTCAAAAGAGGGCAAATTAGGCGTTGAAGGTGTTTCACCTGAAATTATAAAATCAGCTCTGGAGCAAGCCGGTGTTCTTTGCGAAGAGGATAACCAAACCGAGAAAAGAACGGTTACCAAAACCGATTTTTATCTTGACGGCCTTACAGGCGGCGCTGACAGTAAAGAAAAGCGTCTTGCTCTTTTAAAACATCTTTCATTGCCCGAAAGAATGACAACTAATTCATTGATTGATATTATAAATTCATTTATGACTTATGACGATTACAAGCAGGCAATCGCCAACATAGAAAGGGTGCAGAAATAATGAGAATCGGTCACGGATATGATGTTCATAAATTAACAGAAAACCGACGCCTTATAATCGGCGGTGTTGAAATTCCTTATGAAAAAGGTCTTTTAGGCCATTCTGATGCCGATGTTTTGCTTCACGCAATTTCAGACGCACTTCTCGGTGCGGCGGCTTTGGGTGATATCGGCGGTATGTTCCCTGACAATGACCCTCAGTTTAAGGGTGCCGACAGCCTTGTTTTATTAAAAAAAGTGGTTAACGCTCTTTATGAAAAAGGCTTCACTGTTGGAAATGTTGATGCCACAATTATTGCACAGAATCCTAAAATGAAGCCTCATATTGAAGCTATGCGCAAAAATGTTGCTGATGCTTGCAATGTAGATATCAGCCGCATTAACATAAAAGCTACCACAGAGGAGTGGCTTGGCTTTACCGGTGCAGGTGAGGGGATTTCTGCTCACAGTGTTTGTTTGATTAACGAGGGTTAATTTTTTATTGCATTGAAAAAGGTATTATGTTAAAATAAATTAAATAAACATTCGGGAGTCATTTATGGACAATTTTGTTACTAATCTGTTGGATATTTGGAATAAGCTTGTTGCTTTGATATATTCATACGATTTTATTATTGATACAATAGATATTTTGCTTGTGGCCTTTATTGCATACAAGCTTATTAAGTTTATGAGAGAGAGCAGAGCCCTTCACGTTGTAAAGGGTGTTATTCTCATTCTTGTAATTTATTTTATAATCAAAACTTTAGGTATGCAGGCAAGTACATACCTGTTTGAAATGCTTATGAGCAGCTTCATTCTTGTTTTGGTTATTCTCTTTGCGCCTGAGCTTCGCCACGCTCTTGAAAGTGTGGGCAGAAGCCGCGTTCCTATTTTAAGAATGTTGGGACTTAGCAACAGAAACACGGTTTCTCAAAACAGGCAGAAAAAGGCTGTGCTTGAAATCTGCAAGGCCTGCAATGATATGAGTGAAAAGAAAATCGGTGCTCTTATTGTGCTTGAGCGTGATGTTGCTCTTAATGAGGTTGTATCCACAGGTGTTGGCCTTGATGCCGCAGTGAGCAAGGAGCTTATCGGCAGCATTTTCTTCCCCAATTCTCCGTTGCACGACGGTGCTGTTATCGTTCGTGACGGCAGGGTTTGTGCCGCAGGCTGTATTCTTCCTCTTACCCAAAACACAAATATCAGCTCAGATTTAGGCACCCGCCACCGTGCATCTATCGGCGTTAGTGAGCAAAGTGATGCCGTTGTAGTTGTTGTTTCAGAAGAAACAGGTCAGGTTTCCGTTGTTCATAAGGGAGTACTTGAAAGAGATGTTTCTGACGGTGTTCTTATTGAGCTTCTTACTTCGTACTTTTCTTCCGATGCTTCCAAGCCTCCTAAGAGATTTAATATAATCAAAAATAAGGAGGAGAAATAATGAAAAAGAAAAGCTTCAGCCTCCATAATCTTTTTCAGGATAACAAGTTTGTTATGGTCTTTTCCTTGGTTATTGCGGTTATTTTCTGGGCTTCGGTTTGTATCGCTTTTTCTCCCGAAACTGAAGTTGTTGTTGAAAATGTTCCTGTTGAAATTGATATGGAAAACAGCGTTCCGTCACAGTACGGGCTTAAAATGTTCGGCGAAAATAACTATACCGTTGACATAACTATCAGCGGCAGTAAATATATTATCGGCGGCAGGTCTATAACTGCTGATGCTTTCAAGGTTACAGCTTCAACCTCACTTGTAACCTCTGCAGGCACCCATTCCCTCCAGCTTAAAGTCAGCAAGGCCGATGAAAGCGCCAACTTTACCATAGAAGATTATTCCGAGCCTTTTATCAGCGTTTATTTTGATGAATATGCAGAAGCTCAGGCTAATATTGAGGTAAAGGTTGAAGGGGATAAAATCACTTCAGGCGACTATATAGCTGACGAAAACTATATTACCGACAGAAAGACTGTTTTGGTCGGCGGTCCTGCCCTTGAAGTTTCACAGCTTTCAAAGGTTATTGCAACTGTTTCGGTTGATGACCCGATTGAAAAAAGCACCGCATTTAATGCAAAGCTCAGCGCCGTTGGCAAAAACGGAAATGAACTTAGCTTTATAACCTTTGACGGTGAAAGTAATCCCACAATGACCGTTACAATTCCTGTGTATAAAAAGGTTACAGTTCCCATAAATGCAGGCTTTTCAGGTGCTCCGTCAAATTATATAACAAATCCCCTTGAATACACCTGTTCTCCCAAAACAGTTACTGTTGCCTTGCTTCAAAACGGCACAGAAACTGAGGCTTTAAAGGTTGCCGATATCAATTTTACAACCCTCAAGCCGGGAACAAACAGCTTCAGATATAATCTTTCCGCTGTTGACGGTGTCAAGGTGATTTCAGGTGAAGCAAGCTATGTTACTCTCAGAGTTACCGTGCCTGCGCAGTCAGAGGGTACTTTCGATATCCTGAGTAATAATATCAGTATTTCAAATGCACCTATTGACCGTTCAGTTAATTTCACTTCTTCCAAAATCAGCGGAATAACTGTTT
Source organism: Clostridia bacterium (assembly GCA_017465465.1). Classification (GTDB taxonomy): domain Bacteria; phylum Bacillota; class Clostridia; order Oscillospirales; family Acutalibacteraceae; genus CAG-488. Next base: position 195,235 of record JAFTWE010000018.1, on the reverse strand, counting down.
ACGGCAACGAACAAGAGCTGAGCGCACTCAATTCTGACACTCTTAAGGCAAGAATTGATTTAGCAAATGTTGAAATCAAAGACGGTCTTAACACCGTTGATGTTCCGTTGTATATCAAAGATTCTTACGGTTGCTGGATATACGGAACTTATGAGATTTCTTTTACTTCACAAAAGATTTATTAAAATAAGCAGTCTGAGTTTTATGCTCAGGCTGTTTTGTCTTTGGGGTAATCTTGAAAAACAGTAATATATATGGTAAAATTAAAGCAATATTTAAGGAGGCGTTTTTATGCGTGCAATCATAGCTGTTATTCAGGCATTGATGTTTATCGTGTCATCATTTGCTGTGCCTGATTCAAACTTTAAGGTATGGGTGGACAGAGCTGCATTAGATATCAGCTCAACTTCAGAGCTTTCTTTTGACTCCATAGATGCAAAGGAAAACTGCATTTCTGAAGAGGAAAAAGCACTCTGCCGTAATTGGTATGAAGAAAATATTCTTTCAACTGAAAATCCTGCTTACACCTTTAAGGTAGGCGGCAGAGATTTCAGAAGAAATCTTGATAAATGGGAATTTTCTTTCAGCCCCGAAAGCGAAGTGGGAGCAGTTTACCGCGGCGGTAAGACTACATATATCACAATCGAGCATAAAAAGAGTGACATTGTTGCAACTGTTGAAGCAACAATTTATGAGGATAATGCATCCTGCGATTGGACAGTTTATATCAAAAACAACGGTGAAGATAAATCTCCTGTAATTTCCAAATTCTATGCGATGGATTCTGTTATTCCCACAGGCAGAAAAACAGATGTTTATTGCTCTCAGGGTTCATTTGCTGAAGCAGATGACTTTGAAACTATGAAGACAAGGCTTGCTTTGCTTCCTTTGGTTTTCTCTGCTAACGGAGGCAGAACAGAATCATTCTTGCCTTATTTTAACCTTGTAGGCAAGGATTGTGGCGCAGTTCTGGCAGTTGGTTGGACAGGTCAGTGGTACACTTCACTCGCTCAGACTATCGGCGGAACAAAGGTTGAAGCCAAGCAGGAAACCCTTAAAGGCTACCTTCTTCCCTGTGAAGAGGTTCGTTCACCGCTTGTTTCACTTACTTTCTATGATTCTGATAATGCTGTTAAAGGTTTTAACTCATATAGAAAATATGTGGTTGACTGTGTTTCTCCCGAGGGCACAAAGCAGGTAGCAACAACAGGAATCGGTGTTGAGGTTGCAGGCACAACAGAGGAGCAAGTGCTTGAGAATGTTAAAAACATTCCTGAGGACTGGGCAGAGTCGCTTGATTATGCCTGGGTAGATGCAGGTTGGTATCCGATGTCTGACGGCAACTGGGCTAATAATCTTGGTAACTGGTATGCAGACCCTGCCAGATTCCCCGATGGGCTTGGCGATATTTCAAAAGCACTTGAATCAAGGGGAATGGAGCTTCTTTTGTGGTATGAAATCGAGCGTTGCTGCAAAGGCTCAGAGGTTTACAACGGTTGTGTAAATAATGACGGTTGGATGATTGTAAACGAAGAAGATGAATATACCAATTACATCAACTTTGCCAACGAAGAATGCCTTGAATACATAACAAACTATATGCTTGATTCTTTGCGTTCAAACGGTGTTAAATGCCTTAGAAACGACCATAACTATGAATTGTTGCCATTCTGGGAGCAAGCTGATGAGCAGTGGGAAAACGGCAGAAATGGCATAACCGAGAACCATTACGTTACAAATCTTTACAAATTCTTTGACACTCTGCTTGAAGAAATTCCCGGTCTTAAAATCGACAACTGTGCCTCAGGCGGCAAGCGCCTTGATATTGAAATGGCAAGAAGAAGCATTCCTCTTTGGAGAAGTGACTATAACTGTATGGACGGAGAAGGTAATTCAAATCCCGGTATTCTTGAAGCTACACAGGCTCAGACATACGGAATTTCATTCTGGTATCCTTATAACGGCACCTGTGCATACATTTACAACGAATATGCTGACCGTACTAACATAATTTCTTGTTCTCAGCAGCTTTCTTATTATGATATAAGACCGTATATGGTTGGCAATTATTATCCGTTGACATTCGGCGGTCTTGATACTGAAAAGTATCACGCTATGCAGTTTGATACCGACGGTAAAGAGGGTATGGCGCTTATCTATAAGCGTGAAAATGTAAATGATAATACATATCAGCTTGTTCTCAACGGACTTGAAAGTAAAACTGTTTATGAGGTTTATGATTACGATAAGCCCGAAACAAAATATGAGCTTACAGGCGCTCAGCTTATGTCAGAGGGAATGAAACTCACAATTAACGAAACACCAAAGGCTGTAATTATGCTTTATAAAGCAAAATAAGGAGAATCTTATGGCAAAGATTATAGGTGCAAAAATCCCTAACATCCCTTGGCAGGATAAGCCCGAGGGCTACAGATACCCCGTGTGGAGATATGACGGAAATCCGATTATAACAAGAGATAATCTCTATATGGCAAACAGTATCTTTAACTCTGCTGTTGTGCCTTACGGTGACGGCTTTGCAGGTGTTTTCAGAGTGGATGTTATGAGCCGCGACCATACCCTTGTTGTTGGCTACAGTAAGGACGCCATTCATTGGGAGCTTTGTGAAAAAGTTATTTTCAGAGGCTATGACCCGAGACTTTGTGAAATTGACGGAAAATATTATCTTTCCTGGGTAAATCTTACCCCTCACGGAACAACCATCGGTATTGCTTATACTACAGATTTTGAAGAGTGGACTCAGCTTGAGGATGCTTGTTATCCTGTTGCAAGAAACGGTGTTCTCTTTCCGAAAAAGGTAAATGATGAATTCCTTCTTCTTATCAGACCTTGTGACAGAGGCCACACTCCTTACGGTGACATTTTCTTAAGCCACAGCAAGGATTTAACCTACTGGGGCAAACACAGATTTGTTATGAAACCCGAAAAGAACTGGGAAATGACAAAGGTAGGTGCAGGCCCTACTCCTATTGAAACTGACGAAGGTTGGCTTATGTTCTATCACGGAGTGCTTACAAGCTGTAACGGCTTTACTTACGCCATGGGTGCGGCAATTCTTGATAAAGACGAGCCGTGGAAAGTGCTTCACAGAGCAGACTGCTTCCTCCTTGCTCCTCACGAATTATATGAATGTGTGGGTGATGTGCCTAATGTAGTGTTTCCGTGTGCCGCCCTTGCCGATAGCGAAAGCGGAAAAATTGCAATTTATTACGGCGCGGCTGATACAACAGTTGCTCTTGCTTTTACCACAGTTGATGAAACAATCGATTTCATTAAGAAGAATGATTTGTTAGCTGACTAAATAAACCTCGCAGAGTGAAAAGGAAGTGAAACTATGAATTTCATCATTGCGATTGCTTTGATAATTTTATCAATATTCTTTTTACATAAGCAAAAGAAATGGTTAACTTTTGCTCTGCTCGTTGGTTCACTGTGTGTGTCTGCTTTAAAATATATGCCTTGGCATTTTGAATTAGATTCCTTAGTTTCTGTTGGCTTGTTGCTTGCTATAATATCATTGATTGTTGTTTCAGTTTGCAGTAACAAAAATGATAAGGTGAACAGACAAATTGAATTATTGGTAATTGCTGTTTTACTGTGGATATCATTGTTTATTGGTACAAAGAGTGTAAATCAATTTTATGATACTTCAAATGAGCAAATTGTAACAACCAAGGTGAACGATATTACGGAATTAGGCAAAGAAAGAGGCGAATCAATTCTTTGGTATTTTGGATATAACAGAAATACTCAATTAGACTTCGCGGTTTTCGGGAAAGAATACAGTATTGATGTTCCAACTCACTCTTGCGATAAGTTATCCGTAGGTGATAGTATTATTTTAGGTGTTAAAGATGGACTGTTTGGAATTAAGCATTGTTATATCGTTTTTGATGAACAAAACAATGTAGCAGAAGAACTGCCTGAAACACGAACAGAAGGTAAATATATATTAACTAATTCATATAGTGATTAGTGTCTTTTTATCAGGAGAGTTTTTTATGAACAAAATTTTAGTTGTTGTAGATATGCAAAAGGATTTTGTTGACGGTGCTCTCGGCTCAGCCGAAGCCGTTGCAATTGTTCCGAATGTTGTCAAGAAAATCAAGAACTTTGACGGCTTAATCTTTGTGACTTACGACACTCATTCGGAAAATTATATGGATTCTTCTGAGGGCAAAAAGCTTCCTGTGCCTCATTGCATAAAAGGCACTGACGGTTGGAAGCTTGACAGTCAGGTTGAAACTGCCCTTGAAGGCAAGGATTTTGTTGCTGTTGAAAAGCCCACATTCGGCTCGGTTGATTTGCCTCGACTTATCCGAAACAGGGTAGGGGAAGAGTTTTCTCTTGAAATTATCGGCCTTTGCACCGATATTTGTGTTGTGTCCAATGCACTTATTTTAAAGGCAAGCTTCCCCGAAAATGAAATTTCGGTAGTTTCCGATTGTTGTGCAGGTGTAACAGTTGATGCTCATAATGCTGCATTGCAAACTATGAAAAGCTGTCAGATAAATGTAATATAATAAAATTCCCCTTGAAGCATCACATATGCCTCAAGGGGATTGCTTTTTTATGTCAGCAGATTGAATCAAGATATTCTGCCATTTCGCCAACGGTTTTATAATTTACAAAATCAGTTGCTTTAAGCTCAACACCGAATGTATCCATAATGTCGTTCACAAGGCACATTGTGTCAAACGAGCTCATGCCGAGATCAAGCTTGAAATTGTCTTCAGCCTTGATTTCGTCAACTTCCACGTAGTTTTCAAGGAGTTCAACAAGCTGTGCGAATTTCTGCATAATGGTCCACCGTTCCTTTCTTTATCAGTAAGTTTAATATTTTCAAGTATTTCTCCAACAGTTATGTCATGGTTTTGGGCACCGAGAATGAGTGTTTGCTCAATTTTCTTAAATAAAATTCTCAAATCATATTCCGCTTCCGGCTCGTGTCTGTATTCAAAAACAAAATCAAGACCGCCGTCAACAGTTCTGTGCATAACTGTAACATAAAGGGGAATCATTGTAGCTCCGTTGTTATACCAGATACTGCGGGCTGTTTTTGCCATTTCTCCATCAATGCTTTTAACCTTCATCATAGGCTGGTATGAAAGTCCGAAGCTGTCATAGGTAGAGTCAAATTTAGCACTCTTTGGCATCGACTTATGGCGTTCCTTAAGCGTTTCTAAGAAGCTAAGGCTTGAATGAAGATACATTTCATTCTGGATTTCAGATATTTTGTTTACCGCATCGCAGAATGTTTCTTCAGGCTTAATGATGCTTCTCATCGGTAAGAAATTAATTCTCAATCCGCCCGATTTTTTCTCAGCTATTGTACCTCTGCGGTTAATAATCATTTTGAAGGATACATCCTCCTGATTATCGTTAAAGCAGGAAAGGCCTGTGCGCACACCCATGGAAATAACAGAGAAAATTGAAAGACCTTTTTCTGTGCAAAGGTTCATTATTTTTTCACTGTCTTCTGCGCTCATGCTCTTTTTAAAAATATCAGCATCGGGGAGACCTGAGTGTATATCCGCATATCTCTGACCCGGGTTTTCAGCCTGCTGCTTTTTGAGGCGGTTATCAATCATATAGTCAGTAAAAATCGGTTCATCTGCCTTTGCCAGGGAATCGAACCAATACTGTCTGTCAGCTTCGTGCTTGTCAGATTCCTGATATTCAAGCTCTTTTTCAAGCACAGGAATATATGGGCGCATAGGCTTGGGGTAAGGCTCGCCTTTGGCTTTGCTGAGATAAATCTCAATAATATCGTTTATGAAAATCTTCATTGAATAAGCATCCATTGCAAGGTGCTGAATTTTCATAAACAATCCGTGATAACCGTCTGCAAATTTAATTATTGCAATTTTGTGAAGCTCACAGTTAAACATCGGGATATTACCTCTTGATATTTCAGTGAGCTTATGCTCTGCTTCATCAACGGTTAAATCCGAATAATCCCATTCTTCAATCTTTAATTCACTTTTTTCGGTAACATACTGAACTACCTTGTGCTTCTTATCTGTAGCAAAACGAAGGCGCATTGTGTCACAGCGTTCAATAGCTTCATAAATGGACTCTTTCATAATTTCGATGTCCATTTCGCCCTTCCAGTAGTAGCCGCAGCCGATGTTGTTAACAGGATAACCTGAACCGTATTTAAGTGACATCAAAAACATCATCTGCTGTGAGTTTGAAATAGGGTAGGCGTTTACTTTACTGCCGTCAGGCAAAGTTTTAACTACCATTTTTAATCCTCCGAATAATTGAATTGTGCACGTTTGATTTTACCTGTTGAAGTTCTTTCAAAGGGCTTTTCTCTTATTTTAAATGTGCTGATTTGTCTGTCGGTTTTTATATCTGAATTGACTCTGTCAACGATTTTGTCAATCTGGTCGCGAACATCGTCAAAGTTCATACCGTCAACCACTAACTCATCGGGGTAAATTTCAGCAACAATGCTGTCATCTTCGGCGTAAACTATAATCTCCTTGATTATGCCGTCATCAATAAACTTGTTTTCGATTTCTTCAGGAGAGATATTTTCACCGTTTGAGAGAATTATAAGATTTTTCTTTCTTCCCACAAGGTAAATATGCTTGTCCTCAATGTAACCAAGGTCGCCTGTGTGAAGATAACCGTCTTCGGTAAAAGCTTCTGCAGTTCTTTCAGGCTTTTTGTAATAACCGAGCATAACCGACGGGCCTTTTACCTGAATTTCACCTTCAACAGTTCTTACGTCATCCACACCGATAAGCGCGCCGTTAGAATACTTATGCCTCTCTGAAAAGTCAGATGTGGTAATTCTCGGGCTGCATTCACTCATTCCGTAACCCTGTCGGGCTGTGATGCCGTATCTTTCAAATCCGTCAATAATTGATGAGCTTAAAAATGCACTGCCGGCAATAAGCTTTCTGAGCCTTTTGCCAACCACAAGCTCAGCGGCCTCTCTTGGGGTAAGCTCGGGGTGCTTTCGCTCAGAAATTTTAATCCTTGTAAGAATTGCCTTGCAAAGCAGAGGAACAATTCTTGCATTTGTAGGCTCAAATATAAGCAAATTTTTATAAAGGTTAATAAGTGCACCGTTGAGGCAAACCTCATTGCCGTCATAAAGGCTTTTGAGTACATCGCAGGCGTAACAAAAAACATGGTGCATAGGTAACAATGAAAGTGTAACATCACCGTCGTCTGCCTTGTAAGCATCATAGCTGGAGTTAGCAGCAAGATTGTTGTTTGAAAGCATAACGCCTTTTCTTTCACCTGTTGTGCCTGAAGTGTAAATTATGAGAGAACAGCCATAAGGGTCGATTTCAATATCAGAAAGGGGAGCAAACTCTGAATCGGAAGAATACTTTTTAAATATGTTTTCAAACCAATGCCAGTCTCCCAATGAAACGATTTTTCTTATTCCGTCATATCTGTTGCAAATCTCTTCCGCTGTGGGAATAAATTCCTCTTCGCAAAAAAGCATTTCTATATCAGCGTCTCTGAAAAGGGTGCAAGCCTCGTCAATGCTGATGTCCGGCGCAAAGGGTACAACCACATTGCCGCTAAAAATCATACCGGTAAGGCAGGCTATGTATTCATAGTTGGTTTTGCCTATAAAAGCAATGTGCATTTTATCTTCTTTTTTTGTTTTAATATATCTGCTTACGGCAAGGCAGTCTTCGCGGAATTCTTTAAAAGATTTGGTATACATTTCATCATCTCTTAAGAATCTGCAAAAAACATTATCGCCGTATTTATCAGCTGAATAATTTACAAGGTCTTTAACAGTTAAAAGCTGTGGCTTCACTCTGTCACTTCCTTTTAATTAAATAAGTCAAATTTACATTACAACAGGTTTTATTATATTATATTTAAATATACTTGTCAATCGAGAAATGTTTGATAAACGACACATTTTAAAATAGTGTCGCGGATTTTTCAATTTATTTTGACGAATTTTTGTTTTAAGAAATATAAACTGTCGGACCTGTTTTTGGTACATCGGCAGTTGATAAATTTACGCTTATTTGATATAATCTTCTCATCGAGGTGATTTTGTGCTTCATTTGGTAATCGGCCGTATCGGATGCGGTAAAACTCAAAAAATTTATTCTGAAATTGAAAAGCTTATCGACTTAGGGGAAAAGGATATTCTCTTGCTTGTACCTGAGCAGTATTCCTTTGAAACAGAGAAGAATATTGTAACAAAAATGGGCCCGTTAAAGGCAGATAAGGTCAGCGTTTTCAGCTTTACTTTTCTTGCAAAGCATTTGCTTAAAATGTTTGACAGTGCCGATATGCCTGAAATTGATGACAGTGTAAGAGCTGTCCTTATGTCACTTGCCCTCGAGCAGGTAAGTGATAAGCTGAACCTTTATTCAAAGTCAAAATATACCCAAGGCTTCATTACTGAAATGATGGGTATGATTAAAGAATTCCGCCAGTGTGCCGTTTCACCCGATGATTTATATAATTCCTGTGAAGAAATGTCAGACGGAGTGCTTAAAAGCAAGGTTTCCGAGCTTTCGTTGATATCAAGGGCATATACTGCTCTTTTACAGCAGAGCTGGTTTGACGATGAAACTTCCCTTGACAGGTTACATTCAGTAATTGATAAGATTGATTGGTTTAACGGTAAAACTGTTTTTATTGACGGCTTCCGCGGTTATACCGCCCAGGAAACTGTCCTTCTTGGCGATATACTACCAAGAGCAAAGGATGTTTATATAACTGTTTGCACCGATAAGGTGTCAGGGCTTTTTGAAAAGCACAGTGTTTTTGCCCATACCCGCAGAACGGCTCGCAAGCTTTACTCTCTTAATGAAAAATGCTCAATGCCTGCAGTTGATGTTATTGAAGTTGAAAAAAGTGATTATTACACTTCTTCTGAGCTCGCTCACCTTGAAAAGGAGCTTTATTCAATAGTTCCTCAGAAATATGAAAATGAAGTAAATGATATAGAAATCTGCAGGGCAGAAAATTTCCTTGCGGAGTGTGACTATGTTGCCTCAAATGTTAAAAGGCTTATCAGTGAAAACGGATACCGTTGCCGCGATATAGCCGTAATCGGCCGTAACAGCTCAGAATATGAATCAGGAATTAAATCAGCACTTAAAAAATTTGATGTTCCTGTTTTTGTAGATAAGCGTCAGCCGATTATGACTCAGCCTCTTGTAAATTTTGTGAATGCCGCTCTTAAAATCGCAAGTGACGGCTTCAGCACAGAAAATGTAATGCGTCTTTTAAAAACGGGTCTTACCAATCTTTCTCAGGATGATATTTCTGCTCTTGAAAATTATGCCGTAATGTGGAAGATTAACGGCTCCCGTTGGTGTGAGGATTTTAAGGGACACCCTGACGGCTTGGGTTGTGAATTGCTTGAAAAGCACGCAGAAATTCTTGAAAAAATCAACCGTTCAAGAAAGACGGTTACTTATCCGCTTTCTAAATTCAGAACGGAATTTAAAAATATCAACGGACGCTCGGCGGCTCAGGCTGTTTATGACTTGCTCGTTGATTTCAATGTATCGGAAAATCTCAAAAAGACTGCCGTTGAGCTCAAAGAAAACGGCGAAATTGAGCTTGCTCTGGAGCAGGAGAGAATATGGGATATTTTAATAGAAATCCTTGATGATACTGCCACAGTGCTTAAAAATACAACACTTACAGCCAAGAGATTTGAAGAGCTGTTTAATACAATGGTTTCTCGTTTTACAATGGGTGCGCTGCCAAGCGGACTTGATGAGGTTTTAATCGGTTCTGCGGAAAGAGTTCTCACCTCATCTCCAAAGGTGATTTTTGCCGTTGGTGTCAACGACGGGGTTTTTCCTTATGTTCAGCTTAATAAAAAAGTTCTCTCTCGAAACGAAAGAGAACAGCTCAAATTGTTCGGAATTGATTTGGGTCAGGAAGCCGAAGAGGATGTTACGGAGGAACGGTTTATCTCCTATAAAACCTTGTGCGGAGCAACGGATAAGCTTTATTTGTCATACTGTGCAAAGAATCTTTCAGGCGCTGAGCTTGCACCCTCTGAATTGATTTCTCAGATTAAAAAAATCTTCCCCGATGTGAAAACCGTAGATACTGCTCTGATTGAAAAAACAGAGCTTTTAAGAAGCAAAAAAGCTTCTTTTGAGGTTATGGCAAAGGGTTGGCGTAACCCTGACAGCGTTGTTGCCACTCTTAAAGAGTATTTTAAAAATGATTCAGCCTCAAAGGACCGCCTCAAAGCCCTGAAGCGTGCGGCAGATAAAAAAGAATTCTCTATTGAGGATAAAGCTGTTGCTCAAAAGCTCTTCGGGCGCGATATGTATATGTCAGCCACAAGGGTCGAAACTTATTTTAAATGTCCCTTTGAATATTTTTGTAAATACGGTATCCAGGCAAAGCCTGCCAAGGTTGCTGAGCTTGACCCGATGCAAAAGGGAACAATTATTCACTATGTTCTTGAAAATATAATCAAAGCTTACGGCAGTGAAGCTCTTTGTAAAATGTCTGACGAAAAAATTGATAAGATTGTTTTAGAGCTTCTCGAAAACTATTTTAAAATGAATATGAGCGCAGGTGAGGAGCATAGCGAGAGATTTAATTATCTTTATATGAGCCTTGGCAAAACCGTATGCGCTGTTGCCAAAAGGCTTATAAAAGAGTTTTCTGTCAGTGACTTTGTTCCTGTTGATTTTGAGCTTCCCATTGATAACGACAGCGAGGTAAAGCCCCTTGTTATTGAGCTTTCTGACGGAGGCTCACTTAAGCTCAAAGGCTCTGTTGACAGGGTGGATATGATGACTCTTGATGATAAAAAGTTCGTCAGGGTAGTGGACTATAAATCAGGCGGCAAGAATTTTCAGCTCAGTGATGTTTTCTATGGCCTTAATATGCAGATGCTGATTTACCTTTTTGCTATCTGGAAAAACGGAACAGGTAAGTATGAAAACATTTCTCCTGCAGGTATTCTGTATATGCCCGTCAAAGCAACGGTAACCGATTTAGGCCGAGATGCAACTGATGAAGAAATCCTTAATCAGCAGATGAAGGACTGCCGTATGAATGGTATGGTGCTTGATGATTCAAGGGTTATTATCGGCATGGATAACAACAAATCAGGTATGTTTATTCCCGTTAAATATGACGAGAAGAAATGTGCTTTCAGCGGCAGTCTTATAGGCTTTAAAGAAATGAGCCTTTTAAGCGATAAGGTTGAAGATATTTTAAGAGAAATGGGCGATTGCTTGCACAATGGAAAAATCAAGGCTGAGCCTGTTTTCAGTGCGAGCAGTACAAGTGCATACACAGACGCTTGCAAATATTGTGATTATAAAACGGTCTGCGGATTTGAGCCTGACGACCAAAGAAAAGAAATTGAAAAGCTTTCAGATGCAGATTGCTTTAAGCTTTTGTTGAGTGAGGACGGTGAAGAAAATGCCACAATGGACTAAAGAACAACAGCAGGCCATTGATTCCCGAGGCGGTACTATTCTTGTATCTGCGGCGGCAGGCTCAGGCAAAACCACCGTTCTTGTTGAAAGGGTTATCCGCCGCCTTGAGGATAAAGAAAATCCTTGTTCTGCTGACAGGCTTCTTATTGTAACCTTTACCAAAGCCGCAACCGCTCAGATGAGAGAGAAAATTGCCTCAGCCATTGAAAAACGATTGGAGCAAGACCCGCAGAATGAGCATCTTCTCCGTCAGAGAATGATGCTTCCCTTTGCTCATATCAGCACTATTGACAGCTTTTGCGGAGAGCTTGTAAGAGAGAATTTTCAGCAGCTGGGAATTTCACCCGATTTTAAGCTCCTTGAGCAAACCCAGCTTGATTTAATGCAAAGCGATGCCGCAGATATTGTAATTGAGCGAGCATATAAAGAAAACAGCGAACCGTTTCGCCGCTTGCTTGATTTATTTGTAACCTCAGGCGATGATTCAAAGCTCAGCTCAATTATCACTTCACTTTATGAAAATTCAAGGGCTTTTCCGTTTTCTGATAAATGGTTGGATTCCCTTGTTACCCCTTATGAAACCTCTTCAGATATCGGCAACAGCCCTTGGGGTAAAACTGTTATTGAATATATCAAGGATATGGCAGATTATTGCCTTAATCAATCAAAAAGTGCCATTGATGCCATTGAATATGACGACCCTGAAGGTGCCGTTAAATTTGCACCGCTTTTCAGAGAATATGAAGAATATTTTAACGGCTTTATTGCCGTTCTTGACGGTGGAAATTGGGAAGAAATCTGCGATTATGCAGGTAAGTTTAAGTCGGGTGTTATAGCCCGTAAAGAAACAACCTACGGTCCGCGTGCTAAGGCAATCAAAGCTGAAGTGGTTGAAATAATGACTAAAAGACTTCCCAAGCTTCTTCGTTGCAACGAGGATGAATTTAAAGAAGATATTGAATTTATGCTTCCCGTTGTCAAAAAGCTTGTTGAGCTTGTAAAAGAGTTTGCAAAGGAGTTTTCCGCTCTTAAAAGTGCATCAAACGGTGTTGATTTCAGCGATGTTGTGGATTACACCGTAAAGCTGCTTGTTGAGGACGTTGACGAAAACGGCAATCCTGTGAAAACTCCTCTTGCTTATGCTGTTTCACAGCAGTTTGACGAAATTCTCATTGACGAATTTCAGGATATCAATGAAACCCAGAATATGCTTTTTAAAGCTGTTTCTGATAACGAAAGCAACCTCTTTATGGTTGGTGATGTTAAGCAAAGCATTTACCGTTTCCGTCAGGCAATGCCAAGCATCTTTTTAAACAGAAGAAAGGCCCTTGAGCCTTATGTTGACGGCAATTATCCTGCAAGAATAAATTTTGATTTTAATTTCAGAAGCCGTAAGGGTGTTACTGATTATGTCAATTTCATTTTTGAACAGCTTATGAGTGAAAAGGCAGGGGAGCTTGATTATGATGAAAGTGAAGCTCTGAAATCAAGAGCGCAATATGAGCCAAAAGCTTTCCCAGATGCCGAGCTTCATATAATTTCTGACCCGGTATCAAAAGTCAGCAGAAGCTTTGAGGCTGAGTATATTGCTGATTACATTCAGAATGCCATTGACAGCGGTCTTACTGTTAAAGACGGAGATATTCAGCGTAAAGCGGAATACAGGGACTTTTGTATCCTTCTTCGTTCCACCAAAAACAAAGCTGAGATTTATTCATCTGTGCTCAATGAAAGGGGAGTACCTTGCCATATTTCCAGCCGTAACGGCTTCTTTGATGCTACGGAAATAAAAACGGTTTTAGCGCTTATGCGAGCTGTGGATAATCCTCAGCAGGATATTCCGCTAATAACCGCAATGCTGTCGCCTGCGTTTGGCTTTACTCCCGATGATTTGGCTAACTACAGAATAGACAGCAGAAAAACATCATATTATTCCTGTGTAACTGCCGCGGCTGAAAAGGGCAGTAAAAAATGCCGTGATTTTCTCAGATGCCTTCACACTCTTCGCACCCTTAGTGCAACTCTCGGTGCAGGAGATTTTGTACGCGAGCTTTATGATGTAACAGGGTATGATGCTTTGGTTTGTGCAATGCCAAACGGTTCTCAACGCCGCGCTAACCTTGCTTTGCTCCTTGATTATGCAGAAAAGTATGAGCAGGCGGGCCATATCGGTATTTCAGGATTTCTCCGTTTTATTGACAGGGTAGAAAAACAGCGGGGAGATATGGAAATTGCTAATGAAATTTCCGAGTCTGCTAATGTTGTCAGAATAATGAGTATTCATAAAAGCAAGGGTCTGGAGTTCCCTGTGTGTATTCTTGCAGATTGCTGTGCAAAATTTAATGATGAATACCTTAAAAATAATGTTTCTTTTCACCCGATTGACGGTATTGCTTTCAGGCGAATTGACTCATACCGCCGCTTTGATACCTTACCTCAGAAGGCTGTTCAGCTTGCGCAAGAGCGTTCTGAACGCTCCGAGGAGCTGCGAGTTTTATATGTTGCCCTCACAAGAGCCAAGGAACAGCTTGTGTGCATTTTGCGTGAAGATAATCCGGAAAAGAAGCTGTTAAACCTTTCATCATCTTTAACTAAAAACAGCAAGCTTCACCCTTATAAGGTTCTTTCTTCAAAGTCAATCGGTGATTGGTTGCTTCTTTCAAGTATAAGGCATCCTGATTTTATGATGCCAATGGGTACAATGCCTTACGGCAATCTGGAATGTGAATCCCGATTGTCTGTAGTAAAGCACGATGATACCGTTGACGGCATTGAATCACAATCTCAGGAGGTAACGGCAACCGTGAACGAAGAACTGTTAGCTCTTTTAGAAAAGCGTCTTAGCTATTCTTATCCTTACGGAAATCTTTCAGACATAGTTGCAAAGGTTTCTCCCTCTCAGCTTGAAAAAAGTGAAGACAGTATGAAATACTTTGCTTCATCAAAGCCTGATTTTGTTTTAAAAGACTCAATGAGCTCTGCCTCAAAGGGTACTGCTGTTCATAAGTTTATGGAATTTTACGATTATTCCAAAAATCTCGATGTCCGTCAGCAGGCATCCTTGATGGTTGAAAACAATAAGCTTTCAAGGGATGAAGAAAAGGTCCTTGATTACAATTCGCTTTCACGCTTTTTTGAAAGTGATATTGCAAAGGAAATATCTCAATCTACCACTCTGTTAAGAGAAAAAAAGGTGACCTTTACCGTTCCTGCAAAAGAGATTTATCCCGATATCTGTAACGAATCGGCAGAGGAACCCATAGTGGTGCAGGGCTATATTGACTGTGCATTTTTGCGTGATGAAAAGTGGGTAATAGTAGATTATAAAACCGATAAGGTCAAGGAAGTTGAAGAGCTTAAAAACCGCTACTGCAGCCAGCTTAAAATGTATGAGCGTGCTTTGAAAGAATGCACAGGCATATCCGTTGACTGCACTCTGATTTATTCCTTGCATCTTGGTGAAATACTGAAACTCTGACAAGTAATGGCGGGTTTCTGTGCCCGCCGAAAACAATCTTCCGTCAACCTCGCAGACTAAAATTGATAATTGCATATCACTTTAGTATTGACATTTTTTAATATCAGCTTATAATGGTTTTGTAAGGAGGGAGCTCTTATGAAAACTCGTTTTAGTAAAATTATATCAGCAATTCTTGTTTTTATAATGCTTGTTTCAGCGATACCCTTTACAGTTTTTGCCGCTAATTCACCGAACTGTGTTATTGATGTTACCCAACTCAGCAAAGAGGGCAATACAATCACCGCCGCTATAGACCTGACAAGCGGCACTTTTAACAGCATTGATTTAGCTTTTGAAATGAGCGGTCTTGTATGCAAATTCATTGAAAAAGGCAGTTTCCCTACCGACAGTGATGTTTTGTTTGTATGCAACCCATCATCCAAAACAAATAACATTGCTATGATTTCTTATGACGGTATTGCTCCCGGTAATCTTGCTGTTGTTACTTTAGAGGTTACTGATGATTCTTACAGCTTCAATGTTAAAGCAACAGCCTGTTGTGTTACAGACGGTAAAAACATTGATGTTGAACCTGAAATTACAAACAATGTTTCAGGCTTTGAACACCGTTATTCGTCTGCTGTAACCGACCCGACCTGCACCCAAAAGGGCTACACAACCTACACTTGCCCTTGCGGTGACAGCTATATTGGTGATTATGTTGATGAAACAGGTCATACCCCCGGTGAATGGGAGATTACCGTTCCTCCAACTTCACTCAAAGACGGTTCAAAGCAGCTTACTTGCGGTGTTTGCACTGCTGTTATTGATACTGAGCTTATCCCGAAATTCGGCTCAGTTCAATCAGTTGCCGTTGATGATATTTCTCTTCAATACAAATCATCAGCAGAAATAATCCCTGAAATTGTTGCCGACAGCGGCGTTGAATATACCGTTA
The DNA here is from genome assembly GCA_017465465.1 of Clostridia bacterium. Lineage (GTDB taxonomy): Bacteria > Bacillota > Clostridia > Oscillospirales > Acutalibacteraceae > CAG-488. The sequence goes on along the minus strand of JAFTWE010000018.1, from coordinate 179,370 downwards.
CTTACTCGTCGTCAGATTCCGATATTGCTTATGTGGATGAAAACGGTGAGATTTATGCCGCAGGTAAGGGCAGTGCAGAAATTACCGTAACAGTAACAGATGAATACGGCAATGTTGCAACCGACACCGCAACCGTTGAGGTCAGATATGTCTGGTGGCAATGGATAATAGTAATCCTGCTTTTCGGTTGGATTTGGTATTAAGATAAAATTTTAGCCTCTCGCTCGGGAGGCTTTTTTATTATCCATATTGTAATAGGAGGAGCTGTCATGAAGTGACTGAGGGGTGAAGTTTAGATAATAGATAATGAATAATATTGAAAAGATAATAGTTAACGATTATGGCAGGGGCTTGCTTCTGCCATTTTGTGTATTGCCTGTCGCTTTGAAAACAGGTGCCAATGTCGCCGACCACTACAAATTACCTCTGTAAACTGCGTAGGGGCACCCATCGGGCATCAGCTTACAGTGTCAACTGTAAGGGCAGGTCTCCGCGCCTGCCCGAAAAAGAATGCTCCCTCAAAATTTTTACTATGTTAAAATATCAGAATTTTCTTTACTTTAAATATTAAGTGTGATATACTGTTGTCACCACACAAAATTCAATATAGTTACTTATGCAAGGAGTGACATTTTTGTCTTATGGCAAAAGTGTGGACTTCTAATTTCGCATTTCTTGTATAAGTGGCGATGAATTTTGTGTGGTAGCAAATCGAAGTCTGCATTTTTCGGTGTGTGTGACTTCGGTTGCACACACTTTTTTATTTTTAGGAGGAATTATTATGTTTGAAAACATCGGAGGAAAGATTAAAAAGCTAGCAAGAGTTTGGCTATGGTTGGGTTTGATTGGATTTTTTGGACTTGCTATGATTATGTTTATCTCGTCATCAGATGCATATGGTGCTGAAGAAGATTTTTATTCAACTTTAGGGTATATATTTTTGTTGGGAGGTCCAATATATACATATATGAGTAGCCTGCTGATATATGGTTTTGGTCAGTTAATTGAGAACAGTGATAATATAATTAAGCAGAGCGAAAAGTAATTTATCAATCTATACAGATTTTAGGGCAGGGGGCGCCCATCGGGCGTCAGCTTACAGGGTAAATTCACAAAATTCCGCAAAAAAACCGGCTACCTGTGAGGTAACCGGTTCATATTATTCCCAGGTTTTCCATATATCAGGCTGATAACCAATGGTTGCCTGCTTCCCGTTTCTTACAATGGGAGTTTTAAATATTGTCTGATTTTCCAGAAGCTTTTCTTCCTTTGCCTCTTGTGATGCAAGGTACTCAATAAAACTGCTTTCATAAGCCTTTGAGCTTTTATCGAGTAAAGCCTCAAAACTGCCCACAGCTCTGAGAATATTATTATATTCGCCCTTACTCATTCCGAATTTTGCAAGGTCAATGAACTGATACTTAATTCTTCTTTCTTTAAAGTATCTTTCTGCTTTTTTAGTGTCAAAGCACTTTGATTTTCCGTATATCTGAATATTCATAAAATCGTTCCTTTCTTCTTGATAATTATAGCCTAAGGTGTTAAAATTGTAAAGAGGCAGGTGAATTTTATGAAAATAAGTATCCCCGAAAATATTCTCAAAGCAATTACTTTGCTAACAGACGGCGGCTATGAGGCTTATATTGTCGGCGGCTGTGTGCGTGACGCTTATCTTAATAAAATTCCCAATGATTGGGATATAACCACCTCTGCCACACCTGAACAGATGAAAAATATTTTTTCTGATTTCAGAGTAATTGAAACCGGCATTAAGCACGGCACTCTCAGCGTGATTATTGACGGTGATGTTATTGAAATAACCACTATGCGCGTTGACGGTGATTATACCGACAACCGTCACCCTGACAGTGTGGAATTTACCTGCGAAATTCACAAGGATTTGTCAAGGCGTGATTTTACCGTAAACGCAATGGCATATAATCCCGAAACAGGTCTTGTTGACCCCTTTGACGGCAGAGGGGACATTGAACGCAAAATCATCCGTTGTGTAGGTGACCCTGACCGCAGATTTAGTGAAGATGCTCTTCGCATAATGCGCGCTCTTCGCTTTGCCTGCACACTTGATTTTAACATTGCGCCTGAAACGGCAGAAAGTATTATTAAAAATAAAGCACTACTTAATAATGTTGCAAAAGAGCGAATCAGAGTAGAGCTGTTAAAGCTTCTTTGCGGTGTCAGGGTTAAAGAAATATTGCTTGATTTTGCTCTAGTATTTTTTGAAATTATACCTGAGCTTGAACCAATGTATAATTTCCCGCAAAACACACCTTATCATATTTTTGATGTGTGGGAGCATACTGCACTTGCTGTTCAAAATGTTCCTGCTGACCCTGTTTTAAGAATGGCAATGCTTTTGCACGATATAGGAAAACCTGCAATGCACACAGTTGACGAAAACGGAATTTCACATTTTAAGCGTCATCAGAGCGTTAGCTTTGAAAAGTCGTGTGAAATTTTAAAGCGCCTTCGTTTTTCTAAATCTGAGCAAGAAGAAATAACGAGAATCATTTTATATCACGATTTGCACCCGAAAGGGGAGCGTGAAGAAATAATCCGTCTTTGTGTGGAGCTGTCCACGGATTTTATGCTTCGGCTGATTCCTGTTTTTAAGGCAGATGCTATGGCGCAAAATCCTGAATTTTTACATTCAACCTTTGATGAAATCAATCGTACCGAACAGATGATTCATAAGCTCACAGAAGAGAAGGTCTGCTTGAGTATGGAGGATTTAACAGTAAACGGCAACGACCTGTCAGATTTAGGATTCAAGGGTAGAAATATCGGTTCAACCCTTAAGTTGATTCTTGATAAAGTTTCACAAGGTGAAATTAGTAATGTTCGCGAAGAAATTTTGACTTATATTAAAGAAAATATTCTTCTTAATTGACATTGCATTTTAAAGTGTAGTATAATCATTTGGTAATCTCAAAAAGGAGTGTAATTTATGAGAAGTGATAAAATAACCAAGGGCATTAACGCGGCTCCACAGAGAGCTTTGCTTCACGCCCTCGGTCTTACTGATGAAGAAATCGGCAAACCCCTTATCGGTATCGTAAGCTCACAGAATGATATCGTTCCGGGTCACATGAATATTGACAAGGTTGTTGAAGCTGTTAAGCAGGGTGTTTCAATGGCAGGCGGTGTGCCTATCGTTTTCCCCGCAATCGCTGTTTGTGACGGTATTGCCATGGGTCACGAGGGTATGAAATATTCTCTTGTTACAAGAGAATTGATTGCTGACTCAACCGAGGCTATGGCAACTGCTCATCCCTTTGACGGTCTTGTTATGGTTCCTAACTGTGACAAGAATGTTCCCGGCCTTCTTATGGCTGCTGCAAGACTTAATGTTCCCTCAATCTTTGTCAGCGGCGGTCCTATGCTTGCAGGCACAATGGACGGTAAAAAAATCAGCTATTCCGATGTTTCTGAGGCAGTGAGCCAGTTCAGAACAGGTCAGATTGATGATAAAAAGCTCTGTGAATTTGAAAACAAAGCTTGCCCCACCTGCGGCTCCTGCTCAGGTATGTTTACAGCTAACTCAATGAACTGCCTTAGTGAGGTTCTCGGTATGGCTCTTCCCGGCAACGGCACAATCCCGGGCGTATATTCCGCAAGACTTCAGCTTGCCAAGCGTGCAGGTATGCAGATTATTGAGCTTATTAAAAATGACATTAAGCCAAGAGATATTATGACTGAGGACGCTTTCCTCAACGCTCTTACAATCGATATGGCTCTTGGTTGCAGTACTAACAGTATGCTTCATATACCCGCAATCGCTCATGAATGCGGCATTAAGCTTGATTTGTCAGTTGCTAACGCAATTTCAGATAAAACTCCTAACCTCTGCCACCTTGCTCCTGCAGGTAATCACTACATAGAGCAGCTCAACGAAGCAGGCGGAATCAGCGCAGTTATGCACGAAATTGATAAATTAGGTCTCCTTAAAACTGACCTTATCACAGCTACAGGCAAAACAGTTAAAGAAAATATTGACGGCTGTGAAATTAAAGATACAAACATCATCAGAACTGTTGAAGACCCGTACAGCAAAACAGGCGGTATCGCAGTTCTTAAGGGTAATCTTGCTCCCGAAGGCAGTGTAGTTAAGCGTTCTGCAGTAGCTCCCGAAATGATGAGCCACAGCGGTAAAGCAAGAGTGTTTGACTGTGAAGAAGATGCTCTTAACGCAATCTACGGCGGTCAGATTAACCCGGGTGAGGTTGTTGTTATCCGTTATGAAGGTCCTAAGGGCGGCCCCGGTATGAGAGAAATGCTCAACCCCACATCTGCAATTATGGGCAGCGGTCTCGGTAACTGCGTTGCTTTGATTACGGACGGCCGTTTCTCAGGCGCAACAAGAGGTGCGGCTATCGGCCATGTTTCACCTGAAGCTGCAGTCGGCGGTAACATCGCACTTATTGAAGAGGGCGACATTATCGAGATTGATATTCCTGCCAACACAATCAATGTTCTCGTTTCAGACGAAGAACTCGAAAAGAGAAGAGCACAGTGGAAGCCAAGACAGCCAAGAATTACTCACGGCTACCTTGCAAGATACGCAAAGCTCGTTACATCAGGTTGCACAGGCGCAGTTCTTGAATAATATTTTAAAGTCGGATAATTTTATCCGACTTTTTTCTTGACATATTGGTCTACAAGGTGTAGAATATAGTTGTTCTACAAGATGTAGAATGAAAGGGGATGTTGATATGAAAGATTATCGGTTAGGTGAGGTTGAATCACGTTTTGCCGATATTATCTGGGAAAATGAACCGATTTCTTCTGCTGAACTTGCCAAAAGAAGTGACGAGCTTCTTAGTTGGAAAAAGTCCACCACCTATACTGTTTTGAAGCGCCTTTGTGACAAGGGCATTTTTCAGAATGATAAGGGAACAGTATCCTCACTGGTTTCAAAACATGAGTTCTACTCCTTGCAAAGTGAAAAGTTTGTTGAAGAAACCTTTGACGGCTCACTGCCCGCTTTTCTTGCTGCTTTCACTTCAAGGAAGAGGCTGACTCCAAAAGAGGTGGCAGAGCTTCGCAAAATGGTGGAAGAATATGGGGAGGACTGATTATGGAAGCAGTATTTCTGAAAATGCTCAATATGTGCATAACGGCGGGGTGGATTGCCCTTGCAGTTATCATAATCCGTTTTCACCTCAAAAAAGCGCCGAGGGTTGTCAGCCTGTTTTTGTGGGCGCTGGTTGCAGTAAGGCTTGTATTCCCGTTTTCCATTGAAAGCTTTTTGAGCCTAATTCCCAACGATGAAACAATTCCTTACGATATAATGTATGCTGCACACCCCAATATTCAAACCGGAATACCTAATTTAGGCGCAGGCTTAAATAGCTATATGTATTTTGAGTTAGCACCAAACCCGACCGAAAGTGTAAACCCTATGCAGATAATTGTATTTGTGGCTTCAATAATCTGGCTCGTAGGTATGGGAATTATGATGCTGTATGCGCTCATCAGTTATATTAAAATCTGCCAAAAAGTAAGTGGAGCTGTCTGCCTCAAAGGGAACATCTTTTATTGTGACACAATCGACACACCATTTATTCTCGGTTTTTTCAAGCCAAGAATATACTTGCCTTCGGGAATAAGCGAGCAGGATGCACAGTATGTAATCAATCACGAAATGTCTCATATAAAACGCCTCGACCACATTTGGAAACCTCTCGGGTTTTTGCTTCTTGCTGTGTATTGGTACAATCCGATTTTGTGGGTAGCTTATATTTTGTTTTGTAAAGATATTGAACTTGCCTGTGACGAAAGGGTAATCAGAGAAATGGGCGAAAAAAATAAAAAGCCATATTCTTTAGCTTTGATTAACTGCAATGCATCAAAAAGAATGGTGACCGTTTGCCCTTTGGCATTTGGTGAAACGGGAGTTAAAAGCAGAATTAAGTCTGTTCTCAATTACAAAAAGCCCTCATTCTGGGTTGTGATGGTATGCGTTGTTCTGTGTGTTGCACTTTCTGTCTGCTTTTTAACAGACCCCAAGCAATCCCTCAGAGCTAAAAATGAAACTGTATCATATCCACATTATATCTCAGAACACTTAAGTGCAGATTATATTATCTATGAGGCAGGACATTATTCTTCTGTGTTTTATAAAGAAGATTATCTTATGCCGTCGTTTTATGTGTGGTGGGGAGATAAAGTCTTGCATACAACACCTCATCCTGAAGATTTTATGAATTCTGATTGGTATGAAATTGGAGAGCTGACGGAATTCGAACTTACTAAAGATAATTTTGATTGTTTAATGACTAATGAGATATGGGTAGAAGGTTTTTCTGCAGAAACTCTTAGGATGACTTGTGAGCAAGCGTATATAGCCACAGATGGTGGGGGAAGAATTTATTATGTACTGAAACAGAGAAATGGTGAAACCTTTATTGCTCAAGGATATGCATATCCTGAAAGACAAGAAATTCGCTGGGTTTTCAAACTAAAAGCACAGAGTTCAGGAAAAACTCCATAATTTAACCCCACCAAACGGTGGGGTTTCTGTTATCTTGCGAGCTTCTTCAGATTTTCATATTCCTGTTCCGTAATTTCAATAAACCTACCGTGCTTGAATCCGTAGGGGAATGTGAAATCTTCTTTGCACATTTTAAAATCCTTGTGTTCATCTGTTGCCGAAACAAAGGGTACATATCCCATCTTCGGCTTTTCACAGCCGAAAAAGTCAAGCATCAGGCACCATCTTCCGTCAGGCAATCTGTATGTTGTGGGCCCTTCATAAGCTCCGGGTCCGTCAAGTGTTTCCATAAGTGACTGAAAATCATCGTCGTGCTCATAGGGTCCGTAAAGATGTTTTGAGGTTGAGTGCATATTCATTCCGGGATTGTGAGCGTTTTTGTAATAAAGGTGGTATGTATCACCGATTTTTAATATGTGAGAATCAAGGATTTCATTCTCTTTTGTAAAGAACATTTCAGGAGCAGAGAATGTTTCAAAATCCTTTGTTGTTGAGCAGTAAATTGACATGTGCTTAAAGTTATCTTCTGCAACCGTCGAGCCCCAATGAATAAGATATTCTTCGTTAATTTCATCAAAAAATATCTCGGGCGCCCACATACAGCCGAAGTCATCTCTTCCGAAGTGTATAAGCTTTTCTTCACTGAATGATGTGAAATCATCGGTTTTCCACATTCTGAGGCATTTACTGCCTTTTGAATTTGCTTCTTTCCAATCAATATTATAATTCTCGTCAAAACGGTATGCAATACAAAGGTCGGTTGTGAGTATGACAAAACCGCCTGTGTGAAGTCGTATGATTTCAATATCACGGCATCCTTTTTCACCAAGCTTTGCTGTGAGAACAGGATTTCCGCCGTTGACCCGCTCCCAATTAAAACCGTCTTTGCTGATTGCAAAATAAACCTGCTCACCGTCAGGAGTAATCTTTTCTTTAAAATGAACTGATAAATACGGCATAATAACACCTCAAAATTTAAGGGATAGCATAGCTATCCCTTTTTATTATAAATCAAGTTTTAAATCGTTTTCTTTAATCCAGCCTATTTTGCGAAGGGGAAGTGAAATGAGCCAGGTAAGAACTGCAGGAAGAACAAAGCATACAAGAATAAGCCCTGCCCAGTCAAAAGCAGTAATAGCTTCTTTTGCTCCGCTTGCAATGTCGTTAAGCCAGCCTGTGTAAATGCCAATCTGACCGACAAATCCGCAAGTGCCCATTCCTGAAGAAATTGCCGCACCGTTCATTTCCATTTTAAAAATGCAGGTGGCAATCGGACCTGTGATTGCAGATGCAAGAGTAGGAGCAATCCAGATTTTCGGGTTCTTAACAATATTACCCATCTGGAGCATACTTGTGCCGATACCCTGGGCAACAAGTCCGCCCCAACGGTTTTCTTTAAAGCTCATAACGGCAAAGCCTACCATCTGAGCGCAACAGCCTGCAACAGCCGCACCGCCTGCAAGACCTGTGAGACTAAGCGCCGCACAAATTGCAGCACTGCTTATCGGAAGTGTCAGAGCAATACCCACAATAACTGAAACGATAATTCCCATAACAAACGGTTGCTGTTCCGTTGCCCACATAATAATATTGCCCACATAGCTTGAAGCAACGCCGATTGCGGGAGCGCAGAAGTGAGCAAGCAGTCCACCTGAAATGATAACGGTAAGGGGAGTAACAAGAATATCAATCTTTGTTTCTTTGCTTACGGCTTTACCTAATTCGGCGGCAACTATTGTGATGAGTAAAACGGCCAAAGGTCCGCCTGCACCGCCAAGGCTGTTAGATGCCCAGCCGACTGCAACCAATGAAAACAGCACAAGGGGAGGGGCTTTAAGCGCATAGCCGATAGCAACCGCCATCGCAGGTCCTGCAACTGCCTTTGCAAAATCACCAAGCTCATTAAAAATTGCAATGTTAAACTGTGAGCCCAATGTTGAGAGGATTGTACCAACCAAAAGTGAGGCAAAAAGACCCTGAGCCATTGCGCCTAATGCGTCAATGCCGTAGCGTTTAGCTGTGAATTCAATATCCTTACGCTTTAAAAATGCTTTGAATTTATTCATAATATCGCCTTATTTCGTTTTAAATTCTATTGTAAGTGAATTACTTGACTTGTTGTGGAAAAAGCCCTTTGCAGTAACTCTTGCCACATATTCCGTGTCAGAATTAAGACGGTCAAAGCCGATGCTTCTTGTTTCGGGCATATTGTAAAAATAATATTCGGACCAGATGCTCTTCTGGCTTTCGATAACTCCGTTATCCTTTCTGCGAATAACTATATCATAGCTGTTAACAAAAGGCTGGTCATCGCAGGTTGCCTGTGGGAATGTGATTTTAGCTGAGTTTTCGGTAATATCAGACACAACTGCTTCTGCACCGTCCTTAAAGTAAGGAGCAAGAGCTTCTTTATATCTCTTTGCATCTGTGTAGAGGAATGAGTCAGGCTCTGAAGGCTCATCAATTTTCCATACATACTGGAAGAAGTTGCCTGTAAGAATGTCATAAGGATAAACCCTTACTCTGTTCTGAGCATCAGCTTCAACTATGAGCATCTGAGCGCAGTTCTCTGAATTTTCAGGGATTGTGTTGCAAGCCTTATCGAATTCGTCAAGCTCAAAATAGCTCAGTGAGCCTGTACCGAGGCAGGTGTAATGCTGCTGATGAATTGAGCGCGGGTCATTGATAGGAGCGTGTGAATGGCCTGAGAAAACGAGAATCTGCGGGAAGTCGTTATAAACAATGTTAAGCTCATCCTCGCCCCAGTTGGTGGCGCCGTAAACTGTGCCTGAAACATGAGGATGCTGGAACATAAATACGGGTTTTCTCGGGTCATCCTTATGAGCCTGAGTGAGCTGCTCTCTGACCCATGCAATTTTTTCGTCATTAACGCTTACGCCGCTTGAAGGTGAAACAGCCACGAAGTGGAAGCCGTTGACAGCCTCATGAGTGTCACCGTCACTGTTGAGAATTCTCTTAAGCTTTTCATAAGCGGGTTCTACACCTGCGCCGTGAAATTCATGGCTTGCGATTGAAACAATCAGCTTTGTTTCATCCTTGAGGTTATTGTCAAAAATCTCCTTTGCTCTCTGAAACTGTGCTTCTGAACCGCTGGTAGCAAGGTCACCTGCAACAACCAAAGCGTCAACATTCTTATATTCGGGGTGAGCTTCGGCGATTTTATAAGCATCGTTGATTGCTTTAACAAGTCTGTCGTGCTCGCGGGAATGCTCATCTCTGAGATGAACGTCGCTCATTGCGATGAAGCGTATAACAGGTTTGAAAATTTCTTTTGCCATAATAATTCTCCAATTCTAAATAAAAAATAAAGATTATATAAATTATCAATATATGCTGTTTACTTTTTTGGAAAACAGCATTATCATTAGGTAAAATTATACTATCGCTTTTTAAAACTGTCAATCATATTTTTAAAGCCTTTATAATAGTATTTTAATGTTGTTTGTGAGGTGAGAGAAATAAAAAAGTCAATAAATAAGCAGCTTGTTCTGGGCTTTGTGCTGATTCTGATATGCTTTCTGATAGCAGTTAAAGCACTGTCATCAATCACAACAGTTATTTTTGAAGATATAAATATCGTTTGCCTTGACCCCGGTCACGGCGGAGAGGATGTGGGGGCTACATATAACTCCAAAACCCGCCTTGAAAAAAATGATAACCTAGACCTTGCACTGAAGGTTAAAGCTGAGCTTGAAAAAATGGATGTTAAGGTAATTATGACAAGAGAAACAGACACATTTGTTTCGCTGAAGGACAGGTGTAAAACGGCTAACAGAGGCAGGGCAGACCTTTTTGTTTCTCTTCATCGAAACAGCTCTTCAGACGGGACAGGTATTGAGGTGTGGATAAAAGACCAACCCTCAGAGCAGGAAGAAAAGCTTGCCAAAGATATTCTTACAGCTTTGGTAAACAGCTCAGAAATACCCGAAAGAGGAGTTAAAAAGGGTTACCGTGACTCAACGGGCAACAACTATTATGTAAATGCAAACACTAATATGACTTCTTGCCTGGTGGAGGTCGGTTTTATCAGCAATGAAGTTGATAACGCTGATTTTGACAAAAATATTGACGCTTATGCCAAATCAATAGCTAAGGCGATTTACGATAATTTACAATAAGAAGGATTAAAATGAGGATGGTAAAAGAAAACAGGATTTTTATAATTCTTTTTGCGGTTTTTACAGCATTATTTTCGCTGTTTCCGTTAACAGGTGATGATTTGGGTTGGGCAACAAGTGACGGTATGACCTTGCTGAAAAATGGATTTGAAGGCTATAACGGAAGATATCTTGGAAATCTTTGTGCCATATTTTTTACCCGTCACGATTTTTTGCGACCGGTTGTGAAATCAGCTTCAATAATATTTATTTTGTATATGCTTCAAAAGTTTACAGGCAAAAATGAGCAGTTTATTCTTCTTTCTTCTGCAGTTTTGCTGGTGCCGTATTCTCCGTTTATACAGTCAATCGTCTGGTCTTCGGGATTTTTTAATTATACCTTTTCTCTTTGCTTTATTTTGCCGTGCTTTTATATTCTCTTTAGAAAAAGTGACCTGCGGTTTATTCCCGTTATCGTTATTTTAGGCTTTTGCGGTCAGCTTTTTATGGAAACATATACGCTTCTCACACTTGCAGTAGCTTTAGGTGTTTTAATAATCAGAATATATAAAAGTAAGAATATTGCAATTCCTTTTACATATTTCATATCCTGTGTTTCTGGAGCTATTATGATGTTTTCAAACTCAGTTTACCGTCAGGTGCTTGGCGGAGAGGACAAGTATCAGTCCAAGGCAGATGTTATCACTGCCTTTAAAAATATGTTTTTACTTGTTCCGAGATATGTTTTATATGCCTGCATACCGGCGGCGTTAATAATTATTGTTTTGCTGATTTTAAACAGAAAGCGTAATTTCATAATGATTGACAAACCCAAATTATCCGTATATATATTATTGATTTTGGGTCTTTCACTACCATTTTGCATTGTCGGGCCAATCGGTACAAGATGTTTTGTTGGTGTAAATCTGATTTTGCTGTTAGCAATCGAAATGTTGACCGGGAACCTGGATATTAAAAGATTATCTAAAGTGTTGCTTATTATTGTTCTTTGCCTCAATTTTATAATATACGGAGTGCTTGCTTTGTCTAACCAAAACAAAATTGAAGCAATTTCTCAGGCAGTTTCAAGGGGAGAAAAGCAAATTGAGCTTGAACACACAAAGCTTTACATATTTGCTCACGGAATGGACGATGAAGCAAAAAATCAAAAATTTCTCAATCGCTTTTGTGAATACTTCGGATTCCCGAAGGATATAAAAATAAATTTTAAATAACTATTGATTTTTGAGTTCAAATCGTTTATAATACCAACTGTTATGTGCCGGTGTGATGGAATTGGCAGACGTGCTGGACTCAAAATCCAGTGGTAGCGATACCGTACCGGTTCGACCCCGGTCACCGGCACCAATTAAAAAGCCTTGATTTACTTTTGTGAGTGAATCAAGGCTTTCTTTTTATATAAAAATCCCCCTTGCTTGAAATTATTTCAAACAAGGGGATTGGTTTAGTTAAAAGAAATATGTAAGGGTTCACCGGCGGTGATTGCTGCTTTTAAAACGGAGTCTTCAATTTCGCAATGAACATCGTCAGGTGTTCCTGTTCTGTCATTAAGCTTCAACATTAAAATGCTGTTTTCATCAGCCGATACAACAACTTCTTTTACCTTTCCTTGTGCCCACTCAATGTCAAAGGTCAGATTTCCTCTTGCTTTAACGCCGCAAATTCTGCCGTTTTTCCAGTTGTCAGGCAAAGCGGGCAAAAGCTCAACAATTCGATTATCAGCAGAACCGAGATGACTTTGAATAAGCATCTCAGTAATTCCTGCAACACCGCCGAAATTGCCGTCAATCTGGAACGGCGGATGAATGTCAAAAAGATTGTATGCTGTGCAGTTTTTTAGCAGATATCCAAGATGCTTTTCTGCGTTGAAGCCGTCTTTAAGGCGTGCATAAAAGCATATAGTCCATGCTCTTGACCAACCTGTTGAGCCGCCTCCGTTTTCTATTCTGCGTGCGATTGTTTTCTTTGCCGCTTCATAAATTTCGGGATTGCTTTCGTTAATCTGGTCAGAGGGATAAAGTCCGAAAAGCTGAGAAATATGGCGGTGTCCCGGCTCGGTTTCTTCATAGTCCTTAATCCATTCCTGAATTGTACCGTAGCGCTCGCTTATGCACATCGGGGGCAATCTTTTAAGAGTAGCTTCAAGACTTTCTGCAAATTCCTTATCCACACCCAAGGCCGTGCAGGCGTGTGCTGTTCTTTTAAATAAAGCGTAAATAATCTGAAAATCTATTGTTGCTCCGTGTGTGAGCATACTTTCTGCTTTTTCACCGTCAGGCTTTGTGTAGTAAAACTCATTTTCAGGAGAATTTGAGGGTGAAGTTACAAGATTGCCGTTTTCGTCTTCGATAAGATAATCTTTAACAAACTCGCATGAGCCTTTAAGTATGGGATAAATTTCTTCAAGATAAGACAAATCGTTTGTATATTCGTAATGCTCCCACAAATTAAGGCAAAGCCAGGGACCTGCCATCGGGAAAAATCCGCAGTCAACGCTGTCATGAACACCTGTTCTGCCAAAAGCGTCTGAAGTGTGATTTATTACCCAACCTTTTGCTTCGAAAAGCTCTTTGGCGGTTTTTTCTCCGAATTTGCTTACCTTTTTCATAAAATGAATAAACGGCTTTTCAGCGTCAGTGAGGTTAGTGCAGCCTGCTGGCCAATAGTTCATCTGAAGATTTATATTTGTGTGAAAATCACTTCCCCATGGAGGATTGAAGTCGTGGCACCAGATTCCCTGAAGATTTGCTGGCAGCTTTGCATTTTTACCTGAGCTTTCAATAAGAAGATACCGTCCGAAGTTATAGTAAAGTGTAATGAGGTCATTATCTTCTTTTCCGTCTCTGAAATCATCAAGTCTTTCGTCAGCAGATATTTCTGCGAAATCAGGAGCATCAAGCTCAAATCTGACGCGCTCAAACCATTTCTTGTGGTCGCTGATATGCTTTGATTTTATATCTTCGTATGAAGTGTTTTTGATTCGCTCTAAATTCTTTTTAAGCTTATCCCTGTAGTCAACAGACTCATCAATATCGAATTTTTCATAGTCATAGTTTGTTGCAAATGCACCGTAAATGATAAGATAAGTGCCGTTTGTAACAGTTATACTGTCGTGCTCGGCGCAGAGTATGCCGTCGGTTTCAACCTTTAATTCAGCACCGAAAGACATTCCTTCTCCGCCTTCACCGTAATTGTGGCTTTCTGCGTAGGTTACACGGCCGTTCATGATAAGTGTGTCATCTTTTATGCAGGCAGAATAAGCATCCTGCTTTCTCTTCATTGTTACTTTGCAAGAGAACGGGTGTCCTCCGTTTGTAAGCTTATAAACGAGGATATCATATTCCTCGCTGATAAAGCATTCACTTTTAAAATCAGCTCCGCTTTTAGTCCAGCGGATTGTGTTTATAGCTTCGCTGAGTTCGAGCTCTTTTGCATAGTTTGTGTATGGTGACTTATCGAGGAAATCAATAAATATTTCGCCAAAGCTTTCATAGGAACGAACAACAGGCGGATTTGATAAAAAGGTTGCGCGGGCCAGGTCAGCGGCCTCATCAAGCCTTTCTTCAAAAATAAGTCTGCGGATTTCCTTAAGCGCCTCAGGTGAAGCGTGGTATCTTTCTTCAATTTGTCTTCCGCTCCACAAGGTTTCTTCATTGATTTCAATTTGCTCCCTGTGAGGATTGCCGTATTGCATTGCTCCGACTCTTCCGTTACCGAGGGGGAAAGCACACATCCAATCATCTATAAATTCATTGTGCCATAGTTTAGTTGACATATAATCACAACCTGTCTGAGTATTTCCTGTATTATAACATTGAAAAATGTGTTTATCAAGATTCAAAGGTTATATTCATCTCTTAATTTTAACGGTTAAATGCAAAACACTTGCTTTTTAGTCTTAATATTGATATAATACCTCTAATTGATGTTTGTTGAAATTGATAATTTTGCTACTCTAAGGAGATTATATATGACTTCTGTGCTTTTGATTGTTGCAATAGTTGTTTTATACAGCTTTCAGACGTTGTTTTGTACTATGTATACCAACAAGTATCCCGGCAAAGCAGAAAACGCTTCACCTGTATTTTGTATTCTCGAAAGTGTTGCAATAGCAGTCTTTACATGGGCTTGGATTGGGTTTAAATTTGAGCTTTCACCTATGACTATTCTTTTTGGTGTGCTTAATGCTGTGGCTCTTTACGGCTACAATACTTCACTTATTAAAGCAGGGGCAAAAGGCTCTTATGCTTTTATGAATGTGTCATTGCTTTTTGGCGGTATTCTTGTTCCGCTTTTATATACATCAATCTTTCTCGGAGATACCTTGCAGTGGTACCAGTATCTTGCAATCGTCTTGATGCTTGTTTCTTTTGTTCTTATGAATTATAAAGAAATGAAGTTAAAAGACACACCTTGGTCATACTATGTTTTTTGTGCTTTGCTTCTTATCTGCAACGGTATGTACGGAACCTTCCTTAAGATGCAGTCAGATTATAATGTAAATCAAAAAAATGAAATGATTATACTCACTTACGGTCTTATGGGTGTAATTGCACTTGTTCAGCTCGCAGTTAAAGAAAAGAAGGATACATTCAAGGCCTTTAAACTGTCCCAAAAGGCAATTGTGCCGCTTGCTTTATGCCTTGCAAGTGCCGCATTGGCTATAAATATTCTTGTGCTTGTTATTCCTATGGTAAATACCGCTGTACTGTTTACTATTGAAAATGGCGGAGTGCTGATTCTTTCGGCGATTTATTCATTTATCTTTTTTAAAGAAAAGCCCCATTTAACTACAATAATCGGTATGATTGTTGCCGCTGTGAGCATAACTGTTCTCAGCTTATAAGTTGATTGTTACTTTTTAAAATGATTAAGCGATGTTAAAGATGCAATTATATTGTATTGATTGGTGATTATTATGAAAACTGTAAAAATAAAATTTGTCGGTTTTTGGAATGGTTTTGAATCTGAACCAAATCTTGTGTATGATATTTTGAAAAAGCATTACGATGTTAAAATTACTGATGATGCTGACTATATTATCTGTAGTATGTTTGGAATTCCGTATGAATACTGTAGTTATCCCCAAGTAAGAATTATGTTTTCAGGCGAAAATTATATTCCTGATTTTAACCTGGTAGATTATGCGCTGTGTCCATATCCTATATCTTTTTTAGACAGATGTTGCTATGCACCCGTTTGTCTTAATAACATTGATAAGAGCGAAAAAATGTTGAATAAAGATCGAAATTATTCTGCTGATTTTTTAAAAACTAAAGAGTATTTTGCAAATTTTATAGTTGGACACGAATCTGAAAATTGTATTAGAGGCGATTTCTTTAAAAAATTAAGTGAATATAAAAGAGTAGAATCTCCGGGTAGTTATCTTAATAATATGCATGGGGGACAGACCGTTAGTTTTCTTAACGATAGTAAAATAAGCTTTCAAAAAAAATGCAAATTCACTATATGTTTTGAAAGCACAAAGCATGAGGGTTTTGTAACAGAAAAGATTACTGATGCTTTTTTAAGCGATACAATTCCCATATATTACGGAAGTTCAACTGTCACTGATATATTTAATTCAAAAGCTTTTATTAATTGTAATGATTATTCTAACTTTGATGAAGTTATTAAAAAAATAATTGAACTTGATAATGATGATGAAAAGTATCTCGAAATGCTCAGGCAGCCGATTTTTGTTGACGCTGATTATGTCAAAAACATCCAAACAGGAATAGAAAAATTCGTTTTATCAATCTTTGACCAACCACTCGATGCTGTTTACAGGCGTTCAAGAATATATTCTCCAAATCGTCATGAAATGTTTTTAAATAAATGGTTAGAACGAGAACGTCGTTTAATAAAAATCAAAGGGTCGGCAATAAAAATTCTAAATAAGTTTAAGATATTCGATTTTATTTTAAAAATAGTTTTTAAATGAGGGTTATATGAAACATAAAACAAGAAAAGTGTATATTCTCTTGACCCGTCTGCACGATTTCGGCTCACGGGCCGCAGGCTTTTTTGCAAGCTGTTATTATACCCATTCTTCAATAGGTCTTGAAGAAGATATGAACATCTTTTACAGCTTTATGGTCAACGGCTTTGTTGAGGAGGATGTGTCAAGGTTTCTCCGTTCAAAGTTTAAGCCCTTTCCTTGTCAGCTTTACGAAATTGAAGTTTCTGAAGAGGTTTACGATAAAATTAAAGCCATCATCAATGAATTTAAGGTGAACAAAAAACTTTACCGTTACACTAAGCTCGGTGTTTTGTCGGGGCTTTTCTGGATTCCCCGCCAGAGGAAATATGAATTTTTCTGCTCGCATTTTGTGGCTCATGTGCTAAAAAAGTCCAATGCTGTTAAGCTAAAGAAAAATACTGCTCTGTATTTTCCGAGAGATTTTAAAAAGCACAGCGGTCTTTCCCTTAGCTTTCAGGGCAACCTGAGAGGCTTTGCCAATAAATTTTTAACTAAACCCGAAACCGTATAATTCTTCTCCGCTTATAGCGGAGATTTTTTTGTTATTTTTTAATTTCTCCTGCATATTATTTAACGGACAAGTAGGAGGAATGATAATGAAAAGATTTATAATGCTAAGTATCTTGCTGGGGATAATGATGATAATGACACCGCTTATTTCGGTGAGGTATGAAAGAGTTGAGGGCGAATCTGTTCAATCACAGACAAGTACTGATAATAATGTTATCAAGGTTATGTCATCAGATAACGGATTTATTAAGTCGGTTGATACAAGAGAATATCTAATCGGGAGCGTGGCAGGGGAAATGCCCGCGTCTTACCACACCGAGGCTTTAAAGGCACAGGCGGTTGCTTGCTACACCTATGCAAAGTATATTTCATCCAGGGATGCCGAAAAGTTGGGCGGTGCAGATATATCTGATGACAGCTCTGTTTATCAGTCTTACATAAATGAATCTGAACGGAAAGAAAAATGGGGCGATGATTTTGATAAAAATGAAAAAATTATTTCTGATGCTGTGGATGCGGTCTTATTTTCTTATCTTTCCTATGACAATGAGCCTGCAATGACTGTGTACCACAATATCTGCTCAGGGGTTACAGAAAGTGCTGAGAATGTTTGGGGTGAAAAGGTAAGCTATCTTGTTTCCGTTGTAAGTGCGGGTGATAAGCTTTCGCCTGATTATCAGTCAAAAACTAAAATAGCACTAAATGAATTCAAAAATATACTTAAGAAAAATGATATTGAATTTGATGATTTAGGTAAAATTGAACGCTTTGATTCCGGTTATGTCAAAACAGTAAAAATCGGAGAAAAAAGCATTTCAGGAACGGCTTTCAGAGAAATGTTTTCTTTAAA
Organism: Clostridia bacterium; assembly: GCA_017465465.1. Lineage (GTDB taxonomy): Bacteria > Bacillota > Clostridia > Oscillospirales > Acutalibacteraceae > CAG-488. The sequence continues at coordinate 161,377 of JAFTWE010000018.1, read as the reverse complement.
AAGTGCTGATTTTGATGTAGAAACAGGGGAGGAAAATGTTGTTTTTACTTGCCGGGGTAACGGACATTTTGTGGGAATGAGTCAATACGGGGCGGATTATATGGCACGACAGGGAGCCTCTTTCCAGGAAATTCTCAGCCATTATTACCCCGGGACTGAGCTGAAAATTTTAAAAAATTAAAAAATTTTTATGAATTTTCAAAAAAAGTATTGAAAAATAAAATCTATGTGTTAGAATGAGGTTAATCTCATAAAAGGAGGAAAACACGATGGCATTTGTTATTTCTGATGATTGCATCGCTTGCGGCGCTTGTGCATCTGAATGTCCTGTAGAAGCTATTTCTGAAGGCGACGGAAAGTATGTTATCGATGCAGACGCTTGCATTTCTTGCGGCGCTTGTGCAGATGCTTGCCCTGTTGAGGCTCCTCACGAGGCATAATTAAAGCTTATTAAGCATATTGCAGGGCGGTTTTACTGCCCTGCTTTTTCTTTGTGTACGGAGGTTATATGAATAAATATAAAACCGAATATCTCGGCGGCGGTTATTCAGTAGCGGTAAGCAGTGACCATACTTTCGGTACTGATGCTGTCTTGCTTGCTGATTTTGCAAAACCTAATAAAAACGACATTGTATGCGACATGGGCACAGGCTGCGGAATTATCCCTATGCTCCTTTTGCGAAATGGCAACGGAAAGCATATAACCGGAATTGAAATTCAGCAAAACGGATATGAGCAGGCTTTGGAGTCTGTCAGGCTCAGCGGTGCTGAAAATAAAGCAGAGATTATTAACGGTGATATTAAAAATATAAAATCTCTTCTGCCTCACGGGGCTTTTAATGTTGTTATTATGAATCCTCCGTATAAAGCCTCTAACGGAGGTATTGAAAGTAAAGCGGAATCGGCTAAAATTGCAAGGCATGAAACAGCCTGCACAGTTGACGATGTTACTGCGGCGGCGGCTCATCTTCTTAATTTTGGCGGTCGTTTGTGTCTTTGTAACCGACCTGAAAGACTTGCTGACACTATTGTGAGTATGCGAAATGCAGGCATTGAACCAAAGCGGCTTCGTTTTGTGTCTAAAAAAGCAGATACCGCCCCCTGGCTTTTTATGATTGAGGGCAAAAAGGGCGCAAAGCCTTTTATGAAGGTAGAAGCACCTCTTGCATTATACAATTCAGAGGGTGAATTGTGCGACGAGGTTATAAATATTTACGGAGAGTATAAGGAGAATCATAAATGAGTAAGCTTTATGTTGTTGGTACCCCTATCGGTAATCTGGAGGATTTTTCTCCGAGAGCTGTCCGTATTCTTTCTGAATGTGATTTTATTGCCGCAGAAGATACAAGAGTTACGCTTAAACTTCTTAATCATTTTGGCATTAAAAAGCCAATGGTGAGCTATTTTGAACATAATATCAGAGAAAGCGGCGAAAAGGTGATTGCTGAAATTTTAAGCGGAAAATCCTGTGCATTAGTGACTGATGCAGGTATGCCCGCCATTTCAGACCCCGGTGAGGATTTAGTCCGCCAATGCCACGAAAAGGGTATAGCTGTGGAATCTGTTCCCGGACCTTGTGCATTTGCAACAGCTCTTGCTCTTTCAGGTATACCGTCAGGCAGATTTACCTTTGAGGGCTTTCTCAGTGTTAATAAACCCGGCAGAGCTCAGCACCTTGATTCATTGAGAAATGAAGCAAGAACAATGATTTTTTATGAAGCTCCTCATAAGCTTGCCGCAACTCTTAAGGATATGAATAAGGTCTTCGGCAACCGAGAAATCGCGATTGTCAGAGAGCTTACTAAAATTCACGAGCAGGTTATTAAAACCACCCTTGATGAAGCTGTCCGCCTTTACGGTGACGGTGGCTTAAAGGGTGAAATGGTGCTGATTTTAAAGGGTAAAGAAGAGTCCTTGGCAGAAGAAGAGCTCACTCTTGAGGACGCAATAGAGCTTGCCAAAAAGAGCATTGAAAGCGGTATGAGCACCAGTGAAGCCGCCAAAAATGCCGCAAAGCTTACGGGCTTTAAAAAAGGTGATATTTATAAATCACTGTTATAATTCGGAGGTTAAAATGGCTGATTTTTTAAGTTATATTTCACAGCATTGGTATCTTGTTCCGGTGTTTGTTGTGCTTATAGGTCTTACAGTTTTTGTTTGGATTAAAGCTATTGTTTCGGGGCAAAAGCGCAAAGAAGAGCGTGAAAAAATCATAGCTCAGCTTGAAAAAGAAAAGGCTCTTCGCAATCAGTTCAGAGTTCTCCGTGAGAGTTTGCTGACAGACCCCGCTATTGACGATGAACGCCTTATTTTCGGCTTTGCCGCTAATGTTCAGATGTCTATAGAAAAGCTTCCCGATATGAACGAAGAATTTATGAAGCTCAATGAGGTTAAGCAAAACATCTACGCTTTAAATTATGTTTTTGAAGACAGTAAGTACACCACGCTCTCTGACTTTTTCAGAGCTAACGGTGAGCCTCTTACGTCTATAGCTAAAAGGGCTGTTAAGGATGTTATCGGCGGTGAACTTGCTGAGATTTTCTCCTCTCAATTTGTAATGCTTGACGATAATAATGAAGATGTTTCTTATGATGAAAATAAGGTGAATTCACTTGACAGTCAGTATTGTGATTTTATGAAAAAAGAAAAAGAAGCAGTCTTGAAAAGAACTTCTGATTATATCAGAGCAAACTTCAATGCTTTTATATGATTTATTTTAGCCGATACATCTTGTTGTGTCGGCTTTTTCTTATGTAAAAAAGCAAAAAATTTCTAATATTTCTTATGATTTTCTATTCCATTTGTTGCAGTTTTGTGATATTATTTTAATGTACGCAACTATGGTTGCAAATTTACTCCAAAGGGAGAGGATAGTAATGGCACATTTTATTTTTTCCGCATTCTGTGATGAATCCGGAGAAACCACAATCGGCGGTCAGATGGCGGCCTGCAAAGCAAACGGAATTACACATATGGAGCTTCGCGGTTTTGGTGATAAGTCTATCAATGACTTCACTGTTGAAGAAGCGGAAGCTATGAAAAAAGAGATTGATGAGCAGGGAATGAAGGTTGCTTCAATCGGTTCAGGCTACGGTAAAATTGAAATTACCGACGATTTTGAGCCTCATTTTGAAAAGTTTAAAAATACAGTTGCTGTTGCTAAGGCACTTGATGCAAAATACATAAGAATTTTCTCTTTCTTCTTCACAAAAGGAGAAAGTCATGAAGAATATAAAGACGAGGTTATCCGTCGAGTAAAAGCTATGGCAGATTATGCCACAGAGCAGGGTGTTATCCCTTGCCTTGAAAATGAAAAGGATGTTTACGGCGACACCGGTGAAAGAATGAACGATGTTCTTCGTGCTTGTGATAACCTTCTTGGTGTTTTTGACCCGTCAAACTTTGTTCAGTGCGGAGTTGATACTCTTAAGGCTTATGAGCTTATCGGCGATAAGATTGAATATTTCCATGTTAAGGATGCTCTTTTTGATGGCGGTACGGTTGTTCCTTCAGGTGAGGGTGACGGCAATGTGCTTGCTCTTCTTAAAATGTTTGCTCAGAAAGACGGTGTAAGAGTTCTTTCTCTTGAGCCTCATCTCAAGGTGTTTGACGGTCTTTCAAATCTTGAAGCTGACGATGCTACTGAAAAAATGATGGAAAAGAATGTTTATGCTTCTCACGCAGAATCATTCAAGGCTGCCGCAGATGCTATGCACAAGGTTGCAAAAGAAGCTCAGCCAATCAGATTCGGTATTATCGGTATGGGTAATATGGGTACATCTCACGCAAGAAATTTCCTCGACGGTAAAATCAAAGATATGCGTATTACCGCAGTGGCAGATATCGTTCCCGAAAAGCTTGAATGGGCTGAGGAAAATCTTCCTTGGGCAAAGAGATATAACAGTGCTTCTGAATTGATGGACAGCGGCGAGGTTGATGCAGTTGTAATTTGTACTCCTCACTATTTCCACCCGCCACTTGTTATGGAAGCACTTAGCAAAAATCTCCATGTTGTTTCAGAAAAGCCTGCAGGTGTTTACACAAAGCAGGTTCGTGAAATGAATGAGGCCGCCGAAAAGAGCGACAAGGTTTTTGCTATGATGTTCAATCAGAGAACAAACTGTGTCTACAGAAAGATTAAAGAAATTGTTGACAGCGGTGAATACGGTGAAATCCGCCGTGTGAACTGGATTATTACAGACTGGTACAGAACACAGGCTTATTATAATTCAGGCGGATGGCGTGCAACCTGGGCAGGTGAAGGCGGCGGCGTTCTTCTTAACCAGAGCCCACATCAGCTTGACTTGTGGCAGTGGATTTGCGGTATGCCTTCAAAAATCCGTGCTTTCTGCCATAACGGAAAATGGCACGACATTGAAGTTGAAGATGATGTTACAATTTATGCTGAATATCCAAACGGTGCAACAGGCGTATTTATCACCACAACTGGTGATTACCCGGGTACTAACCGTTTTGAAATCACTATGGACAAGGCTAAGCTTGTTTGCGAAAATTCCGAGACCCTTACTCTTACAGTTCTTGATACACCAATCAGTGATAACTGCAAAAACTGCGATAAAGGATTTACTGATATCGGCACTACTAAAATTGAAGTTGAAACTGATGGTCTTAATGAACAGCATTCAGGTGTTCTCAATGCATTTTCTTCACATATTCTCAACGGAACTCCGCTGGTTGCCAACGGTACTGAGGGTATCAGAGGTCTTATGATTTCAAATGCGGCTCATCTTTCAAGCTGGACCGATGAAGCTGTATCACTTCCTGTTGATGAAGATGTATTTTATGCTGAGCTTCAGAAGAGAGTTGCAACTTCAAAGGTTAAAGAGAATGTTGTTGAAACAGTTGAAAAGGATATGAGCAGTACATTCTGAGTCGTTAATCGGGGTATTTCCAAATGAAAATAAATCTTGTTGGCTGTGGTGGCATTTCAAAATGCCACCTGAATGCCATAAATGTATTAAAAGATAAAGACATAGAATTAACGGCTGTTGCAGATATTGTTCCCGAAAGGGCAGACCGTGCGGCTCAGGATAACAATTGCAGGGCATATTATGACTACATTGAAATGTTAGATAATGAAAAGCCCGATGTTGTTCATATCTGCACGCCTCATTATCTTCATGTTGAAATGGCTGTTGAGGCTCTTAAAAGGAATATAAATGTTGTGCTCGAAAAGCCTTGCGGAACATCTGCGGATGGATTAAAACAGCTTATTAAAGCTGAAGAAAAGTCAAACGGCAAGGTTGCAGTTTGCTTTCAGAACAGATATAATTCCTCAGTTGTTTTTGCAAAAGAACTGATTGAAAGTAAAAAATACGGTGATGTTAAGAGTGCAAGAGCAGTTGTGACCTGGCGACGTGATGAAGATTATTATAATGCCGATGAGTGGCGCGGCACCTGGGCGCAGGAATGCGGAGGAGTGCTTATAAATCAGGCAATTCATACTCACGACCTTATGCAGTATCTGTGTGGAAAGACGACGGATACCGTAGAGGGACATATTTCAAATTTCCACTTAAAAGAAACTATAGAGGTTGAAGATACCGCAAGTGTATATTTTACTTACACAGACGGTTCAAGAGCAGTTTATTTTGCAACAAATGCGGCAGGCTCAAACTCTGACCCGATAGTTGAAATTACTTGTGAGAAGGCGGTTGTCCGTGTTGAGGGAAGCACTGTCTATAAAATAGACAACGGTGCTCAGGTGATTTTCTCACAAAAATCAGAATCAGATTTTGTGGGCAAAAAAGAATGGGGTGACAGTCATACCCATCTCATTTCTGATTTTTACGACTGTGTAAGAGCGGACAAGCCGTTCTTTATAAATGCTAAAGAGGCGAGCAGAGCTGTTTATGAGCTTCTCGCTGTATATGAATCATCAAAAAGCGGCAAGACTATTGTAATGAAAGATTTTGTAAAATAATTTGAAAGGATGGTATTATCATGCAAATGACAATACGCTGGTTCGGTGCCGAAAAAGATACCGTAACCCTTGAACAAATTAAGCAAATCCCCGGTGTTGCAGGCGTAGTTCCTGCTCTGCACAAGCTTCCGGCAGGCGAAGTGTGGCCACTTGATATGATTATGGATATGAAAAAAGAAATTGAAGCCGCAGGCCTTACAATGGAGTGTATCGAAAGTGTTAATGTACACGAGGATATTAAATTAGGTCTTCCCAGTGCTGAGAAATATATAGAAAATTACAAGGCTTGTATCAGAAACCTTGCAAAAGCAGGTGTTAAGGTTATCTGCTATAACTTTATGCCTGTGTTTGACTGGACAAGAACAGACCTTGCTATGGATATGGGTGACGGCTCAACCTGCCTTTGCTATAACGGCAAGCAGATTGAAGGCAAGAGCCCCGAGGATATGTTCCGCGAAATTGATGATAATTCAAACGGATATGCTATGCCCGGCTGGGAAACCGAGCGTATGGGTGAAATTAAAGAGCTTTTTGAAAAGTATAAGGGTATTACGGCAGAGGATTTGTGGAACAATTTAAAGCATTTCCTTGAAGAAATTATCCCTGTTTGCGAAGAGTGCGATGTAAAAATGGCAATTCACCCGGATGACCCACCATGGGATATTTTCGGTCTTCCCAGAATAATTAAAAATATTGAAGATATCAGACGTTTTCTCAAGCTTGTTGATAGCCCATGTAACGGACTGACCTTCTGCACTGGCTCATTGGGTGCAAGTGCAAGCAATGATTTGCCGGCAATGATTAGAGAAGTGGGTGACAGAATTTATTTTGCTCACCTTCGCAATGTTAAAATCAGAGAAAGCTGGTTTAACGAAACCGCTCATCTTTCAGAAGCAGGTTCACTTGATATGTGTGAAATTGTTAAAGCGTTGCAGGATGCGGGCTTTGACGGATATATCAGACCGGACCACGGCAGAATGATTTGGGGTGAGGTTGCCCGTCCGGGATACGGACTTTTTGACAGAGCTTTGGGTGCTGCTTACCTTAATGGTTTGTGGGAAGCTTGCGAAAAATCAAGATAATTGAAAGGAATTTGATTATGTTCGTTCATGAAAATCTTAAAAATAAAGTTGCCGTAGTTACAGGCGGCGGCGGAGTTCTTTGCAGCGGTTTTGCAAAGACATTGGCAAAGCAGGGGGTTAAGGTTGCTGTTCTTGACCTTAATGAGCAGGCGGCACAGGCTGTTGCTGATGAAATTGTTGCAGACGGCGGTACGGCTATAGCTGTCGGCTGTAATGTTCTTGAAACTGAAAGCATGAATAAAGCAAGAAAAATTATCAATGAAAAGCTTGGAACTTGTGATATTCTTCTTAACGGAGCAGGCGGAAATAATCCCAGAGGAACAACTACCAAGGAAACACTTGAAGAGATTGACCTTATTGAAAAGAATGACGATGTAAAAACCTTCTTTGACCTTGACCCGAAAGGCATTGAATTTGTATTTAATCTCAATTTCCTCGGTACACTTATTCCTACTCAGGTTTTTGCTAAGGATATGGCAGTTAAGGATGACAGCTGTATCATTATGGTAACTTCAATGAACGCTTTCAGACCCCTTACAAAAATCCCTGCTTATTCTGCAGCTAAAGCTGCTGTTGCAAACTTTACTCAGTTTATGGCAGTTCACTTTGCTGATATGGGCATCAGAGTAAATGCTATTGCTCCGGGATTTTTCTCAACTCAGCAGAATAAAGCTCTTCTTTGGAATGAAGACGGCACACCGACAGCCAGAACAGGCAAAATTCTTGCCGCCACACCTATGAAGCGTTTTGGTGAGCCTGAGGAGCTTTCAGGTGCGCTTTTGTTCCTTTGTGACAAAGAGTATTCAGGCTTTGTTACCGGCACAACAATTGCCGTTGACGGCGGATTTAACGCGTATTCGGGAGTATAATTTTGAGGTGATTTTGTGAATGCCTTAGTCAGCATAATTGTACCTGTTTATAACCTGGAAGGGTATATAGATAACTGCTTAAAAAGTCTTGTTAATCAGACTTACCGTAACCTTGAAATTTTGTGCATTGACGACGGAAGTACGGACAGAAGCGCTGATGTTATCAAGTCATTTTCTGAAAAAGACAGCAGAATAATATATGTCTATAAGGAAAACGGGGGAGTTTCATCCGCAAGAAATCTTGGACTTGATATGTTCAAGGGGGAGTATGTCATGTTTGTAGACGGTGACGACTTCCTCCACCCGCAGGCAGTTGAAATTATGCTTGTGGGATTGGTAGATTTATCTATGCAGATTTCTGTATGCAATGTGCTTGTAACTGATAAAAAAGACTATACAAGTGGAAATATTACTTCATATGAAAGTAAAGATATTGGTTTAGAAGAGCTTTTTAAGTCAGTTGAACAAATCTGTTTATTATCTAGTTGTAATAAGATTTATTCTAAACATTTAGTTTCTTCAAACAGATTTGATGAAACCTTAAGTAGGTCAGAGGATACTTTGTTTTTCTTTAATCTGCTAAAAAAAGTAAACAAAGCGTGCTATGTTGATGAGACTTTATATTATTATTATCTCAGACAAGGTTCAGCAACAAGAATTGGGTTTGATGAAAACATGCCGAATACTTTAGAGGCTTATTCAGTGTTTTGTGAAGATTTATTAAGAGAAAAATCAAAACGGCTTCTCTTAAATCAAATTTTGATTTTCCTATATAAATATTTATTTGTACTCCGTACTTTATGCATTGGTACTAAATCGGAAAATAAAGTATTAAATGAATGTAAAAGGATTGGAAGTAAGTGGATTTCATTTGTAGCGAAAGATGAATTAATTAATTTTAAAAATAGAGTTTTGTTTATAATATTCTTTTACTCCCGCCATTTATATGAACTTGCTCGGTTGATTACTGACCCCACAATGATAGATTTTTATAAAAACAGAAGAAAACATAACGGCGATTGCCAAAAGGATTGATTCAATGAAAGCAGTAAGAAAATTTATATCGCTTTTAATCTGTGCTTTGCTTGTTGTTGCCTTGTGCGCTTGCGGAGATACTGACTATGACGGTTCAGGGCTTGAAGAGTCTGTATTCATTTCCGAAGAGAAAAACGAAGCATTCAGATACGAAGTGTATGAGGATTACACCATTATAACTGAATATTTCGGCGAAGACTTCAGAGTCAATATCCCGTCACGCCTTGGGGGTAAGCCTGTTAAAGGTATCGGTGATAATGCTATCGGTATAAGTGTGCTTGCTATTGATATTGTAGATATTCCGAAGAGTGTTGTTTACATTTCTCCGTCAGCTTTTTCAGGTTGTACTACCACCACCATTTACACCGTTGCTGAGGGTAATCCTGTTTATAAAAGTGAAGACGGAGCAATCTATTCAAAAGACGGAAAAAGCCTGCTTCACTATCCTTCGGGTAAACTGGAAGAAACTATTACAGTTTCGAGCGGTGTAGAAACAATCGGCGGTTATGCTTTTGCCAATAATGAAGATGTTGTCAAAATTTCACTTCCGTCAAGTGTAACTTCTATTAAAGAGCACGCTTTTGACGGCTGTGATAAGCTTAATAAGCTCAACTTCCCGGAGGGCATTACTGAAATTGGCGACTATGCTTGCTATGAATGTCCCGCATTGGCTGAAATCAATTTGCCCTCAACTCTTAAAACCATCGGCGCCCATGCCTTTGACTATTGCCTTTCAGTCAAAAAAGTCACAGTTCCCGATTCTGTTGTTCAGATTGGCGATGCTGCCTTTATGCGCTGTAAGAGCCTTAGTGACATAACCTTGTCCTCTTCTCTTGAAAGATACGGTTATCAGGTGTTCACAGGCTGTAATATGCTAAAAGAAATTAAATTAGCGCCGGGTAATACTAACTTCAGAGTTGCTGACGGTATTTTATACTCCTTCAAAGGTGATGAATTGGTTGACTATCCTTACGGCAAAGGCGAAGATAAAATCAAAATCAATGAAAGCGTAAAATCAATCAGAAATTATGCTTTTTATAAAGATACCACTCAGTCTGATGTTGAATTGGCTGATTATATTGTTGAAGTTGACTTTTCTAAGGTTGAAAAAATCGGTGCTTATGCCTTTGCAAACAGAGATGCAATCGGTGCTGTTTCACTTCCGTCAACTTTAAAAGAAATTTCGGCAACTGCTTTTAATGAATGTAAAAAAATTGTTGCTTACAGAATTAAAGACTGTGCAAACTATATCTCTGTTGATGATGTACTCTACACAGCAGATAAAAAGACTCTTGTTGCTTATCCTTGCGGAAGCTCACAGATTGCTTATTCAATCCCTGAGGGCACTGAAAATGTTGCTTCTTACGCTTTCAGTAATGCTGAAAATTTAACAAGCGTCAGCTTCCCCGCAACTCTTAAAACTATCGGTGATTACAGCTTTTATAAATCAGTTATGCTTGAAAGTGTTGAACTTGGCAAATCTATTGAATCAATAGGTAAATACTGCTTTGCTAACTGCATTACTCTTGAAACAGTTACAATTCCCGATAATACTATTACATCAATTCCTGACGGTGCATTTACCTGCTGTGACGGTATGTTTGATTTCATAGTTCCCAACGGAGTTACTGAAATCGGTGCTGAAGCTTTCAGAGAAACTGCATATCTTGTTTATATTGAAATGCCTGAAACTGTCAAGGTTATTAAGGATTACGCTTTCTATGATATGGATAATCTTCATGATATTACAATTCCTTCATCTGTGACCGAATTCGGTAAAGAAATAGTAAGCATTTATGATGAATCAAACCCCGATAAAGTTGTACTTTATGTATCAGCAGATTCACCGGCTGAAGATTATGCCAAAACAAACAACATTCCGTATGAAATTTTATAATAAGGAGAGGTCGTTATTATGAATTTAAATGTTAAAAAGAGAGAAGATTGCACATTTGATATGCTGTCTTTGGGCGAGGTTATGTTAAGACTCGACCCGGGTGAAGGCAGAATTAAAACTACCCGCAGCTTCAGAGCCTGGGAGGGCGGCGGTGAATACAATGTTGCCCGAGGACTTCGCAGATGCTTCGGCCTTAAAACTGCAGTTGTAACGGCTCTTGCAGATAATGAAATAGGCCGTCTTGTTGAAGATTTTATGCTTCAGGGCGGAGTTGATACCTCTCTTGTTAAATGGGTTAAATATGACGGTATCGGCAGAAGTGTAAGAAACGGCCTTAACTTCACAGAGCGCGGCTATGGTATCAGAGGTGCTGTTGGTGTTTCAGACAGAGGCAATACTGCCGCTTCTCAGCTTAAGGTTGGCGATATTGACTGGGAGTATATCTTCGGCACTCTCGGTGTTCGCTGGCTTCATACAGGCGGAATTTTTGCAGCTCTTTCAGATACAACTGCTCAGGTTGTAATTGAAGCTGTTAAGTGTGCCAAAAAATACGGCACTATAGTTTCCTATGACCTTAACTACCGTCCGTCATTGTGGAAGGATATAGGCGGTCAGGCAAGAGCTCAGGAAGTTAATAAAGAAATTGCTAAGTATATTGACGTTATGATTGGCAATGAAGAGGATTTTACAGCCTGCCTCGGTCTTGAGGTTGAAGGCAATGATGAAAACCTCAAGGAGCTTAATATTGACGGTTATTATAAAATGGTAGAAAATGCCGTTAAAGTATATCCGAATTTTAAGGTTATTGCCACAACATTGCGTACAGTTAAAACCGCTACAGTCAATGACTGGAGTGCTATCTGCTGGTCAGAGGGCAAGATTTATAACGGACTTGAAATGCCGGGTCTTGAAATACTTGACCGTGTTGGCGGCGGTGACAGCTTCGCTTCAGGTCTTGTTTACGGTCTTATGGAGTTGGGCGATGCTCAGCAGGCAGTCAATTACGGTGTTGCTCACGGCGCATTAGCTATGACAACTCCCGGTGACACTTCAATGGCATCTAAGGCTGAGGTTGAAAGAATTGTCGGCGGTGCAGGCGCACGAGTTCAGAGATAATCAGATTTATTTATACCCCTGTTAACAGCAGGGGTAGTAGCTTTAATAAAAAAAGAAAGGTTTGATTTTTATGGATAAAGAGCAGATTTTAACCAGAATTCAGGACTGCGGTATTGTTGCAGTTGTTAGAGCAGAAACAACAGATGAGGCTGAGAGAATTGTTGACGCTTGTATGGAGGGCGGAGTAGCCGCTATTGAGCTTACTTTCACAGTTCCTCATGCAGATAAGGTAATCGAAGCTTTAGCTAAAAAATACAGCCCTGAGGATATCATTCTCGGTGCAGGCACCGTTATGGATGCACCAACAGCAAGAATTGCTATGCTCAGCGGTGCTAATTATATCGTTAGCCCTTATTTTGACCTTGATACCGTTAAAATGTGCAACCGCTACAGAGTTGCTGTTATGCCGGGTATTATGACTGTCCGTGAGGGCGTTATGGCTATGGAAGCAGGTGCAGACATTCTTAAGGTGTTCCCGGGCGATTTGTACGGACCGAAGATTATCAAAGATATTAAAGGTCCTATTCCTTATGCAAAAATGATGCCTACAGGCGGCGTTACTGCTGAAAATGTTGGTGAATGGATTAAAGCCGGTGCTGTTGCTGTGGGGGCTGGCGGCTCTCTTACTGCAGGTGCCAAAACAGGCGACTATGCTTTGATAACAGAAACAGCAAAGAAATTTGTTGCAAACATTAAAGAAGCAAGAGCAAAATTATAATTTCTGAAAGGTATTAGTTATGTTCGTTGATATAGCGAAAATTAAAATAAAAGCAGGCGATGGCGGTAACGGTGCAGTTGCATTTCACCGTGAGAAGTATATTGCCTCAGGCGGCCCTGACGGCGGCGACGGCGGCAAGGGCGGAGATATAGTGTTTAAGGTTGATGACAATCTCGCCACCCTTTCTGATTTTCGCTATAAGCGAAAATATAAAGCTCCTAACGGCCAGAATGGCTCAACAGGAAGAAGAAACGGCAGAAAAGGTGAAGATTTAGTCATCTGTGTTCCGAGAGGAACAGTTATCCGTGAAGTTAACAGCGGAAAAATCATGGCGGATATGTCTGATGACGATGTTTTCATTGCGGCCAAGGGCGGTAAAGGCGGTTGGGGAAATCCCCATTTTGCAACCGCAACCCGTCAGGCACCGCGATTTGCCAAAAACGGTTCTCCCGGTGAAGAGTGGGAGGTTTCACTTGAATTAAAGCTTCTTGCAGATGTAGGCCTTTTAGGATTCCCTAATGTAGGCAAGTCCACTTTCATATCTGTTGTAAGTGAAGCAAAGCCTATTATTGCAGACTATCATTTTACCACCCTAACTCCAGTTCTTGGTGTTATCAGCTTAGGTGAGGGCAATTCCTTTGTAATGGCTGATATTCCGGGTCTTATTGAGGGTGCAAGTGAAGGTATCGGCTTAGGTCACGAGTTTTTAAAGCATGTTGAAAGATGCCGACTTCTCGTTCATATTGTTGACGCTGCAGGCAGTGAGGGCAGAGACCCTATTGAAGATTTTGAAAAAATCAATCAGGAGCTTGTGAAATTCAACCCTGAATTGGCTGAGCGTGAGCAGATTGTTGTGGGTAATAAAATTGACCTTGCAACTGATGAACAGCTTGAAAGGCTTGAAAAGTATTTCAAAGAAAAAGGCTATCAGTATTTTACAATGTGTGCTCCCATTGTTGAGGGTACGCAAGAAATTGTAAATGCTGTTGCGGCTAAGCTTGCTACACTTCCTCCTGTTAAAAGATTTGAAAAGGAAGAAATTCCTGCTGAATTCTTTGTTAAGAACAATAACGGCAAGTTCAATATTGTTGTTGATGAAAATGTCTATTATGTTGAGGCAGAGTGGCTTCTCAAAATTCTTCAGAGAACAGACCTTGACGACTATGAATCATTGCAGTATTTTCAAAGAGTTTTGCAGACAACAGGTATAATTGACGCTCTTGTTGAAAAAGGTATTCAAGAGGGCGATACAGTTTCGATTTATGATTTAGAATTCGACTTTGTTTTCTAAGGTGCGGTTTGTATGGAAAGATTTTTGTCAAAAACAGGTGTGGATGCCGATTTATTAAGCCCGCTTACTCTTGCTTTTATAGGTGACACTGTGTATGACCTTCTGGTAAGAGAAGAAATAATCTGTGATGCCAACCGTCCTGCGAATGATTTGCATTCTTTAGCTGTTAAAAAGGTAAAAGCCTCTGCTCAGGCAAAGGCAATTACAGAAATTTTACCTCTTCTTACTGAAAAAGAGCAGGCTGTTTACAAACGCGGCAGAAATGCAAAATCAGGCCATATTGCCAAAAATGCCACCACCGGTGACTATCATAAGGCAACAGGGCTTGAAGCGGTGTTCGGCTACTTATACTTAACAAATCAGCTTTCAAGAATTGTAGAACTCTATGAGCTTATTAAGGGGTGTAATAAGGATGACTGATAAAAAGCAAAAAGCTCTTACTTTGCTCGTTGATAATCTTTTCTGGCTTGTGGGCTGTATTTCTTATGCGGCAGGTGTTACGATTTTTGCTGTACCCAATAACATTGCTCAAAGCGGTATGACGGGTGTTGCAATAATTATAAATTACCTTATAAATACCCCAATCGGTATTACAAACTTCGCTCTTAATATTCCGCTTTTTATATTAGCCTGGATATTTATTGGCAAAAAATTTACCGTTAAAACTCTTTGGGTTACTACAATTTTGTCATTCATTATGGATGCAATGACAACTCTCATCAATAAAGGAATTATTCCTACCTATGAGGGTGATACGCTCCTTGCCTGCATTTTCTGCGGCGCGTTGTGCGGATTCGGTCTTTCAATGGCATTTTTAAGAGATTCCACAACAGGCGGAACTGACATCATTATGCGCCTCTTTAAGCTGATTTTGCCACATTATTCAATGGGTAAGCTTATTATGATTTTTGATGCAATGGTTGTTATAGCGGCCGCTATTGTGTTTAAAAGCGCAGAAAGTGCCCTTTATGCCGCAATTCTGATTTTTGTAAGCTCCAAGGTGGTTGACTATGTAACTTATGGTGCAGGTAACGGTAAAATGCTTCTTGTGTTTACCGATAATGCACACAAGATTACAAGTGCAATCACTTCGCAGATGACAAGAGGTGTGTCCATAGTTCCTGTTGAAGGCGGATACACGGGCGATAAGAAGAATATGCTCATTATCGTTCTTCGCAGTCACGAGGTTTCGAAGGTCAGGGAAATTATTAAAAAAGCCGACCCTCATACCTTCACGGTTATTACCGAAGCGAGAGAAATTTTCGGCGAGGGCTTTAAAGCTCCGCCTGCATCGGATTCTTGATTATCATATCCCTGAGTGCTTGACACTCGGGGATTATTGTTATATAATGTTTGAGTTGAAATTTTATTTAAAGGTGATTTTATGTCAGGACATTCAAAATGGAGCACGATTAAAAGAAAGAAAGAAAAGACCGACAATCAGCGCGCCAAGATTTTCACTAAAATCGGCCGTGAGATTGCCGTTGCCGTTAAATCAGGCGGCCCCGACCCAACAGTAAACACAAAGCTTAAGGATGTTATTGCAAAAGCTAAGTCAAATAACGTTCCTAATGATAACATTGAAAGAATTATCAAAAAGGCAGCAGGCGAGGGCAGCACAGATAATTATGAGGATATCGTATATGAAGGCTACGGCCCTTCAGGTATCGCTGTTATTGTTGAAGCTCTTACAGATAACCGTAACCGTACTGCAGGCGATGTTCGCCATTATTTCGATAAATACGGCGGAAATATGGGCCAGTCAGGTTGTGTTTCATTTTTATTTACCCGCCAGGGTGTAATAACCATTGAAGCAGAAGATGTTGATGAAGAAAAGCTTATGGAAGATGCTCTTGAAGCAGGTGCATCAGACTTTCTTACAGACGACGGAATTTTTGACATCAGAACTGAGCCTAACGACCTTGGTGCAATCAGAGATGCTCTTGAAGAAAAGGGCTATAAATTCCTTTCAGCAGAGGTTGAGTATGTTCCCAGCACTTACACAAAGCTTGAAAGTGAAGACGATATCAAGAATATGAACAAAATGCTTGAAATGTTCGAAGATAACGATGATGTTCAGGCAGTATGGCATAACTGGGAAATGCCCGAAGAATAATAAAATCAGCTCCCGTGAACCTTTCATTTCATGGGAGCTTTCTGTTATGGTGATGATATGAAGCAGCTTAAGTTTTACTTGATAACCGATACTCATTATTTTAAAAACAGCCTTGGTGCCTACGGCAAGGGCTATGATGAATTTATGCGCTTTGAGCAAAAGTGCTATGCCGAAACTCAGGCAATTAACCGCAGTGTGATTGATTGGCTGAAAGAAGCCGATGAAGCTGACATTGTTCTCATAGCAGGTGATTTATCCTTTAACGGTGAAAAAGAAAGTCATCTGGAATTTATTGAGCTATTAAATGAATTAAAGGCTTCGGGTAAGCAGGTTTTTGTTGTTTCTGCAGACCACGATGTAAATAAAGAACCATTTGCCTATAACGGCGGTGAAAGAATATCCGTTGAGCCTATTGACCGAATGGATATATTCGACTTATATTATGATTTCGGGTTTTCACAGGCAATAGCAGTTGATAAGAAGCATCTTTCTTATGTTGTTCAGTTAGGCGACGGTGTTCGTCTTATGGCACTAAATAACGATTATGAAAACCAGAAATTCTTTGATGATGAACAGCTTGAATGGATTCGCACTCAAGCGAAGTCCGCAAGGGATGATAACCAGCTTCTTTTTGCAATGAATCATTATCCGCTTCTTCCGGGTCAGCCGCTGTTTTCTCTTATTTCGTCAACATATCAAAAGAATTCATACGAAGTTGTTAATCTGATGGCAGACGAGGGGATTCACCTTGTTTTTACCGGTCATATGCACAATCAGAGTATAAATGAGTTTATAAGTACCAACGGAAACAAGCTTTATGATGTCTGCACAAGCTCTGTTATTGCTCACCCTGCTATAATAAGGCATGTCACTTTGAGCGATGATTTCACAGCTCAGATTAAAAGTATTCCTTGCCCTGATTTTGAATGGGACACAAACGGCAAAACCTGCCAACAGTATCTTATTGACCTGTTTGACAGTATGATTCTGAATATCCTTGAAGATATGAAAACCGACCCCGCAAGGGTGTTGGGAAAATTCGGTATTGGTGATAAAAAAGCCCTGTTCCCTGTGGTGAAAATTTTAGGCAAGCTTTTTGATAAGCTCACTGTCGGCACACTCAGCAGATTACTTTTTATAAAATGCGATAAATCAATCAGAAAAGAGCTTTTGAAAAATTACATAGCACGCCTTGTAAGAGGTGTTTTTGAGGGGAATCAGACCTTTGTTGAAGGCACTGCGCACGGTGATGTTTTTATTAACTTTCTTAACAGAATCAACCCTGTACTTAAAAAGATTAAAGTTAAGGGATTTGACGGAAAGCCTGCTGATTTAAAAGAAATTTTAAAGCATTCTGCAGGAAATTACGGAATAGATGATTACAACACAATCTTGAAGCTAAAATAAAAGAACCGCTTAGGCGGTTCTTTTTTATATCTCATAATCTGCAACTGCTCTGTCTGTAATAACCGAATGAACAAACTTTTTAACCTCAAGGTGAGCAGGGTGCACCTGATATCCGTCAAGTGCTTCTTTGCTTTCAAGAACTGAATAAAGAGCAATGTCATATCCGTTAGGGTTGTAGTTAAATCCAACCTCTGCGCTGATAAGACCGGGTACAACACCCACTAAATCAGTTAAAATTTTTCTCATATTTTCCATATTCTTTTGTTTGTTTTCATCATCACGGACTTTCCAAAAAACAATATGTTTAATCATATATATTTTCCTTTCAAAAGTATAATTTTGATTTATTATAACAGAATAATTATGCAAATGCAAATTTACATCCGAAACGGAGAATTGTTATGAAAAGAATAATTGCAGTTATGCTATGTGCCGTAATGATGCTTTTGTTTGCCTCTTGCGGTAGCAACAGTAATTCACAAACCAACGATACAAATAAAAATGCTAATGAAATCTATTTCTTGAATTTTAAGCCTGAGGTTTCAGAGGTTTATAATGAAATTGCAAGTGTATATGAAAAAGAAACAGGCGTTAAGGTTAAGGTGGTTACTGCCGCCAGCGACACTTATGAAACAACACTTAAATCCGAAATTGCAAAAAGTGAAGCTCCCACAATTTTTCAGATTAACGGACCTGTAGGATATCAGGGCTGGAAGAATTACTGCCTTGATTTAAAAGATACAAAGCTCTATTCATATCTCATTGATAAGGATTTAGCTGTTACAGACGGTGACGGTGTTTTTGGTATTCCTTATGTAATTGAGGGCTACGGAATTATCTACAACGGCAATATTATGGACAAATATTTTAATTTGCCCGAAAAAGCAACAGATGTTTCTTCTGTTGAAGAAATCAATAACTTTGAAAAGCTTAAAGCTGTTGTTGAAGATATGACAAAAAACAAAAGTAAGCTTGGAATCGACGGCGTTTTTGCTTCAACATCAATGTCAGGCGGCGAATCATGGAGATGGGATTCTCACCTTGCAAGCGTTCCTTTTTATTACGAAATGAAAGAAAAGAATTCTGAGGTAAGCACAAATTCCACAGCATACAACGCTAAGGAAACAGAGTTTAAATACCACAGCAATTATAAAAATCTTCTTGATTTGTATGTCAACAATTCAGTAAGTGAAAAAGGCTTGCTTTCAGGTAAATCAGTTAACGATTCAATGTCAGAGTTCGCTTTAGGAAAGGCAGCAATGGTACAAAACGGTAACTGGGCGTGGGCAGAAATTTCAAAGGTCGGCGGAAACAAGGTTGATGCAGATAATATCGGCTATCTTCCTCTTTATATGGATATTGAGGGTGAAGAAAATCAAGGTATCTGCATCGGTACAGAAAATTATCTTGCAATCAATTCAAAGGCTTCCAAGGAGAAACAGCAGGCATCAATCGACTTTCTTGAATGGTTATTTTCAAGCGAAACAGGCAAAAAATATGTTACCGAAAAGCTTGAATTTATAACTCCGTTTAACACTTTCGATGACGATGAAACACCTGAGGACCCGTTGGCAAGAGAAGTGCTTGATTGGATGGGCAGAGATGTTGAAACCATAGAATGGACATTTAATTCATTTCCGAGTCAGGAGTTTAAAAACTCATTCAGCGATGCAATTTTAGAATATATTCAGGGCACAAAGAACTGGGATTATGTCAGAGAAGCAGTTGTGAATTCCTGGAAAAAAGAACGGGCATAAATTATTTCAGGCGGTGAATTTATGAGCTTAAAAAAGTATTTTCCGATATTTGTTCTGCCAACTCTGGCGGCGTTTCTGATTGCTTTTGTAATTCCTTTTTTGTTGGGAGTTTTCCTGTCGTTTACGGAATTTACAACAATCCTTGATGCACAGTGGACAGGTATATCAAATTATATCAAAGCATTTTCAAATGATGACTTTTTAAATGCCTTGTGGTTTACGGTTAAATTCACCGTCGTTTCCGTTATCAGCATCAATATAATAGCTTTTGCTTTGGCAAACCTGCTTACAAAAGGTCTTAAAGGTACAAACATTTTCAGAACTATATTTTTTATGCCGAATTTAATCGGCGGTATAGTTCTCGGTTATATCTGGCAGTTGATTATAAACGGTGTTCTGAAATTTTTCGGTGTAACTATAACTTATGACCCGGCTTACGGCTTTTGGGGGCTTGTGATTCTTCTTAACTGGCAGTTAATCGGTTATATGATGGTAATTTACATCGCAGGGCTTCAGAATATACCATCAGACCTGCAGGAGGCCGCAAAGGTTGACGGCGCAAACCGTTGGCAGACTCTCAAGAATGTAACCTTACCTTTGGTAATGCCCAGTGTAACAATTTGCACATTTTTAACCTTGACAAATTCCTTTAAGCTTTTTGACCAGAACCTTGCATTAACCGCAGGTGCACCGTCACAGCAAACGGCAATGCTGGCTCTTGATATCTATAATACCTTCTATTCTAAAGTCGGCTGGGAGGGTGTAGGTCAGGCCAAGGCTGTAATTTTCTTTTTGATTGTAGCGGTTATTTCTTTTACCCAGCTTATTCTTACCCGAAAAAGAGAGGTGGAGCATTGATGAAAAGACGCATATTTCCAACAATAATTTCATATACATTGCTGATAATATTTTGCGTTGTATTTGTAGCTCCAATTCTCATTGTTTTATATAACTCTTTTAAAAGCCGCTTTTATATAAGTGACGCACCTTTCGAGTTGCCTGATGCAGATACTTTTGTCGGGCTTGAAAATTATTTTGAGGGTATAGATAAAATAGGATTTTTTTCAGCTTTTGGTTGGTCACTTTTTATAACTGTGCTTTCTGTGGGAGCTATTGTTATCTTTACTTCGATGACGGCGTGGTATATAACAAGGCATAAAAGCCGCTTTACTTCTGCTCTATATTATGCCTTTGTGTTTTCTATGATTGTTCCTTTCCAGATGGTAATGTTTACCCTCACCAAAACTGCCAATATGCTCTCTTTAGATAACCCGTTAGGCTTAGTGTTCATTTATCTCGGATTTGGCTCGGGACTTTCAATTTTTATGTTCTCAGGCTTTATTAAATCAATTCCTTCAGAAATTGAAGAAGCTGCAATGATTGACGGGTGTTCACCCTTGCAGACTTTTTTCAGAGTAGTTTTTCCTGTGTTGAAGCCAACGAGCATAACAGTTGCAATTTTAAATGCGATGTGGATTTGGAATGACTATCTTTTGCCGTATCTTCTCATCGGCAGTGAATATAAAACGATTCCTATTGCAGTTCAGTATCTTAAGGGCGGCTACGGCTCAATAGATATGGGCGCTATGATGGCGATGCTTGTTCTTGCAATTATACCAATAATTCTTTTCTATCTTTTTTCTCAAAAATATATTATTAAAGGCGTCGTTGCCGGTGCAGTGAAAGGGTAATTTTATGGCTGGAATTTCATTAAAAAATATATCCAAGGTCTATTCAGACGGAACGGTAGCGGTTAACGATTTGAACCTTGAAATTGAAAATAAAGAATTTATAATTCTTGTAGGTCCGTCAGGTTGCGGTAAATCAACAACCCTAAGGATGATTGCAGGGCTTGAAGATGTAACAGACGGTGAGCTGAAAATAGGGGAGAGAGTTGTCAACAACATTGCCCCTAAGGACAGAAACATTGCAATGGTGTTTCAAAGCTATGCGCTGTATCCTCACATGAGCGTTTATAAGAATATGGCATTTGGTCTTGAACTCAGAAAAGTACCAAAAGACGAAATTGAGCGCAGGGTAACGGAAGCGGCAAGAATTCTTGATATTGAACACCTTTTAAAGCGCAAGCCAAAGGCTCTTTCAGGCGGTCAGCGTCAGCGAGTTGCTCTTGGCAGAGCAATGGTGCGCTCACCTGATGTTTTTTTGCTCGATGAGCCGCTTTCAAACCTCGATGCCAAACTCAGAACGGCAATGAGAGCCGAAATTACAAAGCTTCACCGCAGGCTTGAAACCACATTTGTCTATGTTACTCACGACCAGACTGAGGCTATGACAATGGCGGACCGAATTGTGGTTATGAAAGACGGTATTGTTCAGCAGGTGGACACTCCGCAGAATTTATATAAAAGCCCTGTTAATAAATTTGTTGCAGGCTTCATAGGCTCACCGGCTATGAATTTTGTTAATTGCACCAATGAAACAGTAAAGGGAAAAGCACAACTTGTTCTTGCTGATACTGTAATTCCTGTTGAAAATTCTAAGCTTAATTCAAAGCTTGTATCTTTAGGCGAAATGCCGCTTACTATGGGAATCAGACCCGAGGATTTAACTATTGATTCAAATTATCTCAAGAATAATCCTGATTCTTGCATTACCGCAAAGGTTGAAGTAGCTGAGCCTATGGGAAGCGAAACTTATCTTTATGCAGATTACTTTTCATCAAAGCTTGTTTCCCGAGTTTATAACGAAGATAAAATCAATGTAGGAGAAGAAATTAAGCTTGCCGTTAAAAATGAAAAAATTCATCTATTTGACAGGAATACAGGGCTAAATATCTTGACTTTATAGCCTGTTAGATATAAAATAAACTTGTATTGTAGGAGCCTTTAAACAGGCTCCTTTAAAATGAATTTAAACGGAGAGGTAAAATATGGGAGTTTTAGAAAGTAAAGTATTAAAAGGTTTTGTTCGCGTTTGTGATGACGGCTGGAATCAGGGCTGGCATGAAAGAAACGGCGGCAACCTTACATACCGTATGACAAAAGAAGAAGTTGAAGAATGCAAGGCTGAGTTTACTTATGACAAGCCTTGGGTAAATATGGGCGTTAAGGCAGAAAATCTTGCAGGTGAATATTTTATGTCAACAGGCACAGGCAAATATTTCCGCAATATGAGTCTTGCACCCGAAGAAAATATCTGCATCCTTGAAATCAATGAAGCAGGTGACAGCTACAGAATCGTATGGGGTCTTGTAAACGGCGGCGGTCCCACAAGTGAGTTTCCGAGCCACTTCCTTAATCACAGTGTTAAGGTTGCTGAAACAAACGGTGCTGCCCGTGTTATCTATCATGCACACCCAACAAATATCATTGCTATGACATTTGTTCTTCCTCTTACAGATTCTGCTTTTTCAAAGGTTCTTTGGCAGAGCATGACCGAATGTCCTGTTGTTTTCCCCAAGGGTGTTGGTGTTGTTGAATGGATGATTCCCGGCGGTGCAGAAATTGCACTTAAAACAAGTGAGCTTATGAAAAAGTATGATGCTGTTGTATGGGCTCATCACGGACTTTTTGTTATGGGTAATGATTTTGATTCAGCCTTCGGTCTTATGCACACTGTTGAAAAGAGTGCTGAAATTTATGTAAGAATGCTCAGTATGGGTATGCCTATGCTTCAGACAATTCCTGAAGAAAGACTTGCTGATGTTGCAGAAGCTTACGGCGGTAAACTCGCAGAGGATTTGCTTTAATACTCCGAAACAAAATTAAAGGAGCTATAATATGATTCGTTTAGAAAAATATTACGAAAACCCTGAGATTTTACATCTTGGTACTGAGGAGCCCAGAGCATATTTTATTCCCTTTGAAAATCAGGAAAAGGCCGATAAGAGAAGAGAAGCTTCTGCTTATTTCACCTCTCTTTGCGGTCAGTGGGATTTTAAATTTTTTCATAATATAACTGAAATTGAAGATGCTTTCTGGGCAGTTGATTATAATACAGAGGCTTTTGATAAAATTCCTGTTCCTATGAGCTGGCAGATGTGCCTTGGAAGGGGATATGATATTCCTCATTATACCAACATAAATTATCCTTATCCTAAGGACCCGCCTTATGTTCCCGATGATAACCCCTGCGGTGCTTATTCGAGGGAATTTGAGGTTACATCTGATATGGCAGGAAGACAGCTTTATCTCAACTTTGAGGGTGTTGATTCTTGCTTCTATCTTTGGATTAACGGCACTTTTGTCGGATACAGCCAGGTAAGCCACGGCACAAGTGAGTTTAATATTACTGATTTCGTAGTTGAAGGCAAAAATAAAATTGCCCTTCTTGTTTTTAAATGGTGTGACGGCAGCTACCTTGAAGACCAGGATTTCTGGCGTTTGAGCGGTATCTTCCGTGAGGTTTACATCCTTGCAAGAAACCCTGTGGGTCATATCAAAGATGTTGAAGTTAAAACCTCATTTAATAAGAAGGTTACGAAATGTGATTTTTCTGTTAATCTTTCTTTAAACGGAAACGCTGATGTTAAGTATTGCCTTGTTTCACCTGATGCAACAGTCACTTCGGAGGGCGCAATCAGTAACGGCAAGCTTTCAATAAAGCTTAATTATCCTCTTTTGTGGAGTGATGAGCTTCCTCAGCTTTATAAGCTTTATCTTTATTGCAATGACGAGGTTATCTGCCTTCCTGTAGGTATGCGCGATGTCAGAATTCAGTCTTCCTGTGTGCTTCTTAACGGTCAGAAAATAAAGATTTACGGTGTCAACCGTCACGATTCTCATCCTGTTTACGGTCATTATACACCGTATGAGCACATGTTAGAGGATTTATTCATAATGAAGCGTCATAATGTTAACGCTGTCAGAACCTCTCATTATCCAAATGACCCCCGTTTTTACGGTATGTGTGATGAGCTTGGCTTCCTTGTAATTGACGAAGCCGACCTTGAAACACACGGTATGGCAGTTCGTGCCGAAGGCTCAAGTGATGAAAATGCCTGGCATTATCTTTCACAGCATCCCGATTGGGAAAAGGCTTATGTTGACAGAGCAAAGCGTCTCTATGAAAGAGATAAAAACCATCCATGTGTAATTTTCTGGTCACTTGGTAACGAGTCCGGCGCAGGTGACAATCACCGTGCTATGAGAAAGTATATTAAGAGCCGCAATCCCGATGCTATTGTTCATTATGAGGGTGCAAATCACGAGTATTCTGTTAGATTTAAGCAGAAATTCGGCGACATTTCTGATGTTGAAAGCTTTATGTATCCAAAGGCAGAGGAATGCGTTACTCACATGAAAAACGCAAAGAAAAAGCCGCTTTTCCTTTGTGAATATTGCCACGCTATGGGTAACGGCCCCGGTAATCTTAAAGAATACTGGGATGTTATCGAAGCTCACGACAATTTTGTTGGCGGTTGTATCTGGGAATTTACCGACCATTCAGTTGCTCTTCCTGACGGTAAGGGCGGTGTAAGATACACCTACGGCGGTGATTTTGGTGATACCCCAAATGACGGTGAATTCTGCGTTGACGGCCTTGTTTACCCCGACAGAACTCCGCACACAGGCTTCCTTGAAGCCAAAAAGCTTTATCAGCCATTTGGTGTTGAATATGACGGCAAAGGCAATGTTAAAATCTTTAACAAGAGATTTTTTAAAGGCCTTGACGATATCGGCCTTAAATGGGAAATTAAGTGTAATGGAGAAAAAATTGCAAACGGTGAGCTCTCCGGTCTTATGATTATGCCGAGAACCACTCAGAAATTTGCTCTGTTCAATGCAAGAGAAATTTCTGTTTACGGTGAAGCTTATCTTACTCTTTATTTCTTCAACACAAAAGATAATCCTTGGGCATCAAGCGGTTATGAATGCGGTCATTGCCAGTTTAAGCTTGAAACTGTAAAAGAAGAGCTTGTTAAGGTTAATGAAACAGGCATTGATACTCTTGAGGATGAACGCTTCATCACAGTTACAGCAGGAGATTGTGTATACCGATTTGATAAATATTTTGGTATTATGGACACAATAACCTATAAAAACCGTGAAATGATTTCAACTCCAATTAAATTAAATCTTTTCAGAGCCACCACCGATAATGACCGTTGGATGCGTCAGGAATGGCTTGACAGAGGTCTTGATAAGCTTATTCAGAAAACTTACGGTGTTCAGATTGCCAAAACTGAAAAAGCTGTGGCTATCGTTGCCGATATTTCTTATGCTCCCGTTAAGCTCAACCCTGCAATCAGAGCAAAGATAACTTACATTATTCAGGCAACAGGCGATTTGCTCATAAATGTTAACGGTGATATCGATATTGAAACTGTTAAGTATATTCCGAGACTTGGTATCAGCTTTGAAATGCCTAAGGAAAACGAGCAGTTTGAATATTTCGGTTACGGTCCGATGGAAAGCTATTGTGACAAAAAGAATGCCGCTTTAGTTGACAGATATTCTTCAACAGTAAGCGACAATTTTGAGCATTATATCAGACCGCAGGAAAATTCATCTCACTTCGGTACAAAGTGGGCGGTTGTTGGTGAAGAGCTTGGCTATGGCTTATTTATGTCAGGCTACGGACTTGACAGTGTATCGGTAAATGTTTCACATTACACCGTTGACCATATTGATAAAACCGCACACGACTATGAGCTTCAGCCGAAAGAAGAAACTGTAGTTTGCCTTGACTACCGTCAGGAGGGTATAGGCTCAGGCTCTTGCGGCCCGATAGCTTCAAAGCCGTATAATTTCATTGAGGACAAGGTTAACTTCACATTCAGAATTAAACCTGTTGAAATGAATAGTGTTAAACCGTTTGAACTTCTCAAACAGTCATTTTAATCAAAGCCGCTCTTTTGAGCGGCTTTTTTGCGCAAAAAAACAGCCGAGAAAACTCGGCTGTAAATTTTAAGCATTTCCTTTTTCCAAAGCTCTGTGAAGCCAGATAGAACCGATGTCCATTGCGTTCCAAAGACCTTTTTTCTCTGCTTTTTTAACAATTCTTTCTCTTGGTCTGCAGTCAGGGTCGGTGTTGAGCATCTGAACAACAACTCTGTCAGCAACTTCCATATCCTTAAATGTCTTAGTGCTTGTAATAGAAAGCATTATAACAAAAGGGTCATTCATATTGCCGTAGTAGATTGTGTTGCCGTTTCTGACTAATGGCTTGCCCTTGTATGTTAAAAACTTTATTTCATTTTTCTTAGCCATAACAGTACCTCCGATTATAAGTCAAGATAGTTTTTTACAAGTGACTGCAATAACTCGTCACGGTCAATCTTGCGAATAACACTGCGGGCGTTGTTATAAGTTGTGATGTATGTGGGGTCTTCAGAGAGAATGTAGCCGACAATCTGGCTGATTGGGTTATAACCCTTTTCACTTAATGCATTATAAACTGTCTGTAAGGCAGTACGCATCTCGTTTTCGTGATCCTCTTTAATTGAAAACTTAATTGTTTTATCAGTCATTGCAAACACCTCCGTAATCATTGTACTATTATAAACCATTTTAAGAAATTTAACAAGGGGTATTTTGCACTTTTTTTATATTAGTTAGTTGGTTTTTATTTATAAATATGGTATAATCAGCTCAATAAATCATTTGAGGTGGCTTATGAGAGTATATTCCTGTGAACAAATGAGAAATATTGAAGAAATTGCCAACAGAAGAGGTATGTCTTATATCACTATGATGGAAAATGCCGGTGTTGCCTGCTTTAAAGAAATTTGTAATATTATCGGTGATTCTTGCCCCGAAAGCGTTACCGTTTTATGCGGAAGCGGTAAAAACGGCGGTGACGGCTTCGTCATTGCCCGTCATTTAAGTGAAGCAGGGTATAAGGTTAATGTTCTTTTAACCTGCGGATTGCCAAAAGCAGAAGAAGCAGTAGCGATGTATTCAAAACTCAGTACAGATAATATAATTATAACCAACTCTTCTGATGCAATTACAAATTCGCTGGAAATTATTAATAAAAGCGATATTTTAATAGACTGTCTTTTTGGTATCGGCTTTAAAGGAGAACTCAGGGGAGACAGCCTCACTATTGTTAAAGAAGTTAATAAAAACAAAAAAGCGGTTAAAATCAGCGTTGATATTCCAAGCGGACTTGAAGGTGACAGCAACGCTGTAAACGGCGAATTTATTAAAGCGGATTTTACCCTTGCAATTACCTGCAAAAAGCCTGTTCACGCCCTTAAACCAACTGCAGATTACTGTGGAGAAGTAAGAGTGCTTGATATCGGTTTTTCAGAAGATTGCTATAATTCCGTAGAGTGCGAATTTTACAGTGCTGACACTAATTTTATTAAGTCAAATCTTCCAGTAAGAAAGCTTGATTCCAATAAGGGCACTTACGGCAAATTGCTGTCTGTTTGCGGCAGTATGCGAATGCAGGGAGCGGCTGTTCTTTGCGCTAACGCGGCTGTTAAAAGCGGAGTTGGGCTTTTGACCTGTGCTTTCCCTCAAAAGGCATATTGTGCTATAGCGTCAAAACTTACCGAGCCTCTTATGCTTCCGTTGCCTGATGATGAAAACGGATTTTTATCATCGGAAGCAATATCTGAAATTGGTGAAAAGCTTCTGACTTCAACTGCTGTTGTAATCGGTTGCGGTTTGGGTGTAACTGACGGAACCGGACAAGTGCTTGAATATGTCTTGAAAAATGCAAAATGTCCTGTACTTATTGATGCCGACGGTCTAAATATTTTAAGCGAGAATATAAATATATTGAAAACAGTTGAAGCTCCTGTGGTTTTAACTCCTCATCCGGGTGAAATGGCAAAACTCCTGAAAAAGAGCATTGCAGAAATACAGCAAAACAGAATTTCTTCTTGCAAAGAGCTTTCAGAATTAACAGGTGCAGTTGTTCTATTAAAGGGAGTTAACACCGTAATTTCCGCAGGTGATGAGGTATATATCAACCCAACCGGCAATCAGGGAATGGCTAAAGGAGGAAGCGGTGATGTCCTTTCAGGTATCATCGGCTCTTTGCTTGCTCAAGGAGTAAAGCCTTTAGAAAGTGCCGTTTGTGCAGCATATATTCACGGCCTATGCGGTGATATTCTTGCGGATGAGTATTCTTTAACCGGACTGACACCGTCGATGATAGTCGATTACTTGCCAAAGCTGTTTTCAAAATTTGAAAACAAGGCTGATTGATTTGAAAAGAGTAATTACAGTATTTCTATTTTTAACCTTTATCCTATGTTCTTGTAATAACGGAATTATAAAAAGCAGTGTTTCATTGAATGTCGGTTCATTAAACACTGCTTTTTCTTTAAAATCAGGGGATACAATATATTCAGGTGATATGAAAATATCTGACTCAGGAGAATTTATATTCAGCCTCACTTCTCCTGAAACAGTAAAAGGAGTAATTTTCACAGTTTTAGATAATTCAACAAAAACAACCTTTGATGAAACTACCGTTACGGGAGCTGATAATGTTTTTTCAGAGCTTTATAAGGCTGTGAATTTGCTCAAAGATGCAAAAGAATTCAGCAAAGTAGCTGACGGTTATCTGTTCAAAAGTGAAGATTTTACCGCAGAACTGGATTTTCAAGGTAACCTGAAAAAGCTCAACACCGCCAAAGGTGAATTTTATTTCAAATAATTAACCCTGCCGACTTTCCGGAATAAAATATAATAGGTATATTTTTAACACGGATGTTTAAATATGCCTGTAATCGGCAAAAATATTTTTGCTGATTAAATTACGGAGAGTGATAAAAATGACAGTTAAGCGGGGAGATATATATTATGCAGACCTCAGTCCCGTTGTCGGTTCAGAGCAAGGTGGGATAAGACCCGTTCTGATAGTCCAGAATGATGTTGGTAACAAATTCAGCCCGACTGTAATCGCCGCGGCAATCACCAGCCAACGCTTTAAAACATCCTTACCCACCCATATACAGGTCAATGCCCACGGTTGCGGCTTGGCCAAGGATTCAATAGTTTTGTTGGAACAAGTAAGAACACTTGATAAAAAAAGGCTCAAAGAAAAAATGGGAAACCTTGATGAGAACGATATGAATCGCGTTAATCAAGCCCTCTCTGTAAGCCTTGGAATAGGAAATACTTAAAGCAAAAGCCTCCGTCGAAACGGAGGCTTTAATGTTAGATTAGAATTTGAATTCGGGAAGATAATCCTTATGAGCCTGCTTAAGCTCTTCAAAGCATTTTGTTGTCTTTTCCCAGTCACCAACAAGCGGGTGAATAAGAAGACCGTTGATTACTGCCTGCTCGTCGCCGTTGATTGCGCCTTCAACAGTGTATTTTTCATAGGCCTTGATAACTCTCATAAGAGCGATGATGTGCTTGTTTTCAACCTTGTCAATCTTAACGGGTGTTGCACCGTCCTTGCCGATAACTGCGGCAATTTCAACAATATCGTCATCAGCCATAAAGTCAAGAGTGCCGTTGTTTTTGATGTTTACAACGTGAACATCCTGCTTGTCGTTTGCGATAGAGTCAATAAGTGAAACAGCGGCAAGTGAATATTTATGTCCGCCGCGCTTATCAAGAAGTGCAGGCTTGATGCAAAGCTCTTCATTCTGATACATTTCAAGAAGGCTTTCTTCAATTTCCATACAAACCTGTGCTCTTGTCTTTTCATCAGTGCGCTGATGCTCAAGCTTAGCTTCACGGCAGTAGAAATACTGAAGATATGAAGAGGGGAGCCCCTGAACTGATTTAAGGCATTCAATGTCAAAGCCGTCATCCTTGATGTTTGCCATAACCTTTGGTGAGAAGCCGTCTTCAATAAGTCCGGGAAGAAGCTCTTTACCGTCTTTCTTAACTGAAGTAATCCAACTTAAGTGGTTAAGGCCAAGGTATGTAATCTCGCTGTCTTCACCTGTGATTTCCTTAACATCGTCAATCATATCAATGGGAACATTGCAAAGACCGATATTTTTAACATTTGTATGATTAAGAATAAATTCTGTAAGAATACCTGAGGGGTTTGTGAAGTTAATAAGCCAGGCATCAGGGCAGATAGCTTCAATTCTGTCACAAACATGCTTAATAACAGGGATTGTACGAAGAGCCTTAAAGCAACCGCCGATACCTGTTGTTTCCTGACCGATAAGGCCGTATTTCTTCGGAATGCTTTCATCAAGGTGACGGGCAGGGAGCTTACCTATACGCATCTGAGTAACAACGAAGTCTGCACCCTGAAGAGCTGTGTCAACATCATCTGTCATAACAACTTCGCAGTCAACGCCTGCAGCCTTGAGCATACGAACGCAAAGGTTACCAACAATTGTTCTCTTGCGCTCATCAATATCCATAAATGATACTTTCTTAAGCTTGAGTGAATCTCTTGCTTTAAGGAAACCGTCAATAAGCTCGGGGCAATATGTGCTGCCTGAACCGATAACGGCAAGTGTGATTTCTTTCATAACATTATCTCCTTTACTTTATTATACATACTGCTGGAAAATCCAGTTGATACATCCTACAACAGGTGGTTCTGAGAGTTTGTTGAATTTCATCTGTCTGCCGCTCTTTTCAACGCAAAGCTCCATAAGTCTGTTAATATAAATCTCAGAGGGGAGCTTAGTGTGAATTGAGCCTGAAAGAACAACCTCAATAACATCATCTGTGAAGTTGAGCTGTTTTGCGTGAGCCGCGATAAGAGAAGCGCCTCTGTCTGCCATTTCTTCAATAATTTCAAGAACCTTCTTATCGCCAAGCTTTGCTGCATCAAAGAAGAAGTCAATCAAGCGCATAATAAATGTGTTTGCATCGTCTTCTTCAAATTTTGAAACCAAGCCGAGGAATTCTTCTCTTGATTTGATTGAGTATTCATCATAAAACATCTTTGTAAGAGCTGTTTCACCAAGTCCGAGATAAACATCGTCATAGATTGTTTTGTATGTCATCATAGCAATCCAATGGCCGTTACCCTCGTCACCTGAGAACTCACCAAGGCCGGCAAGCTGAAGCATTTTACCGTCGGAGTCAATAGCATTACAGCAAGTTCCTGTACCTGCGTTATAACCGATGGCTGCTGCGCCTGTTGAGCCTGCTTTAACTACGATAAAGCCGTCGTTATATATTTCAAAGTTTTTAAGACCGAAATCGCTGAGTCTTTTGCACATATCGTCGTGCTGATACTGATGGTCAATACCTGCAAGCCCCATAAGTGTAAAAGCTACATCCTTAAGCTCAATCTTTGCTTCCATAAGAAGTGAATTGATGCCTGCCCAAACAATTTTTGATGCCTGTTCCATTCCGCCTTCATAATTTTCGTGGTTACTGCCGGGGCCCTTAACCATTGCAACCATTTCTTTGTTTTCATTAAAGAGGGCATAAGCGGTTTTTGTGCCGCCGCCGTCAACACCGATATAATATTTCATACTACTTTCCTTTCGTAAAAAGAATTCATTTTATTTTATAACAAACACCGGATTATGTCAACACTTTAAACCTTATCAGCAGGGTGAATATACCAATGAAGCGGGAACCAGGAGGCAACATTCGACGGCATTTCATAGGTTTTGATTGAAAACAGAGAGAAGAACAGAGCCACAGCCTCATGGTGTGTAAGTTCAAGTGGATTTTCAACCTCATCGCTAAAGGTTACTTCGCCGTTATTAACGCTGATTGTGAAGCTCTCATCCTTTTTATAACCGTGAATAAGGAATGACATCTTGCCATCAAGAAGCTTTGTATACGAAGCTTTAAGCTCAAAATAAGCCTTGATAAATCTCTTCCAGTTAAGCACGGTCAATGATGAGCTGTGGTCTATTGAGTGTCCCTCTGCCACCTGTGACATATATTCGATATATTCTTTTTCATAAAGCGGGAACTCAAAGTTAAGGTCTTTTCTGCCTGTCAAAACAAAAGCAGAGGGAATAAGCTTCTTGAAATAATCAAAGCTGATAGCTTTAATTTCAACCACAGCACCCATATCACCGTTAAATACACAGTAAGCAACTGCTTCGTCACCGTCTTTAAAAATATAAGGAACCTGACGCCAGGAAAGAAGATATTCATAGAACTTATCATCAGGTCTGATGAATTTGTCAGGGTTTGAGTTATAAAGCTTTTTAATAAATTCTATACTTTCTGCGTCATTTTCTTCTACCTTAACTGCGGTTAATTCAGGCTTATAATCTGCACCGAAAACATGCTTAAGATTCTGAGCATTAAATGAAAAATGGTGTTCATAACCTGCAGGCGCAAAAGAAAAATATCCGTAGCGCTGTCTTTGACCGCCGAGAACAGAAAAGTCTGCATCACGCTCAATCAATCTGTCCATTGCCAGCTGCATGCATTCCTGCATATAACCTGCACCGCGGCAGTCCTTACCTACAGCAACATTGCCTATACCTCCGCAGACAAGCTTGTTGCCTACAACGTCAACATCGTCAAAATAAAGGCCGACAGCACCTTTCCATTTACCGTCAACACTTACAATAAGATTGTTTTCGCAGTGATTATATTCTTCTTGATAAAGCTTTGGTAAAAGCGAGAGAAAATCACGGGGATTTTCTTCCTCTGAGAAAAATACATCATTTAAAAAATCAAGACTGTACTGATAATCTTTCTGATTACCCGGTCCTTTGTAAATTTCAGCCATAATTTAACCTCCGTTATTTTTTATATATGTTAAGTAAAAATTCCGTTTCTGTCTCAAGTGAATCTAAAGCATCAAGTCTCTTTTTGTTATCGTCACTTGTGTGATAATAATACGGCGTCATTTTAAACAGTGATTGAATATCTTCGTTAGAATTAAGAAGAATTTTTGCCGAAACCTTTCGTTGCTCAATCAATTTAAGGTTGTCGGTTTTAGGCGGAGCTTCATCATTTTCATAGGGTGTGTCATACAAAGCTTTCTTTAATGAAAACAGATGTTTTTCACCGGGTGTAACAGAAATAAGTGTTCCTCCGCTTTTCAACACCCTGTAAAATTCACTTTCATAAAAAGGTGCAAACAAATGAAACGCAAAGTCAATGCATTCACTTTTTAGCGGAATATCAGTCATATTTGCAACAAAATAAGTAACTCCGTTTTTTCTTTTAGCGGCAAGACGAACCATTTCTTTAGAAATATCAAATCCGATAAATTTGCCGTCACAACGCTCCTTTAAATATGAAGAATAGTAACCCTCACCACAACAAATATCAAGCACGGCAGGGGAAACAGTTTTAGTCTTTTTCAGCTCTTCCTCTAAAGCCTTAGCAAGAGAAGAAAAATATCCTTTGTTCAAAAAATCTCTTCGCGATATTGCCATATCGCGGTTGTCACCGATAAGACTGCCGTTTTTATTGGAAGAGAGCAGATTAACATAACCCTCTTTTGCAAGGTCATAGCAGTGATTGTTTTGGCAAACAAGGCTTTTTCCTGAAATATTCAATTCGTTTTTGCACTTCGGGCAGATAAGTTGATTCATTTTTGTCACCTAATAATTCAGGCTGCCCCCAAAACGAGGCAGCCGAAAAACTTACTGATTCTGCTCTTTGATAATCTGCTCAATATACTTGAAATTGATGTTTTTCTTGCCTTCCTCATCCATAAGCTCTGCCATAGTGTCGTTAAGAGCCTGCTTAGAATACATATAAACAGTTTCAACTTCACCGTCAACCTCATAAGAGTAAGAAACATAAGCACCCTCAAGATACTTAAGGTTTTTGCGCATAATTTCAAGTCTTTCAGCGCTGATACCAAGGTACTCGGCGGCCTGAGCCTCTGTCATATAATCGGGAGTGGCGTCGGCACCGTTATTGCCTGTGCAAACAAAAATTGTAACGCAGATTGCAACTGTGCAAAGAATTGCAACAGCACATTTGATAATTGTTTTTACCATAATTAACACCTCTTTTTAAACTTCCTTTGTATAATACCATATCTTAAATTAAATTTCTATATCTTTTAACAAAATTTATGCTTTTTCTACTGTCTTTTTAAGCTTTTGAATTATTCTTTTTTCAAGTCTTGATATGTAGCTTTGTGAAATTCCCAAAATATCCGCCACTTCCTTTTGTGTATATTCCTTTTCTCCGCCGATTCCAAAACGCATATACATAATCATTTTTTCTCTTTCCGCAAGGGAATCAATAGTTTTATAAACTATATTTTTCTGGTCTTCATATTCAATGTTTCTGTTAACAGTATCAGGCTCACTGCCAAGCACATCAGAGAGTAAAAGCTCATTACCGTCCCAGTCTACATTTAACGGCTCGTCAATAGAAACCTCATTTTTAAGTGAGCTTGTTTTTCTGAGATACATTAAAATTTCATTTTCAATGCATCTTGAAGCGTATGTAGCAAGCTTAATATTTCTTGACGGACAAAAGGTTTTTACTGCTTTAATAAGACCGATTGTTCCGATTGAAATAATGTCTTCAAGTCCTGCTCCCGTGTTTTCAAATTTTCTTGCAATATAAACCACAAGTCTGAGGTTATGGACAATCAGTTTTTCTCTTACCGATTCATCACCGTCAAGAAGTTTTTCAAAAATTTCATTTTCCTCTTGCTTGGTGAGAGGAGGCGGCAAAGTATCAGGTCCGTTTATATAGTAAACGCAATTTGCTTTATATAGCTTTAACCTTATTTTTTGAATGAATCTTCTTATGATTTGCATTTTCGTCTACCTCCAGAATGCTGTTGTTTAATAAAAATTCAAATTCACCGCCGCAAAGCTTCTCTTTAGAAACGGCGATAAAAACATTTTCTTTTCGGGCGGTCAGCTTAGTGCCTTTAACAATAACATTATTTGCCTTAAATGCAGGCAATAACCCTGTTCCGCTAACCGTACTTACAGGAATTATCCTTATTGATTCACCGCTTTGAGAAAAGCCGACGGCGTTTTCTATGTATTGCTTTACACTTTCCGGAGCCATTTGCTTCACAGCGCAGTAATCTGCAACGATAACCGGACTTCCGCTGAACGGCTCTTTAAGTGTATTGCCGGTGTCTGCAAGGCCGCGGCCTGTAATTGATTTCTGATTGAAGGTTACGGTAATCTGATATATAAAATGATTATTTGTTTTTCTTTGAAACAGCTTTTCGCAAATTGATATAAAGCAAAATCCTGCACAGGAAAGAAGAATCACATTTAAAAAGCTGATATTATAATAATAAACTCCGTTATCATAAATTAAATCAGGAGGGTTTATGAAATAAATTATCCCAATCATCAGCCCTGAAAAACCAAAGCTGACAGCCAAGAAGCCAAAGGAGGATTTAACGAATTCCTTAAGAGAATAAATTTTGTAAGAAGCCCAGACGATTACCGCAATAAAGACCAGTCTTATCATAAATTCTGTGATTTGCTCAAATTGAGGCAAAAATATTTTAAGAGAAAATAAGCTGCCGATTGCCGCACCAAGCAACAGACGAAGCCGAGATGTATTTAATTTTAAAATTTTCATATTGCAAAGCAAAAGCAGGTAATTTATAAATCCGTTAAGAACAAACAACACATCAGCATAAACAGGCATAAAAATCACCTCTGCGAAAATTATAATTCGCAGAGGCTGTAATTTTTGTCGTATTAGGTTATTTTACTTGAATAATTTTATCTCCGTCAACAATAAAAGCGTGCTTGGCAATGTCCATAAGCGGCTTATCGTTTTCAGGGGAGTCGGTATAAAAATTCTCAATTTCGCAATCAGGGTAACATTCAAAAAAAGCTTTAACCTTATTCTGCTTTAAGCAGATTCTTTCAATTTTACCTGTTTTGTCGTTATATGTTGTGCAAAGAAAATTCTTGATTCCGAGTCTGTTGCAAATTTCTTTTATTGTAAATTCAGGAGAAGCTGTAATTATTAAATCATCCTCTTGCTGAATTTCTCTGTAAAAAGGCTTGATGTTTTTAATATGCTTGTCCCAGAATTCTTTCGGGTCATTTATAGGGTCAACAACCTCGTGAACCATACTCTCTATCATCGGAGCATACTCAGTAAGCATTTCATCAATAGAAACAAGCCCCTTTTTGTATCTCATAAAGGCTTTGAGGACCTTCGGCATATATTTAAGTAAAGTCGGTCTTTTCTTAAGATAAAAGAAAAACAAGTGCAATGTGCTTTCTCCGTCATAAATGGTGTCATCAAAATCGTAAACATTCATTTTATAAGCTCTCTCTTTCAGTCTTTTTAAGTTGTTTAATTCTATCCTTATAATCAGGCATAAATTGCTCAATGTAATTATAAAAAGCTTTGCTATGGTTCGGGTGAACAATATGTGCAAGCTCGTGAACAATCACGTAATCAACCAATGGCAACGGTTTTTGAATTAACCTGAACGAAAAGCAAAGGTTGTGAGTTCGGGTATTGCATGAGCCGTATCTCGTCTTAGCAGATGTGATTTTAATATCACCGTATTCAAGTCCCATAATTTCAGCAAATTCATTTACTTTCGGAACTATATATTCTCTCGCTTTTTTCTTAAGCTCTTTTGTTTCCTTCTCTGTCAGTTCAGGGGGAGCATTGTTGTTTCTTTCTTTTTGAATTTCAATATGCTTTTCAATCCAATCAGTATGTTCTGTAACAAATTTATCAATAGTTCTTTTCGGTAAAAGATACGGTGCCTTTACGAGAACTTTGCATTTCTTTGCTATCTCAATAGAAATCGTCTTGCGTTTGCTTCGTTTTAATTCATAATCAATCATATCTGACCTCAAAAATTATGTTATATTCATTTTATCTTTTTAACCTGATAAATTCAAGAGTTACTGCAAAATATGTTGTATAAATTTACATTTTGTGTTATATTTTACTGGAGGTGATTTTATGATTCATAACGAAATTTTTGGTTCAGCTAAATGGATAATGCCTGAGGAAGATACAACCTCGGCAATATTCAGAGGCACATTTAATATAGATAATGCAGATTTACCAACCGAAATCAACATCTGCGGTCTTGGTTATTTTATTTTATATATCAACGGTCAGCGTGTTTCAGACGATGAATTTGTTCCCGCATATTCAGATTATATTCCCCGTAACAGAGAAAATATGAAGCTCGCATATCCGCTTTCAGATGTTATGGATAACCGCATTTATTGCCTTAATTATGACATTTCACCATTTATAAAGAATGGCGAGAATGTAATCGGCGTTATGTTAGGCGGCGGCTATTTCCATCAGTTTGACCGCAGAGCAGAGGGCCTTATGGATTACGGCAATATTCGTCTTTGCTATAAAATCAAAAACGGTAAAAATGAATTTTTAAGCGATGAAAGTGTCAAATATCAGCAAGGATTTATTAAATATTCATCACTTTTTTACGGTGAAAAGCACGATTATAACGGCTTTGATTATAACTGGAATACAGATAAAGCAAAAGATGAAAATTGGTTAACTCCTGTGCTTTGCGACGGTATGGAAAATGTTCCTATGTATATTCAGACCGCTCATACCGATAAAGTTGCTAAAACTTATGTCCCCGTTAAGGTTAAGGATTTTGGTGATTATTCGATTTATGACACTGGTATAAACACCACAGGTTATGTTGTTGTTAAATGCTCAGAAGCAGGTGAAACCGTAAAGCTTGCTTTTGCTGAAAATCTCAATGAAGATAAAACACTCAATTACGACTCGGCAGGCTATGAGCATCAGATTGCTAACGATGAATTTATAACTGACGGAATAACAGAGCTTTTGTATCCGCGTTTATTGTGGCACGGCTTCAGATATTTTGCGCTCACTAACAATGCTGAGCCTGTAGAAGTCAGAGAAATTTACACAGGTGCTCCTGTAACATCAGCTTTTGAATGTTCTGATGAAACACTTAACTGGCTTTATAACACCTATGTTCACACTCAGCTTTGTAATACTCATAGTGCAGTTATGACTGACTGCCCTCACCGTGAGCGTCTCGGATATACAGGCGACGGTCAGCTTTGTGCAATGGCAGGTATGCTCACCATTGATTTAAAAGAAACATATAAAAAATGGATTTATGATATCATCGACTGCCAGGATAAAACCACAGGCCATGTTCAGCATACTGCTCCTTTCGGCGGGGGTGGCGGCGGTCCAATCGGCTGGGGCGGTGCCATTCTCACAGTACCTTATTACTATTTCAAACAATTCGGTAACACAGACTTTTTAAAAGAGTGCTATCCTTTTATGAAGAAGTTTACTGAATATATTGAATCAAGGTGCGAAAACGGTATAATTGTAAGAGAAGAGGAAAAAGGCTGGTGCCTTGGTGACTGGTGCGCTCCTGAAAAAATTGCAATCCCCGAGGCTTATGTAAACACAACAATGTATGTTACTCAGCTTGAAATGTTAGCAGAGCTTGAAAATGCTTTGAGTGTTGATAATTCTGAAACTGTGGCTCTTGCACAAAGCCATAGATATGCTCTTAAAAAAGCATATCTCTGTGACGAAAACGGAAGCTTTTTAGGCGGTGTTCAGGGTGCAGATGCTTTTGCCTGCGATTGTGGTATTGATAATAAAAATACATTTGAAACACTTAAAGAAAAATATTCAAAGCTCGGTATGTACGACACAGGTATTTTCGGAACATATATTTTAACAGGTCTTTTGTTTAAGCGCGGAGCAGGGGATTTAGCCTTTGAACTGCTGTCAAATAAAAATGAAGTTTCCTTTGAATATATGCGCAAAAACTCTGCTACAACCTTGTGGGAAAATTGGAACGGTGAATCTTCTCACAATCATCCGATGTTTGGTGCGAGTGTTCAGTATCTTTTTGACTCAATACTCGGAATTTCTCAGGCTAAGGATTCTTACGCTTATGATAAAGTTATTATTGCTCCTGCCCAAATCAAATCACTTGACTTTGCAAAAGGCTATATAACCACAGTTAAGGGTAAAATTTCTGTGTCTTATAAAAAGAACAATGGCAAAACCGAGTTCACCGTTGAATTACCCGAAAATCAAAGTGCTGAGTTTATTTATGCAGGTGTTACCAAAACACTCACAAGTGCAGTAAATAAATTCACAATATAGGAGGATTATAAAATGAAAAAGATGTCTTTTATCGGAACAGGTGTTATGGGCTCTGCAATAGCAAAAGCCGCTTGCAAGGGCTGTGACCCCAAGGACATTGTTGTAACCGATTATAATAAAGATAAAGCAAAAGAGCTTGCTTTAGCAATAGGTGCAGCTTTTGCAGAAACTAATGAACAAGCCGTAAGAGAAAGTAAATATATTCTCGTTGCCGTCAAGCCACAGGTGGCAAGTGATGTTCTTTCACAAATCGGTCCTGTAATTGAAGAATGTATTAAAAACGGCGAAGAAAAAGTTCTTGTTTCAATTATGGTGAGCATCAGCATTGAGCAGATTAAATCTATGCTCGGTGTGAGCGTTGATGTTCCGATTATCAGAACTCTTCCAAATGTTGCCGCCGAGGTTGGCAAGTGCATCACAATTTGCTCAAACAGCGGCAGTGTTACCGACGAAATCTTTGAAGAATATAAAGATATTCTTCGTTATACAGGCTCATTTGAACTTCTCCCTGAAAAGAAAATGTATGCAGGCAGTGTAATTACAGGTTGCGGCCCTGCTTTTGTGAGTATGTTTATAGAAGCCCTTGCAGACGGTGGTGTTATGACAGGTCTTACAAGAGCTCAGGCTCAAAAATTTGCTGTTGAAACCCTTATCGGCACTGCAACTCTTATTTCTGAAACAGGCAAGCACCCCGAAAAGCTCAAAGACGAGGTTTGCTCACCCGGCGGCTCAACCATTGCAGGTGTAGTAAGCCTTGAAAAGAACGGCTTCAGAAATGCGGCTGTTCAGTGTGTTCTTGATACCTTCAAGCGTGTGCTTGATATGGGCAATGTTGACGAGAAAGAGGTTGTCTGATATGGATATTAAAGAGATTTTATCTTTCGTTGACCACACCTTGCTTTCACAAAGTGCAACCTGGGAGCAGATAAAGGCAATCTGTGATGACGGAATCAAGTATTCAACTGCCTCTGTCTGTATTCCTGCAAGCTATGTAAAGCAGGCTAAAGCTTATGTTGGTGATAAGCTTCCGATTTGTACCGTAATCGGCTTTCCTAACGGATATTCCACAACTGCCGTAAAGTGCTTTGAAACTGCCGATGCCGTTAAAAACGGTGCTGATGAAATTGATATGGTTATAAATATCGGTTGGCTTAAGGATAAAAAGTACGACCTGATTTTGGATGAAATCAATCAAATCAAATCGGCTTGTAACGGTAAGCTGCTTAAGGTAATTATTGAAACCTGCCTGCTTACTGATGATGAAAAAATTGAGATGTGCAGGATTGTTTCAAAATCCCAAGCTGATTATATTAAAACATCTACAGGTTTTTCTACCGCAGGAGCAACCTTTGGTGACATTGATTTAATGGCAAAAAATGTTGATAATAACCTCAAAATTAAGGCCGCAGGCGGAATTTCTTCAATAGAAGATGCCGAAAAATATATTGCTTTGGGTGCCTCCCGTTTAGGCACAAGCCGTATAGTGAAAATAGTTAAAGAAAACAACTTATTATAAAGGATGATTTTATGTCTACACCTCATAACAGCGCCGAATTCGGTGAAATTGCAAAAGTTGTGCTGATGCCGGGTGACCCGTTGAGAGCAAAATTTATTGCAGAAACCTTTCTTGAAAACCCTGTTCTTGTCAACAATGTCAGGGGAATTCACGGTTACACAGGGGAGTATAAGGGCAAAAAAGTAACAGTTATGGCAAGCGGAATGGGTATGCCTTCAATCGGAATTTATGCTTATGAGCTTTATAGCTTTTACGGTGTAGAGGCTATTATGAGAATTGGTTCAGCAGGTGGACTTACTCCCGATGTTAAAATCCGTGACATCGTTTTTGGTATGGGTGCCTGCACCAATTCATCCTTTGCTAATCAATATTGCTTACCCGGTACATTTGCTCCCATTGCAGATTTTGAGCTTTTAAGTTTGGCTGTTGAAAATGCAAAAGAGTGCGGTGTCAACTATCATATTGGCAATCTTCTTTCGTCAGACACATTCTATTGTGATGATGAAACAGTCAATGATAAATGGGCTAAAATGGGCGTTCTTGCCGTTGAAATGGAGGCCGCCGCCCTTTATATGACAGCCGCAAGGCTTAATAAAAAAGCACTTGCCCTTTGCACCGTTTCAGATAATCTTGTTACAAAAGAAGAAACGACATCAAAAGAGCGAGAAACATCATTTACCCAAATGATGGAAATTGCCCTTGAAACTGCGATTATGATATAAAGGAGCTTATAAATGAAATTTATATCACTTTTAAATGAGCTAAAGTCCTCTTTTGGTGAAGATATTTTAATTAGAAAAAATGGTGCTGTTCTATTGAAACCGGGGCGTGTTCCTATTTGTAGGCATGAACTTTTTTCACCGTTAAAACAAGAGTATATTGAAACTTATTTTGTTAATCAATATTCAAATGAATTTCCTCAAGAATATATTGATTTTTTGAGAAATTTTAATGGAGCAAATTTATTCAATATCAAATTTTTGCTCAAACCAGAAGGTTTCGAATTTGGCCAATCAATGCTTACTCTTTTTGGTTTGCCGCTTTCTCCGCCGAATCCGGAAATTAGAGATGTAAACGGAGAAGAACCTTTTGATTTAAGAGTAGAAGATACGGACCGACATAAAAATGTTCCTCGTACATGGCTAAAATGCGGTTGCTTTTTGAGCAATAAAGATTATCGGACAATTATGGATATTTTTATTGACACTACAAGTCATAAGGTATTTGTCTGTGAAAAAAGGAAATCCAAAATTGAATACGAATGGGATAATCTTGATAGTGCTTTATGTGATATTTTTGAACTGTTATCAAATTGTGACGAAGTTATAGTTGTTTAATTAAGTTTGTTATAATTTTCTGTATTTTTAAAAAATAAGACTGCCTCACTCTCGTGAAGCAGTCTTTTATCATTTATGCTTATATACTCTTACATAGTCTACAATAAATTCTGCGGTATCTCCGGGCTCCATGCTGATTTTGCCTGTGCCGTGTCTGTCGGCGTGGGCTATTCCGTTGTCACCTGCAACCTCGCAGGAAAGAAGCAGATATTCGGGGTTTTGTGAAACTCCGCCTGTGGAAAGTCTGCCTGTTTCAACACCGTTTATGTAGAAGATATATTCTTCAGGTGTCCATTCAAGTCCGTAGGTGTTATACTCTTCATAAGGATTGTTTGCAAACCAGCTACCGATGCTGTCACCCTGTGAAGCTTCTCCGTAACCGTCATAAACAATACCGCTCACAATTCGGTCACCGGCGC
Source organism: Clostridia bacterium (assembly GCA_017465465.1). Taxonomy (GTDB): domain Bacteria; phylum Bacillota; class Clostridia; order Oscillospirales; family Acutalibacteraceae; genus CAG-488. The sequence goes on along the minus strand of JAFTWE010000018.1, from coordinate 118,978 downwards.
CCCACCGCACATCTTTGTAGTACATTGATTCAAAAATATCAACCTCTGTGCCGTCTTGGCCTGAGCCGTCAACATTTGAAACTCCGTCGCCCATCATCCAGAAAGCGGACCACATACCTGTTGATTTTGGAAAAATTGCTCTGCATTCAAAATAACCGTATAGATGTTCAACCTTGTTAATGCCTGTTATGCAGCCTGTGTACCAGCCTTCTTTATATGGCTTGAAGTCATCCCTCTGAGCAAAATAATTCTCGTAGTAATTGGGGAGAGGCTCATTCATATAGGCGGTAGTGATAATCAGGTTGCCGTTTGATACACTTACCATATCCTCGTGCCAATATCCGCCTTTTCGCTCGGTTTCCCACCAATTATAGCTCCATTTTGTCTTATCAAGTGAATTGCCGTCAAATTCGTCACTCCATACAAGCTCAAAGCGAGAGTCAAGCTCTAAATTCTGCCCCTTGGGGATTGCAGGAATGTCAAGCAAATGGGGCAGGTTAGGGGAGATAACCATAAGAACCGCAACAAAAATTCGCATCAGTCTTGTAGATAAAGAAATCATATTCATTCCTCCTTTTTTGCATTATAACAAATAAATTCCTGATGTGTCAATATAAGAGTAAAGCCGCCTCACTTTTGTGAAGCGGCTTCTTTCAGCCTGCCATATCTTGGGCAAGAGTTTCTTCAAGAGAAAGCTGAGTTTCAATCATATTCTGAGCAAAAATTCCGTAGCCCTCTGTTGCGTTGTCCACAAATACGTGTGTAACTGCGCCAACCAACTTACCATTTTGAATAATAGGGCTTCCGCTCATCCCTTGAACAATACCTCCGGTTAAATCAATCAGGTCTTTATCGGTAATTTTTATAATGAGATTGTGCATATCTGATGAATCGGGGTTAATTTTGGTGATTTTAACAGAGTAAGACCTCGGCCCGTTTTCGTCAACCGTGCTTATAATCTCTGCATCACCTTGTGTAACCTCTGATGGCAAGGCAACGGGGATTACCTGCGCGTTTTTGTTGTAATCGCTTAGTACGCCAAAAATACCGGTGTCACCGTTTATAAACAAATCACCCATTGACTTGCCGCTGAAAATACCGCACAATTCACCCGGAGTTCCGCTTTCGCCTTTGTAGCAGCCTTTGACAGTTGCTTCAACTGCGTCTCCGCCCGAAAGTGGCATAATTTCACCTGTGTCAACATCGCATACAGCGTGACCTAAACCTGCAAACACACCTGATTGTCTGTCATAATAGGTCATTGTACCGATTCCTGCTGTGCTGTCGCGAATCCATAAACCTGCTTTATACTGTGAATCACCTGAGCCCTTAACGGCAGTGAAGCTGATATCAAGCGTTTTGCCGCCGCGCTGGATTTTCATTTTAAGCGGTTTTCCCTGTGAGGATGATATAAGAGAAGAAAGGGTCTTGTTACTGTCTATTTCAGTTGAACCCACCTTCAGAATAATATCTCCAACCTTAAGCCCCGCCTTATTACCGGGAGATGCTTCACCCTGAGAGGTGCTCACAGAGTCGATTTTAACAATCATTACTCCCTTTGTATAAAGGCGAATACCAAAGATATCGCCGCCTAAAACTACATATTTTCTGTCACTCACGTTTATTTTAGCAGATTTAATAGGAAAGATGTTGAACAGTTTAACGGAGGTTTCATATTCGTCTGAGCTGTTAATTGTTGCATTAGCTGAAATATCTATTGGTTGGCACATATAAGTACCGCCCGCTGACAGCGTATCGTATTCTTTCATTGAAATTTCATTTGGGATTCTTGAGTATCCCACAGAAATAAGCATTAAAATAACACTGCAACAAATAAATGATAACAAGCTCAGAGTTCGGAATACATTTTTCATTTTCCACCTCCAAGAATAAGTTGTCCGTTTTAACGCTTAATATTTCAGGAAATTTTTAAATTAAATGATAAAACTTGCAATTATCTTAAAAATAGTGTAGTATAACACAAGGAGGTGTCCTATGGATACAAAACGCCTTACAAATGAACTTATAGCAGATTCCTTTAAAAGTCTGCTTTTGAAAAAAGATTTTAAAAAAATCACCGTTAAAATGATTGCCGCCGAGTCAGGCTTTATGCGTTCAACCTTTTATAACTATTTTCAGGATAAGTATGAAATCCTTGAATGGATAGTTAAAACTGAAATATATGACAAAATCAGTCCCTATGTAACTAATGAAGCTTATTATGAAGCTTTTCAAAAGGTTTTTAAGTGCATAGCCGATGAAAAAGAGTTTTACAAAAAAGCGTTTCAGATTGACGGGCAGAACGGATTTGAAGAAATTCTTGCAAATGAATTTTCAAAGCTTTTCAAAAAGGCCTATGAATCCGCAAACTTTGAAAGTGAAAACCCCATTGTAACTCTTGAAACAATTTCACAGTATCAGTCTTTAGCGTTGATAATGTATATCAGAATGTGGATTTGTGACGGTTGCTACGGCGATGCCGATTATGATGAGGTCTGCGAAGCTTATATTATTATGCTGTTCCACGGCGGCTCACTTGTTTCAACCTCCAAGCTCATTGAAATGGCGGCAGGAAAGCTCTGGACTTCAATTCCGTCATCCCTCAAAAAGATTACCGAACTGCTCGGTAAGAAGAATAAATAAAAATTACTCCCTGCAATGCTTTTGCAGGGAGTTCGTTTATTCGTTAGCTTCTTCCAAGCCGAGGATTTTGTCTGCTTCATCGGCTGAGGGAGCGTCTATTGTTTTTAATTTTCTTCTGATTATATCGTTTCTCTTTCTCGCGTCGTCAAGGGTTCTGCCGGCTTCTTCAATCTTTTTGCCTGCTTTTTCAAGCACAACGCCAAACTTTTCATATTGAGCCTTGGTAACTGCAAGAAGCTGACGGACTTCATTTGCCTTTTCGTTAATTGCAACAGCCTTAAAGCCCATTGATAAAGAATTGAGCAATGCTGTAATAGTGGTCGGGCCTGCAATCATAATGTTGTAATCACTCTGAAGCTTTTCGGCAATACCGTTTCTTGAAGATGCAATTTCCGCATAAAGACCCTCAGTTGCCAGGTAAAGAATTGCAAATGGAGTTGTAACAGGAACATTTATGTATTTGGTGATTTCCTTACCCTCGGCAAGAACTCTGTCTTCAAGGGCTTTTCTTGCAGCTTTGAGCGCATCTGCATCAGCGTTATCTGCCGCATCGCAAAGTCTTATATAATCTTCCATAGGGAACTTTGAGTCAATGGGGAGATAAACATCTTTTTCGCTATTATCACCTGACGGAATCTTAACAGCAAATTCAACTCTTTTTAATGAGCCTTCAACCGTTGCAAAGTTTTTGACATACATATTCGGGATTGTCTGGTCAAGTATGCCTTCAAGCTGAATTTCTGCCCATGTACCGCGTGCCTTAACATTGGTAAGAACTCGGTTGAGTGTGGTAACATTGGTTGTTACCCCGTTTGAAAGCTCTTTCATTTCTCCCAATGATTTATATACATTTTCAAGCTGTTGTGAAACTGTTTTAAATGAAGAATCAAGTCTTGTTGTGAGGGTTTCATTGAGCTTTTCATCAACGGTAGCTCGCATCTGGTCAAGCTTCTTTTCGTTACTTTCCTGCATTTTGGAAATAGAAGCCTCAACAACTCTCGTCTGCTTTTCGTTTTGAGAAAGAAGAGATTCTTTAATTGCATTAAGTGAGTTGGTGGTTGACTCGTTAATTTTAATAAGATTTTTGTAGTTAGACTCTGTCATTTTACCAAGAGAGTCTGAAACCACCTTGGCGTTATTGTTGAGTTCATCACTTACTCTGTTCTGAAAAGCAAGGGATTCGCGCCTGTTGCGCTCAAACTCAGCACCCAATGTTTTCGCAAGTGCTTCATTCTGCGCTTTTAGCTCAATGAGCTTATCACTTGTTTCTTTTTCTGATTTTGAGTTTTTATTTTTAATGCAGATTGCAATTATTACAACCTGCAAAACTACGATTGCGATTAAAAAAATATATAATTCCATAAGATAACCTCCATACCTGACAATTATATCATAATTTTTTTGAATTTAACATAGGTTTAGTTAATTTTTATATGGATTTTTCTGTTCCTATTTGTTATAATTTAGAAAGATTATTGTGTGAGGTAAATTTATGTTAAAAAGACTTATAAGCGTCATTTTAATATTGTGTATGATGTGTTCACTTTTCTGCGCTTGCGGTGAAGAAGAGGAAATAAACGCAATTTTTCCTATAAATGCTGACCCTGAATGCCTTGACCCGCAGATTGCCGAAAATGACTCTGCAAAGCTTATTGTATATAACTGTATGGAAGGTCTTGTAAGAGTTGATGCAGACGGCGCTGTCAAGCCGGGGGTTGCCGAGAGCTGGAGTGTTTCTTCCGACGGATTGACTTATACTTTTAAGATAAGAGATGATTCCTGCTGGCAGATGCTCAAAACTCATAAAAATGTTTTGGGTGAAGATTATGAATCTGCATTCAGCACTAAAGTAACAGCTGCCGATTGTGCATTTGGCATTGAAAGAGCACTGAGACCTGAAACCAAAGCTGAAAACGCATACCTTCTTTTCCCCATAAAAAATGCGCAGAAGTTTAATGCAGGTGAGGTCAAAAGAAATAATCTCGGTATCGAGGTTGTGAATGATTCAACATTGATTATTCACCTTGAAAGAGCGTGTCCCGATTTGCTTCGTATTTTGGCTGAGCCTATGTGTATGCCGTGTGATGAAGAGTTTTTTAATGCTACAGGTGCAAAATATGGTCTGGAGCTTAAATACACCCTTTGTAACGGCCCGTATTATGTTGGCAGATGGGTCGATGACGGTTCATTGACATTATACAGAAATGAGCAATACAGCGGATATAAACCGATTAAAACAAATGCAGTTTATCTTTATGTCAACAGTGATGAAAAACAGTATATTTCAAAGTTTAATCAGGGCGATTATAATGCAATGAAGGTATCACCTGAAAATATATCACTTGTTAACGCTAATGATGATATAATTACTCTTTCTTCTTCAAATGATGTTTACGGCTTTGTCTTTAACTGTGAAGATTCGGTTTTATCTGATATAAACATCAGAAAGGCTCTTCTTGCGGCAACTGATATCAGTGCAATGTATCATGAAGATTCAGGGCTTACTCCTGCAAAAGGAATTGTGCCTGATACCTGTAAATGGGGCGAGGATAATTACCGTGATGTTGCTGGCAAGGTTTCTTTGCCTGAATATTCACCTCAGAAGGCTTCAGAGTTTTTCAAAGACGGTCTTGAAGCACTTGAAACAACTAACATTAATATTTCAATTATCTGCGAAAAGGAGTTCAGAACAGCCGTTATCAGGCTGATTCAGAAGTGGGAAAAGGCCTTTGGGCTTGCCATAACGGTAAGTGTTGATACTCTTGAAACAGATGAGCTGAATTCTTCTGTAAAAAAAGGGGAGTACCAGATTGCTCTTACCAAGCTTTCTGCTAAAGACGGTAACACCCTCAGTTTTCTGAATACATTTACTTCTGATAATGCAATGAATTTTGCAAAATATCAAAGTGAAGATTATGACGGTATTATAAATAGCTGCAAAACTAAGTTTGCGGGAAACGATTTAGTTAAGAAATACCGCTCTGCTGAGCAGATGCTTGTTAATGAAGGCGTTTTTTACCCCGTTTATTCTGCAGAAAATCACGCTTATGTTACTGAAGATTTAGAGGGAGTTTTCGGCTTGCCCGGCTTCACCTGCTTTGACTTTGCTGTATGGGGTGACGGCAATGAAAATTAAAGGCAATAAAATCGGATTTTATATTTTTACAGTTTTATCCTTGCTTTTTGCAATTTTAATTTTCTTGTTTTCATATCAGTCCGCTGAGCAGTCATCAGGTGTCAGTGTATCATTTTATGATATTTTTATTGATTTTACGGGTTTTGATTTTATTTCTCACGGAGCTTTTCGTAAAATAGCCCATTTCTGTGAGTTTGCGGCATTGGGATTTTGTGTTTCGGGTTCGGTATATTTTTATTGTAACAGACCAAATCTCTTGAAATCTATCGTTCCGTGCATCATTTATGCAATCAGCGATGAAGTTCATCAGATGTTTGTGCCCGAGAGAGCGGGCAGGATTTTTGATGTTTTTGTTGACTCCTGCGGAAGCATATTTGGCTTGTCTGTGTTTTTATTGATTGTTTTTATTTATAATAAAATAAAGAAGTAAAGCCGATATTTCTTGGGAAGTGTCGGCTTTGTTAATAAAGTGTAAAATATGAAACAGCATAGTATTTCTTTATTGACAAATTCATTGTTAAGTTTATAATATTTAAGATGTAGCTTTTACCAAATTTTGAAATAAAAGAGAGGAGCTGAATGTATGCTCAAAACGATTTTATCAAATGTTAAGGAGTTTAAAAAAGACTCTATAATAACACCCTTGATGATGATATTTGAGGTTATACTTGAAACAATTATTCCGCTTATGATGGCCTCTATTATTGATAACGGTGTTGAAAAAGGGGATGTTAACCATATCTTCAAAATGGGAGGTTATATGGTTATTGCTGCCGCTTTAAGTCTTATAACCGGACTTTTGGGCGGTAAATATGCCGCAAGTGCTTCAACAGGCCTTGCACGAAATCTAAGACAAACTATGTTTGAAAAAATTCAGTCCTATTCTTTTGCTAATATTGATAAATACAGCACCGCCGGACTTATAACAAGGCTCACAACTGATGTTACCAATGTTCAGCACGCATATCAGATGATATTGAGAATGTTCGTGCGTTCTCCTGCAACCTTAATTTTTGCAATGGCTATGGCATTTACAATCAATTCCAAGCTCGCCTGCATTTATCTTGTTGCTGTTATTATTCTTTCAATTATCCTCGGCTTTGCTCTGACAAGAGTTGCCAAGTATTTTGCAAATGTTTTCAAAAAATATGATGACCTTAACGCTTCCGTTCAGGAAAACATCTCAGCTATTAGAGTTGTTAAAGCTTATGTAAGAGAAGACCACGAAAAATCTAAATTCAGAAAAGCAAGCGATAATGTATATAAGCTCTTCTTAAAGGCAGAAAATCTTACAATCCTTGCTTCGCCGATTATGCAGATAACTGTATATACCTGCGTGCTTTTAATCAGTTGGCTCGGCGCTAAAATGATTGTTCAGGATTCAATGACAACAGGTCAGCTTATGAGCCTTTTAACCTACTGTATGAACATTCTTATGAGCCTTATGATGCTCTCAATGATTTTTGTTATGATTTCAATGAGCTATGCAGGTGCACAGAGAATTGCAGAGGTTATTAACGAAACTCCCGCTATTCAGAATCCCGAAAATCCTGACTTTGAAATAAGGGACGGCAGTGTTGAATTTAAAGATGTTTCTTTCAGATATGACAGCGGCGAAAACGAGCCGGTTCTCAGCGATATAAATATTAAAATAAATTCAGGTGAAACTGTCGGAATTATCGGCGGAACAGGTAGCTCAAAATCTACTCTTATCAGCCTTATCAGCCGTTTGTATGATGCGACCGGTGGTGAAGTTCTCGTCGGCGGAAAGAATGTTAAAAAATATGACCTTGAAGCCCTTAGAAACAATGTTTCGGTTGTGCTTCAGAAGAATGTTCTTTTCAGCGGAACAATTCTTGAAAATCTTCGTTGGGGCGATGAAAATGCAAGTGAAGAAGAGTGTAAAGAAGCTTGCCGCCTTGCCTGCGCTGATGAATTTATTGAAAAGCTTCCTGAAAAGTACAACACCTTTATCGAACAGGGCGGAACTAATGTTTCAGGCGGTCAGCGTCAGAGGCTTTGCATTGCAAGAGCACTTCTTAAAAAGCCTAAGATTTTAATCCTTGATGACAGCACAAGTGCGGTTGATACAGCCACCGATGCAAAAATCAGAGAGGCTTTTGCTACCAAGATTCCGGATACAACCAAAATTATTATTGCACAGCGTATTTCAAGTGTTCAGCACGCTGATAAAATTATTGTTATGGAAAATGGAAAAATCAATGGCTTCGGAACACACGATGAGCTTGTCCGTAATAACGATATTTACCGTGATGTTTATGAATCACAAACAAGCGGTAGCGGCGACTTTGATGAGAACAGGGGGGAAGCATAATGGCACAGAATAAACCAATGCAAGGCCCTCGCGGAAGAATGCGCGGTCCAAAGCCTAAGGTGAAAAACCCCGGTAAGCTTTTAAAAAGGCTTTTATCCTATGTTTTCAAAAACTATAAGCTTCACAGTATTGCTGTTTTTATTTGTATTGTAATCGGTGTTCTTGCCTCGGTGCAGGGAACGATGTTTTTGCAGACTCTTATCGATGAATATATAAGCCCGTTGATTGGCGCTGAAAATCCTGATTTTACTCCTCTTGCTAAAGCGATTTTAAGAGTTGCCTGCTTTTATCTTATAGGTGCGGCATCAGCATATATTCAGGGCAGACTTATGGTGCTTATCACCCAGGGAACACTTAAATCCTTGCGTGACGATATGTTTGTTCACATGGAAAGTCTTCCGATTAAATATTTTGATACCCACGCTCACGGCGATATTATGTCAATTTATACTAACGATATCGATACTCTGCGTCAGATGATTAGCCAGAGCATTCCTCAGCTTATCAACAGCGTTTTCACTATCGTTTCTGTATTTTATTGTATGGTTACCATCAGCGTTCCGCTAACTGCTGTTTCAATAGTTATGGTTGTTGTTATGCTTTTCTGCGCTAAAAATCTGGCAGGTAAAAGCGGCAAATATTTTGTTAAACAGCAGAAAGATTTAGGTAAGGTCAACGGCTATATCGAAGAGATGATGGAAGGCCAGAAGGTTGTTAAAGTTTTCTGCCACGAAAAGAAAAACATTGATGAGTTCAATGAGCTTAATAACAGCCTTTTTGACAGCGCTAACAATGCAACCAAGTTTGCCAATGTCCTTGGCCCTGTCAACGCTCAGCTTGGTAATATGAGCTATGTTTTGTGTGCGATTGTGGGCGGTATTCTTGTAAGCTATACGGGTCTCACCGTTGGCGGACTTGCAAGCTTTCTGACATTTAATAAGAGCTTCAGTATGCCAATCAATCAGGTCAGTCAGCAGTTTAACTCAATAGTTATGGCTCTTGCAGGCTGTGAAAGAGTGTTTGGTCTTCTTGATGAAAAGCCTGAAGCAGATGAGGGTTATGTTACCCTGGTAAGAGCCAAAAAGGTTGACGGCAAGATAGTTGAAACTCAGGAGCGCACAGGTATGTGGGCTTGGAAGCATGAGCATCAGGCTGATGGCACGGTAGATTATATTGAGCTTACAGGTAATGTGGTTTTTGATGATGTTGATTTTGGCTACAACGAAGATAAAATTGTTCTTCATAATGTTGATATGTATGCCGAGCCGGGTCAAAAGATTGCATTTGTCGGCTCAACAGGTGCAGGTAAAACTACCATCACCAACCTCATAAATCGCTTCTATGACATTCAGGACGGCAAAATCCGTTACGACGGCATTAACATCAACAAAATCAAAAAGTACGATTTACGCCGTTCTCTCGGCATAGTATTGCAGGATACACACCTGTTTACGGACACAATTATGGAAAACATCCGTTACGGTAAGCTTGATGCAACAGACGAGGAAGTTATTGCAGCCGCAAAGCTTGCTAATGCTGATGGCTTTATCCGCCATCTTCCCGACGGATATAACACTATTTTGACAGGTGACGGTACAAATCTCAGCCAAGGTCAGCGTCAGCTTCTTGCCATTGCAAGGGCGGCTGTTGCAGACCCGCCTGTGCTTATTCTTGATGAAGCCACAAGCTCTATAGATACACGAACAGAAAAAATTGTTCAGACAGGTATGGATAACCTGATGAGAGGAAGAACCACATTTGTTATTGCTCACAGACTTTCCACCGTTAAAAACAGTGATTGTATTATGGTCCTTGAGCAGGGAAGAATCATTGAGCGCGGTACTCACGACCAACTCTTAGAACAGCAGGGCAAATATTATCAGCTTTATACCGGAAATTCTATTAAAAATTAAATAAAAATTTAAAGCTTGGTGTTGATTTACTCTTAAAGAGAGTTTATAATAACATCAAGCTTTAATTATGAAAGTGAGTGTTAGAAATGGATAAGAAAGTAAGAGTCGGTATCATCGGTTGCGGCGGTATCGGTAACAGCAAGCATCTTCCTGCCCTTGAAGTAATTGATAATGTTGAGGTTGTTGCTTTTTGTGACATTATCGAAGAAAGAGCAGTAAAATCCTGCAAAAAGTTCGGAACAGAAGATGCAAAGGTTTATGCAGATTACAAAGAGCTTTTGAAAGATGAGAGCATTGACATTGTTCATGTTTGTACTCCCAACCGTTCACATAGCTTTATAACAGTTGATGCCCTTCATGCAGGCAAGCACGTTATGTGTGAAAAGCCAATGGCTATCAATTCAAAAGAAGCTCTTGCTATGCTTGAGGCTTCAAAAGAAACAGGTAAAAAGCTTACAATCGGCTATCAGAGCAGATTCAGAAAAGATTCTCAGTATCTTAAACTCTGCTGTGAAAATGATGAGCTTGGTGAAATTTACTATGCAAAAGCTCACGCTGTAAGAAGAAGAGCTGTTCCCACCTGGGGCGTTTTCCTTAATGAATATGAGCAGGGCGGCGGTCCGTTGATTGATATCGGAACACACGCTCTTGACCTTACTCTTTGGATGATGAATAACTACAAGCCTAAGATGGTTGTAGGCAGTGTTTATAAAAAGCTTGGCAAGCAGACAGGAACAGCCAATGCATGGGGCGATTGGGACCCTGAAAAGTTCACAGTTGAAGATTCAGCTTTCGGTTACATAGTTATGGAAAACGGTGCTACAATCAGCCTCGAATCAAGCTGGGCACTTAATACTCTTGACACCATCGAGGCTTCAACTTCTCTTTGCGGAACAAAAGCCGGCGCTGATATGCGTGACGGTCTTCGTCTTAACTATGTTAAGAATAATCTTCAGGTTGTTGAAACACCAAACCTTGAGGTTGGCGGCGTAGCTTTCTTTGAGGGTGATGCAGATGACCCTGCAGAGATGGAATGCAGAGCTTGGATTGACGCTGTTGTAAATGATAAAGAGGTTGTAACAAAGCCCGAGCAGGCTTATGTTGTAACACAGATTCTTGAAGCTATTTATGAATCAGCAGAAACAGGCAAACCTGTTATGTTTGAATAAGTGTATATATGAAAAATCCCCGTTCTCACGAGAACGGGGATTTTTGGTGCTGGTGACCGGACTTGAACCGGTACGGTGTCGCCACCGAGGGATTTTAAGTCCCTTGCGTCTGCCTATTTCGCCACACCAGCGTGTCAAACGACTTATATATATTATTACACTTTTATCCAAAAGTCAAGGGGAAAAAGAAAAATTACACAAAAAAGCGGTAGCCGTTTGGCTACCGCTAATTTAATGTTTTATTAAAGACCAAAAATTCCGAGAACACCTGAGAACAAATCTCCGAGTTTAGCAAAAAGCTCACCTGAGAAAATCATATCAAAAATTGAAGTAAGGAAGTTAAGAATCTTATCAAGGAAGCTTTCTTCACTTGAATCGTCAGCAGCTTCGGTTGTTGTTTCTTCTTCAATAACTTCTTCTTCGGTGCTTTCTTCTGAAACAGCCTCAGTTGTTGATTCTTCAATTTCATAAACGATTGATTCTTCAGTAACCGGTGCTTCAGTTGCGGGAGCAGTTGTAGTGGTTGTTGTAACAACCTGCTTTGTTGTTCTTGTTGCGGCATCCTGAGCGGCTACCTTTTCTGCATGGCTCTGATAAAGAGCGGGGATACCGCTGTTAGCAATTATGCAAAGAGCAATAACGCAAATAATTGATGTTATACAAATAAATAATCTGCTTTTAACTGTTTTACCCATTTTAGAATCCTCCAAAACCTTTTATACCTGATGAGTATAACATACTGTTCACAAAAAATCTACACTTTTTGTGAAAAAATTTAACATTTTATTTTCTAGCATCAACATATTTCTTGATTCCGCCGTTTTCGTCATAAAGTCTTGCGGCTTCACGGCAGATATTAAGGCTGAGCTCCAGACACTCTTCGCTGATGTTATCATAAGAATCCTCGCGGGTGTGATAATATGTCTGCGGGTTGTGGCTGACACCTGTAAATCCGCAGGCACGAATGCCGAATTTTGTAAATCCGTCTGCATCAACAGCTCCGGGATAAAGTTCAGAGCGGGGGATATCAACACCGCAGTTCATACCTGCTTCGTGAAGAAGGTCACCAACTGCCTCGTCGCTGTGAACTGTGCCTGTGCAACCAACTGTGTTGATTCTGAATTCTTTAATTTCTCTCATTGTGTCAAGAGAAATAAATACGGTTTCAATATCAAGCATTTCTTTTCTGTGCTTTTTAGCAAATGCCTTTGCGCCGCGAAGTCCTGCTTCTTCTGCACCTGAAAGAAGGCAGCAAACCTCTGTGTTTTCAAATCTGAAATCGTTTTCAGCCATCTCTTTTAAAACAGCCATAGATATGTAGTTTGCGCTGAGGTTGTCATTTGCGCCGTCAACAATTACTCTCCAGTTAATAAAGAACATAATGAGAATAAGGAAGGGAATGGTGCAGATGTTTACAATACCCAAAATCTTCCAGAAGCCTTCAATTGCAACGGCCTCTGCCATAAGTGATTTAACAAAAATCGCAATATTTGAGCCAAAAATAATAAACATACTTATAATTGAGCCGCCGATTGCAACAGCAAGAGCAGGGAGACCGCCGTGAAGTGAAAAGGTCCATTCGGGTGAAGCATCAGTATGACCGCCGAAAATTATGCGGCGCTTAACTTCACCTGTTGGTTTTCTTGTAGCAAAAACATTTCTTGAAACTCTTTTTGGAAAGAGGAAGTCAACAAATTCGCCGTAAAAAAGAAACTCAAAAAGGAACATAAGAACAGCAAAAAGAGTGAGAATAGTTCCGACTATAGGCAAAATTGAACTAACAGAGCTTAACCAGTAGCAAGCAATACCGATAAGAGAAAATGCGGCTGAATAAAAGATGAAGCCCATAAAAGCATGAGGATGAAGTGTAAAGTCTTCTGAATAAACTTCATCTGAATATTTAGCCAATTCCTTTTTAAAGTAGTCTTGAGCATCTCTTTCGGACTGTGAGCCGGGTGAGCGGCGCTTGTAATTCTGGCAGACATATTTAATTCCGTCAACCATATATTTTACAATTTCGGGAGCTGTTTTTTTCATTGAAATACCAACCTTTCTTATAAGGCTTATGCCCCAAAAGAGGGGCATAAGTTTTATTTTGTTTGAATAATTTCAAAAGTTCTGACACCTGAATTTATAATCTCAGTTATGTCTTCAGCAGTAATATCACCGTCGTGGTTGCAGTCTGCCGCTTCGTAAATGGCAGGTGAAACCGTTTCTTCGGTAAGAATTCCGTCAGCGAGCATCTGAGCAAGAATAACATCCTGTCCGTCAGCTGAGCCGTCACCGTCAACATCACCGTAAACAACCAGTGTATATGTTGCAACAACAGTGTTATCAGCTGAGTTCTTTACATAAATTTTTGTGTCTGTACCAAATCCGAGACCTGTTTCATAGTCAATTTCGCCGTTTGAACCGACAATTTCAACATACTGTGTTTCAAATTCATTCTCGGTAAGACCTTCTTCAATGCCGTAAATCAAATCATTGATTTCATCGATTACTGTTGTTGAATCTTCAGCGGATTCAATGTAAATGCTCATCATTGACCATACAGCGTAAAGAGTAATGTCATTGGCACCAACTGTAATTGTTGTTACACCTTCGTCGGCGTTTTTATCCTCTGACCAGCCGTTGAAAGCATAGCCTGTTTTTGCGAAAAGTGAATCATCAGGTAAGTCAACTGTATCTTCTACAGCGTATTTCTGAGCCTCCGGAGCCGTACCTGTTGCACCGTTTATATCAAAGGTGTATACAGAATAAGCTTTGCTTGTAGTGCCGTAGAAGGTCAGTGATTCTGCACCCATAATATCGGGAACACTTGGTGTCCAACCGTCAAATTTATAATTCTCTTCACAGGTTGGAACAGGAGCTGTAATTGCTGAACCGCATTTTGCGGTAATCTGCCAGCTTGTTTGCTCAACACCGTCGAGAACAAATTTGTAGGTGTAAGTATTTGCTGTGAAAATGCCGTTGACAGTAACATTTCTCTTGGGCATAGTGGTTGGGATAGATGTCCAGCCTGAGAATGTGTAGCCTGCTTTAACAGGTGGCTCTAAAGGTGTGATTGCATCACCGTATGCATAAGTTTCCTGCTTATATTCCTCACCGTCAACATAGTAAGTAATTGTGTAAGGAACGCCGGTAAATGTACCGTAAACAGTAACATCCTCGTCAGGCATATTCACCGGAACATTTTGCCAACCTGAGAAAGTATATCCGTTTTTAGTAGGCTCTGCAATTGCCACAACTGCCGCGCCGTAGGAATATTCAGCTTTATCATAAAGAGCACCGTCAACATAGTAGTAGATGTAATGCTTATTTATTTCATAAGAGCCTGTAACCGTTATGTTCTGAGCAGGCATTGTGCTCAAAAGTCCTGACCAGCCTGAGAAGGTATATCCGTAAATTTCGGGAATTGAGGGCGGTGTAATTGTGTCACCGTAATGAAGTGTATCTACCTGATATTCTTCGCCGTCAATGATATATGTAACAGTATAATCGGTAAGATTAAGAGTAGCTGTAACAGTTACATCCTTTGCCGGCATTGTTGTAGGAATCTCACTCCAGCCTGAGAATGTATAACCGGGTTGATAAATTGATGAAAGTGCTGTCACTTTTTCACCGTAATCATAATACTCGGTTGCATATTCTTCTCCGTTAAGGTAATAGGTAATCTTATATTCACCGATTGTCCATTTAGCATAAAGTGTATGGTCTTCTGCGGTTTGCATTATTGTATCTTCAGTAACAGCTGTTGTAAGCTTTTCATCAAGATACCAGCCTGAGAAAATATAGCCTTCACGAGTCGGAGCGGGGAGAGTGCCGTATTTTCCGCCGTAGGCAATTTCAACTGAGCTTGAGCTAAGCTCACCGCCGTTAGCATCAAATGTAACGGTGAATATGCTTACAGTCCAGGTTGCTTTGAAAATAACATTTTCTGCAACATCCCAAGTGAAGCGTCCACCGGGAACATGAATTCCCAAATCAATACCGCTTTGTGAAGTTGCCTGCCAGCCTGCAAAAGCAAAGCCTTCTTTAGTAGGTATATCCATTGGAATGTCGAAGAAGTCTCCAAACTTACAGTTGAATGTAGCAACATCAAAATCGGTTCCGCCGTCAAGGTCCACTGTTGCACTGTATGTGTTACTTTCAAAAACAGCAGTAAATGTTCCGTTTTCGGCAGTAGACCAGAGAATTGTTTCACCGGGTGAATATACTCCGTCTGTCAGGTCAAGATACCAACCGGTAAAAGTATATCCTTCAATTTCTGGAGTGTTTGTTGGAAGGATGTAGTCTTTATTTAAAGTTGCTGTATTTCCTGTTCCGCCTGAAGGGAGGTAGCTTTCATCCAAAGCGTTGAAGGCTACTGAGTACTTATTTGGAATGTAGTAGAAATTAAAGGTGCATGAATCGGTTGTAGTCATAATGCTGCCGTAGCTATCAGTACCTGTTTTAACAACGGAACCGTTTATTACACATTCCCAAGAGTTGTAATAATCATATCCGTCAATTTCTGTCGAAGAAAATACAACTGCATCACTGATGGTGTATTCAGAAGCTTCGGTTGCGATAATATTTCCGTTAATGTCAATGTGGTTAATGGTTGCTGTTCCTGCTTTAAGGTCAACATTTGATATGGCGTCAGCCATTGCCTGAGCAGCAGAAGTAATTTCTGTAGCAGTTGCGGCAGGATTGCCCAAAGCTATTGCAGTTTTCTTCAATGTGTCTGAATAGTCGGTGTAGGCGTCTTCTGTTTCAAACCAATCACTCTGGTAAGAGTTCTTAATTGCGTTTTCATACTGCTGACGAAGTGAAGTTTTGTCAACATAAGAAAGGTTCAATGTGATTGTTCCTGCAACGCGGTCATGACGGCTTGATTTGTAGCCGTAAACCTGACCTACAACACTGATTGACGGTACTGACGGGTCAATAGCCAAGTCTATATCTTTTGTAGAGTCTGTGTTATCAGAAACAAACAATCTTTGGCCTGCAAGTGTGTTTGCCGCAACGCCTGAAAGTGAATACAACTGTACGCTTCCGAAGTTAACATACTGGATAGTGCTGTCATCAGTAGAATCACAGGAGTTAGCGGCGTTCATATCAAGACCGACTGACAATCCGGGAATCTGATTGAAGTTAGTATAACGGCTTGTATCGATTGTAAGAGCAGCAGATGAACCGTTTGGATAAACATCCACCGAGCCGCCGCTTGAGTTATCAGATGCAGTGCTCATGCCTGAGCCAGTAACGGTGATATTGCCTATGTCTGAAGCAACTGTAACAGCTTCGCCGCCGTAAGGCGCAAATTTATATGCTGCAGAGCCGCCTGAAACTGAATGAACACCTGAAAGCCAAACAGTACCCGTAATATCCATTGTTGAATGTAACCAGCCAGCGGCTTTCTTGGTTTGCGCAAAACCGCCTGCGGCAGCTACAGAGCCTGTGCCGCTGAGAGGAGCGTAAATGTAAGAATATGTTGTTGAAGTAAATTCTTCACCGTTTACGGTGTAAGTTGCAGTCCACTCTAAAAGTGCATTTCCTCCTGAAGAAAGTGCTGTTGCAAGTGAGCCTGCGGTAATGGTTGCGCTGATTTCGTCATTTTCAAGTGTTTCAACTGTGTAATCCAATGAGCCTAAGGTTGAACCGTCGATAACCTTATAATCCATTGTTGTGTTAGTTGCGCCTTCACGATAGAAATACACATTACCTGTTGTTGATATTTCCGAGTTAAGAGCACCGTCCGTTGAATTATCACGGTCAACAAAATATTGGAATGTTTTTAAATCAGCAGGGTTAAGATAAATTGTTTCGGGAACATAGAAGGTTGTAAATGTGATATCACTGTTCTTTTCAAGAACAACATCAATAATGCGACGATATGCATTATCAATTTCTGCCTGTGTTACTGTAAAGGGGATTGGGTCTGAAGTTATGTAACCGGGTCTTGATGCGATGTAAGTATAATCACCTGCAGGAAGTACATATACATTTCCGTTAGCAGCAGACATCAATGCACCTGTTGCATCGTATACGCTTACTTTTGTATCTGTTGAAGGAGTGTTAAATTCAACTGTGGAGATTTTGCTTTCGGATTTTGAAAGAAGAATTGGCTGAAGATATGTAATTCCGCCTTTACCGGTCATATAAATACGAACATAGCTGTTGATTTTATCCTCATAAGCATTAAGGTCAAAAACGGCTTCTTCGTAGCTTTCTGACTGATTAAATGTGATTGTGTCAAGAATTACACCGTCTGCAACAATTCTTACTTTTTCGGTATTGTTAACATTAAGTGAAATCTGGTCGGTTTCCTCATCAAAATTAAAGTAGTTTATTGATGGGTAATCACCAACAGCAGAAAATCCGTCACCAAGCTCATAAGAATTTTTAGAATTTACTGAGCTTGCATAGAACTGACCGTTAGTCATACTCTTCGTAATATCACCTGTGTAGCCGTACCACGGTTCATTTTCGTTGGGATATTCTGAGCTGTAAAATGTTTTATCTTCCTCAGACCAAGCTGTTCCGTCGTTTACAAGGAAGAACTGAGCATTTTTGTTAATGTCTGACTCTTCGTGGGAGTCGTCTTCACAGAAGCCGTAAACATTGATTCCCTGAGGAGCAAGGAACTTAAGGCTTTCATCATAAACATAATAACGGTCATTGCGGGTACGGTTATCTGAAGTGTTAACAAGCTCGATGCCGATAACGCCTCTTTTAACCTGCTGACCTGTGATGTTAGTGTGATTCCATTTTGAATCACTTTCTGTATATGAAGGTCTGTTGGGGCAGTATGTTTCAAAAATACTTACAAAGTCTGAAATCCAGGCCGAATCATAAACGCTTGGGTCACCGTTGCCGTCAGTCCATTCACCGATATGGTTAATTCTGGAGTAAGCTCCTTTATCGTATGATTCCTGAACAGTTGATTCAGGCCAGGATGGTGTTCTTGTAGCACCGTGAGCAAATGAAACATTATAAGTGTTAACATGACATTTATTGCTTGACATCGCGTTTGCTTCGTTTCCCAAAGGCACATTGAACATACCTCTGCCTGATTCTACAAGAGCCTGAGGTCTGTCGCCGTAAGTGCCTACCTGCTGACCGTAGATAATGTTGTAATAGTCAGTTGAAGAAATTTCGTCAACATTACCGTGAACAAAAGACTGATAACCGTATAAGGTACATCTGGTCTGGTCCTCAGTCCAACCACAGGTTGAAGCGTTTGCGCCTGTTGCACCGGTAACAACACCGTTGTGCTCAATATCAACGCCGTTTACTGTGCCGTGGTCTGTGAGGCAGAATACTTCATATCCTGTCATATAGTGATACCAGATTGTATCATTAAGCTCGATATCAGCGTCACTTCGTACTGTGTGGGCATGTGTGGATGCCTTAAAAGCGTGAAGCGTGCCGTTATCCCATTCAACCTCAGAGTAAGGGTTGTCAACAACAGTGAATTCATAGTAACCGATAATGTTGTTGCCCTCGGCATAAGCCGACAATGATATACTGAACATTGTTACAATAAGGACGATTGACAAAAAGCTTGATAAGATTTTTATTGCTTTTTTCATTTTAGCACTCCTTTTTGTTATATCTAACCTAAACATTTTATTATTTTTTTATTTTAATTTCAATGAAAATTATTCAAAAAAGAAAAATATGTAACATTTACTAATTTTTTCGGCTGTCAGTTGTATAATTTTTCTTGCAAACAGATTTAATATATTATATAATCATTCGTAATGAAAGGGGAGAAGAGCGTGTTTGATTCATTCAAAACAATGTATTTCAGTTCTTTGCCTGAGAAGATTTATCAGTTACTCCCGAGTCTTATATGGTCGATTGTAATTGTTATAATCGGTGTATGGCTCGGAAAGCTTGCAGGCAAGCTTGTTATAAAAATTTTAATTAAAAGAAATGTAGATAAATCTGTTCATCACTTTTTGAGTAAGTCAACAGATGTTTTTATCAAGATTGTTTTTGTTGTTATGGCTTTGTCAAACCTTGGCTTTGATATCAGCTCTTTTGTTACTGCCCTTGGTGCCGCAGGTATAACTGCAGGTCTCGGACTTAAAGACAGTATATCTCAGTTTGCAAGCGGAATACAGATTCTTTTTAATAAACCATTTAACAGCGGAGATTTTGTTGAAATCGACGGTCTTACAGGTACTGTTCAGGATATAAGATTTATGAACACATCTCTTATTACGGTTGATAACAAGAAAATCATTATCCCGAACAATCATATTACTGCTAATGACCTTATCAACTACTCTTCTCAGGAAACAAGAAGAATTGACCTTGTTTATTCTGTAAGCTACAATCAGGATATTACAAAAGCCAAAGAAGTGCTTTTAAAAACTGCCTGTGAAAATCCTTATGTACTGAAAGCTCCTGCTCCTTATGTAGGAGTTAAAGAGCACGGCAGCCACAGCATCAATCTTGCTTGTCAGATTTGGTGCAGCTGCAAGGATTATTGGGACGCTTTCTTCTCAATGCAGGAGGCTGTAAAGCGTAACTTTGATTTAAACGGAATTGAAATACCCTTTGAACAGCTTGATGTTCATATTAAAGAAAAGTGAGCTGATTAAATGACTGCTTTGCTTATTAAGCTTTTTATTAAAAACAGCGATGATGTTAAAAATCCAAAGGTAAGAACAGCTTACGGTGTTTTAAGCGGAGCTGTTGGCATTGCCGTAAATGCAATTATATGCTGTATTAAATTTGTTATCGGTTTTATTACGGGAAGTATTGCCATAACCGCCGATGCAATCAATAATCTCTCAGATGCAGGTTCTTCGGCTGTTACTTTATTTGGCTTTAAAATTTCAAATAAGCCCGCTGATAAGGAGCACCCGTTTGGCCACGGAAGAGTTGAATACATCACTTCGCTCATAGTTTCATTTATTGTTCTTTTTATGAGCTTTGAGCTTGCTGTGTCGTCTGTTGAAAAGATAACAGACCCTCAGCCTGTTAAATATTCATTTGTGTCTGCAATTATTCTCGGTGTTTCTATTTTAGGTAAGGTCTGGCTTGCTTTGTTTAACAGAAAACTCGGCAAAAAGATTGATTCATCCGCAATGACCGCTGTAGTTAAAGACAGCATCGGTGATATTGCCGCAACAACCGCCACACTGATTGCTTTAGTTGTTTCCAAATATTCAGATATACCCATAGACGGTTATTTGGGTGTTTTTGTTTCATTGTTTGTCTTTTGGGCAGGCTTCAGTATTCTGCGCGAGGCTACGGGAACTTTGCTCGGCAAGCCGCCAACAAAAGAGTTTGTTGATGAGCTTGAAAAAGAGATTCTCTCTTATGAAGGCGTTATGGGTATTCACGATTTGATGCTCCACGATTACGGTCCCGGCAGAATTTTTGGCAGTGTTCATGTTGAGGTTTCAGGTGAAGTTGATATTAACATCTCACACGATTTGATTGATAATATAGAAAAAGACATTCTTGAAAAGTTCGGACTTCTGCTTGTAATTCACATGGACCCCCTTGAAGTGAATGCGGAAAAGGTAAATAATCTTAAAGAAACGATTTTGACTATAGTTAAAGAAATTAACCCTGAATATACGATTCACGACTTCAGAATTGTAGAAAGTCCGTCACATACAAATCTGATTTTTGACCTGGTAATACCTTACGGTCATAAGCAGTCGCGGCAGGAAATAGCAGATTTAGTGTCAGAAAATGTCAAAAAACACAATCCGATGTATTGCTGTGTTGTTACAGTTGAGCATAGCTTTGTGTAAACTGAACAAATTTAGTGCAAAATATTCTTCGAAATTTTAAGCGACAAAAATCGCGTTTTGGCTTTTCAAAAAGAGATTTTTATAGTATTATACTTATATCTCACTTAATTATGAAATAAAGGTGGTACAAAAATGAGTGATAACAAAGTGCTTGAAGAGCAGATGCTCAGCGTTCCTGTAGGTCAGTTAGGTATTATTGCTTTGCCCGGCTGTGAAGAAATGGCACAGAGCATCGATGAGTATATCGTGAAATGGCGCAAAGAAAGAGCAATTATGGAAAAGGACCCTCTTGCTTTTGCAGGCTATGAAAAAGATTCTTACATTATTGACATCTCTTTCCCGAGATTTGGTTCAGGTGAGGGTAAAGCCAGCCTTAACCATACCGTCAGAGGTTATGACATATTTATCCTTTGTGATTGCTTTAATTACGGTGTTAGATATAAGATGTACGGTATGGAAGTTCCTATGAGTCCGGACGACCATTTTGCTAACCTTAAGAGAGCTATCAGCGCTATTGAGGGTAAGGCCCGCCGTATTACAGTATTGATGCCTATGCTTTATGAAGGCAGACAGCATAAGCGCTCAAGCCGTGAATCTCTCGACTGTGCTCAGGCACTTCAGGAGCTTGCAAGTATGGGCGTTGATAATATTCTTACATTTGATGCACACGACCCGAGAGTTCAGAATGCTATTCCTCTTAAGGGCTTTGAATGCATTCAGCCTTCTTATCAGTTGATTAAGGCTATGGTTAAGAATATTCCCGACATTAAGATTGACAAGGAACACCTTATGATTATATCTCCCGATGAGGGCGGTATGGGCAGATGTATCTATTTCTCAAATATTCTTGGCGTTGAGCTTGGTATGTTCTACAAGAGAAGAGATTTCTCCCGTATTGTTGACGGCAGAAACCCGATTATTGCTCACGAGTTCCTTGGTGACAGCGTTGAGGGTATGGATGTTGTTATCGTTGACGATATGATTTCATCAGGTGAGTCAATGATTGAGGTTGCAAGCAAATTGAGAGAATTAGGCGCAAGACGCATTTTCCTTGTTGCCACATTCGGCCTTTTCTGCAATGGCCTTGAAGTATTTGACCAGGCTTATGCAGACGGCATTTTTGACAAGGTTTTTACCACCAACCTTATTTACAGAACAAAAGAGCTTAAAGAAAGAGATTGGTATTGTGAGGTTAATACTTACAAATATATCGCTCTTTTCACAGATACTCTTAACCACGATATGTCTGTTTGTCAGCTTCTTGCTCCTGCAGACAAAATACATGCATTGCTTGAAAAGTACAATGCAGGTCAGTTATAATAAAATTACAGCTTGACTGTTTTCGGCATTGAGGAGCGCCTTTTGGCGGTTCTCAATGCTTAGTGCTTTAATAAAGGAGTTATAAAAATGGCTAAAGATTTAGCAAAAATCTATGACCCGAAAGAGGTTGAAGATAAAACATACGAATTTTGGCTCAAAAATAAATACTTTGCAGCCAAATGCGATAAGGACTTAAAGCCCTATACAATCGTTATGCCTCCACCCAATATCACAGGTCAGCTTCACATGGGCCACGCCCTTGACAACACCTTGCAGGATGCCATTATCCGTTGGCGCAGAATGCAGGGCTATGATGCTTTGTGGCTTCCGGGAACTGACCACGCTTCTATTGCTACTGAAGCTAAAATTGTTGAAGCTATGAAAAAGGAAGGTCTTAAGAAAGAAGATTTAGGCCGTGAAGGCTTCCTTGAAAGAGCTTGGGCTTGGAAGGCACAGTATGGCGGAAGAATTATTGAACAGCTTAAAAAGTTAGGCTCTTCCTGCGATTGGGACAGAGAACGCTTTACCCTTGACGAAGGCTGTAACAAAGCCGTTAATGAGGTTTTTGTCCGTCTTTATGAAAAGGGACTTATCTACAGAGGCGAAAGAATGGTTAACTGGTGCCCTGTTTGCCTTACTTCAATTTCAGATGCTGAGGTTGAGTATGAAGAGCAGTCCGGTTCATTCTGGCATCTTCGTTATCCGTTTGCAGACGGAAGCGGTTATCTTGAAGTTGCCACAACCCGTCCTGAAACAATGCTTGGCGATACAGCAGTTGCAGTTCATCCTGATGATGAGAGATATAAGGATTTAGTAGGCAAGATGCTTGTGCTTCCTCTTGTTCACCGTGAAATCCCTGTTGTTGCCGATGAATATGTTGAAATGGACTTCGGTACAGGTTGCGTTAAAATCACTCCTGCTCACGACCCCAATGACTTTGAGGTTGGTCTTCGTCACGATTTGCCTGTTATCGATACTTTCACAGATGATGCTCACATCGCAGACGGCTACGGCAGATATTCAGGTATGGACAGGCTTCAGGCAAGAAAAGCTATTGTTGAAGACCTTGAAAAAGAGGGTGCTTTGGTTAAGACTGAGGCTTATTCACATAATGTCGGTACTTGCTACAGATGCCACAGTACAATTGAGCCTAAGGTATCTAAGCAGTGGTTTGTTAAGATGAAGCCTCTTGCAGGCCCTGCTATTGACGCAGTTAAAGAGGGCGAAACAAAGTTCGTTCCTCAGAGATTTGAAAAGATTTATTTCCATTGGCTTGAAAATATCCGTGACTGGTGTATCTCCCGTCAGCTTTGGTGGGGTCACAGAATTCCTGCCTGGTACTGTGCTGATTGCGGTGAAATTACAGTTGCCCGCACAGCTCCTTGTGAATGTTCTCACTGTAAAGGTAAAAGCTTAGAGCAGGACCCTGATACACTTGATACTTGGTTCTCATCAGCGCTCTGGCCGTTCTCAACTCTTGGCTGGCCTGATGAAACTGAGGATTTAAAGCATTTTTACCCAACCAATACTTTGGTTACAGGTTACGATATTATCCCGTTCTGGGTTATGAGAATGATGTTCTCCGGCATTGAACAGACAGGAAAAGCTCCTTTTGATACTGTTCTTATTCACGGTCTTGTTCGTGATGCTCTCGGAAGAAAGATGTCAAAATCTCTCGGCAACGGCATTGACCCGCTGGAGATTATTGCTGAATACGGTGCTGATGCATTGAGATTTACTCTTGCAACAGGCAACAGCCCGGGAAATGATATGCGCTTCTCTGACGATAAGGTTAGTGCAAGCCGTAACTTTGCTAATAAGCTTTGGAATGCAGCACGCTACATTCTTATGAATCTTAGTGATAACGAGCCTGCACCTTATATCCCTGAAAACCTTGCTTTGGAAGACAAGTGGATTCTTTCAAAATATAATACACTTGTTAAAGAAGTTACAGATAACTTTGAAAAGTTCGAGTTGGGTATTGCTGTTCAGAAGCTCTATGATTTCATTTGGGATGTTTTCTGTGACTGGTATATTGAAATTTCAAAAATTCGCTTGCAGGCAGGCGGCGAGGCTGCTGAAACAGCAAAGGGCGTATTGGTTTATGTTCTTTCTAACACTCTTAAACTTCTTCATCCGTTTATGCCGTTTATTACCGAAGAAATCTGGCTCACCCTTCCTCATGACGGTGACTCAATTATGATTTCAAAGTGGCCTGAATTCAGCGATGACCTTGCTTTTGCAGGAGAAGAGGCAGAGATGGAAAGCATTATGGAAGCTGTAAGAGCTATCCGTAACCGCAGAGCCGAAATGAATGTTCCGCCATCAAGAAAGGCAAAATATTTCATTGCAACCGCTTCAAAATCTACTTTTGAGGCCGCAGGCGTATTTATGCAGAGGCTTGCAAGTGCATCTGAGGTTGAAATCGGCGATTCATTTGATATTGACGGCTCAGTTGCTATTGTTACTGCTGATGCTAAAATCTATATACCAATGGGCGAACTTATAGATTTTGAGGCTGAAAGAGCAAGACTCAATAAAGAAAAAGAAAAGGTACTTAAAGACCTTGACTTCATCAACAAAAAGCTTAATAACCCGGGCTTTGTTTCGAAAGCTCCAGAGGCTGTTGTTCAGGGTCAGCGTGAAGCTGCCGCAAAGCTTCAGGATAAGCTTAATATGCTTGATGACAGTATTGCAAAACTCTCTTAACTATTATAATTTTGGCGACAGTTTTATACTGTCGCCAACTTAATTGGAAGTGAAATTATGACTTGTGAGCAGGCTATTGAATATTTATATTCCCGCCTCAAATTCGGCTTGATTCCGGGTCTTGAAAGAATACAGGCTCTATGTGAATTGGTTGATAATCCACAGGATAAATTAAAGTTTATTCATGTCGGCGGAACAAACGGCAAGGGCTCAACCTGCTCTATGATTGCAGGTATGTTACAAAATGCAGGGTATAAAACAGGTCTTTTCACTTCGCCTTATGTAATTGATTTTCGTGAAAGAATTCAGATTAACGGTCAGATGATTGACCCCGATGAGCTGGGCAGTATTGTTGAAGAAATTATCCCTTTAGTTGCTCAGCTTGACAGCCTGGGGATAACTCCCACTGAGTTTGAGGTGCTGACTGTTGTATCTCTTCTTTATTATTGCAGGAAGAAATGCGATTATGTTGTTCTTGAAGTGGGATTGGGCGGTCTTTGTGATTCAACCAACATCATTAAACAGCCCGAAGTTTGCGTAATAACATCTGTTTCTTATGACCATACACATATTCTCGGTGAAACAATAGAAGAAATCGCTTTTCAAAAAAGCGGAATTATTAAAGAAAATACTTCTGTTGTTGTGTATCCTCAGATTTACAAAGAAGCAGAAGATATAATTTTTAATTGCGCTAAAAATAAAAATTGCAAAATTTATTCAGTAAAAAAAGAAGATGTTACTCCGATTTTAAGCGATATGACAGGCTCGGTGTTTTCATATAAAGACCAAAGAATCAAAGTTAGTCTTATTGGCTCACATCAGCTTTATAATGCCGCAACAGCTTTTGAAGCAGGTATGGCTTTGATTGAGCGCGGAGTAAAGCTCACTGTTGATAATATACTTTTTGGCATAGAAAATGCTCATATTGCCGCAAGAACACAGATTGTATCACAACAGCCCCTTACCGTTATTGACGGCGGCCATAATCCTGACGGTGTTGCGGCACTTTGCCAAAACCTTGTGACCGTGTTCAGCGGAAAGAAAGTAATTGCAATAGTAGGTATGATGGCAGATAAGGATGTTGCACTCTCCGCTAAGCTTCTTGCCCCACTGTGTGAAAGAATTGTAACAGTAACCGTTGATAACCCTCGCAGTATGAAATCTGATGATTTGAAAGGTGTTTTTGAAAGCTATAATTCAGATGTAATTGCTTGTGATAACCTTGAATCTGCTTTAAAAGAGGTCAACGGAAAGATTAAAGACGATGAAATGCTTTTAATTTGCGGCTCACTTTACTTGGCGTCTGAAGCAGAAAATTTAAAAAATCAGTAATAATATTACTAATTTCAACATAATATTTATACTTAATCCTTTATCCTTTGGGTAAAGGATTTTTTTATTGGAGGAAAATATGAGTGTTAAAATCGTTGCCGCTCAGCAAAAAATGACGGCTTATCTTGACGGTGAAATTGACCATCACAACGCCGCCTTTATAAGAGAAGAAATCGACAATGCAGTTATGGCTTCAAAGCCTGAAGTACTGAAAATTGATTTTGATAATGTAACTTTTATGGATTCTTCTGGAATTGGTCTTGTTATGGGTAGATACAGAACATTGTCAATGTATGGAGGAAAGCTTATTGTATCAAATCTTTCACCGCAATTTTACAGAATTATGAAGTTATCAGGACTTGAAAAAATAGCAATTATTAATAAGAGGGAGAAATAAAATGAAAATATTAAATGAGTTCAGAATGACAGCAGAAAGTAAGTCTGTAAATGAGTCTTTTGTAAGGGGAACTGTAGCGGCTTTTGCGGCTCAGCTTGACCCGACCTTAGAAGAAATTGCAGATATTAAAACAGCAGTGAGTGAAGCGGTAACAAACTGTATTGTTCACGCTTATGCTCACTGCGTAGGTAAAATTTACATATATGTTGCAATCTGTGAAGGTGGATTAGTGAAAATAAAAATAAGAGATAAAGGATGCGGAATTGCCGATATCAAGCAGGCAAGAACTCCGCTTTTTACAACCTCAGGCGGCGAAAGAGCCGGTCTTGGCTTTGCTGTTATGGAAAGCTTTTGTGACAAAGTGTATGTGCGTTCAAAGGTAGGTTGTGGTACCACAGTTACTTTAATTAAAAAGACAGGCGGACGCGCTGAAAATGGTTAAAAACAGCAGAGAAGAAAAAATTGAAAGCAACATCGGTCTTGTCTATTCAATAGCAAACAGGTTTTCGGGCAAGGGTATAGACTATGAAGATTTGGTTCAAATCGGTTGCATCGGTCTTATTAAAGCTGTGGATAACTTCGATGAAAGCAGAGGATTTTCCTTTTCAACTTATGCGGTTCCGCTGATTATCGGTGAAATACGCCAGCATTTCAGAGATGACGGAACAGTTAAGGTCAGCCGTTCAATTAAAGAATTAGGCAGAAAAATAGGAAAGCTCCGTGAAGAATTTTTTCTCAAAAACGGAAAAGAGCCTACAGTTAAAGAAATAGCAGAAGAAATCGGCATTTCAAGTGAAGAAACTGCAAGAGCCATAAACGCGTCGATGCCTGTGTTTTCGCTTACTGTTAATGAAGATGAATCCCAAAGCGAGTTTAATGTACCTGTTGAATCTTATGACAAAGACGTTTCAGATAAAATTGCATTATTACAAGTGCTTGATACGCTTGAAGAAAATGACCGTTTGCTTATAAAATGCAGATATTTTGATGAGTTAAATCAAACAAAAACTGCAGAAATAATCGGAATTACTCAGGTTCAGGTCAGCAGAAGAGAAAAGAAGCTACTTAACCTGCTAAGGAGCAAATTAGCTTAAAAATGTAATTGGTTAATACACAAAGTGAAAACCCAATAACCGTTGGTACTAAAACAGAAATCGCAGTCCATTTAAGGCTTGCGGTTTCTTTTTTTATTGTTAAAACAGCTGTTGAGCACGGCCAATGGAAAACGGTAAAAATCAGCATATTTATTGCTGTAATTATATTCCAACCGTTTGTAACAAGAAGATTTTGCAGTTCATTAAGAGTAGAATATTCAACTAATGTTTCTTGTGCGCAATATCCCATAAGAATAATCGGTATCACTATTTCGTTTGCAGGAAATCCTAAAATAAACCCTGTAAGTATTGTTCCGTCAAGCCCCATAAATTGACCTATCGGGTCCAAAATCTCGGTTATATGAAGAAAAACACTTTTATCTCCAACGGTAAGATGAGTAAGAATCCATATAATAATTCCTGCAGGTGCGGCAACACAGACAGCTCTTGACAAAATAAAAAGAATTTTATTGATAATGCTATGGCTTATTACCTTTCTTATGTCGGGCCGTCGGTATGGAGGCAGCTCCATAGAAAATGGCTCGTTTTTTTCTTTATATATAAATTTTGATAAAAACCAAGAGCTTAAAAAAGTAGCGGAAAAAGAAAGTAAAATGATTAAACAAAAAATTAAGCTTCCCAAAATCTTTCCGTTGATAAATGCTCCGGTGGTAAAGAACATTGTTATTATTGAAAAAACTGCAGGAAACTTTCCGTTACATGGCGTTAATGAATTTGTTATCGTTGCAATAGTTCTTTCTTTTTTGCCGGAAATTATCCTGCAACCTGTTACTCCGGCGCAGGTACAGCCAAGCCCCATGCACATTGTAAGCGTCTGCTTTCCGCAAGAGCCGCATTTCTTAAAGCTGTTATCAGTTAAAAAAGCAACCCTCGGCAGATAACCGAAATCTTCTAACAAAGTAAACAGCGGAAAGAATATAACCATCGGCGGAAGCATTACCGAAACTACCCAGAATAAGACCTTCAGCATACCGTCTGTTATAACCGAAGTCAGCCACAAGGGGAGAGGGGTTGCTATTAAAAAGCTATTCAATTTATTAAGTATCATATTAAATAACTCAGACAGCCATTGTGACGGATAGCTTGCAAAGGTTATTGTCAAATAAAAGATGAAACACAGTAGCAACAGCATTACGGGAATTGCCGTAAATTTTCCTAACAAAATTTTATCAATTTTTCTGTCACGGCTGTCAGGGGCATTTTTTGATAAAGTGATTGCGCCGTGACATATTTCTTCAGCTTTTTCAATGTAATATTCCACAGACTTCAATTCTGAAGCTTCTTTGTCAATACTTTTGCTTTTATGTATTGCTTCAAGGAGACGCTTTTTACTTGATTTATCCTTTATACTTGTTTCAACAACAGGTATATCCAATCTATTTGATATTAAATCAGAATTTACGAGGATTCCTTTTTTCTTTGCCTCATCTGTCAGGTTAATGCAAAGAATAACATTCTTACAAATATCCATAGTCTGTAAAGCCAAAATAAGGCCTCGTTCTACAGCGGTAGCATCACAAACAACAATAGTTAGATTATTTTTGTTTTCCTTTACATATTCTCCTGCGGTTATTTCGTCTTCAGATGTAGCAAAATATGAATATGCTCCTGGCAAATCAGTGATTTTATATTTTTGACCTTTATATTTAAATTCACCTGATAAAACCTCAACTGTTTTTCCTGACCAGTTGCCTGTATGCTGATGCAGACCTGTTAAGCTGTTGAACAGTGTACTTTTTCCCACATTCGGGTTTCCTGCAAGTGAAATTTCAATAACATTATCACTCATAATTTACACCCGTTTCAACCGTGATTTTTTCACTGTCCTCGTTTCTTAAAGCAATAACACAGCCCTTAATCAGGTAGGCTCCGATGCCTTTGTTTCGCTTAACACATTTGATTACAGAGCCTGAAATTACACCGAAATCGGCAAGCCTTGTAAATTCCTTTTGATTATATATTTCGACAATTTTGCCGCTTGTTCCTTCGGGAAGATTATTCATTGATATTTTTTTCATAGCAGAGCCTCCAAGGTTTTACTCTGTTATTATGATATAATTTTTTTGTTAAATGGTTACACATTTGACTATCGGACATCGTTATGTTAAAATTTACATATTGTTAATACAGTTTTGAAATTTTGATGTATAATGGTGACGAGGTGAGAAGATGTTCGGATATGTTAGAGCTTATAAACCTGAAATGACATTTTCTCAATATGATATTTACAAAGGAATTTATTGCTCTCTTTGTAAGGCTATCGGCAAGAATTACGGTCTTATTGCAAGGCTCACACTGTCTTATGATTTTGCATTTTTCGCCCTTGTCAGAATGTCGGTTGAAGAAGCTTGTTCGGGCTTTAAAAAATCCCGTTGCTCCTTTAACCCTGCTAAAAAATGCCTTGAATGTAATCTTGATGACCGTGACCTTGAATATACTGCTGATGTTTCAATGCTTATGGTTTATTATAAATTTCTTGATAATCTGCAGGATAGCAGGGGAGTTAAGAAGCTCTTTTTTAAGCTTTTGTCGCCTTACTTTAATCATATTGGGAAAAAAGGCAGAAAGCGAAACAGTGAAGCTGATGATATCCTTAATAAAATGCATTTATCACAAATCGATGCAGAAAAGAATTTTAACGGAAACATTGACGAGGTATGTCACCCTTCGGCAGATGCTTTGGGAAAGCTTTTGGCTTTAAATAAAGTGTCACAGCAAGAAGTTCTTTATAAATTTGGTTATATGATTGGCCGCTGGGTTTACCTTGTTGATGCCCTTGATGATTATGAAAATGACGAAAAAGATAACAGCTTTAATCCGTTTGTTTTAAAAGAGAATTATACTTTGGATAATGCAGTTGCTTCTTTGAATTTAACCGCTTCTGAGGCTGTGTCTGCGTTTGAAAAGTTGAAAATATATAAACATAAAAACATAATTTTAAATATTCTTTATGACGGCTTACATTCTTCTGTTAAAGCTGTTGTAGAAAGGAAAGGCTATGAAAAATCCTTATGAGGTGCTTGGAATAACATCCTCTGCAACTGATGATGAAATTAAAAAAGCTTACCGTGAAAAAGCGGCGAAATTTGCTGACAACAGCAAATTGATGGATGAAATTAACTGGGCCTATGACACCATTGTTATGTCAAGGGGAACAACAGGGAATAATAATTATTCATACAGCGGTTCAAGCGATGATTTGGGTGATATCAGAGCCAAGCTTAACGCAGGCAGGATAGACGATGCCGAGATGCTCCTTGACGGAATTCCGCACCAGCGCAGAAGCGGTGAATGGTATTTTCTTAAAGGCTCAATTCAGCAAAGAAGAGGCTGGCTTGAAAGTGCGGCAGAAAGCTTTAAAAAGGCATGTGAATCAGACCCGTCAAACGCTGAATTCAGAAATGCTTATAATAATATTGCAAATGCAAGAAACGGTGATTTCCGCCGTGAAAGGCGTACTGATGATAACGACGGTTGCTGTGATTCACCGTGCAAGATTTGTACAGGTTTAGTTTGTGCTGACTGCTGCTGTGACTGTTGCGGCGGAGATTTAATAAGGTGTTGCTGATGAAAAATTCTTCTAAAACTGCTTTGAGCGGAATGGCTGTTGCTTTTGGAACTGTAGTTATGCTTCTTGCTTCTGCAATACCAACGCTTGAATATGCAGTTCCTGCTTTTGCGGGTTTTATGATTCTTTTTGTTTTAATTGAATTAGGTGTAGGTTGGGCGGCCGGTGCTTATGTTGCAACCTCTTTGCTTGGTGTTTTTATTGTACCGAATAAAGAAGCGGTTGGTATGTATATTGCGCTCTTTGGCCTTTATCCCATTGTAAAGTTTTTTGTAGACAGACTTCCGAAAATTCCCGGATACATAGTTAAAACAGTGTTTTTCTCTGTGATGGCTGTGGGAGTTTATTACGTTATGATTAAAGTGTTCGGAATTGCCTCAGAGCTTCTTGAAGATATGAATAATATAACTCTTCCGCTTTTGCTTGTATTCGGCCTTGCGGCATTTCTTGTTTATGACTATGCAATGTCAATGATTGCAGTTAAGTATAAACAACGACTTCACAGATATGTTGTGAAGATGTTTAAAAGGAGATAAACGGTTGATTATATATAGAAAATTTCAAGAAAAAGATATTGAATCTATAAGGGATATACTTGATAAGGATTTAGGTTATAATGTTGTTTTTTCTGACTTGAAAGCACGAATTGAAGAAATGACACAAAGAGGTAATTATCATATTTTTGTAGCTTGTGACCAAGAAAAAATAGTTGGCTATGCGGGTTTCACAACTTTCCTTGCCTTTGAAGTTGATAATGAAGCTGTAAAAATTCTTGCTTTAGCTGTAAAAGCTGATTACCGCAGACAGGGTATTGGTAAGGGTCTTATGAATGAAGTTGAAATATTTGCCAAAATGAATTCTATGAATGTTTTAAGCTTAAACAGTGGTCTTGTCAGAGAAGATGCTCATAAATTTTATGAAAGCATTGGGTATTACAAAAAGAGCTACGGCTTTATAAAAAATTTATCCTGATTTTTAACAGAACTCATTTGTTTGGGTTCTGTTTTTGTTTTATTAAAATATAATCTTGACTTAGCGCGTAGGTTTGTTGTATAATTTACTGTAATTATTAAGGTGGTGCAACTATGATTTCAAATTCAACTCCGCTTACCAAAGAGAATATGGATTTTCTCTTGAATAATATAAAAAAAGTGGACCCCATCAATCCTAAATATTTTGAAAAATATAATGTAAAAAAGGGCTTAAGAAATTCTGACGGAACAGGCGTTATGGCAGGGCTTACCCGCATTTGTTCTGTTGACGGTTATCATATTCTCGACGGTGAAAAAATCCCTCATGAGGGTCATCTTTTTTATCGCGGTTATGAAATTACCGACCTTGTATCAAATGCTCAGGAAGAAAACCGTTTCGGCTTTGAAGAGGTTGTCTGGCTTTTGATTTTCGGCTTTTTACCTACCCGTGAGCAGCTTGATATGTTTATGGATATTCTTGGTAAATGCCGTGAATTACCTGAAGATTTCAGCGAAGATATGATTATGAAAGCCCCGTCAAAGGATATTATGAATAAGCTTGCAAGAAGTGTGCTTGCTCTTTATTCTTATGACGACAATCCTGATGATATTTCCCTTGAAAATGTTATAAGACAGTCAATTCAGCTTATTGCCCGTCTTCCTGCAATTATGTCATATTCTTATCAGGTTAAGCGCCGTCATTATTACGGCAAGAGTATGTATATTCATCCTATCAAGCCTCAGCAGAGAACAGCAGAATGTATTCTTAATTCAATCCGTTCTGACCGTAAATTCACAAGAGAAGAAGCTCTTCTTCTTGATACTTGCCTTATGATTCACGCTGAGCACGGTGGCGGTAACAACTCAAGCTTTGCGACCAGAGTTCTTACTTCAAGCGGAACAGACACTTATGCGGCAATTTCTGCAGGCATCGGCTCTCTTAAGGGTCCCCGTCACGGCGGTGCAAGCCTTAAAGTTCCTGCAATGTTTGAAGATATTAAGGAAAATTGCAAGGATTATACTAACGAAGCTGATATTGAAGATTATCTTGTTAAGATTATCAAAAAAGAAGCTAACGACCGTTCAGGTCTTATCTACGGTATGGGTCACGCTGTTTATACTCTTTCTGACCCTCGTGCAGTTATTCTGAAACGAGAGGCAAAGAAATTTGCTGAGCAAAAGGGTATGATGGATGATTTCTATCTTATAGATGCCGTTGAAAGACTTACCCCGAAAGTATTTTCTGAAGTTAAAGGTATCAATAAGCCTATCTGTGCCAATGTTGACCTTTATTCAGGCTTTATTTATAAGCTTTTGGGTATTCCGTCAGATTTATATGCACCTCTTTTCTCAATCGCAAGAGTTGCAGGCTGGTGTGCTCATCGAATTGAAGAAATTACTACAAGCAACAAAATTATAAGACCTGCTTATAAGAGCGTTGCTGTTCCGGGTGAATACATAAAAATTTCTGAGAGAAAGAGTCTTTCCGACCTTGACAGCAGTTATATTCCTGCTTTTGAAAGAATTACTAAATAAAATCGGGTGAATAATAATGAAAGCTAAAAAAGATTTTCCTTTTTTAACCCTTTTTATTGCGGCCGCGGCATCAATAGTAATATTTTTGCCCTTGAGGGTTTATCAGTATTTTGAGGTTTTGGAGCCTGAAACAGGTTTTTATCAGCTTAAGGATTTTTCCGTTTATTTTATGTATGCGGTGATGCTGTTTGTTTCTGTTTTCAGCATAGTCACATCACTTGTCAATAAAAAGTCGCTTAAAAACATTGACCGTTTTTCTGTTAAAGGCGGTGCGGCTGTGTATGCGATAGCGGCATTAGGCTTTGTTGCTGACGCTTGCTCTCATGCTCTTAAGTTTATTGAAGTATATAATTCCTATATTTATAATTTCCAGCAGACTGTTTTTGAGCATCTTTCAAAAGAGGGCGGAGGTATATTTTTAGCACAAGCTCTTTTTGCCATTGTTTCTGCTTTGTATTTCTTTGCTCTTGCAGCAGGAACGGCGGCTAAAAAGGATGTTTCGTCTTCCCTTAAATTTATTGCACTTGCTCCGTCGCTTTGGGCGGCAATGCGTCTTTTACACAGATTTAAGTCAACAATCAGCTTCACAAATGTTTCTGATTTATTACTGGAGTTATTTGCAGTTGTGTTTGCAATGATGTTCTTTTATGCATTTGCTCAGACTATGTCCAAGGTAGACAAAGGTGAGTCATACTGGAAGATTTTTGCTTACGGAATTCCTGCAGGTGTTTTCGGTATTGCCTGCTTTGTGCCAAGAGCGGTACTTAGCGTTATCGGTCAGGGTGATTTGATTCCTGACGGCTATGCTCCCGAGATTTGTGATTTTACCGTTGCAGTTATGATTTTAGCTGTTCTGATTTCTAAAGTAAGTATTTCTGCTCCAAATAAAAAGGCTTGATTTATTGAGGTTTACGATGTTTGAAGATTCTTCTTTGTTTTTATCTAATGTGATGATTGCCGCAAAGCAAGTCGGCATTTTATATATTCTTGCTTTAATCGGTGTTGTTGCAGATAAAGCTAAGATTTTTACTGAAAAAACTGCAAAAAAATGTACTGACTTACTCTTTTATATAATTACTCCCGGCGTTATTATCAACTCCTTTTTTACCACGGAGTTTTCGAAAGAGTCTGCAACGAATCTTCTTATTTCTGTAGGCTGCGGATTTTTAATTCATTTTGTCGGTATAGCTATTACACTTCCTTTTTTCAGAAAAGGCGATTTGAACGAAAATGTTATTTACAAATATGGCTCAATTTACGGCAATGTCGGTTATCTGACTTTACCTCTTACAAATGCTGTGCTTGGCAGTGAAGGTGTGTTTTACTGCGCAGGTGTTGTAATGGCTTTTAATGTTATGAGCTTTACCCACGGTATTGTTCTTATGGACACTGAAAGTAAGAAGTTTGAAGTTAAGAAGCTGTTTTTAAACCCGGGTGTTATCGGCGTTGTTATCGGTCTTCCGTTTTATCTGTTTAATATTGATTTACCTGAAATTATCACCGCTCCCGTTGCTTACATTGATTCAATGCAAACTCCTGTTGCAATGCTTATTTTCGGCACTTATCTTGCAAATTCTGATTTAAAATCAATCTTTAAAAAGAAAAAGATTTTTCTCACCGCACTTATTAAGCTCATTCTTCTGCCGGCTGTTATGTTTGTTATCTACAAACTGTTCGGATTAACAGGTACCTTAATTTGTGCTTTGATGATTTCATCCTGCGCACCGTCTGCTAATAATACTGTAATGTTCAGCGCTAAGTATAATAAAGATACAGGACTTGCATCACAAACAGTATCGGTAGTCAGCTTTTTATCAATAATAACAATGCCTTTAATTATTGCTTTCGTTTCAACCTTTGCAGGTTGAGTGAATCATAATCACAGGAAAGGATGTTTAATATGAAACTTGTTATCGCAATTATAAATAATGATGATGCTCAGAAGGTGCTTTCAGAAATCGGCCGCGCAGGCCTTTATGCTACAAAGCTTTCTACTACCGGCACTTTTCTTCGTGCAGGCAATCTCACACTTATTATGGGTGTTGAAGATGAAAGACTTGATGAAACACTCGATATTTTAAGGAATAATTGCTCAAAGAGAGAAGAAATAACCTCCGTTTTGCCGGGCTATGCAACAGAGCTTATGCCCTCTGTACCTGTTAAAATCACAGTTGGCGGTGCAACGGTTTTTGTTCTTGATGTTGAACAGTTTCATAAGATGTGATGAAAAAATTAACTGATTTTAATTTAACCGATGCGTTGAGGTCTGAAATAGAATCTGCCGTTAAAAATCGCAGAATTCCTCATGCAATTATAATTTTGGCAGGGGATTTTCAGTCGCGAATTGATTTGGCCACATACCTTTCTGCGGCGAGTCTATGCATTGATGAACACAGTTTTCCCTGTGGCGAATGCAGAGTTTGCAAGAAGATTTTTTCGGGGATTCATCCTGATGTTCAGTATTATGAGCGAGAAAAGGATAAAAAAGAGTTTTCTGTTAAAATAGTAAGAGAAAGCATAAAGCCTGATGCTTTTGTTAAACCGAACGAAGCTGACGGCAGAGTGTTTATTATTAAAGATGCTGAAACAATGAATCCCAGCGCACAAAATGCTTTTCTTAAAATTCTTGAAGAGCCGCCAAAGGGTGTTAGATTTATTTTGTGCTGTGATAATTCAGCTTCAATGCTTGAAACCATCCGTTCAAGGGCAACTGTGTATTCATTGCTTAAAGATAATGAATCAGACGAAGATGATGAAAAGTCACTTAAGTTAGCTGTTGAGCTGGCAAATGCACTTACAAGCACAAATGAATATGAGTTTATGTCTAAAACAGGTGTGTTTGAAAAAGATAAAGAGCTATTAAAAAAAGTGATTTCAAAAATGCAAGTTCTTTGCCGTGATGCTTTAGCTGTTAAAAACAGTTCAATAATACTCAGCGGCGAAAAGGATTGTGCATATAAATTAGCATCATCTTTGAGTGTTAAAAATTTAATAAATTTAATCGGGAAGCTTAATGAGCTTTCTGACTCAATCAACAAAAACGCTAACCTCAACCTGCTTATAACAAGATTTTCTTCTGTTTTAAGGCAGGCTACGAGGGGATAAGGAGTGAAAAGCCAATGGCTGAAGTAGTCGGCGTAAGATTTAAAGAAGTCGGTAAGGTGTATTATTTTGACCCTGACGGACATACATTAAAAAAAGGTGACAGAGTTATTGTTGAAACTGCAAGAGGTGTTGAATGTGGTGAAATAGCTATGGACAACCGTGATGTCAACGATGAAGAAATTGTTAAACCTCTTAAAAAGCTTTTGAGAATAGCCACAGAAGACGACCTTAAAAAGGTTGAAGAAAATAAAGAAAAAGAGAAAAAGGCTTTTGAGATTTGCGAAAAGAAAATTTTGAAGCACAAAATCGATATGAAGCTCGTTGACATTGAATATACCTTTGACAACAGCAAGATATTGTTTTATTTCACTGCTGACGGCAGAGTTGATTTCAGAGAGCTTGTTAAGGATTTGGCAAGTGTTTTCCATACAAGAATCGAGCTTCGTCAGATTGGTGTTCGCGATGAGTCGAAGATGCTCGGCGGTATCGGCATTTGCGGCAGACCCTTCTGTTGCGGAAGCTTCTTAGGAGATTTTCAGCCTGTCACTGTTAAAATGGCTAAGGAGCAGGGTCTTTCACTTAACCCGACAAAAATCAGCGGAACTTGCGGCAGGCTTATGTGTTGCCTTAAGTATGAGCAGGACGCTTATGAGCATCTTCTTCGAATTACACCTAAAGTCGGTGCCATTGTTGAAACCCCCGAAGGTCGCGGCAGGGTAGTTGATGTTAACCTGTTAAGAGGTAATCTTAAGGTTCAGCTTGACCGCCGTGCAGATGCCGCTCCTGCAACATTCAACCGAAAAGAAGTTAAACTTATTAAGGATAAAAAAATTCAGGTTGAAAAAGAAGAACTTGATGCTCTTAAAAACATTGAATAATCAAAATCATGGTATACTTAACTCGTATGCCATGATTTTTTTGTAAATTATTTTTAAATTTTCAAAAAACTATTGGAACAGGAAGAATTTTGTTATATAATATATAGGCTGAAGTGATTTGTTTTCTTCAAGCGAAATTGAGAGGAGGATACTATGGACACACAATACTCCGTATCCTTAAACAAAATTATAGAAACCCATGGCTTTGAGGTGGCTTATGCTCCTGAAGATATACATAACAGAGCTGTGATTTCACCTGATGTAAACAGACCGGGTTTGATTTTTTCAGGCTTTGATAAATTTTTTGACTCACATCGAATTCAGTTTTTAGGCGCGCAGGAAATGACTTATCTTAAAATGTTTTCTCCTGATGAGGTAAGAGAAAAGGTTAAGCTTCTTATGTCCTTAAAGCCTGTTGCTGTTCTTTTGACCCGTGACCAGGAGTTTCCCTCCGCGTTCTACGAATTTGCAAAGGAATATGAGGTTCCTTTGTTGAAGTCAAAGGATTCAACATCAAACTGTATGTCCACTCTTATTTCATATCTCAACATTGAGCTTGCTCCGAGAATTACCCGCCACGGGGTTTTTGTTGAGGTTCACGGTGAAGGTGTACTTATTCTCGGTGAAAGCGGAGTTGGTAAAAGTGAAACTGCGCTTGAGCTTATAAAGCGCGGACACAGATTGATTGCTGACGATGCTGTTGAAATCAGAAGAACCTCTTCAAGAACTATTGTAGGCTCTGCTCCTGATAACATCCGCCATTTTATTGAGCTTCGCGGTGTTGGTATTATCAATGCACGCAGAATTTTTGGCGTTGGTGCTGTTAAGCTTACCGAAAAAATTGATATGGTTATCCAGCTTGAGCCTTGGGAAGAGGGCAAAACTTACGAAAGATTAGGCATAGACAGCGAATATACAAATATTTTAGGAATAGAGGTTCCTATTTCTGTTGTTCCTGTTCAGCCGGGACGAAATCTTTCAATTATTATTGAAGCTGCAGCTATGAATAACCGTCAGAAAAAGATGGGTTATAATGCCGCAAGGCAGCTTCTTCACAACCTTGGTATGACTGATGATGTTGTACCCGAACAAAAAGAACTTGAAATCTGGCATGATTTTTAATATATTTAGGAGGATTTTATTATGTATCGTATTGGTGTAGATTTAGGTGGAACAAATATTTCAGTTGGTGTTGTTGACGGTGAATTTAACATCATCGGCAGGGGCAAAATGAAAACAAATGCTCCCAGACCTGCCGAAGAAATTTTTGCTGATATAGCAAAAGCTATTGAATTAGCTGTTGATGATGCAGGAGTTAATATGGATGAAATCAGCGTTATCGGCGTTGGTACACCGGGCTCAGTTAATAAAGAAACAGGTTGCATTGATTATTCCAACAACCTTAAGTTTGATAAAGTTCCTGCTAAGGAAATGCTTGAATCAATTACAGGTAAGCCTTGCTTCTTTGCTAATGATGCAAGCTGTGCGGCTCTTGGTGAGCTTTATGCAGGTGCAGGCAAAGGATGCCAGAATCTTGTTGCTGTTACTCTCGGTACAGGTGTAGGCAGCGGTATTGTAATTGACGGCAAGGTTTTCCGCGGTGCTAACTCTGCAGGCGGTGAAATCGGTCACACTGTTATCAATGTTAACGGTGAACCCTGCAACTGCGGCAGAAACGGCTGTTGGGAGCGTTATGCTTCTGCTACTGCTTTGATTTCACAGACTAAGGTTGCTATGGAAGAATATCCTGATAGTAAAATGTGGAACTGTGCAGGCGGTAAGCTTGAAAATGTAAACGGCAGAACTGCTTTTGATGCTATGAGAATGGGCGATGAAATTGCAAAAGATGTTGTTGATAAATACATCTATTATGTTGCAGTAGGCGTTATCAACATCATCAATGTATATCAGCCTGATGTTCTTTGCATTGGCGGCGGTATCTGTAATGAGGGTGAAACACTTCTTGCTCCAATCCGTAAATATTGTGAGGAAGAAAGATATTCTAAATACGCTGAAAAGCAGACTGTTATCTGTAGAGCTGAGCTTGGTAACGATGCAGGTGTTATCGGTGCGGCTATGCTTGACAGCTAATCGGTGGGTATATGACTGATTATAATTCAATTTATAATTTTGCTTTAGAAAACGGCTGTCAGTCTGTGTTTGATGAGCCGCTTAATAAGCATACAAGCTTTAAAATCGGCGGTAAAGCCTCACTATTTGTAATTCCGCAAAGTGATGAGGCTTTATCTAAGCTTTTAAAAAAATGCAGTGATGATAATATAAGAACTGTGATTATCGGCAACGGCAGTAATCTTTTAGTTTCTGATGACGGGATTGATGCTGTTGTGATTTACACAATGAGAGATAACTGTGAAATCCGTTTGCTGAATGAAACAGAGATTTATTGTGATGCAGGTGCTTCGCTCACTAAAGTTTGCCGTTTCGCACTTGATAACGGACTTTCAGGCCTTGAATTTGCATTTGGAATTCCGGGGTCTGTAGGCGGAGCTGTTTATATGAATGCAGGTGCTTACGGCGGAGAAATTAAAGATGTTATAACTAAATGCGATTATATGACTTCAGACGGAGTATCTGCTCAGATGCTAAAAGAAGAAATGGCACTTGGATACAGAACCAGCATCTTCAATAAAAACGGATGTGTTATTACAGGGGCTTATTTCAAGCTTAAAAAAGACTCACACGAATCCATCAAAGAGCGTATGAACGACTTTTTATCCCGTCGTAAGAGTAAACAGCCTCTTGAATTTCCAAGCGCCGGCAGCACATTTAAGCGCCCTGAGGGCCATTTTGCAGGCGCTTTGATTGAACAAAGCGGTTTAAAAGGTGTTTCGGTTGGTGGTGCACAGGTGAGTGAAAAGCACGCGGGCTTTGTAATTAACAAGGGTAACGCCACAGCCAAGGATGTTATGGCGCTTGTTGAATTGATACAGAAAAAAGTAAAAGAAGATTCAGGTGTTGATTTAGAGCCTGAAATTAAGATATTTAGTTAAACCCCGGGGGGATTTTCATGGAATTGCTGATTATAACGGGTATGTCAGGTGCAGGTAAATCTGTAGTTGTTGATGCTGTTGAAGATTTAGGTTATTTTTGCATTGACAATTTACCACCTAAGCTTTTGCCTACTTTTACTCAGCTTTTAGGAAGGTCATCTCAGCCTTATTCAAAGGTTGCGATTGTTTCTGATATTCGCTCAGGCAGAGATTTTGAAAGTATTTTTGACTATCTTAAAGAGCTTAAAAATAACGGTTATTCGTATAAAATTTTCTTCATTGATGCCAACGATACCGTTCTTGTAAGACGATATAAAGAAACCAGACGAATCCACCCGATGCTCAATGATTACGATGGCTCTCTTTCCGAGAGTATTGCAAAAGAAAGAGAAAAGCTCAGCGGAATCAGAGGAATTGCTGACTACTATATTGATTCAAGCAATTTTTCTGCCTCTGAATGTAAAGCAAGAGTAATCCAGATGCTCACAGGCTCAACAGGAACCAAGCTTAATGTTCATTGTATGTCTTTTGGATTTAAGTACGGTGCACCAAGTGATTGTGATTTGGTCTTTGATGTCAGATGCTTGCCAAATCCCTTTTATGTTCCCGAGCTTAAAGAGCATACCGGCCTTGAAGCTCCCGTCAGAGATTATGTAATGCAATTTTCTGAAACTCAGGAGCTTTTGAGAAAGTTTTATGATTTAATTGATTTTCTTTTACCGCTTTACATAAAAGAGGGTAAAAGTCAGCTTGTTATCGGCTTTGGCTGCACAGGCGGCAGACACCGTTCAGTTTGCTTTGCAGAGAATATGTATAATTATCTTTCTGATAACGATAAGCTTAATTTGACTGTTGCTCACAGAGATATTAAAAAATAACGGAAGGTGCTTTTGTGTCATTTTCAGGTGAAGTAAAAAAAGAGCTGTGCGAGTATGCGCTTGAAGAAATGAATGAGTGTTGCAAATTGGCGGAATGCTACGGTGCTTTGCTTATGGGCAAGTCTTTTTCGTCCAGAGAGATTGTTTTTTCAACTGAATATGATTATGTTTCAGAGCATATATTCAAGCTTTTTGAAGATTGCTTTGGTGAGCAGCTTTTTGAAAAACAAAGAAGTAAAAGCAAATATAAGCTTGTAATCACAGGGGCAGATAAGATTAAAAAGGTATATGATTTTTTCGGACACGATAAAAAACAGCTTAATCTTAGAATTAACAGAGGCAATTTTGCTGATGACTGTTGTCTGCCTTATTTTTTAAAAGGTGCTTTTCTTGCTTGCGGAACTGTAACTGACCCGAACAAAAATTATCACCTTGAGTTTGTTATTCCGTTTATGAAGCTTAGTCAGGATTTTTATAAAATTGTAACTGATGCGGGTATTATCGCAAAAACTGTTGTCAGAAAAGGCAGTAATGTTGTTTATATTAAAGATAGTGAAAATATTGAAGACCTTTTAACTACGATTGGCGCATCACGTTCAACTCTTGAGCTGATGTCCGTTAAAATTCAAAAGGATATGCGAAATAAGGTTAACCGTCAGGTCAACTTTGAATGTGCCAATATTGAACGCTCGGTTAAGGCAGGTTTGGTGCAGATTGAGGCAATCAAGCTCATAATCAAACGCCAGGGCATTGACACACTGCCTGAAGAATACAAAGAATTAGCATTGCTAAGACTTGATAATCCTGAGATGTCGCTTAAGCAGTTAGGTGAATCGTTGTCTGTTCCTCTTTCCCGTTCAGGGGTTAAGCACAGACTTGATAAAATACTTGAAATTGCTGAAAAGCTGAAAAAATAAAGGAGTGGGCTTATGGGAGGCTTTACACATTTACATTTACATACGGAATACAGCCTCCTCGACGGAGCCTGCCGAATAAATAAGCTTATTGACCGAGCCGTTGAGCTTGGTCAGACTTCTATGGCTATTACCGACCACGGCGTAATGTACGGCGCGGTCGATTTTTATAAAAAAGCAAAAGCTAAGGGCATTAAGCCCATTATCGGTTGCGAGGTTTATGTTGCTTCAAGAACTCAATTTGACAAGGTACATGCCCTTGATTCCGAAAGATATCACCTTGTTCTGCTTTGTAAAAACAATAAAGGCTACGAAAATCTTACTGCAATGGTTTCTGAGGCTTTTATTAACGGTTTTTATACAAAGCCCAGAGTTGATAAAGAG
This sequence comes from Clostridia bacterium, assembly GCA_017465465.1. Classification (GTDB taxonomy): domain Bacteria; phylum Bacillota; class Clostridia; order Oscillospirales; family Acutalibacteraceae; genus CAG-488. The sequence goes on along the minus strand of JAFTWE010000018.1, from coordinate 75,900 downwards.
CTTCTTTCAAAATATAACGAAGGTCTTATAGCTCTTTCCGGTTGCCTTGCAGGTGAAATACCAAAAGCACTTATGCGCGGCGACTATGAGCAGGCTAAAGAAACAGCTCTTTGGTATAGGGATACCTTTGGTGAGGGTAATTTTTATCTTGAAATTCAAAATCACGGGCTTAAGGAGCAGCTTGCTATTGAGCCGATGATGATTAAGTTATCCGAGGAAACAGGAATTCCGCTCGTAGCAACAAATGATGCCCATTATATTTATAAAGAAGACAGTAAAATTCAAAAGGTTCTCATTTGCATTCAGACTAATAAAACAATAAATGAAGCCACCGGACTTGATTTTGAGACAGAGGAATTTTATGTTAAAAGTGAAGATGAAATGCGTCAGCTTTTCAAAGAAATTCCACAAGCTGTTGATAACACTCAGATTATTGCACAGCAATGTAATGTTGTGTTTGAGTTCGGAAACACTAAACTTCCTAACTTTGATGTTCCCGATAATAAAGACCACTTTGAGTGGTTTAAGGAAAGATGCTATAGCGGATTTTATCGGATTTACGGAGATAATGCTCCGCAGGAGTATCTCGATAGACTTAATTATGAGCTCGAGGTAATCAATAAAATGGGCTATACTGATTATTATCTTATAGTCAGTGATTTTATTGATTATGCCAAAAGTCAGAATATCCCTGTCGGTCCCGGCAGAGGCTCAGGCGCGGGCAGTATTGCTGCCTACTGCATCGGTATCACAGGAATTGACCCGATGAAATATAACCTTATGTTCGAGCGTTTTCTGAATCCTGAAAGAGTAAGTATGCCTGACTTCGATGTTGACTTTTGCTACGAAAGGCGAAATGAAGTTATTGAATATGTTAACCGCAAATACGGCGAAGACCATGTTGCGCAGATTGTAACATTCGGAACTCTTGCGGCAAAAGCGGCTATTAAAGATGTCGGCAGAGCTTTAGGAATTGCATATAATGTGACTGATTCTGTTTCAAAGGCTGTTCCGAGAGAGCTTAATATTACTCTTGACGGTGCACTCAAGAAAAGCGCTGAATTCAAGGCCTTGTATGAGTCTTCTGATGAAATTAAAGAGCTTGTTGATACAGCACGGAAGGTTGAAGGTATGCCGAGGCATACATCTACCCACGCGGCCGGAGTTGTTGTTACTAAAAATCCTGTTTCAACGTATGTTCCGTTAGCTGTTAATGACAATGTTCCCGTTACTCAATATACAATGACCACCATTGAGGAATTAGGTCTATTAAAGATTGACTTTTTAGGTCTTCGCACCTTAACGGTTATTTCGGATGCTTCAAAAATGGTGAAGCAAAAGAACCCTGATTTCAGCATAGAAAAAATACCGATGGATGACAAGGCAACTTTTGATATGATATCAAAGGGGCTTACAGACGGTGTGTTTCAGCTTGAATCTAATGGGATGAAGAGTGTGCTCGTCGGTCTTCGCCCTGAAAATATTGAAGATATCATTGCTGTTAGCGCACTTTACAGACCGGGTCCTATGGATTCCATAGATACCTATATTCACAACAGGCATAATCCCCAGGATGTTCATTACAGAACTCCAATGTTGAAGCCGATTCTTGATGTTACCAACGGCTGTATGGTGTATCAGGAGCAGATAATGGAAATTTTCCGTACTCTGGCAGGATATTCTTTTGGACATGCTGATATTGTTCGCCGTGCTATGTCGAAGAAAAAGCACGATGTTATGGAGCACGAAAGGGGAGCCTTTGTTGAAGGCTGTGCCAAGAATAACATTGCCCCTGATGTTTCAAATGCAATTTTTGATGATATGTCATCATTTGCTTCGTATGCTTTTAATAAATCCCATGCCGCCGCCTATGCTCACGTTATTTATCAGACGGCATATTTAAAATGCCACTATCCCTGCGAATTTATGGCGGCACTTCTCAGCAGTGTTCTTGATAATGCAGGAAAGGTAGCTCAATATACAAATGATTGCCAACGAATGGGTATAAAAGTCTTACCGCCTGATGTTAATGATAGCTTTGAAGGCTTTACAGTTAAGGATGGCAATATCAGATTTGGTCTTTTAGCTGTAAAAAATCTCGGCAGGGGACTTATTTCAAGAATTATTGCCGAAAGAAGAAACGGTAAATTCACTTCATTTTATAATTTCTGCAAGCGTATTCACGGTGCTGACCTTAACAAAAGAGCTGTTGAAAGCCTTATTCGTTGCGGTGCTCTTGATTCTTTGGGCTCAAACAGGCGCAGTATGCTGTCGGGAATGAATGATATTCTTTCTTCTCTTGATGACAGCCGAAGAAAAAATATAGAAGGTCAGTTAGGTCTATTTGATATGGGCAATACTCATATTGAAAGCAGTGAGCCTGATTTACCTGTTCTTGATGAATTTTCTTCATCAGAGCTTCTGACAATGGAAAAGGAAACGACCGGTCTGTTTTTGTCAGGCCACCCGATGTTTGCATATACTGAAAAGGCATTATCGTTGGGTTGCACTCCTATTAACAAAATTTTTGATGATGAAAGCAGTTTATCTGACGGTGACAGAATTAAAATTATGGGAATAATAACCTCCTATAAGAAAAAGATAACTAAAAATGACACAACAATGGCATACATCACGGTTGAAGATACTTTCGGCTCGGTTGAGCTTTTGGTATTTCCAAAAATATATGACGGCTATGCACATATTATAAAAGACGGTGAAATTTTTGTCTTTAACGGCAGAGTCAGCATTCGCGAGGATGAAGATACAAAGATTATTTGTGACACCGTCGAAAGGCCTGAAAATGCCAAGGGTGCGCCAATTTCTCAGCAAGCTCAGCCAAAGAAAAAACGACACGGTTTGTTTTTAAAATTTGAAAGTGAAAACGACCCGAGAATTAAAAGAGCTGAAAAATACCTGCTGATTTTTGACGGTAATACACCGGTGTATTATTATTTTAATGATACTAAAAAGTATGTTTTACAGCCGACTTCACGCTTTGTTGCTGTTAATGACCCGCTTATAAATGAACTTAAAAATCTTTTGGGTGAAAAAGGTGTAGTCTGTCAATAATTATCAAAGTTTTTTGACAAAATAAGCTAAAATAATTGACATATTATTTCAAATGATGTAAAATACAGTTTAATGTGTTATACAATAGGTTCCAAGGAGGAGACGACAAAATGAAAAAAATCGGTGTTCTCACAAGCGGAGGAGACGCTCCGGGTATGAATGCTGCTGTTCGTGCAGTTGTTAGAGCCGGCTGTGAAAGCGGCCTTGAGGTTTACGGTATTGACCGTGGTTACGAAGGCCTTATGGATGATAGAATGGAGCTTATGGATTTAAGAAGTGTATCCGACATCATCAATCGCGGCGGCACAAAGCTTTATTCTGCAAGAAGCCCCAGATTTGCAACAGAAGAGGGTATGCAGCAGGCTATCGAAGTATGCAAGAAGAACGGCATTGAAGGCCTTGTTGTTATTGGCGGTGACGGCTCATTCAGAGGCGCACGCGACCTTTCTTTAAGAGGTATTCCTTGTATCGGTATTCCCGGCACAATCGATAACGACATCGCTTGCTGTGATTATACAATCGGTTATGATACTTGCCTTAACACAATTATGCAGATGGTTGACCGTATCCGTGATACTACTGCATCACACGACCGCTGCTCAGTAGTTGAGGTTATGGGCAGAAGAGCAGGTTATCTTGCACTTAACGCAGGTATGGCTTGCGGTGCAACTTCAATACTTATTCCTGAAGTTGAATATGACTTCCAGAGAGATGTTATCGACAGAATTCGCAGAACTCAGAAAACAGGTAAGATGCATTTTGTTATCGTTGTTGCTGAAGGTATCGGCGGTGTTGAAGAGCTTGCTAAGCGCATTGAGGCTGAAACAGGTGTTGAATCACGCGCAACAATCCTTGGCCATGTTCAGAGAGGCGGTTGTCCTTCTGTTAAGGACAGAGTTGTAGGCAGTAAAATGGGTTATTATGCTGTTCAGCTCCTTCTTAAGGGCATCGGCAACAGAGTTGTAGCAATGCAGAAGGAAAAGATTGTTGACTTCGATATTTTTGAAGCTCTCAATATGAAAAAGAGCATCGACCTCGAAGTTTATAAAATTGCACACGAAATCTCTATATAAAATAAGGACTTTATTATGTTGAAAGACGAATTTTTAAAACTTCGCCGCCGCATAATAGCAAAAGACTTTCAAAGAATGAATGATAAGCAGCAAGAGGCTATTTTTACAACAGAAGGCCCCTTGCTGCTTCTTGCTGGTGCAGGTAGCGGAAAAACTACGGTTCTTGTTAACCGAATTGCAAATTTAATTAAATACGGACAGGCTTATTATTCAACATATTGCGAATTTGAACCAACTCATAAAGATGTAGATTTAATGAAAGCATATCTTCTTGATGATTCTGTTGACTTATTTGATGTGTTTGATTTACTGAGTGTAAAACCTGCAAGACCTTGGGAAATTCTTGCAATTACATTTACAAATAAGGCGGCAAATGAGCTTAAAGAGCGACTTGCAAAAATGCTTGGTGACAGTGCTGTTGATATCTGGGCAAGTACATTCCACTCAACCTGCGCTAAAATTTTAAGGCGATACGGTGAAAGTATCGGTTATTCAAATCACTTCACCATTTATGATACTGATGACTCAAAGAGAGTTATGAAGCAGGTTCAGCGTTTGCTTGGCATCGATGATAAAATGCTTTCTCATAAAGTTATTTTAAAAGAAGTAAGTAATGCAAAAGACCAGCTTATTTCTCCTGATGATTATATTGCTCAGGCAGGCAATGATTTCAGGCTTAAAAAGATTGGTGAGGCCTATAAGCTTTATCAAAAACAGCTTAAATCTGCCGATGCAATGGATTTTGATGATATGATTTATAATACAGTTCATCTTCTTGAAACCAATGATGAAGCAAGAAAGTATTATCAGAATAAATTCAAATATGTAATGGTTGATGAGTATCAGGATACAAACCACGCTCAATACAGATTAACATCACTTCTTGCCGATAAATATAAAAACATCTGTGTTGTTGGTGATGATGACCAGAGTATTTACCGCTTCAGAGGCGCTACTATTGAAAATATTTTGAGCTTTGAGGAGCAGTATAGCAATGCTAGGGTTATACGTCTTGAGCAGAATTACCGTTCAACTCAAAATATACTTGATGCGGCTAATGCTGTTATTGCAAATAACACTCAGCGTAAGGGCAAGGAGCTGTGGACATCTAACGGTAAGGGCGAACTGATTACAGTTAACACCGCTTATGATGAAAATGATGAGGCAAGATATATTGCTGACACAATTTCAGGTGAGGTGGCTGATGACCGCTCCTGGAATGACTTTGCTGTTCTTTATCGAATGAATGCTCAGTCCAATAACATTGAAAATGCCTTTATAAGAGCAGGTGTTCCGTATCGAATTATCGGAGGACTTCGATTCTATGAAAGAAAAGAAATCAAGGATGCTCTTGCTTACCTTACAGTTATCAATAATGTAAATGACGATGTACGACTTCGCAGAATTATCAATGAGCCCAAAAGGGGAATCGGTGATACCACTCTTAACCATGCCGCGGAAATTGCCGCAGGCCTCGGTACAAGCATTTTTGATGTAATTTCAAATGCAAATGCTTATCCTGCATTAAGCCGAGCATCAAAAAAGCTTCTTGAGTTTACTTCATTTATAAATGAGGTCAGGGGAGAGGCTTCTGAATTGGAGCTTGACCAGCTGCTTGAGCTTATACTTAAGAAGAGCGGTTATTATGCTTCTCTTGAGGCTGATAAAGACACTTGTGATGACCGTAAGGAAAACCTTGCTGAATTGAAAAATAACCTTTTACGCTACGCTCAGGATGTTCCTGACGGCGACCTTAACGGTTTCCTGGAAGAAATCGCTTTGATGACAGATATTGATAACTACAATGAATCCAATGAAACTGTTACAATGATGACTCTTCATTCTGCTAAAGGCCTTGAATTCCCCGTGGTGTTTATCCCCGGTATGGAGGAGGGCATTTTCCCCGGCCTTCAGTCAATTTACAACCCCGGTGATATTGAAGAAGAGCGCAGACTTGCGTATGTTGGCATTACCAGAGCAAAAGAAAAGCTTTATATTACAAATGCCAGAACAAGATTATTATTTGGCTCAACTTCAAGAAACTCACCTTCAAGATTTTTAAAAGAAATTCCCGATGAGCTTACCGAAGAAACAGGAGTTACATCACTTGCTGCTGGCTCGGGCTACGGCAGAATTGAGTGGAACGGATTTGATGAGGGTCATAGCGATATGTTTACCCCCACAAGGCGCACAAATAAAACTTATTCACAGCAAAGCTCTGTTGTTAAGCCGTCAAAGCCTGTTTGTAAAGATACTTACGCTGTTGGTGATACTGTTAAACACAGAGTTTTCGGTACAGGTGTGGTACTTTCTGTTCAGCCTGTTGCAAATGACACTTTGCTTGAAATTGCATTTGATAAAGCCGGCACCAAAAAGCTTATGGCTAACTTTGCAAAGCTCACAAAGGGTGAATAAAATTATTACTGCAAAAATATTTTTCTATATAATAAATAAAAATATTTGGAGGTTTGTATATGGTTAAGAAAATATTAGCTCTGTTTATGGCAGGCGTAATGTTTGTTTGCTGTTTTTGTCTTAATACTTCTGCCGCAGATTTAGCTGATTATTCAATGACAGATGCTCAGTGGGCAGAATATTGGGATGAGAATAAAGACAATTTTTCACAGATGCAGCTTTATGTCGGCGCTGATGAATCAGAACTTAATTTCTGCTGGCATAGTAAAAAATCAGGTGATATCCCTAAAGTCAGAATCGGCATAAGTGAGAATATGGAGGTTTATTCTGAGTTTGAGGGTACATACAAAAACCACGGTGATTATCAGGCTAATTATGTAACAGCCTCAGGATTTGAAGAAGATAGTGTTTATTACTATTCTTTTGCCGTTGGTGACGGTGAATTTTCTGAACCGGAAATGTACAGAACCTTAAAGTCAGACAGCTTCAAGGCTCTTTACATCAGTGATGTTCAGGCAGGAATTGATGATAACGGTGATTATGCAACCTATAATGCTACCTGCTGGAATAAAGTATTAACCACTGCTCTTAATAACAATTACGATATTTCATTTATTCTTAACTGCGGTGATATGACCAATTCAGGTGAAAGTAACCTTGAATGGGCAGCTACTATGGCCCCAAAAGCTTTAAGGAACCTCCCCACAACTGCTACTTACGGTAATCACGACAGAAAAGGGGACACTTATAAATACTTTGTAAACCTCCCCAATGCTAACAAAGCACTGTCTACTACACCTGACGGTGATGAATATTATTTCAGATACGGCGATGTTCTGTTTATTAACCTTTGTACAACAAACTACAATGTGTTTGATGAATATAATTTCGTTGAAAAGGCTGTTTCGGAAAATCCTGATGCTAAGTGGCGTGTTGTTATGTTCCACCACGATGTATACGGACCGGGACATCACGCAGGCGATAATGACACAAAGCTTCTTTCTGCAGTATATTCCGCAATTTGTGATAAGTTTGATATTGATGTTTGCCTCACAGGGCATGAGCATTATTACGGCCGCTCATACTTTATGTATGACGATAAGGTTGTAGATATGGATTATACTCAGCATAAAGCTGTTGACCCCGAAGGTACTCTTTATTTCACAGCTTCAAGTGCAGGCGGAAGAAACCGTATGTACGATGAACCTTTCAGCTATGAATGGCTTTGCTTTGAGTATATGTCAGAAGAACTCACATACAGCACCATCGAATTTGATGAAGATACATTCTCTCTCAATACTTACGATTTAGAAGGCAATGTTATTGACTATTACACTATTGAAAAAACAAGCAGTGATTTCAATGAGTTTGATACAGATGACGGACTTCTTAATACAAATGCTATAGACAGACTCCTTCGTAATTTTACCGGTGAGTACTATGTAATATTTGAAGCTCTTTATAATGTTTTTGACATAGTGAAATCAGTAATTGCAAGTCTAATAAGTTAATAAAAAATCGGCATCCGTCTGGATGCCGATTTTTATATAGTTAAAATAGCATTTGCAATAGCAAAATAAACTAAAAGTGTTATTGTATCTACAAGGGTAGTGATTAAGGGACCTGCCATCAAAGCAGGGTCAAGATGAAGCAACTTTGCAAGAATCGGCAATGTGCATCCCAATGTTTTAGCAATAATTACTGCAAATAACATCGCAAGACATACTACAATAAAAACTGAATTTGAAATATCGTTGCCCGTAATCTCACGAAGAATAAACATTCTGCCAAAGTTAGCAATTGCAAGAATTATACCACAAATAATGGCAACTCTTAACTCTTTCCACAGAACCTTAAAATAATCATTGATTCTGATTGTACCAAGTGATAAACCGCGGATGATAAGTGTTGAGGTCTGGTTACCTGAGTTACCGCCTGTTCCCATAATCATTGGTATACACGCCGTAAGACCTGCAAAAGCAGAAAGCTTGTCTTCATAACCTTCTATTATTTGCCCGGTAAATGTGGCAGCAAGCATAAGGATAATCAGCCATACAATTCTGTTTTTGGTAAGAGTGAAAACACCTGTTTTCAAATATTCATCCTCAGATGGAAGAAGCAAAGCCATCTTTTCGAAGTCTTCAGTGTTTTCTTCTTCAATAACGTCAACGATGTCGTCGATTGTGATAATACCTACGAGCCTTTTTTCATTATCAACTACCGGAACAGAAAGCAAGTCGTATTTTCTGGCAATGTCTGCAACGGTTTCCTGGTCGTCAAGAGTGTTGACATAAATCAGCTGCTCATCATCGTACATAATGTCTTTGATTACAGTGTCTTCAGGAGAAACGATAAGTCTTCTTAATGCAACTGAGCCGACGAGTTTTCGCTGAGAATCAGTACAATAGCAAGTATAAATTGTTTCCTTATCCAAGGCTGTTTTGCGAATCTCCGTAATAGCCCTGCTTACAGTATAGCTCTCAGGAAATGCGGCCATCTCTATAGTCATAATACTGCCTGCAGAATTTTCGGGATACTTTAAAAATTTATTGATAAGATTTCTTGTTTCAGGGTTAGTGTGAGCAAGAACCCTTGTAACAACATTTGCAGGAACTTCTTCCAAAAAGTCAACTGCATCATCAAGGAACATATCGTCCATCAGGAACTGAAGCTCAGCGCCTGTTATTGTGTCTACAATATATTCCTGAATGTCGGAGTCGAGGTAAGAAAAGACCTCAGCAGAAGAATCTTTCGGTAAAAGACGGAAAATTCTAACCTGATTTTCTGATTCCATTTCTTCCATAGCCTGAGCTATGTCAACAACATTCATTTCACTGAGCATTTCTTTTAATGCTGAAAATTTATTATTTGTCAGCATCTTTGTGATGATTTCTGTTAATGATTGATTTGCCATAAAAAATTGCCCTTTCCGCAAAAGCGCAAGGGCAAAATAACCGAACAGAAATTAATTTTCCTGAACAGCCCTGACACTTTCGCTTATTCTTTTTAACACTGTGCATAATCGAACGGGACTACTGTCACTGCTCAAGAAAATTCACCTCACATAATTTATTCAATTTATTTTACATTCATCTTCTTTTAAAGTCAAGTGAATTTTATAAAACAGTTTACAAATCAAAATAAATATTATAAAATATGTTTTAAGAAAACAGAAAGGGGAGCAGTTGAATGAATAAAAACAGTAATGCTGTCTACGCTATAAAGCTGATGTCTTGTGTTTTGAATAAATCTGCACCTGTTGCCCCTGAGTCTGAAATTGATTGGTATTCTTTCAGAGGCTTTTGTGAACGACATTGCATAAGCAATATTGTGGCTTACGGCATAAATGCTCTTGATTTACAATTACCTGATGATATCAAGGCATATTTCAATGAGGTGGTTTATCAATCTCTTGCAAAAGAGGCAAGGCTTGAAGTTGAAATTTCTGAACTTACAGAATCATTTGAGAAGAATAAAATCCCTCACATGCTTTTAAAAGGCTCGGTAATTAAGAATTATTATCCTCAGCCTGATATGCGTTCAATGTGTGATGTTGATATTTTGGTAGGTAATAATCTTAACGAAGCAATGAGCATTACCTGCTCACACGGTTTTCAGCTCAAAGCAAGAGATAATCTTCACGACTGTTACTTTAAAAAGCCATTTATAAACCTTGAGCTTCATTCTTCTCTTTTTGATGAAGAACTTACTGATTTGTATTCTTATTTTAAAATCGGATTTGAAAGAGCGAACTTGCTCGAAGATTGCAAGTACAGATATACTCTTTTAAAAGAAGATTTTTATATTTTTATGTTGGCTCACTTTGCCAAGCATTTTAAAAGAACAGGTGTCGGCATCCGCTCTGTGGCAGATGTTTATGTTTTTTTAAAGAATAATCCGAGCATTGATTTTGGCTATATTGAAGAAGAAACAGAAAAAATCGGTTTACTAAAATTTGCTCAGAGAATTCAAAATATTGCAATCAGTTGGTTTGATGAAGGTATTGTTAATACTGATGACTCAGTTCAGGAATATATTATTTCATCAGGTGCCTACGGCAGCACAATGAATCTTGAACTTAACAGATTTTTGCAGAATAAGAACAATAGAGAAAACTACACAGTTAAAAAATTAAAGTATTATATAAATGTAATTTTACCTGATTTCAAATATATGTGCGCAAGATACCCTCAACTTGAAAAAAGACGCTATTTATTGCCGTTTTACTGGATTAAAAGAATATTCTATACTTTCATTAAAAGCAAAGGCAGCATAAGCTATAGGCTGGGTAGAGTATCTAAATCAGATAAATCATATCTTGACAAATTTTCAGATTTTGATTAAAAAATGTTTTTAACAGAAAAATCTAAAGACTCAAGAATTTTTTCCGCGCTAACCTGAAGGTTATCTTTTGCAAGTGAGTTATTATGATTTTTTTCTAAGAGCAGAATATTTGTGTGAACAGGATTATTGAGTTCTCCCGGAAGAAGAGCTTCGAATAAAACCTCATTTTCTTCCCACCAGCTGATAATTGCCTGTGCATCACTTACTTCTGTCAGATGCATAAGCTCTTGGGTTTTGTGTATTATTTTTGAGTTTATATAGTATGATGATACAATTATGAATATCAGTAGAATTATTGCTGAATAAAATCTTTTCATTTGTTATCCTTCTTAACCAGAGTGTAATTATTTGCATCGCTTACGAGAAGTATCAGAATGTCTTCGACTTTTACTTTTTCGCTTAAGAGAATTGAATTGATTAGCTTCATCGAAATATTTGTGTTTTTCAGGGCAAATGATAGTATTTTGCCGTCATTTATAACCAGTATCGGTATCGGTGTTTCCTTTTCTTTAATTCCGTACTGACCTGCCGTTAACGGCTCAAGGGGCTTCTTCTTTTTAAGGCTTAATGAGCCGTTGGTTTCCACAACGGCATAATTAACTTCGCTCAGGTCAAACACATCTTTTTGTCTTAGCTGTTCCAGCACATCGTCTGCCGAATACCTTAGAGCTTTCAGCTTTTTCTGGTTGAGAACACCGTTTTCTATAATAACCGCAGGCTTTCCTTGCAAAATTTGGCTTATTTTTGGGCTTTTCATATTTATTACCGAATTTATGATTTCAAGGCACACTAAAAGCGCCGAAGCAAATAGTGAATGAAGCAAAGGAGAATCATTATTTTCCATTGGCACAGCCGCTATTTCAGAGAGTAATATTGTAATTACCAGCTCAGTTGGCTGCAGCTCACCTAATTGTCTTTTGCCCATAAAGCGCATAAATACAGTAATTGTAATGTATAATATTAAGCCTCTTACTAAAGTTATTAACACAATATCACCGATAATATTATCTTAAATTTTTATTAAAACATACCGGAAGAGAGAAATTATGATTGATTTTAAAAACGAGAATATTGAAAAAATAACCGATTTTATTGCTTCAGGTGTAAAATCACAAAACAGCAAAAAAATCGGTGTTGAGTGTGAGCATATTATTACTGATAAAGAGAATAATTATGTTTCTTTTTACGGTGATTGCGGAATTGAGCAGGTGCTCAATCAGTTGGCGGAGTTTTATCCCAATAAAACATATTCTGACGGACATCTTGTTGGTCTTGATGACGGTAAAGTTTTTATAACTCTCGAGCCCGCGGCACAGATTGAAGTCAGCATTATTCCTCTTGAATGTATAAAGGAGATTGAAAGGTTATATTGTTCTTTTGTTGAAAAAATTACTCCGATTCTCCAGGAATTCGGATACAAGCTACTGAATGTTGGATATCATCCAACCGCTAAGGCTGACAACTTGCCTCTTATTCCGAAAGAAAGATACAGGCTTATGGATTCTTATTTTGTAGCTAAGGGAAACAAGCCACGGTATATGATGCGCGGAAGTGCTTCTGTTCAGGTGAATATAGACTATTTCAGTGAGTCTGATTTTGCTGAGAAGTTTCGCCTTGCAAATTTGCTCACACCGTTATTTTATCTTATTACAGATAATGTGGGTACCTTTGAAGGCGAAGAATATGACAAATACAGTGCAAGGTCTTTTGCGTGGGAAAATGTTGATAATTCACGATGCGGTTTCTTGAACTTCAGCACTTTTAAGGAATATGCGCAGTGGATTTATTCCACGGAGCCTATTTTTATACAGGAAAACGGAAAAGATGTTTTTTTTGAAAACCAATCAAATGAAGAAATTTTCAAAGAAAGACAGATAACTTTAAATGATATAAAGCATATTATGTCAATGGTATTTCCTAATGTCAGGGTAAAGCAATTTATTGAAATCAGAGCAGCAGACAGTATGCCGATTGAATATATGCTTGCCTATGCGTGCCTGATTAAAGGTCTTTTCTATAACTCTGATGCTGTGAAAGAAATCAATTCAATGTTTGGCTATGTAACAGTTGAGGATATGATAAATCAGATTGCTTTAATCAGAGTTAACGGATTTAAGTGCAATTATTACGGTTATTATATGAAAAAGCTGATTGAAAATATTTTTGACTTAGCTGAAAAAATGCTTACTGCCGAAGAAAAACAAATTTTAATGTCATTAAAAGAATCTGCAAATAGTTTTAAAACTCTCAAACAGCTTCTGAGCCCCGAGGTGACGATTTTATGAATGAAGCAATAAAGGAATATATAAATTTAATAAACGCCGATTTAGCGGCAAATAAGGCTGATTTTGAAAAGCAGATTGATTATATAAAAAACTCAACTGCAAAATATCACGGCAGGGTAGTGCGAACGCTTGCTGTGCCGAAGGTGTTTGACAATGACACGGTTTTAGATTTTAAAAGAATCGCTGAAACTACTCATTCAATTCTGACTAAAGTTATAAATCAATATCTTAATGATGAGGATTTCAGAAAGCACTTCGATTTTGATGAAAAACTGAACAGCTTGATTTTATCTGATGCAGGTTATGACTGTTTGTTACCGGTGGCAAGAGTTGATATCTTTTATAATGAAGAAACAGGAGAGTTTAAATTTTGCGAAATTAACACCGACGGCTCCAGTGCAATGAATGAGGACAGAGAGCTTAATAATTCTCTGAAAGTAACTAAGGTTTACAACAAGCTTCAAGATAAATACGGATTCACTTCATTTGAGTTTTTTGACTCTTTTGTTGAGGATTTTGAGAATATTTATTCAACTTTCAAAAATAAAAAGGTTAAGCCTAATGTTGCAATAGTTGACTTTCTTGACCACGGAACAGTTAATGAATTTGAACAGTTCAGACTTGCTTTTATTAAGGCAGGATATAACTGTGAAGTGTGTGACATAAAAGATTTGAAATATTCAGACGGAAAGCTTCATTCTTCTTCCGGTATGATAATTGATGCTATCTACCGAAGAGCAGTTACTTGTGATATTATGGATAATCTTAATAATGTTTCTGACTTTATTTCTGCTGTTAAGGATTGTGCGGTTTGCCTTGTTGGCTCATTCAGAACACAGATTGCACACAGCAAAATTCTTTTCAAGGTGCTTTCTGATTCAAGTCTGTTATCCTTTATGACTGAAGATGAAATTGAATTTGTAAAAGCCCACTTTCCTAAGACTTATGAGCTTAAAAGTGACAATAAGCTTTTTGATTTAGAAAGTGTCTACAAAAACAAAAACAGCTGGATAATTAAGCCTGTTGATTCTTATGCATCTTATGGAGTTCACGCAGGAGTAGAGTGTGAAACAGATGAAGAATGGGTCAAATATGTAAATAACGGACTTGATAACGGGTATATCATTCAGGAATTTGTTACTCCTTTTATTACTAAAAATACCGACTATGAAAATGAATACAACTGCAGTAATCTTACAGGTTTATTTTTGTATAACGGTAATTTCAGGGGAATTTATTCAAGGGTTTCAAAAACGGAAATTATTTCAACTCAATACAGCGAAATGACGCTTGCAAGTGTTATTTGTTCAAAAAAGGTCAGGGATTAACCCTGACCTTTTTCATACATTTTTATTAAAATTTTTGCCGCCTTATATATATCTCCGCAACCGAGAGTGATAACCAAATCACCTTCTTCAGCGTTATCATAAACATATTGAGCAACCTCTTCAAAAGTGTTAAACCATACGCTTCCCGGGATTTTATCTGCAAGCTGAGAGGTGTAGACATTATATGTGTTTATTTCGCGAGAGCCCATAATCTCAGTCATAACGCATTTATCTGGAATTCTTAGCACCTTAGCAAAGTCATCCATTAAAAGAGCGGTTCTTGAATATGTGAACGGCTGGAAAACCGCCCATACATTTTTATATCCCATTTTCATAGCGGCTTCAAGTGTAACCTTTAATTCTGCGGGATGATGTGCATAGTCATCAGCTATGTCAATACCGTTGCATGTTCCGAGGCGCTCAAATCTTCTGCCTGCACCGCCAAAATGCTGTAAAGCGGTTATGGCATCCTCAGCATTAACTCCGTTATAAATTGCCGCTGTAAGAGCCGCAAGGGCGTTATAAATGTTATGCTCACCGGGAACATTTAACTCAATATGACCCAGTACGCCATTTTTATCACATAAATCAAAGCAGGGGAATGCGTTCTTAATTTCGATATTATCTGCATAATAATCGTTATTATTATTTTTACCAAAGGTGATAATTTCTTTATCAGATATTCTCTCAACTGCTTTAAGAGTATTGACATCATCACCGTTGATAATTAAGGCTTTAGTAGCCATATTTGCAAATTTGTTAAAGGATTTAATAATATTCTCCAATGTTTTGAAATAGTCAAGGTGGTCCTCATCAACGTTGAGTATTACCGCAACATCGGGATAAAGCTTTAAAAATGTATCAACAAACTCACAAGCTTCGCATACCATATTTTCGGTTTCACCAACGCGTCCGTTGCTGTTGATAAGCGGAAGCTTGCCGCCGATTACCGCTGACGGGTCCTGATTATTTTCAAGTAAAATCTGTGTGAGCATTGAAGAAACAGTAGTTTTACCGTGAGTTCCGCAAACACAGATGCAATTATCATACATCTCAGTAATTGCTCCGAGCATCTCTGAGCGTTCAAAGGTGGGAATCCCTGAACTCTTAGCCGCCACAAGCTCAGGGTTATCTTTTAAAAGGGCGGCGGTATAAACAATCATTTCTGCGCCCTCAATATTTTCGGCTCTTTGACCCATTGCAACAGGAATGCCCATTGCTTTAATTCTTGAAAGAGTGTCACTTTCGTTATTATCGGAGCCTGATAATTCATATCCCTGTGAGTGAAGAATTTCAGCAAGAGGGCACATTCCGGAGCCGCCGATGCCAATAAAATGTATTCTTTTAACCTTTTTTAATAATTCACTTATTTTTGTCACGGTAAATCTCCTTTTCTAATCACAACAAAGTGGCTGATTACATAATATTATAATATAAAGCCAAAGAGGTGTGACGATGAATAAAATTAAAAATATTGCTTCAATCGGCGGTGACAGCCGCCAAAAATATACTGTTTTAAAGCTTTGTCAAAACGGATTCAATGTAGATAGCATAAAATTGCTTGATGATAATATCGTTTTTTATGATGCATTTATTTTACCGCTTCCCGTAAGCACTGATAATATTCACATAAATTCAAGTGAAATTACATTAACTGAGCTGTTGACCAAATTAAACGATAATCAAATCGTATTCGGCGGCAAAATAAATGATGAAATTAAAAATGAACTCAAAAAAAGAAATGTGGTTTATTTTGATTATTATTCAAGAGATGAATTTGCCTTAAAAAATGCCGAACCAACAGCGTTGGGTGTGCTGTCGTTTGTAATGAACAGTACAAAGCGCTCTTTGTCAAAGCTAAAGGTGCTTGTTGTAGGTTACGGTAAATGCGCAAGAGCAGTGAGCAAGATATTTAATGATTTAGGAGCTTCGGTTACTGCCGCATCAAGAAAATACCTTACAGTTGCAGAATCTGAGGCCAACGGCTTAAACGCTTGTTTAATTAAAGATATCTGTAAATATGTTCCTGATTCTGATGTAATAATCAATACGGTTCCCTGCAAGATACTTAACAGTGATTTTATTGATTCAATTAAGAATGAAGCAATTATTATTGATATTTCCTCTGCACCTTACGGTTTTGATTACGAATACGCAAAAACTGTCGGCAAAAAAATCACTCTCTTGCCGTCAATTCCCGGCAGATATTTCCCCGAAACAGCCGGAGAGATTATTGCTGACACGATTATGAACATCATAGAGGAGGGGGACTTTGAGTAAAATTAAGCTTGGATTCGCCCTTTGCGGATCTTTTTGTACCTTTTCAAAAGCATTAAAGCAAATAGAAAAATTAAATGAAATCGGATACGATGTTTATCCTATTTTTTCGGAGTTCGCATATAAAACTGACACCCGTTTTTATAAAGCGGCAGATTATGTAGCCTCAGTTGAAGAAATCTGCAAAAGAAAATCAATCAGCACAATTTGCGATGCTGAGCCGATAGGCCCTAAAAAAATGCTTGATATTCTTGTTATTGCGCCTTGCACAGGGAATACTCTGAGTAAGCTTGCCTGGGGAATCACCGACACAAGCGTTACTATGGCGGCAAAAGCTCATTTAAGAAATGAGAGACCTTTAGTGATAGGTGTTTCCTCAAATGATTCATTGAGCACAACCGGCAAAAACATCGGAATTCTTCTCAACCGCAAAAATGTGTATATGGTGCCTTTCGGGCAGGATGACAGCCTTAATAAGCCTCGCTCAATGGTATGTGATTTTGAAATGATTCCACAAACTGTTGAGCAAGCTTTAAACCACCGTCAAATTCAACCATTGATTTTATAAATCAAGCTTACCGTTGTGTTTTATATCGTAATTTCCGCTTAAAATCAAATCGCGAAGCTCATCTTCGTTTTCGGGTATATTATCAACATAAATTCCGGATGTCGGGTCATGTTCACCGTGAAAATCCGTACCGGAGGTCATAATATATCCGAATTTTTTTGCCCATTTAAGAGCTATATCGTTTCTTGAATCATGGCCTTTATGTCCGTTAAATACTTCAACTCCGTCAAGAATACCGGGTTCAATAATTGTACAACCGTTTCTGAACGGATGAGCCTGAATAATGGCGCAATCAAGGCTGTGGACAAATTCAACGCCCTCACTCACACTCATCAAAGGAAGCTTTTCCATTTTGCGAAGCTTGTCCTCACTTAAGCCAAACAATAAATAGTCGTTATTATTTTCATCAAAACGAAGTTCTGCACCGAGATAAACCTTGAAATCTCCGAGCTTTTCAGCTTCTGCAAGGGCATTTTTATAACCGGTTACAAAGTGGTCAATTTTTTCATCCCAGCTTGCATCGGGATTATCTTCAAGCAGGTTTGATTTAAAATGGTCTGTTATCATAACAGCCTTATATCCCATTGAATAATAAAGCTGAACTGTTTCTGCGGCAGGGGTCTGACCGCAGTTACTGACCTCACTTGTGTGGCAATGTATATCTATCAGATATTTTTTCATTTAAAATTCCTCGTTTGTTTTTAGTTCAAAATTTTTGCTTAAGATTATATCACGAAGCTCGTCTTCATTTTTTGGCATCACATCAACATAAATTCCGCCGTTTGGCTCGGTTCCGCCGTGAAAATCTGAGCCTGAAGTCATAATAAAATCAAATTTTTGGGCCCATTCTAAGGCTATATCATTCCTGGATTCAGTGCTGTGACCGTTATAAACTTCAACACCGTGACAAATACCGGGTTTCATTACAACGCAATCATCCCTGAACGGATGAGCCTGAATAACGGCACAGTCAAGGGATTTTACTAATTCAAGTCCTTTCTCAGGGCGCATCTCAATAATTCCATTGAGCTTCAGAAGCTTTTCTTCGCTCAGGCCGAATATCAGATAATCATTATCATTTTTATCAAAACGAAGTTCTGCGCCTAAATATACCTTGAAATCATCATACTTTTTAGCTTCATTCAATGCCGACTTGTAACCTTTTAAAAAGTATTCCACTTTTTCTTCCCAAGTTGGGTTGGGATTAGACTTTTTTAGCGTTCTGAATGTGTAATTATGCAGATGGTCAGATATTAACATACCGCTGTAACCAAGGGAACGGTAAAGTCTGACAGCTTCAGCTGCAGGCATTTTGCCGCAATTACTTGACTCATCTGTATGACAATGAGTTTCTATCAGATACTTTTTCATAAAATCACCAGTCTTTCCAAGAAATTATACACCTATAAAACAAGAAATTCAATATCAGTTTTCAGGTTTTGATGTAATTTCTGTAGTCGGATAATTTATGTCGTTCTCGTTAAGCTCATTTTTGATTGTCGGCTCATAATTTTTTTCAATATATCTGACATCTTCAAAAATTTTAATTATCATTCCGTCACTTTCAAAGGTCGAAGAGTTAATGTTTTGGTTGTTTTTTAAAATTCCTTTTTTAAAAAGATTGCAGAATTCATTGAACAGCGTGTTATCCGATTGGGATGTTACAGTGTATTTTTCTATAACACCTGAATTTTTATCAGAATATAAAGCACAGCATACATTATATTTTTCAGGAAACCAATAGGAAATGTTAAAATCATCTTCACAAATTGTCTGAACTTTATCTTTTATAAAAATATCATAAGAAAACGCCTCATTAATATTTCTCTCAAAAGCAGAAAGGTTAACCTCCACACTTTCATTACAGGCAGTCAATAACAGAATCATCGGTATGAGAATGAGTAACTTTTTCATAAGTCTGTTTCTTCAAACCTTTCTTTAAGCTTGGATAAAACCTTCTTTTCGATTCTTGAAACATAAGAACGGGAAATGTTGAGCTTCTGAGCAACTTCGCGCTGTGTCAGCGGCTTCTGATTATTAAGTCCGTATCTTAATATTATTATTTCTTTTTCTCTCTTATCATTTATTTCGCTTATATATTTATACATCTTTTTGCTCATTGAAGACAGATAGATATCGTCAAGAATGGTATCTTCTGTGGCGATTATATCAATTAAAGTAAGGGGATTACCCTCACTGTCAATGTCAATCGGCTCGTTGACTGAAATATCCTGAGAGGTTTTCTTCTGTGCTCTGAAATACATAAGAATCTCATTTTCAATGCACCTCGCCGCATAAGTGGCCAGGCGCGTACCTTTGTCACTTTTGAACGAATCAATAGCTTTTATTAAGCCTATTGTGCCGATTGATATTAAATCCTCCTGCTGTGTTGTAGCGGAGTAATATTTTTTAATTACATGTGCCACGAGGCGCAAATTATGCTCTACAAGCTTGTTTTTAGCAACTTTGTCGCCGCTTTCGGCTAATTTCAATAATCTTTCTTCTTCTGCCTTAGAAAGGGCAGGAGGAAAGGAATTGAATGGATTAACATGTAGAATAAAAAACAAAAAATCAGAAAATAAGCTTAAAATCATATCAAACATAAAATCACCCACAGAATATATATGCTCTTTAAAATTAAAAATTAATGAAATTTGACAGTTTTAAATAGAGAT
Source organism: Clostridia bacterium (assembly GCA_017465465.1). Taxonomy (GTDB): domain Bacteria; phylum Bacillota; class Clostridia; order Oscillospirales; family Acutalibacteraceae; genus CAG-488. The sequence continues at coordinate 55,863 of JAFTWE010000018.1, read as the reverse complement.
GGTATATTTAAGAGGGGTGATTATATGAAAAAGTATTTTATTATAGTGGGAATCTTATTCATAATTTTGTTGATTTCTGTTGGTTTCTGCGTTAAAACAGTTTTCTCAGAAGGCAGGCATTATGAAGATGTTGATACTGAGATTAAAGCAGAAATCGATGTTGAAAACGACATAAAAGATAACAATAGATACGACTATCTGATTATTGAAGATAATCAGTATTCGTTAGTACAAAAAGACAATTATTTGCTTCACGCCTCTGATTATGCCACTGTTTTAGAGCCTTTTGCAAACTTTGGTGACGAATACCAATATACATTATACGAGGTTGAAAGCGACTGCGATTTTAAAGTTTATGCAGACAGTAAAAATAGAGCATTATATTGTGAAACAGTTAATGTCGAAGCGTTACTCGATTATTACAGTGATTTTAATAATTACAGCTTTAACGGATATTTTAATGACCAAGAAGAAAAAAATTATAAAATACATATTGACGCCAATAAACTTAATGATTTATTGTCTGCTCACGATGATAGTAACGGTGGAGTTACTTTTTTAAGAAAAGATGCAGAGGTACTTAATATTGTTCCGCTCAGCAACGATAATTTGATTGAAGAGTGTCAGATTAACTTTATTAAGTATAATGATAAAATATACATTGCAAACGGTTTTACAACTGACAAAATTACTGCTATTGAGTTAACCGATGAGGAAAGTGAATACTTCGGAAAAATGTTTGATTACTATGAAAAAAGCTATGAGCCTTAAAAACTCATAGCTTTTTATTATTTGTCAATATATTCACAAGCGGCAAGTGCGGCTATTGCTCCGTCAGAAACGGCTGTGGTAACCTGCCTTATGTTTTTGGTTCTGCAATCTCCTGCAACGAAGATTCCTTCTGAAGATGTTTTGCACTCTTCGCCTGAGACAACATAACCTCTGTCATCAAGCTTGATTAAATCTAAAAATTCTTCATTCTGGGGAACAAGGCCGATTGCAACAAACATTCCGTCAAGGATGAGGTCTGTGGTTTTTTCGTCTGAAACATTCTTAATCGTGATTCCTTCAAAATCTGTGTTACCGGAAATTGATTCAACCACAGCACCAAGAATAATTTCAACATTATCTTTAGATTTGAGCTGATTTACAAGCTTTTCTTCTCCGGTGAAAAAATCAAGATTTTGAATTATATACACTTTTTTTGCTAATTCAGAGAGTAAAATTGCTTCCTGTAAGGCGGAGTTTCCGCCGCCGATAACAGCAACAGTTTTGTTTTCATAAAAAGCACCGTCGCAAACAGCACAGAAAGAAATTCCTTCACCAATAAAATCTTCTTCACGGTCAAGACCTAAAAGCCTGTGCTTAGCCCCTGTAGCGATAATTACAGATTTAGAAGTAAATTCACCGCTATCAGTAACAACTGTTTTAAATTCACCGTTATCAACAATTTTAAGCGCCTGAGCGCATTCTACCTCAGCATTTTGAGATAAAACCTGTTCAACAAGCTTTTCTGCGAATTCGTTGCCTGTAACATCTAAAAAACCTGGAATATTTTCAACCCTCGGAGAATAGGTAATCTGACCGCCGAAGCTGCCTTTTTCTATTACTAAAACAGATTTATTTGCCCTGCAAGCATACAGGGCGGCGGTAAGCCCTGCCGGACCACCGCCGATTATAATAATATCATACATAATATTCACCCTGATTAAAGGATTTTTTTGATTTCAGATACGCCGATAAATTTGCTGATTTCACCGTTTTCTACAACAACGAGTGTAGGTGCCTGTTTGATTTTAAGCTCTGTTGCAAGCTCAGAGTTTTCGTTAGCTAAAAGCTTAGAATAGCTGATTCCTGCTTTATCAAGAAGTGAGCAAGCAATCTTGCAGTTGGGGCAGGTTGCTGTTGTGAAGAGATAATTACCGTCTGCAAGAGCACAAGCGTTTGATTCTTCAGCTACTTCTTCAACCTTATCTTCTTTCAAATTTAAAACTGACTTTTCAATGTTATAAACCTTACGGTCATTAAATTCCTGAGTTTTACCGTCGTTCCAGTTCTGAACAGGGCGGTAATAACCGGTAATACGGCTGTAAACCTCAGTTTTTTCACCGCAATCTGGGCAAGTATAAACCTCACCTGCAATGTAGCCGTGGTTGCGGCATACTGAATATGTGGGTGAAAGAGTGTAGTAGGGGAGGCGGTAATTTTCTGCAATCTTTCTGACAAGATTTGCGGCAGCCTTCCAGTCAGGTAACTTTTCACCAAGGAAAGCATGGAAAACAGTACCTGAAGTGTAAAGAGTCTGAAGCTCGTCCTGAACATCAAGAGCTGAGAAAATGTCCTCTGTATATCCAACGGGAAGATGTGAAGAGTTAGTGTAATAAGGTGTTTCACCTTCACCTCTACCTGCTGTGATGATTGTGGGATAATGCTTAAGGTCGTGCTTTGCAAGACGGTAAGCTGTGGATTCAGCAGGAGTTGCTTCAAGGTTATAGAGGTCACCGTATTCAACCTGGTAATCAGAAAGTCTCTCACGCATGTGGTTGAGAACATCCTGAGTGAATTTCTGTGTTTTTTCGTTAGTTAAGTCTGCCTGAAGCCATTTTGCGTTAAGTCCGACTTCATTCATACCAACAAGGCCGATAGTTGAGAAATGGTTATTGAATGAGCCGAGATAGCGCTTTGTATATGGGTAAAGACCTGCATCAAGAAGCTTTGTAATAACAGTACGCTTAACCTTAAGTGAACGAGCAGAAATATCCATCATTCTGTCTAAACGGGCATAGAAATCAGCTTCATCCTTTGCAAGGTGAGCAATTCTGGGCATATTGATTGTAACAACGCCTACAGAACCTGTTGATTCACCGCTGCCGAAGTAACCGCCCGACTTTTTGCGAAGCTCACGAAGGTCAAGACGAAGACGGCAACACATACTTCTTACATCGCTCGGTTCCATATCACTGTTGATATAGTTTGAGAAGTAAGGAGTACCGTATTTTGAAGTCATTTCAAAGAGAAGTCTGTTATTCTCAGTGTCTGACCAGTCGAAGTTCTTTGTGATTGAATATGTGGGAATCGGATACTGGAAGCCGCGTCCGTTTGCGTCACCTTCAATCATAATTTCGATGAAGGCTTTATTTACCATATCCATTTCTTTCTGGCAGTCTTTGTATTTAAAGTCTGCTTCTTTACCGCCGATAATGCAGTTAAGCTCAGCAAGGTCATTGGGAACAACCCAGTCAAGAGTGATGTTGGTAAAAGGTGACTGAGTACCCCAACGGCTCGGTGTGTTTACACCGTAAATAAATGATTCAATGCACTTTTTAACCTGGGTGTATGTTAGATTATCAACCTTTACAAAAGGAGCAAGATATGTGTCAAATGAAGAGAAAGCCTGAGCGCCTGCCCATTCATTCTGCATAATACCAAGGAAGTTAACCATCTGATTGCAAAGAGATGAAAGATGACGGGCAGGGGCAGATGTAATCTTGCCGGGTACACCGCCGAGACCTTCCTGAATAAGCTGCTTAAGTGACCAGCCTGCACAGTAGCCTGTGAGCATAGAGAGGTCATGAATGTGAATATCAGCATTTCGGTGAGCGTTACCGATTTCATCATCATAAATCTCAGAAAGCCAGTAGTTAGCTGTAACAGCACCTGAGTTGCTGAGAATAAGTCCGCCTACTGAATAGGTAACTGTTGAGTTTTCTTTAACTCGCCAGTCGTTAATGTTGAGGTAATTATCAACAATAGCCTTATAGTCAACCATTGTGGCGTTGATATTACGGATTTTTTCACGCTGACGGCGATAAATGATGTATGCTTTTGCAACATCATCATATCCTGCTTTGATAAGAACAGATTCAACGCTGTCCTGAATGTGTTCAACTGAAATTTTGCCGTCCTCAATTTTTGAAGAAAAATCTGCTGTAACCTTTAAAGCTAAGAAATCAATAATGTCCTGGTTAAATTCTTTTTGGCAAGCTTCAAAAGCCTGCTGAATAGCATCACTGATTTTAGATAAATTAAAATCTACAATTTTGTTATCACGTTTTACTACATTATACATAACTCTTCCTCCTAAAAAATTTAAACCGTACAAAAGCTGAATTAAATTTACAGGAAATTGCCGCAATTCACCATTTTCCGATTTATTATTACGCGAACAGACACATTATATCCCTTATTTTGAGCCGTGTCAATACTAAAAAACACAATATCTTGTGCTAAATTCCGCGAATTTCTGTGTTTTGTACATATTTAGTGGATATATTTTTCATTTCTGAAAGTACCTCTAAATCTACAGAAGACAGATTATCACCGATTAAATCGCCTGAATCAATAAAATTTTGAAGAAAGTATCGAGGTGCGCCTGATATCCATTTGGCTATATTTTCAATATCCTGAACAGTATGGAACTCATTTACAACTGTTGTTCTGAATTCATAGTCAATTTTATTTTGCAAAAGAAAATCGACACTTTCTTCAATGTCAGAAACATTAAAGCTTTCAATGCCTACAGTTAGAGCATATTTATCCATGCAATTCTTGATATCCATTGCTACATAGTCAATAAGAGAGCTGTTGACGAGCCTCTTAAGCTTTTCGGGGAATGTTCCGTTGGTATCAAGCTTAACAAAATAACCAAGTTTTTTAACTTCAAGAATAAAATCTTCAAGGTCATTGTGAAGTAACGGTTCACCGCCGGTGATACATACACCCTCTAATAATCCTTTTCTTTTTTGAAGATAGGATAGGACTTCATCCCGAGGATAAACGATTTCATTGTTAATATGTGTTACAAGAGAGGCATTATGACAAAACGGACATCTTAAATTACAGCCCGCAGTAAACAGTGTGCAAGCAACGCGACCGGGATAATCCAACAAAGTGAGCTTCTGAAAACCGCTAAATACCATTTTAACACCTCCAAACCAAATTTTATTATATCATAATTTAAGCGCCTTAACAACAAAAAAGGCTGTGGATTACTCCACAACCTTTTGAATTAAAATTTATATAATATCACTAAAACCTTTATACCCGATAGTTACATTAAGCATTTTATTAAGTCTTTCTAAAATAATGGCGCCAATTGTGTTGGCGGTTTCATCCTCAGGCTCTTCTCTGTAGCCCAATTTAATCAGAACATTTTCAAGATTTTTTTCAACCGCTTCACATTCACCCTCTATAACAACGGTATCTGCAATAACCTTTTCAGCTCGCTCGATAGCATTATTAAGAAGAGCCGCATCTTCTTCACTTAAAGCTGAAGTATCAATCCTCTTTGCTTCAGGTAAAAGGCTGTCGGTAATTCTGTCAGGCTCTCTTCCGATATTAAACTGTGGGAAGCCGGGGTCAGAATAAATATCCTTAAAATCGCTGTTAGTTAACATTTCAATTGCCAGCTTCATTATAACATCGTTACTTCCTGTGCCGTCGTGGCTCTGCTTATAAAAGAAGAAGGTTGTTTCCGGAAGGAGGCAGGTTGAAGCATCTACCTCACGGTCGGGAGAAATGTGATTATGTGTCGGGTCTGTGCAGTTATTCGTGCCGATTTTATTTATAAATTTCTGCTGATAATCAGCTCCGTATTCTTCACCGCAAAGGCAGCTTTCAACGCCCATAGCTGTTGAATCAAGCTGGATTATTCCGTCAGCGTTGCATTCATCGAAGCTGCCTGCAAGGCTGAAAAGAGGTACCCCGTAATCGACAATATCAAACACTTCAATGCCTTTATCAACCATTTTCTGGATATTAGCAAGTGAATTGCATTGAGCCTGATAATATCTGTCAGTCTGTGAGCGAACTGTTGCATTTTCATCGCCTGAAAGCCAGATTTCACGGCATTCTTCGTAATCTTCACTCGGTACGAGTGACCACATTGTTGTGCAATTTTTGATTAAGCCCTCACAGAGGCCGGTACGAAGTCCCTCAACAAAACCAAGTACAACATCCTTAGGCAAAATCCTTAAAGCAATGTTTATAACATTACCCATAAGCTTATCATCCATAAGGCTCGGGAACATATAATCATAAAGCATTTCATCTTCTGTACTTAAATTTCCCGAAAGAAGGTCGCTTACTATTTTTGAGCCGTTGAGAGCGGGAACTATGTAAACAACTCTGTTTAAATCATCCATCACCTGAGGATAGTAATCAAGAAGACCGTTTGCTATTGTTCCACCCAGGCTGATAGGAATAATATTTACCTTTTCGTGACCTGTTTCTTCCTTGACCTGCTGAATAAAATCATAGAGCTCAGCGCAGATGCTCATATTGTTACCGAATGAGTTATATGCAAAGAAATACAAATGGTCTTCTCCTGCAATATCAGCATAATCTTTAATCGGTATGCAGTCATAGATATATTCCTTATCTTCTTCGCTGCATTCAGCAACACTCTGAGGAAACTTACGAACCTGGATATTAAAATTATTTTTACCTTCTGAATTAAAGCTGTTCCATTTAACAAGCTCTTTTGCAGTTTCATAGGTTGTGCTTGAAAGTCCCATATCACACTGCAGTAGCAAAGAGAGAACAAGGGGGATTACAAGCTTCTTTATTGCATAATCTGTGTCAAAATACAGAGGCCAACCGGTAATAATATCACCGTTATCATCTGTTACATAATTTCCGTTTTCGTCAGCTAAAAAAGTTTCAGACTGTCCGATACCGGGAATTATGATGGTTGGGGCATATTCACAGTTGCAATCACTTTCTGCAAATGAAACAACCGTGGTTGACATGACTAAGACGATTGCTAAAATTATGCAAAGAATATTTTTAAAGCATTTCAAATTAACCACTCCTTTTTGACAATGATAACACATTTATCTTTTTTATACAATATATAAAATCACTTCCAATGTTGAAAAATTTATATTTATGTGCTAAAATGAAACAAATTATGATGGAGCAGACTTATGGTTGTTATCAGTGTACAAAATTTATCTTTAAGCTTTGGGGAAGAAACTATTTTTTCTTCTCTTTCTTTTGATGTCAAAAACGACGAAAAGATAGGTCTTGTTGGTGTTAACGGTGCAGGTAAAACCTCACTTTTCAAAATCATAACAGGCGAATATACTCCGGACAGCGGAGCGGTGTTTATTTCAAAAGATGTAAAAGTCGGTTATATGGAACAGCATACCTGCTCTGTGTTAGGCAGAAGTGTATATGACGAGCTGATAAGTGTATTTTCAAACCTTCAAAGTATTGAAGAGCAGTTAGAAAAGACAAATTCACGCCTTGAACAGGGAATTGATATTGATAATAACATCCTGCTTCAGGCTCGTCTGCAAGAAGAGTTTGAGCAGGGTGGAGGGCTTACATACAAAAGCAGAACAAGAAGTGCTTTATTAGGTCTTGGTTTTTCTGAAAAAGATTTTTCAGTTTCAACTCAAAAGCTCAGTGGCGGTCAGCGCTCAAAGCTCACTCTTGCTAAATTATTACTTTCTGATTCAGATATTTTATTGTTGGACGAGCCTACAAATCATCTTGATATTTCGTCTGTTGAATGGCTTGAAGATTTCATTTTAAGCTTTAAAGGCAATGTGATAATTGTATCCCACGACCGATATTTTCTTGATAAGGTTACAAATAAAACAATACAGATAGAAAATAAAAAATGCTTTTCTTTTACAGGTAATTACTCTCAATTTCTTGATAAAAAAGAAGCTATGCTAAGAGCTATTGAAGATAAATACCGCAGTGATATGCAGGAAATTCAACGCATTGAAGGAATCGTAGCTCAGCAGCGCCAGTGGAACAGAGAGCGTAATATTAAAACTGCTGAAAGCAAATTGAAGCAAATTGAGCGAATTAAAGAGCAGTTGGTTGTTCCTGACAGCGCAGTAGAAAAAATCAGATTTGATTTTAAACCGAAGGCAGAAAGCGGAAATGATGTTGTTACCTGCAAAGGGCTTTCAAAGGCTTTTGGAGAAAACAAGCTCTTTGAAAATGTTGACCTTCAAATAAAAAAAGGAGAAAGGGTATTTCTTCTCGGTGATAACGGTTGCGGCAAAACAACTTTATTCAAAATTTTGATGGGTGAATACGCATCAGACAGCGGTCAGATTATCTGGGGTGAAAATGTTTATAAGGGTTATTATGAGCAGATTAAGAAAATACCCCAAGATAACAGAACTGTAATTGACGATGTTTGGAACAAGTATCCGGGACAGACTCAGACGAATATCAGAAACGCTTTGGCTTCTTTTCTTTTTAAAGGTGACGATGTTTTTAAACATCTTGCTGATTGCAGCGGCGGTGAAATCGCAAGGGTTGAAATGCTGAAATTAATGCTTGGTGGCGATAATTTTTTGTTGCTTGATGAGCCAACCAACCATCTTGACTCCTTTTCGCGTGAAGCTTTAGAAAAGACTCTTTCAGAGTTTGACGGTACATTATTTGTTGTTTCTCATGACAGATATTTTATAAATAAGCTTGCAACAAGAGTACTTGTATTAGGCAGTAACGGTGTCAGCGAATATCTTGGTAATTACGACTACTACATTTCACACAAGAAAGAAGTAACTCAACCGAGTATTCGTGTTGAAACGCCCAAGCCGAAGAAGATAAATGATTATAAGCTTAAGAAGGAAATTGCTTCAAATTTGAGAAAAGCAAAAAATAAGCTTAATAACACAGAGGCTGAAATAGAAGAAACCGAAAATCATATTTGCGATACTCAGGTGCTTCTCAATGACCCTGAGATTCAGTCTGATTATGAAAAAATAATTGAAGCTACCAATAAGTTAGAAGAACTGACCTCAAAAAGAGACTGTTTATATGACCTTTGGGAACAGCTTCAGATTGAAATTGAAGAAATGGATAATGAAATAAAATGAGTAAAAGAAATTCTGTTATATCAGATAAGCGTGCATTATCTAACCTTGAAGCTTTGTTAAAAATTCCTTTAATCAAGCGTTTTGGTGTAATCGGTGTGAGCGATATGATGTCACGAAGAGCTGTAAAGTTTAAACCGCAAAGCGGTAATCGATTTTATTCGAGGCTTTTCGGAAATGTTCACTGTGATGTAATAACAAAAGAAAACAGTAAAACCAACAATGTCATTTTATATTTTCATTTGGGAGCTTTTGTTTCAGGGACAACCGATACTCACCGAGAGGTAGGAGAGTTGTTTTTATTAAACAGTAATGCTGATACGGTAATAGTAGTTGATTACAAAACAGCACCGAAATTTAAGTTTCCGTCTGCTCACAATGACGCACTTGAAGTATTAAATGCAGTTCGAGCCGACCCTGAATTTTCGCATAGTAAAATTATTGCAGCAGGTGACAGCTCCGGCGGTAACCTTGCTTTGTCACTTGCCTTGATGCTTAAGGACAATAATCAAAAACAGTTAGACGGTTTAGTTCTCATTTCACCTTGGGTTGATTTTACAAACAGCGGAAAATCTTATGCTGAAAATTTCAATTCAGACCCTATGTTCGGATATCTTTGTACCCCAAAGGATAAAGAATTTGTTACTCTTTATGCCGAAAATGCTGACAAAACCGACAAATATTTATCACCAGTATTTCACAATGATTACAGCGGTTTGCCACCGATATTTATTCAGGCTTGCAGCAATGAAATGTTGTTAGATGATGCTAAAACCGTTTTAAATCTTGCTGCTTCATCAGGTGTAGATGCAAAATTGAAATTATATGACAATATGTTCCATAGCTTTCAGACTGTAACAGCCAATGCTGAAACTTCAAAAAAAGCCTGGCTTGATACAGGTGAATTTATAAACTCAATTATTTAGAAAGAGGCGCATTTTATGAAACTCGGAGTTACTTTATTTAACTTTCATAGAGAAATTAAAACATTAGAAGATTTGGACAAAGTGCTTGCATTTTTAAAGGAGCTTGAAATCGATACTGTTCAGGTTTCAGGCATAGGTCATCTTGCATATAAGGATGTTGCTGAATATTGCAAAAAATATGACCTTGAAGTTTGCCTTACTCATAACAGTCCCGAACGACTGTTGAATGATGTTGATGCTTTAATTGAAGAGCACAAGCTTTTGGGATGTAAGAACATCGGTATCGGTTACATAGGAGAAGAATACAGAGGTACTGACGGATATAAGAGATTTATTGAAGAATTCAGCATCCCTGCAAAGAAAATGAAAGAAGCAGGTATGCAGTTTAATTACCATAACCACGCCTTTGAGTTTGAAAAGTATGACGGCAGACGAGGAATGGATATAATTATTGAAGATTCTGACAAAGACCTTTTCAATTTTATTATTGACACTCATTGGGTACAGACAGGCGGATGCAACCCTGCAGAATACATTGAAAAGGTTGAAGGCAGAATGAATGTCTGCCACTTTAAGGATTATAAAATAGTCGATAATGAGCGCAAGTTCGCTGAAATCGGCACAGGAAACCTTGATTTGGATGAGTGCTACAGAATGTGTTCTAAAACAGGAGTTGAATATATCATTATTGAGCAGGATTCTACTGATATAGATATATTTGAATCAACCAAAATCAGTGTTAAAAATCTTAAAGAAATTGCTGCAAGAAACAGCTGACATGAAGCCCACCGATTTTTCGGTGGGCTTTGCATTTTATATGGCTTGTCTGCATATATATGTGAAAAAAGCAGGGGAGAGTATCAAAATGAAAACAACAATGTTCAATCTTCATTCTATCACACAAAAAATTAGAAGATACGAGTTTAACTGGTTAATGTATCTTTTGATTTTTTTATTTTTTGCAGGTCTTATTTTAGGTTCGTTTTCTGTTAAGAACACAGACAATTTTTTAATAGAAAAAATTGTAGATATTTATTCTGAATATTTGAAACAAAAACATACTTTCAGTCCGATGCTGGTATTTATGAATACTTTTTTATTCGCATTATCAGCAGTAGTTATATGCTTTTTTGTAGGTCTATGCGCAGTTGGTATTCCTTTTATCGCCGCAGTTCCGTCAATAACAGGTTGTTTTATAGGAATTATTTCAGGTTATATTTATGAATCACATTTGTTGAAAGGGCTTGGCTACTGCGCAATTATTATTTTTCCGTCGGCGGCAATAGCTTGCGTTTCTATGCTGTTTTCTTGCAAAGAAAGTATGCTTATGTCAAAAAATATGTTATCACTTCTTGCAAACGGAAGGGTACAAGAGCAAAACCGCTTCAAAAGCTACTGCATTAAATATCTCATTTATGCAGGAATTTGCGCGTTGGCGGCTTTACTTGAAGCGGTTTTATTTTATTTGTTTTCTGATTTATTTATTTTTTAGAGTCTTCTTGTTTAACCTGGCTCAACGGATTAGAATTAACAGCCTGTTGAAGCTGAGAATTTACAACGTGAGTGTAAATCTGAGTTGTACCGAGATTTTCGTGACCAAGAATTTCTTTTATAAGCATAATGTCCGTGTTGCCGTGCTGATACATAAGCGTTGCGGCTGTGTGACGAAGCTTGTGTGTAGATAGTCCCATACCGGATAAGCCTGCTTTTTCAAGAAGAGTGTAGATTATATGCTGAACAGTTTTGTTACTGATTCTGTTTTTATTTCTACTGATAAAAAGTGCATTTTTATCTTTTAACCCATCGTTAGGTCGAACCTTCATATAAGCTTCAAAGGCCTCTATACAAGCATCATTCAGGTAAATTGTGCGCTCTTTATTACCTTTACCTGTAACCTTCATAGAACGGTCGGAGCGAATATCATTATAATTTAAAGAAACAAGCTCAGATAAGCGCAAACCGCAATTAAGAAAGAAAATTACTATGCAAAAATCACGCTCTTTATTTGGTCCGTCAATGGATTTTAAAAGAGAAAAGCAGTCATCGATAGTCAGATATTTAGGTAACTGTTTTTTGCTTTTTGGTGATTCCAGATGCTCCATAGGGTTAGTGTCAAGAAGATGCTCGTGGTAGGTGAGCCACTTATAAAAGGAACGAAGTGTCGAAGCTTTTCTTGACCTCGTTGCCGCATTATTCTTAAGCTCAGAATTACAAAATGATAAAAAAGATATTGCATCTTTATTTGTAACATTTAAAATCTTTTCATTCGGAAAATCATTTATCTTAATTTCTTTAAAAATAATATCTTTAGAAAAAAACTCATCTTTAAGCTTTAAAAATCGCAGAAAGCTCCTTAAGTCAGAAGCGTATTCTAAAACAGTTAATTCTGATTTATTCCTGATTGCAAGCTGATAAAGAAAGTAATCTTGCATAACCTGAGGAAAATCCTTAAATTCTGCTTTTTTCATAGTTTCACCACCAAAAATAACTGTACCGAAAGGGCACAGTTACATTATAACACACTATATTTAATTTTGCAAGCAATTATACAAAATAAATATTTTGTATAATTGAGGGGATGGATATAATGAAAAAATTGCTTATTTATTGGGCTTTTCGCAAAGAGGGATAATTGAGCCGATATCAGTCAAAGGCTCGTTATCTATTATTACAGCTTCTATATTATAGCTATTAAGAAAATCGATTATCATATTACAATCATTATGATAGTTTATATCTCCGTTAAATAATAATTTATTTTTATCTATAAGACCTGTGCATCCGCCTATAAAACCGTAATCAAATCCATTTAATTTAACAGAACCTTTGCTTATTAAAAGAGAAGCTATTTGATTAGTTTTGCAGGCATTATATATTGATTCGTCATCAGTTATTAAAGCATTATCGTTTAATAAACAGATTGAGCATTTGGTATATCCTTGGTTAACAGGTATAATTTTAATATCCAGTTCATTAGCAATCAACAAAACTTCGTCAGAGGCTGTTTTTGGGTTACAAATAAGTTTATCACCCATTATTACACAGTTCAGTCTGCAATCATAAGGATACGGAGATTTTACTTCTGATATTGTTTTTAAACTATACCCTTTTGTTAAAAAATTAACAAATATTTCTTTCTGACTCTTATCAATCAAAATATTACCTTCAGAGTAATTTAATAAATTCAAATCGGTATGGTAGCCGACATCCGTAACCAAATTGTTTGTAATGGTTTTGATTGCAGTAATTTCGTGTTCATCAAGCTTATTCAGTAGCTTTTCGGAAGCTTTTGTGCTAACAGCCACAACGGTAACTCTATTTTCGGGTAGATTTGGATTTTTTAAAGGAAAATACAATGCCCTCTCCCCTTTTATTCTGCCGCTTCAAATGCTGCTCTGATTGTTCTGACCGGTACTATATCTATTTTAATGTTTTGCTTAAATGTGAGGTTTTTAAAATTATGATATGGAATAATACAACGCTTAAATCCAAGGCGTTCAGCTTCTTTAATTCTCTGCTCGCAGTTGCCGACACCGCGGATTTCACCGCCAAGACCAACCTCACCAAAAGCTATAACATCTTCTCTGATAGGAGCATCTTTAAGGCTTGAAATCAGTGCAAGTGAAACAGATAAGTCGGATGCAGGCTCATCTATTCTCAGTCCCCCTGCAACATTAACATAAGTATCAGTATTACCAAAGAAATAACCCGCTCGCTTTTCCAATACCGCAATTAAAAGATTTAATCTGTTATGGTCAAATCCGTTAGTCATTCTGCGCGGAATACCAAAATTCGTTGTTGTTACAAGAGCCTGAACTTCAGCTAAAATCGGTCTGGAGCCTTCCATAACGCAGGCAACGCAAGACCCTGAGGTGTTTTTAGGTCTGCCTGAAATGAGCATCATAGACGGATTTTCAACATCATGAAGACCTGTGTCAAGCATTTCAAAAACGCCTATTTCATTTGTTGAGCCGTAACGGTTTTTTACAGCTCTGAGTATGCGATAAGACATATGTCTTTCGCCTTCAAAATATAAAACAGCGTCAACCATATGTTCAAGAACTTTTGGTCCGGCTATATTTCCGTCTTTATTAACGTGACCGACTATAATAGCCGGTATATTAAGGGTTTTAACTGTCATCATAAGCATATTCGTGCATTCTCTTATTTGAGTAATGCTGCCTGATGAAGATGAAAGTCCCGGAATGCCGACAGTCTGAATAGAGTCAATTATAACGAGATTCGGCTTATCTGAACGAATATATTCGCAGATAGCTTCCATATCAATATCGCACAAAAGCTCAAGATTAGGTGTGTTTACTCCTAATCTGTCGGCTCTTAATTTAATCTGATATGCTGATTCTTCGCCTGAAACATAAAGAATTTTTTGATTGCGACCAATATGCTGACAAATCTGTAAAAGAATAGTTGACTTACCGATTCCAGGGTCACCGCTTAAAAGAACAAGCGAGCCTTTAACAATCCCGCCGCCCAAAACTCTGTCAAGCTCACCCATACCCGTGGTGTATCTGATTTCGTCCTGAGGCAGAAGTGAGCTAAGCTTTGCAACATTAACGGACTTGGCTTTAAAAGTTGCAGAGCTTGAATTGCTCACAGTTTTTACTTCTTCGTTCATAGTGTTCCATTCGCCGCAACCGGGACACTGACCGTACCATTTTACGCTTTCGTACCCGCATTGTGAGCAAACATATATACTTTTATTCTTTGCAGCCATAAATCATTATCCTTTGCTGTAATTTACAATTCCTTCAGCTATTGCAAGAGCAAGCCGTTTTTGAAAAGCATCATTTTTTAATTTACTTAAGTCGTTATAGTTTGACAAAAAACCGCATTCAACCATAACAGACGGAACTTGTGAGTGATATAAAAGATAAATTTCCGTGCCTGATTTTTTAATTTGACGAGGATTATCAGGCTGAATATGTGTAACTATTGAACTACTGATATTTTGAGCTAAATTTACACTTAATTCATTGTTTTTAGAATAAAAAACTTGTGCACCGCTGACACTTGAGTCATAAAATTTGTTTTGATGAATACTGATAAAAATCGCATCAGGATAGCTTTTAATAATTTTTTCTCTGTTATGAATATCCGAAACCTTCTGCTGTCTGACTGTTTTTGCATTTTCATCGTGGATAGAATCATCGTTTGAGCGAGTAAGAATAATTTTATATCCGTAAAGCTCAAGAATTGATTTTAGTTTAATTGTTATCTGAAGATTTATATCCTTTTCTTCAGTTTTGTCCAATCCAACCGCTCCGCCATCCAAGCCGCCATGACCGGCATCTAAAATTATTGTGTCAAATTTCATAGCACCTGCAGAAGTATATACCGCTTTTTCATTACAACCTGCAGTATAGAAAATTAAAATTAGCATTATAATTGCAAATAATCCGATAATAATAAAAACAGAAAGCTTTTGCTTTTTCAAAAACCCACCCCCACATTAACTATTATGCAGGATTGAAATCAGTATGAAAAAAGCAACAAAATTTTTATTCGGTTTTCTAATCGGTTTAATAAATTCACTACTCGGTGCATGCGGAGGAATTTTATCAGTTGCAGCTTTAAAGAAAGAAGGCCTTGAGCAACGCGAAGCTCACGCAAATGCTGTTGCAATTATATTGCCGATAACAATAATCAGCAGTTGCTATTATCTGTTAAACGATTATGTAGAGTTTAATCAAACGTTGATTTATCTTCCGGGGGGCTTTTTGGGAGCCGTTGCAGGCGGATTTTTATTGCCGAGAATACCGCAAAAAATCTTGAAAAGGGTGTTTGCGGTGCTGGTAATCTGGGCAGGGATAAGGATGATTATAAGATGATAATTTGGGATATTGCAGCATCGTTCTTTTCCGGTTTGTTAGGCTCTATGGGCTTTGGCGGCGGCGGAATATTGATTTTATATCTGACTTTGGTTTTGAATTCAGAACAAGTTACGGCGCAGGGTATCAATCTCATTTTCTTTATTCCGTGCGCAATTATGGGACTGATTCTTCACGCAAAGCATGGGTTGATTAACTTTAAAAGAATACTCCCCTATTTACTTTCAGCAATCCCGGGTGTTATGCTTGGATTGTATCTGACGAACACAATCAGCAACGCTTGGCTTGGTAAGATTTTCGGTGCAATACTGATTCTCTTAGGTGTTCGTGAGTTAATAACAAACTTCAAAAAAATATGACAAAATAGCCATAGGGTATATGGCTATTTTTCTTTTAAACATTTTTGTTTTTTCTGTAAGCTAAGTAATCCTCTAAAATTATTGTTGCAGCAACGGCATCAACAACATTTTTACGCTTTTTACCTCTTGTGTTGGTCTGATTTAAAAAGTTGTGCGCGCTGACAGTTGTAAGACGTTCATCCCACATAGTCACTTCAATTCCGGTTTCACTCTTTAAATTTTCAGCAAAAATCATACATTTTTCGGCACGCTCTCCAACAGATGAATTCATATTTTTAGGAAGCCCGACAACTAAAAGTGACGGTCTGTACTTAGCACAAATTTCTTTAATTCTCGCTATAACCTTAGGCTCATAATCTGAATGAATAACCTCGACCGGTGAAGCGAGCATTTCAAATTCATCACAAACAGCAATACCTGTTCTGGCATCACCGTAATCTATGCTCATAATAACCATAGTAACCTCTATTAATATTAAAAACCTGTAACTTCAGGCGGCACAACAGGAGTTACCGTGACTTCAACTCCGCCGATATTTATAGTACCGTTTGAATTATTATTTGTATCATCAGTTGTGGTACCTGAAGCTGAGGTGGTTTCCTCAGTTGTCAGTTGAGATGCGTGACCTGCACAGTAGCCCGGAAGATTGTCACTCTTATACCAACCTGCCATACTTGAGCCGGTTGTAGAAGAAGCCAACTTACCGCAGGTTGAGCAGTAATACTTCTTTACAATATCACTTGTAATTTCAAATTCTTTGTCGGCAAGGTTTTTATGAACTCTGTCCATAACTGTTTTAAAAATGTCGCCCGCAGGGTTTCCGCTTGCATTGATTGCTTTAGGCTGGTCATAACCATACCATACAGTTGCAAAATAATAAGGTGTTCCGCCTGCAAACCATCTGTCCTTATAATCGTCGGTGGTACCGGTTTTTGCAAATGTTTCAAAACCGCTTACTCCGTCGCCTCTACCTGTACCGACAGGAGATGTTACAACAGTTTTCATAAGCTCACGGACAATTTCAGCTGTTTCGGCTGAGAAAATCTGTTCACCTGAATTTGAAGTGTTATCAAGCAAAATATCGCCGTTTGAATCAGTAACCTTATAATATGAATAGGGCTCATAATATTTACCGCCGTTACCGTAAGCACAGTAAGCCGCAGTCATTTCAAGAGTTGTCATACCATAAGAAAGTGAACCGATTGAAAGACGTGCTAAATCTTCGTCCTCTTCAGTAAGAGTTGTAAAGCCCATTTTTTCGGTAAGATATTTATATGAAGTGCTCACACCAATCATATCTTTGATAATTCTTGCAGGAACGGTATTTAATGACCTGGCAAGAGCATTCTGAACAGTAACATAGCTTCCGCTACCAAAGTTACCGCTATAGTTCTTAGGCCACTGGCGGCCGTTAATTGTGGTGCAGGATTTATCAAGAATTGCAGTTGAATAAGTGATTTCATCACTTTCAATAGCAGGCCCGTATGAAGAAAGAGGCTTGATTGTTGAACCCGCAGGTCTTGGTGAGTCAACAGCACGGTTGAGAACACGGTTTCCCTCTTTTTTGCCAGCCTGACCAATAATGCCTACAACTCTGCCTTCATAATCCATAATTGTCATTGAAGACTGAGCGTTTTTCTTATCGGCAAATGACTTTTTATTTACATAAACATCTTCGAGAATTTCCTGAACATCAAGGTCAACGGCAGTGTAAATCTGAAGTCCGCCGCCATAAATCATACCTGAAGCCTCAGAATAAGAGCAGTTCTGTGTTTCCATAAGGTCATCAATTACATCTGAAATAACATAATCGACATAGAAGCTCTGAATATCTGTATTAGTTTCAGCTGCTTCTTCCTCTTCATCCTCACCGTCTGAAACATATTTTTCACTATTAGTGAGAATAAGCTCATAATTAAGCGCCTCTTCATACTCCTGCTGAGTAATGTAACCCTCGCCGAGCATACATTCAAGGCAATATTCCATACGCTTTCTGTTCTTTTCGGGGTTTCCGATAGGGTCACTTGAGTAAGGATTTTTGGTAATTGCGGCAATGGTTGCACATTCAGCAATGTTAAGCTCGCTTACATCTTTGCCAAAATAAGTTTCAGCCGCAGTCTTAACGCCGTAACAGCCTTTGCCCAGGTAAACGGTATTAAGATAAGCTTCAAGAATAACATCTTTTGAATTGTATCCTTCGGCAGCATAAGCTTTTTCAATATTCAAGGCAGTTAAAATTTCGTGATACTTACGAACATAAGTAACTTCATTTTTACCTGTTATGTTCTTGATTAACTGCTGTGTTATTGTGGAACCGCCCTGGTCATTGTTCTTTAGAAAAACACCGATAGTTCTAATCCAGTCAACACCGTTATGCTCGTAAAAGCGCTGGTCCTCCAAGGCTACAAAAGCTTTTTGCATAGTTTCACTGATGTCTTCAAGGTCAATCCAAACTCGGTTTTCTGTTCCGTGTAAGCGGGTAAGCTCCACAGTCTGACCGTCGGAATCAGTCGCATATAAGAATGTTGTCTGATTAAGACTGCTTTTGATGCTTGAAAGTGTAATAGAAGCATCTCCGTTAACAAAGGTTAACAGATTGATACCAACATAACCGAAAACAATAATACCCGTAAACATAATAACTGCGAGAATAGATATTAAAATTGCTCCTGCAGTTGACACGGAATTCTTATTCTTTTTCTTTTTAGTAGCTGTTGCCAATTTTGCTACCTCCTTTATAAAGGATTACAATTTCTTGCGAAGAATTGCACCTGATTCAACGCCCTTACAATCAAAAGAAAATTTCATCATAGGGTGCGGTGCATTGTCTATTCTTTCACCGTTTTCATCAGTAAGATTTTTAACTTTTATATTAAACGGCTTCTGACCTGCTTGCATAACCTCAAGCTCATCACCGTCAAAAAAGCGGTTCCTTAAAATGCCTGTAACAGTTTTTCCGTCAGAAGCTATAATTTCAGCGGCAACATTCCACTCGCGCTTATAGCCGCCGTCATAAAACATCTGAGCATCGTCCTGAGGGCGTTCGTAATAAAAACCTGTGCAGTATTCGCGATAGCTTACCTTACGAACCTCATCAATTATCCATTGTTCGGGAACATAGTCATCGCTCGGGTTTTTAAGATAACCGTCAATAGCCGCTCTGTAAGCGTTTGTGATAACCGCAGTATAATATGCTGACTTTGCTCTTCCTTCAATTTTGAAGCTTGTAATGCCGGCCTTTACCATTTCAGGAATATGTTCAATCATACACATATCTCTGGAATTCATAAGGTAACTGCCGTGTTCATCTTCAAAAATCGGGAAATATTCACCGGGTCTTGTTTCTTCCATAAGGTGGTATTTCCAACGGCAGGGTTGAGCACAGTCGCCTTTGTTGGCATCTCTCGCTGTGAGATAATTTGAAATGAGGCATCTTCCAGAAAAAGACATACACATAGCGCCGTGAACAAAGCACTCAATATCCATATCTGACGGAATATTTGCTCTGATTTCTGAAATATCTTTCAACGAAACCTCACGAGCCGTAACAATTCTTTTAGCACCCAACGAATAATAAACATTGGCCGTTTCAAAATTTGTAATTCCTGCTTGAGTTGAAATATGAATCTCAACATCAGGGGCATATTTCTTTGCAATGTTCATCGTGCCTAAATCAGAAATAATTAAAGCATCAACCTTTGCATCCTGCGCCTGACGGAGGAACTCAGGAAGTCTTCTTATTTCATCATTATTAGGAACAGTATTAACCGTAAGATAAACCTTTACGCCTTTTTTATGGGCAGTTTCAACTGCATCCGCAAGCTCAGGAAAAGAGAAGTTCGATGGAGCCGCTCTCATACCGAATTCAGCACCGCCAACATAAATAGCATCGGCACCGAATTCAAGGGCTTTATCAAATCTTTCTCTATCGCCTGCCGGAGCTAAAAGCTCAGGTCTTTTAAAAATCAATTCACTCATATTTTACTTAATCCGCATTGTTGGCCTTAATTGCCAAAACATAGTTACTTTCGTGTTCTTGTTGTGTTCTTGCCATATAAATCTTACCTGAATTATCGTGTAAGAAGTAATAATAGCTGGTGTCTGACGGGTAAAGTGCCGCTTCAATAGCGTCTACACCCGGGTTGCAGATTGGTCCCGGAGGCAATCCCTTATTTGCGGCAGTATCGTACTTGCTTAAATAATAATTGCCTTTTGTTCCGCCTACAACCGGTTTAACATAGTTGCTGACATAAATAGCAGTTGAGTCACAACCGAGTGTGGGGAATTTAACAGAATTTTTAAGTCTGTTATGAATAACTGATGATACAGCCTTCATCTGTGAGCTGTCAGCAGCTTCCTTCTGAATAATTGAAGCGATAATAATAATTTCATCCATTGTGTAACCAAGCTTATCGGCTCTTGCCTGATATTCATCGGTCCAACGGTCGTTAAAGTTTGAAAGGAACTTTCTGATAACATAGTTTGCATCAGCATCTAAATAGAAATTATAAGTGTCAGGGAAGATATAACCTTCTAAAAGCTGATATCTCTCTTCTTCGGCAGTAAGACTGCGAACAAAATCAAACTCATAGTCAACATCGGTAAGTGCAGAATAAAGCCTGTCTGTTTTACAAACATCATATTTTTCAAGCTTTTCAAAAATCTGCTTTATAGTCCAGCCTTCAGGGAAACCAAGTGTAACAGTTTCTGCACTTTCGGGAGCTGCCATACATTTATTGAGCATTCCCTCAATTCCCATACTTCTGTTAAGATAATACACACCGCTGAGATATTTATTATCTTCATCATCATAATGCCTGAACTTAGCAAACATATTACAAAGCATCTTTTGCTTTATAAGGTCATTATCGTGAAGGATATCGAGAATATCATCATAGGTAGGGTCTTCGGGAATTTCAACCTTAATGACAACATCCGAGGTGTTAATTGCCAGAATATCATTAAGACCTGAAATAGAAACATAAGATGTAAGAGTGGTAAATAAAATGATACAAGCAAAAAGAATTACAGCAAAATTACCGCCAACGGATTTAACCTTTTTCTTAACACTTTGTGAAGAAGGCTTAGCCGCAGTCGGTGCTTTATTTTGAGTATTTGTTTTTCTCTTAGGATAATTGGAAAAATAAACCGAAGAATTATCGGAGGGTTTGTTGTTATTGCTTTCGGAATAATTCAATTCGCTTTCATCAATGTGAACAACAAACTTTTTCTTTTCCTGAGATGTTTTTTTGATTGCTTCCTTGTTAATGCTCATTTTATTTTCAGCATTACTTTTTTCATCTTTACTGAAATAAGAAATCAGCGAATCAAGGTCAACATCGGTGTCGAATTCATTTTTCTTGTCATCCATTTTATAACCTCCTTATATACCGATTATCGAATCATCTACAAAAATATAATTCATAGGAATGTCGTTACTTTGTGTAAAAATCTCTTCCGCAAAGCAACATTTTGCGCAAAAGCCAACCTTAATCAAATTCGGATTATTGCACAAAAATCTGTCATAGTAGCCTTTTCCGTAACCTAAACGGTTGCCTGACTTATCAAAAGCAAGTCCGGGAACAATGCACACAGCTTTACTTCCGTCATATACTGTGCCGGTGACAGGCTCTTTAATTCCAAAGCTACCCTTAACTAATTCTTCTGTATTAAAAATCTGATAAAAAGTCATTGTATCTTTGTAAACACGCGGCAGATAAACGGTCTTTTTATCATCAAGAGCTTTTTGAATTAAATCAAAGGTTTCAGGTTCACTTCCAAAAGAAGCGTAAATCAGAAAAACATTGTTGTTTTTATATAAATCACTTCTGATAAAGCTGTTTTCACAAGACTTTTTGTTGTTATAACTGCTCCTGAGGTCCTTATACTTTTTACGAAGTTCTGCTTTTATTGTGGACATTGCAGTGTATTTTTAAGCCTGTCGGCTTCGTCTTTTCCGCAAAAATATTCAGAAACAGCAAGCCCGAATTCAATTGCACTTCCCATTCCTCTTGCTGTAATGATATTTCCGTCTGTAACAACATATTTATCACTGATTTTGGCGCCTGCGAGCTCACTTTCAAAGCCGGGGAAGCAAGTTGCCTCTTTGCCGTTAAGCAAGCCTTTATGACCTAAAATTGACGGAGCGGCGCAAATAGCGGCAATAAGCTTATTGTTATTTACAGCGTATTCAATAAAATCATTAACGGTTTTGTTTTTTTCAAGATTCAATGTTCCGGGCATACCTCCCGGAAGAATAATTCCGTCCACATTGTCATCTATAGAAACTTCACTCTCTTCTAAATCACAAAAAACGGGAATATTATGAGAGCCGCAAACAAGCTTTGAACCTACACCTACGGTGCAAACCTCAAGCTCTGCTCTTCTTATAACGTCGATTGTAGCTATCGCTTCAACCTCTTCAAAGCCTTTGGCTAAAAAAGCATAAATCATAATCTCACCTGCTGAATATAAACACAAATACTTAAGTTAAGTTTACACCATTTACTTATAAATGTAAATAGCAAATATGAATAACTTATTATCAAAATATAAATTTTGAAACAAAATTTTCTATTTCATCACCAATAGCATCAATGGAGCGAGGTTGGTCATTTTCACTGCAATTTATAACATGCCAATCCATTGCTTTTGCTGCTGCTTTGGCGGCAACTCTGCATTGAGCAAGGTAATTTGTATTCGCCTCATGAATATCCTTTTTGCTTTCATCGCCAGAATATCTTGATGTCATCATTTTTTGAGAAATTTCAATAGGCATATCAAGATAAATTACTGCATCGGGCTTAGGAATAGCGAGTTTATTATATTCAAAATCTTCAAGCCAGGCAAAATATTCGTTCCATTCACCTTCAGGGAGCTTTGTTGCCTGATGATAAGCGTTAGAGGTAGTATATCTGTCAGCAAGGATAATTGTTCCGTTATCGTAATCAGACTTCCATTTTGCTTTATAATTTGCAAATCTGTCAACGGCATAAAAGCTTGAAGCCGCATAAGCATTAACATCCTCAGGCAGTTTTCCGAAATCACCGTTCAAATACATTCTGACCAAAGCGCTTGAATCATTTTCATAATCAGGCAGTTTAATCTGCTTAAAGTCTGTTATCCCCTTTTTTATCAAAGCTTCACAAAGTCGGTTAATCTGAGTTGATTTACCGCTTCCGTCAAGACCTTCAATTACAATAAGCTTACCTTTCATAAATAATCTTCCTTTTCAAAATCCTTTTAAACGCAAGTAATCGGAGCTGTATCTCTACAGCCCCGAAAATATTATCCGAATAATCTTTCAAACCAAGAAACTGTGGTTGTTTCTTTTTCTTCAATAGATGGTGTTGCTTCATAATTATGAGTAATGCTTTCAGTCATATAAATAAATGCAACATTGGTGCTCATTGAATCGTGAGCATCTGTAAAAATTCTGTATTCCTGGCCAACCTTAATCCAAGCCTCGCAGTTTGCAACAAATGCATCTGTATCGTCAACAATAATGCCGTAGTCTGAAAGGTCAACATTAGAATTTGCGAGTACAGTTGAAATATCTGCAATAGAATCGAGGTTTGAGTCAGAAAGCAAATCAGTAAGCATATTTATAAGATTTTTGTTCTTATCAATTTCTCTCTGAAGCTTATCGAGAGTTGCCATTGTAGAATCAAGGTTATTGAGTGTTGACTGAACCTCAGGGTCATTCATAACGCTTGAAAGCTGCTGCATTACAGGTTGAGCTTTTTTGAGTGCATTTGCCAAATCCTGAATATTCATAAGGCTCTGAATAAGACCGGAGTTTGTAAGCATAGAAATAGCCTCTTGGTTCTCAGGCTTATTAAGCTCAACAAGCAATTCTGAGAGCGCATCCATATTTTCGGTTGTAAGAACACCCATAAGCTTTTCAAGGGC
The DNA here is from genome assembly GCA_017465465.1 of Clostridia bacterium. GTDB lineage: Bacteria > Bacillota > Clostridia > Oscillospirales > Acutalibacteraceae > CAG-488. The sequence continues at coordinate 31,972 of JAFTWE010000018.1, read as the reverse complement.
TACCTGATTGCTTTCATAAACATAAATGGCATCATTAAGAACGCCTGCAAGACCTGAAAGATTTGCACTGTTTGAAGAAAGTGCATTCATAAGGCCTTTAATATCAATATTATTAAGACTTCCCATAAGTGTTTTAAGAACACTCAAAGCACCCTGAAGGCTGTCTACCTGGTTTGAAGCATCAAAATCAAGGTCAAGCGATGCAACAGGTATAGCGGCAAAATACATATTTCCAAGCTCAAAGCAATCTGTTGTTGCAGTAATGCTTGCTTTATTATTAAGCTGAATATCTCCGTAGCCTTCCAAATCCTCAGAGCCGATTCCGAGGCTTTCACTTACGCCGGGAACACTGAAAACACCAACCAACTCATTAGAGCCGTCACCTAATGAAAGACCGTTTTCAGTTTCAATAGCTGAAAAGTGGTCCTCAGGAAGGATAGTTCCGCCAAGAACAACCATAGGAAGATACATTTTTCTTGTGGTTCCGTTGATTTTAACAGCCTTGGTATAAGTGTTTTCAAACTCAAATTCAATTTTAACAGTACCACTCTGTCCTGCAATATCCTCTGCGGAAATCGGCTGACCGTTGAGATAATAGTTGATACCAATCTTAATCGGTACCTGCTTTTTAGTTGTGCCTGTGTAGTATAAATCAGTTGAATTCATATTCCACATAAGCTCAGAAGTGTTGTTTGAGTTAATAACAGGCAATGTGTCACCTTTAACATTCTGAATAGCACTTGAATCAAGGTCAGTAACATCATAAACTCTTACTTCAGGTGTATCAGTGTGAATCCAGTCTGTTACGGTAGTTTTGGTAACACCGCCCATAGCATTCATATTTATATAAACAGTTTCGCTCTTTGTTACACTTTTAGCGGTATTTTCGTAAAGAGAAACTGCAGGTGCGTTGTCGGCAACTTCATCTTCTTTTTCACCGCAGCCTGCAAAGCCTAAAGTAAGACACAAGCAAAGAAAAACAGATAAAACAGCTTTTGCGGCTTTTTTGTTCTTTTTCATAAATCCTAACCCTCTTTTAAAATCAAATTCTTTTGCAACTCTCCAGCCGAAAGTGGTTTTGTTAATATACTTTTCAAAGCAAAGAAGCATTGGCATAATAAAGCAAACAACAACCACTGAGCTGATGAGCGCGCCCCTTGCCATAAGAACACAAAGGTCGGTTACAAGCTCAACCTTACCCACAATAACAATACCGATAGTGGCTGAGAAGAATGTCATCGCACTCTGGAAAATGGACCTTGTCGCTGCTCTTGCTGCAGACCTCATTGCCTCGTGCTTTTCTTTGCCTTTCTGAAGCTCTTCCTGGAATCGGTTTGTAAGAAGAATTGCGTAGTCAATAGTAGCACCAAGCTGAACACAGCCCAAAACAATGGGCGCAAGGAAAACTACCTCGTCGTTCATCACTGTTGAAACAGCAAGATTAAGATAAATAGCAAACTGAACACCTGCTACGAGAATTATAGGTATAAGTATCGACTTAAAGGTAAATGCAATCAAAAGAGCAACCGTTGCAATACTGATAAAGCTCGTTACTACAAGGTCAATTTCTGCAATATCTACCAACTCATCATACATAATCGAGTCGCCGGTAATACAGCCTACAGGGTCACGGGCTTTAATAATTTTGGTGAGTTCATTTTTCATTGCTCTGAATTCTTCTTCATCCTCCAGACCAATTTCACCAAAAATAGCCATCATAGTGTATTTTTTCTCTTCGCCGTATTGCTCAACCTCTTTTTCGATGATGCTTTTAAGCACATCAGGCATAATATCGGTAGGAATAGCACCTCCGATAAAGCTGTTAAGTGCAACCACACTTCCGACTCCGTCTACTTGTTCCATTTCATCAATAAGCTGAGTTGTTTCACTCGAAGGCAAATCAGCGCTGACAAGAGCGAAATTCATTGAAGCTATGCCGAAATCTTCTTTAAGCTTTTTTGAAGCAATAAGAGACGGGCTTTCGGGAGGCATTCTGCCGTTGAGGTCGGTATAAGTCGGAACATTAGAGTTCAGAAGGTAAACAGGAACAAACAGAACAAAGAAAATGATAACAAACACTTTTTTATGTTTAATTATAAAATCAATAGGTTTGCCAAAGGTTGGAATGAAGCATTTATGCTCTTTTCCGTAAATCTGTTTGTAGAATTTAATAACAAGCGCCGGCATAAAAATAAGAACAGATAAAAGACCGAATACAACGCCTTTTGCCATAACAAGACCAATCTGCAAGCCGATTGTAAGGCTCATAAAGCAAAGCGCAATGAAGCCGAAGAAGGTTGTAGATGCACCGCCGAAAAGCGAAGTAAATGAGAACTTAACGGCTCTTGCCATAGCTTTCTTAACATTATTAGTTCTCACACATTCCTCTTCAAATCGGTCTAACAAAATAATAGCATAGTCAATGGTAACCGCCATCTGGAGAATTGCGGCAATCGCCTGGGTAAGATATGAAATACTTCCGAAAACAAAGTTAGTACCCATATTCAGCATAACACCGCCGCCAAGAGCCGCCATAATTATACCGGTTATAAGCACATGTTTAGTTGTAACTAAAACAATAATTGAGGCCAGTCCGACTGCAATACCTATGTAAACAAACATCTCGGATTCAATAATCTCTTTTGTATCAGCCATAACTGCAGGAAGACCGAAAACATAGCATTTTTCGTTTAAAACTTCTCTTACGGCATTAACCTTAGCGATTGAATCGTATTTCGGATTATCTTTATCGTCAGGCTCATACTGAACAAGCATCAATGTTGACTTCTTTCCGTCCTCTTGTTCAGCATAAAGCAAATCTTTTAAGACATCGGGATACATTGACTCCGGAATGCCGATATCCGCAACGGAACCTACCCACATAGCACTTGCGACACCCTCAACCTCATTGACATTATTGCAGATTCGGTCCATTTCCTTTGGAGATAAGTCCTCCATAATAACTACAGTAATAGTAGCGCTGTCACCAACTACTCCGATTCCGTAAACAGCGTTAGAATCCTCAATGTCACCCGGCTCTGCCTGTTCAGGGAGAAAAGAAAGAATATCGTAATTAACCGGAGTTAACAGATAGCTTATACCACAGGGAATAAGTATAGCTATTGTGATAATTATAATTAAAACAGGGTTTTTTACTACCCACTTAGAAAGTTTAGTTATCATATATCCACCTCAGTAAAGTCTAATCCTAGGAATTATACCACATTATTTTTAAAAAGTAAATGCGAAGAGAGAATATAATTTTAAATTAAATTTACAAAATTTATGTTCAACAGTTTTTTGTTTTAATCTTGACTAATGACGAAAATAAAGTTAATATATATACAGCAAAATTTGATTAGGAGGATTTACTATGGCTGAAGAATTTAACCCCGACCTTGTTAGTGTCATCGATGAAGATGGCGTTGAGCATATTTTCGAAGAGCTTGACCGAATTGAAACCGATAACGGCCGTTATGTTGCATTGCTCCCTGTTTTTGACGAAGCGGATGACATAATTGACGATGACGGTGAAATAATAATCTTACAGGTTGAAGAGGAAAACGGTGAAACTTTCCTTGCTCCTATTGAAGACCAGAAGGTTTTCGACGAGATTGGTAAGATTTTTGAAGAACGCTTACAGGATTTATTCTTTGAAGAAGAGTAACATCACCCCTGCTTAGTTCGATAACTGCTGTCTATATTAACCCTACAATTTTATTTTCGGGAGCCTTTCTCCGTTGCAGGGATGCAGACCTCCCGGTTTTTACCGGACGCTGGGAGCACAAATGCAGTGGGAGGCAACCCACCTGCTTTTAAACGCAGGTTACTATCGGCAGCAACCGGCTTGGTGGGGTTCAATATTTATCACCCTTTATTGAAAGGAATTGAAATTTACTATGACTAAAATTTTGTCTGCGGACATTTTAGATATACTGCCTATTGAAATAGGCTTTATTATAGCAACAAAAGAGGTCCTTCCCACAGGTGAAGCAACTGTAGCGACTTTTGTATATGACCAGGAAGGCGCAAGAATTTTACCTATTAAGATTCACACTTATCTTGAATGTAAATTCGGCGCTCAGTACAGAAACATTGCCTCAGCCCTTGGCGATTACATAACCTGCAACTCTGCTGTTTTTAAAAGCGGTGGTGTTGTAACTCTTTACCCGAGCGGCGAAATTTCATTTTTCGATGAAGACGGTGCATTATTCTGGTCAGGTGAACTGATTTATCAGGAATCTGCACCCAAAGATATTGCTCTTGACGGAAACTGCTTCTGGAGCACTGTTCCCGAGAAAAATGCAATTATAAGATACTCCCCTGTTGAAAAAAGAGTTTTATTGAGAATCGGCGGCGGCTCTTCTACTGCATTTAATAAGCCGATTTCAATCACAAAGGTTGACGATAAGCTTTATATCTGCAATGAAGGCAACAACAAAATCCGCACAATCCGTCTTGAGGACTATGCAGTTAAGGATTATGCAGTATTCAACGAGCCTGTATATAAATACTTCAGAGTCGGCGAAAAAGAATATGCTTTATTAGCCTCAGGTATTTATTGCATAAACGACGAAAACTAAGAGAAGCGGCATTTCTGCCGCTTTTTTCTATATTAAAAGCCGCTAAACTGCACAATCTAATCTTGGTGATTCAGTTTGAACAGATTTTTTAAACTTTTGATTGTTTTCGGCATTGGCGGCTTTTTATATGGCGGAATTGAAATTGTATTCAGGGGTTACACTCATTGGTCTATGTTTCTTGCAGGTGGCTTTATTTTTTCAGTATTATATAAGCTTTACGGCTACATCGGCAGAGGTCATTTGATTTTAAAATGCACACTCGGCTGTGTTATAATTACAACTGTTGAGTTTCTGACCGGTGTTGGGGTTAATATATTGCTTAATATGAATGTTTGGGATTATTCTGATAAGGCTCTTAATGTTTTCGGGCAAATTTGCTTAGCCTTTTCTATAGGTTGGTTTTTTATCTCAATCCCCGCTTCGCTTCTCGCTGAAGGCATCAGACGACAGCTTAAGCAAGCTTGAATACGAAAACAGACAATATCCGTCATATTTCGGTGAGTTTAAAGCACAATCCACTTGTTTTTTAATTATATTCACATCTTGCCATTCATTATTTTCAGGTTCTGCGGCCTTGTATGCGCCAATTCCGCAAATCAGCTTAATTTCATTGTTTGTGTTAATCTCGGCCCATTGTGACAACGCCGTTTCAAACGGTAGCGTTTTGTGATTAAACCCAAAATATAGCTGAGGCATAATCATATCGCAATATCCCGTACGGCCGCTCCATAAATTTACATCAGCATACAAGGTTTTATAATTGTTACTGATATTCCCTGCAGGGCTTATTGAAACAATAATTTCAGAGTTAACACCTTTAACAGTTTGATACATTCCGCTGACAAAGGCGTTTATATTCTGAATTCGCCACGAATTAAGAGGAAGCGTACCCCCCTTTTCTTTGTATTCCTTATAGTAATTCTGGTCTATTTTTTCATCAGCTGTGGGATAAAAGTAATCATCAATATGAATTCCGTCGACTTTATAATTAGTTACAATTTCACGAATTCCGTCAAGCACAAGCTTTTGAGCCTCAAGGCTCGCAGGGTTAAAATAAATTCCGTTGTCAGATTGAAATATAACATCGCTTTCTTTGAAATTAAACGCTGGGTGAGATTCACTTAACTTGCTAAAATCATCAAAGGTTATGCGAAATGGGTTTAACCAGGCGTGAAAAGATAGATTGTAATCTTTGGCACAATTAAGCATTATCTGCAAAGGGTCATAATTAACACTCTTCCCCTGTTCCCCTGTTAAATACTCACTCCAAGGGAATATATCAGATGGGTAAAATGAGTCTGAAAACGGTCTGATTTGAACAAAAACAGTATTTAATCCGTAACCCTTACAATCTGAAAAAATCTTATTTATTTTATTTTTAAAAGACTGCGCTGTTCCGCCATTTTCATCTATCATAGAAAGCTCGCGGTAATATATCCACACAGCTCTTATTTTATTATCAGCTTCAGTTTCTTCGGGTTGTTGAATCGTTTGATTTGAACACGAGCAAAGGAATAAAAAAGAGATTATTATAACTGCAATTTTCTTCATACCATCACCTTTAAATAATATTAGGAGGATTTATGAAACAGTACATATTACCAATTTTATTTTATCTTGCGGTCATAAGTATAGCATCTGCTGTTTTAACAATTAAAGATAAGCGAGCAGCTATACATCATCAATGGAGGGTTCCCGAATCTGTGCTGATGTTTTTCGGGCTTATTGGCGGTGCAACAGCAATGCTCATAACAATGAAAAAAATCCGCCATAAAACCAAGCTTATAAAATTTATGCTGGGACTGCCTATTGAAATCGTATTACATATCGGAATTTTAGTATGGCTGTTCTTGACAATCGGATTTTAAAGTTTTATATTATAGTGGTAATGGGCCTGTAGCTCAGCCGGGAGAGTGTTCGGTTCGCATCCGAAAGGTCGAGGGTTCAATCCCCTTCAGGTCCACCAAACAAAGAGCCGGGGCACATGCCTTGGCTCTTTCAATTTGACAAAGGTAGCGAAATAATATAAAATAATGTTGTTTTGAATAAACCTTTAGGAGTTGTTTTAATGACCTATGATGTTTTAATAATCGGCGCAGGTCCCGGCGGAATTTTTTCTGCCTATGAATTAATCAAGCTATGCCCAGATTTAAAGATTGCCGTTCTTGAAACAGGCAACGCCCTCAATAAACGCAAATGCCCCATTGACGGCAAAAAAATAAAAAGCTGTATCGGCTGTAAGCCTTGCTCAATTATGAACGGTTTTGGCGGTGCAGGTGCATTTTCTGACGGAAAATATAATATCACTAATCAGTTTGGCGGTACTCTTTATGAGTACATCGGCAAAAATGAAGCATTAGAGCTTATGCACTATGTTGATAAAATCAATCTCGATTTTGGCGGCGAAGGCACAAAGCTTTACTCAACTGCTAACACAGCAATAAAAAAGCAGTGCCTACAGAACGGACTTCATCTTCTTGATGCTTCTGTTCGCCACCTCGGAACTGATATTAACTATGTTGTATTAGAGAATCTCTTCAATCACCTGAAAGATAAGGTTGAATTTTATTTCAACACTTCTGCTGTTAAGGTTAACAAAACCGATGACGGTTATGAAGTAATCACCGAAAAAGGCGAAAGATTCACCGGTCAGAAATGTATTATCTCAGGCGGTCGAAGCGGAAGCAAATGGATGGAAACCGTTTGTGATGATTTAAATATCCCGACTAAAAGCAACCGTGTTGATATCGGTGTCAGAGTTGAGTTGCCTGCTGAAGTGTTTTCACATCTCACGGATGAGCTTTATGAAAGTAAAATTGTTTACAGAACTGAAAAATACGGCGACCTTGTCCGCACATTCTGTATGAATCCTAAAGGCTCAGTTGTTAATGAAAACACAAACGGAATCGTAACAGTTAACGGCCACAGCTATGAAGACCCTGCAAAGCAGACCGAAAACACCAACTTTGCTCTGCTTGTTGCAAAGCATTTTTCAGAGCCGTTTAAGGATTCTAACGGTTACGGCGAATCAATCGCAAGGCTGAGCAATATGCTCGGCGGCGGTGTTATAGTTCAGCGTTTTGGTGATTTGATTACAGGCCACAGAAGCACCCCCGGCAGAATCAAAGAATCTTTTACAAATGCTACTCTTGCGGCAACTCCCGGTGATTTGAGCCTCGTAATTCCTAAGAGAATTCTCGACGGAATTATTGAAATGATTTATGCTCTTGATAAAATTGCACCCGGAACTGCAAATGACGATACATTGCTTTACGGTGTTGAGGTTAAGTTTTACAATATGGAGGTTTCACTTGATGAAAACCTTGAAACCAAACACAAGGGTCTTTTTGTAATCGGTGATTGCAGCGGTATTACCCATTCACTCTCTCACGCCTCGGCAAGCGGTGTTCATGTTGCAAGACATATAGCACAAAGTTTATTATAATTCTAAAAAAGTAGAATATTTTGCAGAAATGTGATATAATAGCTTGAATTTTGTTACATTCAAATTTAATTCATCTGACAGGAGATTTATTATGGATAGTTTTTATATTGGTAACAAAAATATCCCTGAATATGAAACACTTAAAGAAATTATAGTAGAAGGTACTAAACATGGTGGCGACAAGCGCCAGTATGTTTTCCTTAACAAAAAGCATAAGGAATGTGTTCGTTCTTTTAATGACACCTGGAGAGAAACCTGCGGCATCGGTTGTTACTTCTTTTCTAAAGGCTTAAAAAACGGGGCTAAGATTGCCATTATTGGTGAGAACTCATTTGATTGGGTTGTTGCCTATTATGCTACACTTGTTGGCGGCAATATTACTGTTCCTATGGACTGTAAGCTTTCTGAAGAAGATTTGGGTGACCAGCTTATCCGTTGCGAATGTGATGCTCTCGTATACTCACATCACTACGAAAAAATGGTTGAAGGCTTTAAAGCAAACCCTGATATGCCCGTTAAGCACTATTTCCCTATTGATGAGTTTGAAGAATACAAGAAAATCGGTTATGAAATTTATGACAGCGGTAACAGAGAGTTTGTTGATGCAAAGGTTGAACCTGAGGATTTAGCTTGCATCGTTTACACTTCCGGTACTACAGGCAAAAGTAAAGGCGTTATGCTCACTCACCGCAATGTTGCAAGTAACTGTGTTTCTTCAACAAGAGCTCTTAACGGTAAGCACGCTATCGGTTTTCTCCCTCTTAACCATACATACGCTTGGGTAAGTGCTTTATTCGCCTCATATCTTCTCAGCGAATGGGGCTATATGTGCAGAAGCACAAGAGAAATTCAGAAAGACCTTCAGAAATATCAGCCTTATAACTTCTCAGGTGTCCCCCTTGTTGTTGAAACAATTTACAACAGAATATGGAAAACAGCAGAAAAATCAGGCAGAAAAGAAATACTTGAAAAAGGTCTTAAAATCAGCAAATTCCTTCTTAAATTCGGAATTGATAAAAGAAGAAAGATTTTTAAAACAATTATCGATAACCTCGGCGGCAACCTTTATATGATTATCTGCGGCGGCGCATACCTTGACCCCAAATATGAAGAAGGTATGAGAGATTTCGGAATTGAAGTTATCAACGGCTATGGTATAACAGAATGTTCCCCTGCCGTTACCTGCAACCGACCCGACAGACATAAATCCGGTAGCGTCGGCGTTCCCCTTGATTGCTGTGAAATTAAAATTAACAATCCTGATGAAGACGGAGTTGGTGAAATTTATGTTCGCGGTAAAAATGTAATGAAGGGTTATTACAACGAGCCAGAGGCAACTGCTGCGGCGTTTGACGGTGAATGGTTTAAAACCGGTGACTTCGGAAGAATTGATAAAGACGGTTTCCTTTTCATTGTCGGAAGAATTAAGAATCTTATTATTCTTTCAAACGGTAAAAATGTTTCTCCGGAAGAAATTGAAGACAAGATTTCTTCAATCGACTATGTTCAGGAAGTTCTTGTTTATGACGAAAACGGCAGAATCGTTTGCGAAGTTTTCCTCAATGAAGAAGACTATCCCGATGCAAGAAGCAGAATAAACGGTGATATAGCTGAATATAACAGAAATGCTCCGTTGTTTAAAAATATTTCTAAGGTTGTTGTACGTGATGATGAATTCCCCAAAACAACAACACTTAAAATCGTAAGAAAATATATGCAGAAATAAAATTAACCTTGGGTAGCCAATCGGTCACCCAAGGTTTTAATTTTAAGTTTAATCCATCCTTAAATAATCCCCGAACATATCTTCATAAAAGTTTTTCATAAACGAATATGTTGTGCCTGCTCCGTGAGAAGCGGCGAGTGATTCATTATAATCCTTAAAAGGTATAATTCTAACATTTGAACGGTTAGCACCGTAATGTGTTACCGTCGGAATAAATCCAACATCGCTGATTGTAACTTTACCGGTTGCATAGTCTTTTCTCACGGTAACATCAGCAAATCCGCCAAGCAGGTTCGGATTGTTTGCCTGAGTAGAAATTATATTACCCAATGACCATATAATAAGAGCCTCAGAGCCGTCCTCACGCTCAACAAATTCAATAGGCTGAAGCACATGGGGGCCTGTTCCGATGATTATATCAGCACCCATATCAACTAATTTTTGAGCTATTTCTTTTTGTGATTCATCGGGAGCTGTTATATCTTCAGTCTGCCAATGCATAGACACGCAAACTACATCTGATGCTTTTTTACCTGCATCAATCATTTTTTGCATGGTGTCATAAAGCTCTTCCTGAGTATGCCTTGTATCAGTGAGATAAACAAGACCTAAATCAGAATCAGCAGGCACTCTCAGGCCGTTTAAAAACTCAGTAAATCCCATAAAAGAAAACGTAATATCATTCTTTGTAACTGTCTGAGGAATGAACATGTCATCCCAGGTTTTATAAAGACCTGTTAAAAGTATGTTTTCTTTTGATTGAAACAAGTCATAATCTTCCAATGCACCGCTTAACTGTTTATCCATTGTATGATTAGTGGATTGGTTAAAAACATCAAAACCGATTTCAATCATTTCATCAAGCAACCCAGGCGGTGAATTAAAAAGCGGATATGATGAAGCCGGCTGTGACTCAACCATAACAGTTTCCTGATTTAAAAATGCAATATCGGCAGAACTGACAATGTCAGCTATATTTTCATAAGCATAAGAAAAATCGTAGCCGCTGCCGCCTGCTCTTTGATTAGCCTGAACATATATTGCTTTATGAATAAGGTTATCACCTGCACAAAGCAAGTTGGCCTCAGTATAGCCTGTTTTTGTGGTAGTTGTGCTAAGAGTTGTAGCATCTGCCTGTTGAGCTTTATTGTCGGACTTGTCTTTAATAGCATTAACACAACCAAATACTAAAACGATACACAATAATACAGTTAAAACTTTTGTAATCTTATTAAGCTTCATTTTACTTCCTGCTTTTATAAAATATTATTATCTACAGCGTATTCAATAAGCTCTGCAAACAAAGAATTTGACCACGCGAACCACTCGCGAGAAAATTCAGTGGGGTCATCGGAATTAAAGCCCTCGTGCATAAAGCCTGTGCCTGCATCAGTAGAAGCAAGAATATCAATAACTCGCCTTACCTCTTCAGGGTTATCTGCCGTAAGACCCTGCATAGAAAGAGCAATATGCCAGATATATCCTTCAGGAGTATGAGGGCTTCCGATACCTTCGCCAAACTTTCCTTTGTAAAAATACGGATTATCTTCACTTAAAATAAAGCTTCTTGTGCGCTGATACATAGGGTCATCTTTATCCGTAAAGCCAAGATAAGGAATTGAAAGTAAAGAAGGAACATTTGCATCATCAAAAAGTCTGCGGTTACCCATACCGTCTGTTTCGCAGGCATAAATTTTGCCGTATTTCGGGTGGTCATAGGTGCCGTAGATTTCAATGCCGTGCTCAATTTCTTCTTTCAAAGTTTTACATTTAATACCAAACTCTTCGTCATTATAAAATTCATTGTTGATTTCTATAAGATAATTGAGAGCAACAACAGCAAACATATTTGACGGAATAAGATATCCGAATACGCAGGCATCATCGCTTGGTCTGAAGCCTGACCAAGTCATACCTGTGTAGCTCACGGGCATACCCTTACCGTCATTATGCAAGGTGTCCTGCCAAGGGCAATCGGTACGCGTAAATCTGTATTTTGAATTTTCAAAATGATTTTGTTCAAGAATCCATAAATCTACTATAATTTCGGCAGTTTTCTTAAAATCATCATCAAAAATGCTTGTGTCCCCTGTTTTCTTCCAATACAAATAAGAAAGCCTTAGCGGGTAGCACAGAGAATCAATTTCATATTTACATTCCCACACCCAAGGTGATTTTTTTGGTAAATCGCTGATATGACCGTGGTCATTGGCTTCTGCATTAAATGAATTTGCATAAGGTTCAATTCTGATGAACTTAAGCTGAGATTTAATAACTCCGCGGATAATTTCACGCATTTCTCTATCCTCAGCAACCAAAGGCAAATAATGTGATACCTGAGCAGTTGAATCGCGAAGCCACATCGCAGGAATATCACCTGTTAAAACAAAAATTGAGCCATCATCCATTTTCTCAACAGTTGTTTCAAGAGTATTGGGGTAGCAATTTTTATAAAGCTTTACTAAATCAGGTCTGCTTTCAAGCTTTTTTGAATATTTTTCTATTCTGTCATATACAGATTTTGGTACTTGCATAATACTTCCTCAAAATTTATTTTGTTCCGAAAATTCTGTCCCCTGCGTCACCGAGACCGGGCACAATATAACCGTGCTCATTTAATTTTTCATCCATACCTGCACAGAAAATCTCAACATCAGGATGAGCCTTCTGAAGAGCTTCAATTCCCTCAGGCGCGCTGATAATGCAAACAAACTTAATGCTTCTTGGCTTACGAAGTTTAATCTGAGAAATTGCATCAATAGCTGAGCCGCCTGTAGCAAGCATCGGGTCAACAACAAAAACATCACGTTCGTTAATGTCGGCAGGAAGCTTGCAGTAATATTCAACAGGCATAAGAGTTTCATGGTCACGGTAAAGACCGATATGACCGACTCTGGCAGACGGAATAAGTTCAAGCATACCGTCAACCATACCTAAGCCTGCTCTGAGAATAGGAACAATAGCAAGTTTTTTGCCTTCAATGCTTTTAGCGGTTGTTTTGCAAATAGGAGTTTCAATTTCAATTTCTTTCAAGTGTAAATCTCTTGTTGCTTCATAGCAAAGAAGCATAGCAATTTCACGAATCAAAGCGCGAAATTCTTTAGAGCTTGTTTCAACTCTGCGAAGAATAGAAAGCTTATGCTGAATAAGTGGATGGTTTGTAATTACTACATTACTCATTGTTAATTCCTCCGTTTATTTATTTTCAATAGCTGTAATCTGGTCAACTCTGCGCTGATGTCTTCCGCCCTCAAACTCTGTGGTTAAAAAGATATCAACCAAATCAAGGGCAAGTCCTGCGCCGATAACACGGCCGCCCATACAAAGAATATTTGCATTGTTATGAGCTCTTGTCATTCTTGCGCTGAAATAATCCGAGCAACAAGCGGCACGAACACCTTTAACCTTGTTGGCGGCAATGCTGATACCTATACCGGTTCCGCAACAAAGAACACCTAAAATATTTTCTTTAACAGCATATTCTCCTACCTTTTCGGCAATGGGAGCATAGTCGATTGAGTCGGGAGAATCAGTTCCCATATCAACAATTTCGTAGCCTATATCGGTAAGATAGGCTTTAATTGTTTCCTTTAATTCAAATCCGCCGTGGTCTGCACCTAATACAACTTTCATTTTAATCACCTTTATTTTAATTTATTTTTTAATTCTCTTTCAGCTTGAGGCAACCTGAGATATACAGGCACCAGTTCGTCAGCTTTTATGTAACAATCTGCAGCCTTTACGCCTGCACATAATGCCGCCGAGGAGCTCTTTTGATATCGGTTATTTTCATTAACAAGAATTACATTGCTTACTTCACAATCTGCAACGAGCTTTGAAAAAACAAGCTCTGCACCGTCACCAAGAATATAAATATCGCCGTTAAGCTCTTTAAAGTGAGCAATCAAATCATCAATGCTGATTGCTCGGTCCTCAGTAACACGCTCTACACCGTTACCGCACTTAAATGTTGCAGTATAAACCTGCGAACAGCGGGCATCCATAACAGCACAAACATAACCCTTGACGCAAGATAAATTATAAGCCATAGTTTCAAGTGTAGAAATTCCCACACAAGGAATATCGTTATTAAAGCAAATTCCTTTTGCAGCGGCAACACCTATTCTTACTCCCGTAAAGGAGCCCGGTCCTGTTACAACAGCACACAAATCAATTTCACCAAGACTTGATTCCGAATGATCCATAACACTCTTAATAACAGGCATAAGTGTCTTACTGTGGGTAAGTCCGTTATTCACAAAAACCTCGCATAATACCTTGCCGTCTTTTACAACACTTGCACTTACGGGCTTAGATGAAGAGTCTATTGCAAGAATTTTCAAGCTTTCTTACCTCCGATTGTTATAATTCGCTGATTTTCACTTTCGCCTTTTTGAAATTCAACTTTAATATAGTTTTCAGGCAATGCATTTACTATATTTTCGCTCCATTCAACGGCAATTACTCCGCCTGATTCAAGATAATCAACAAATCCCGTTGAATATAAATCATCCCAGCTCTCGATTCTGTACATATCAAAATGATAAAGCTTTGTTTTATCGCCGTATTCGTGTACCAGAGCAAAAGTAGGACTGCTCACCTGCTTGTCATCAATTCCCAGTCCGAGAGCAAGTCCGTGAGTAAAAGCGGTTTTTCCCATTCCCATACCGCCGAACATTGCAACAACATCACCGTCTTCAAGAGTTTTGCCCAAATCAAAGGCAATCTGCCTTGTTTCTTCAGGATTGTTGCTGACAAAAACCGCCATAACGCATACTCCTTCACAATAATTTTATCTCTATACATTATAACACACATTTTTATCTTGTAAACCGCTTTTAGGGTTGAAATTGTAATAAATTTAGATTATAATCTAATAAGATTTTATTAGGAGGTGACATAATGAGAGCATTTTTTAACAAAGTGTGGTTGTTTATTAAAGAGACTAATATGACACTGCTTCTTATGTGCATTGCTCTGTCTCTTTTTGGCACAATTATGGTTCACTCCTCTACCCTTTACACCCTTACAGAAGACTCCGTTGTTTCACGAAGTGTTATAACAATGGTAGCTTCATTTGTGGTTGGTATTATCGGCGGATTAGTTGTTTCAGCTTTCGGTCACGATGTTATATCCCGTCTATGGGCGCCTATCGGTTTTGTTTGCTTAGGTCTTATGCTTTCTCTTTTTGCAATCGGTACTTCACCTGAGGGCCGTGACGATGCTATTTCATGGATTGATTTGGGCTTTTTTTATTTTCAGCCGTCAGAACTTTTAAAATTCGGTTTTTCAGTTACCTTTGCTGTTCACTTAGATACAGTAAAAGACGAGCTTAATAAATTCAAAAACATTGTTTATCTTGCCCTTCACGGCGGTCTTGCTGTTATTCTTGTTATTTTAACCGGTGACCTTGGCTCAGCTCTTGTGTTTATGGTTATGTTTATAGGGCTTATGTTTATTGCAGGTGTTAAGCTTCGTTATTTTGCAATGGCCATTGCCGCGGTTTGTGTTGCCGCACCGATTATCTGGTTCGAATTTTTGGCAGACTTCCAAAAACAGCGTTTCTTAGCTGTTTACAGCCCTGAAAGCCTTACAGAAGCCGCTTATGAAAATAACATTTTTCAGCAAAAGCAAGGTCTTAGTGCCATAGGCTCCGGTCAGCTTTGGGGAACAGGTCTTTTTAAAGGTGAATACACTCAGAACGATCTTGTACCCGTACCTGAGAGTGATATGATTTTTACCGTTGTTGGTGAAGAGCTTGGCTTTGTAGGCTGCATTGCCTTACTCCTCGCAATACTTTTAGTTGTGCTTAAAATAATTTCTATCGGTAAAAAATCCATTAACACAACAGGCAAATATATGTGCTACGCTGTTGCACTTATGATTGCGGCTCAGACGGTCATTAATGTTGGAATGTGCCTTAAGGTACTTCCTGTTATCGGTATCACACTTCCGTTTATCAGCGCAGGCGGCTCGGCTAATATGTGTATCTATTTTTCAATAGGTCTTGTTCTCAGCGTTTACCGCTCATCCGTTGACCGAGGACCTCAGGATGTCCGCAGAAGTGCTATTTCAACTCCTTTTGAAGAAGTTTAATAACTAATAAAACAGAATAATATTTTAAGGCTGATACTTCTACTGTATCAGCCTTAATTCATTTCATATTATTTGTTTTTAACAAGTATAATAGCTTGTCTGCCAAGAAGCTCCCAACGGTCCTCAAACTTACTTCTGTCAAAAACCAGCACACCGTTGTCATACGGGTCGACGGTGGTCACCGATGTAGAAGAATAGCCCGACAAAATCATAACATGAGTTCCGCGCGGATACTCAAAATACTTTCCTGTACTCTCAATATACCATGAGTTTACTTTTGTGGGTTGTTGCATTTTATAAGTTGCCCAGACTATTGCAGGCGAACCATTACTGATATAACCAAGTAATTCATCAAAAGAGCAACCGCTGATTCTGACAGCCGTATAACCGCCGCCACGCTCATCAATAGCTTTTTGCAAAGCCTTTGTTACTGCGGGTGAAAAAACACCGTAGCCCGGAGTCGAGCTTGTATATGTATATCTGGGGTCGCCTACAAACATCTCGTTGATATCAGGTCCATAAGTCTTACCGTTTTTCTTATAAAGATTCTTTCGCGGGATTATATTTACCATCTGGTCAATGTTTATAGAAAAGCCGTAGTATTTAAGAAGCATACAGCAAGATGCCGCTTCACAACCGGTAGGATATTTCGGAAGCTGACTTACATAAGGAATATCCATAGCAGTTACGGTTACTTTACACGAAACTGACTTTTTAGTTCCGTCAGTTGTTGTGCCTGTAATGGTTGCAGTACCAATTTTTTTGCCCTGAATAACACCGTCAGAAGAAACTGTTGCAACACTTTTATCTGATGATGTCCATGTCATAGTTTTAACAACATCATTAGGCGTAAAGGTCAGCTTTTGAGCATATTTAGCGCCTTGTGTAAGGGTAACGGACGTTTTATCTGCTTTAACAGAGCTTATAAGCTGAGCAGAAGTGATGGTTATAGACTTGGTTAACTTTTCATTTTCAACCGATTTGGCAGTTAAAGTTACTTTACCTGTTTTTATGGTCTTGACCTTTCCGTTTTCATCAACAGTTGCAATTTCCGGGTCGGAAGAGGACCACACAATTTCGGTATTATCTGAAATTCTCGGATTAAAATCCAAAGCTTCAAGCTGAATTGTTCCGCCGGCAAGAACTGCTGTATTGCTTGCTTTCAACGAGAAATCTTTAAGGCTTATGGTTAAACCTACTGATTTCTGAAGAACAAGAAGTGCATCTGCTGAATTAACCTTTCCGTTAAGATTAAGGTCACCGCAATATAAGTTTTCTTCAGTTTCTTCTACCATACCCACAGACATCTGCATCATATAAAGTGCATCAGCAGAATTGATATCTCCGCTGTTGTTTACATCACCGAACATTGGTGCGGCAGATGCAACAAATAAACTACCTGTAAACGCTGAAAAAATCAGCACCGCTGACAGAATAAAAGCAATAATCTTTTTAGATACATTCATTTTTATCATATTCCCCCGTAAATTTGTTTAAATAATTATATCCGTCGAATTTATATTTGTCAACGACTGTCTGAAATTTGCCATATTACACCTTATAGTTAATTCAAATAAATATAACTATTGACAAATCATTTCTCAGTGCTATAATGTATACAAATTTATTATCTTTGGGGCGGGGTGAAATTCCCCACCGGCGGTATAGCCCGCGAGCGTAAGCTGATTCGGTGAAATTCCGAAGCCGACGGTAAAGTCCGGATGAAAGAAGATATATATTGTATCTCACCCCGTACTTTTGGTACGGGGTTTTCTTTTCCCCGAAAAGGAGGACAAAATGAAAAAATCAGGTATCAGAAAAATTGCAGTAACCGCTATCCTTGCCGCAATGTCAAGCGTGCTGATGTTTATTAACTTCAGTATACCGATTATGCCAAGCTTCATTAAGGTTGACTTTTCTGAGCTGCCGGCTCTGATTGCCTCATTCACTATGGGGCCCATTTACGGCGTTTTAGTATGCTTGGTAAAAAATCTCGTCAATCTCTTTCAGACAAGCACAGGAGGCGTAGGTGAGCTTTCAAACTTCATAATCGGCAGTGCTTTTGTATTTACCGCAGGAATTATTTATAAACATAAAAAGAACCGTATGGGAGCTTTAATCGGAGCTACTGCAGGTGCGGCTCTTATGGCAATAATCGGTCTTTTTTCAAACTACTATATCGTTTATCCCATTTATATGAACTTTATGCCCCTTGAGGCTATCGTTGGTATGTATAAAGCAATTTACCCAGGTGTTAAGGATTTGTTCCACGCTCTTGTAATTTTTAATATTCCTTTCACATTCCTTAAGGGTATGGCAAACACCGCAATTACTTTTTTAATTTATAAAAAAATATCCCCAATAATAAAGGGCGGAAAAATTTAGTATTGACAATCAAAGTCTAATAGTATATTATATATGCGAATTAAATATTCCCTTATTAAGAGTAGCTGAGGGAACAGGCCCTATGAAGCTCGGCAACCTGCATTTGCAAGGTGCTAATTCCTGCGGAATAACCGAAAGATAAGGTGTGATTATCGCCCGTGGTTATCCACGGGCTTTTTTACGGAGGATTTTAAAATGGCTAATTACTTATTTACATCAGAATCAGTTACCTGCGGTCATCCTGACAAAATATGTGACCAGATTTCAGACGCAGTTCTTGACGAAATTTTAAAGCAGGACCCTATGGGCAGAGTTGCTTGTGAAACCTGCTGCACAACAGGTCTTGTGCTTGTTATGGGTGAAATTTCCACAACCGCTCAGATTGATATCACATCTATTGCCCGCAAGGTTATTTGTGACATCGGTTATGACGATGCTTCAAAGGGCTTTGACGGCAACACTTGCGCTGTTATTACCGCTCTTGACAAGCAGTCACCCGACATCGCATTGGGCGTTAATAACTCATTTGAGCTTAAAGAAGGCAAGGATGACCCATATAATCAGCACGGTGCAGGCGACCAGGGTATGATGTTTGGCTTTGCATGTGATGAAACACCTGAGCTTATGCCGATGCCTATTGCCCTTGCTCACAAATTAGCTCTCAGACTTACTCAGGTTCGTCAGGACGGCACTCTCCCCTATCTTCGTGCTGACGGCAAAACTCAGGTTACAGTTGAATATGATGAAAATGACCAGGTTGTCGGCATCGATACAATCGTTATTTCTTCTCAGCACAGCGCTGATGTTGAGCTTGACCAGATTAGAGCAGATATTATTCAGCACGTAATTTATCCTATTATTGATGCTGATTTAATTGACAATAAGACAAAGATTTACATTAACCCAACAGGCAGATTTGTTACAGGCGGTCCTCAGGGTGACAGCGGACTTACAGGCAGAAAGATTATTGTTGATACATATGGCGGATATGCCCGTCACGGCGGCGGCGCATTCAGCGGCAAAGACCCGACTAAGGTTGACCGTTCAGCAGCTTATGCCTGCCGTTATATCGCTAAGAACATTGTTGCCGCTAAGCTTGCAAAAAAATGTGAAATTCAGTTAGCTTATGCAATCGGTGTTGCAAAGCCTGTATCTGTTATGGTTGATACTTTTGGCACAGGTGTTCTTGACGACGAAGTACTTGCTGAAATTGTTGAAGAAAACTTTGACCTTCGCCCTGCGGCAATTATTGAAAAGCTTGGTCTTCGCAGACCTATTTACCGTCAGACAGCAGCTTACGGTCATATCGGCAGAACTGATATTGACCTTCCTTGGGAAAAGACTGACAAGGTTGACGCTCTTATTGAATCTGCAGGCACAAAAAATATTCAGGAATAATTTTAAGCGGTACTGAATGTACCGCTTATTTTTTGCTTAATATGAATCTGAGTGTTGAAATGAAGATTGTTTTGGTGTATAATTAACTATCTGTAAACGGAGGTTATGAAATGAATATTCTTGTTCTCGGTGATATTGTCGGCGAAGCAGGCTGTGAGTTTGTTCGCGAGAATTTACCGCTTATAAAAAAACAGAATAACATTGACATCTGCATTGCAAACGGTGAAAATTCCGCCGAGGGCAACGGCATAACCCCACATTCTGCAGACTATCTGCTTTCAAGCGGAATTGATTTTATTACAACAGGAAATCATGTGTTCAGACGAGGCGAGGTTTATTCATATCTTGATGAAACTGACCGCGTTATACGCCCGTATAATCTTCACTCTTCAACCCCCGGCTCGGGTGTAGGCAAGATTGATATGGGCAGGGTTAAAATTGGCATAATAAATCTTATGGGAAAAGCTTTTATGAATTCAAGCGACAATCCTTTTGATGCAGTTGACAAGGCTTTGGAAGAAATCAAAGACTGCAAGATTAAAATTGTGGATTTTCACGCCGAAGCAACGGGTGAAAAGCGAGCTATGGGATTTTATCTTGACGGCAGAGTTTCTGCTGTTTTCGGCACACACACTCATATTCAGACAGCTGACTGCACAATTCTTCCTAAAAGAACAGGCTATATTACCGATGTTGGTATGTGCGGACCTGACGATTCCGTTCTCGGAGTTGAAAGCGAGATTATAATTAAGTACCTTAAAACAGGAATGCCCCAAAGATTCAAAACATCAACTAACCCCTGCTTCATAAATGGCTGTATTTTCGAAATTGATGATACAAATTATATGACAAAGAGTGTGCGAACCGTTAAAGTTCAAAGTTTAAAATCAAGGTGATAATATGAAATTATTCTTAAAAGTCACTGCAATAATTACAGTAATGTCTGTTCTGTTTTCCTTTTCAGGTTGCTTTGACTATTCATATATAGATGAAACTGCTGATTCAATAACAACAGCTTCTCCCGACAGCGTTGCAGTTTCAACCGACAGTATCAAGCTGAGTCTTCCTTATTTAACATCTGACTCACTCAATCCTTTTTTGAGCAAAGGTGAAATCAATCAAAGCTTATCTTCCCTTATGTATGATTCACTTTTCAGTGTGGGTAATGATTTTAAAGCGTCTCCGCTTATGGCTAAAAGCTATACAATTAAGGACGGTAAATTATCAGTTACCATTCGCGATGATATAAAATTCTCAGATTTAGGCAGTGTTTCGGCAAACGATGTAGTTTCATCTTTTGAAGCCGCTAAAAAATCTGAAAGATACAAAAGCTCACTTTACGAAATAAACGATGCTGTAGCTACAGGCACATATACTGTTGTTTTTGAAGTTAATTCAAACAATGAGGATATATGCTCACTTCTCACTTTCCCGATAGTTAAAACAGGCACTGAAGACTCCACTAAGACGAAAAGCGATGTACCAATCGGAAGCGGAAGATATATTCTTTCTAAAACAGTTAACAATGAGCTGTATTTAACCGCAAATCAAAATCGACTTGACGGATACTCCCCTACATATAAAAATATCGGCCTTGTTTCTACAAGTGATGAAGCATCAGCCGCATCAACATTTTCTCTCAGTCACACTAATGTGCTCATAGACAGTTACTCCGACGGCAAATATGAAAAATATATAGGTGCAAGTAACAAGCAAAATCTTACAAACCTTGTGTATATTGTGTGCAACTCAAAAAACAAGATTTTTGATGACCCCAATGTAAAAAAAGCTATCAGCTTAGCTTTAGACCGTGACAAAATAGCTGACTATTCATTTATCGGTTATGCAAAATCAGCTTATACTCCTTTTCATCCTGATTACTATCAAATAAAGGATTATGATACAAGTTCTTTAAAATATAATAAGGACCTCGCAAACAAAATCCTTGACGGCATTGGTTACACTGACATAAATCCACAGTATAATTTCAGGCATTCAGACGGTAAAATTCTTGAATTTGACCTGATTGTCAACAAGGATAATGCTTTTAAATTAAGTGCCGCGCAACTCATAAAAGAGCAGTTAGCCGAAGTGAGCATTTATGTAAATATTAAGCTTTTTACCCAAGAGGACTTTTTAAAAGCTGTTTCATTGGGTAAATATGATATGTATCTCGGTGAATGCAAGCTAACCAACAACCTCGACTTATCCGTATTTTTTGACAATACAAATTCCGCTTCAAAAGGTATTCCTGCAAGCGAAGATACTAAAGCAAAGTACACTGAATTTAAAAATAACGAAGCTGAAATTAAACAAGTAATAGACGCATTCAACACGGAAATGCCGTTTATTCCGCTTCTTTATCGCTGTGCAAGTGTTAATTCAAACTCAGCAATGGCTGTTTCAAACAGCTCTATTGTTTCGGATTATTATAATAATATCGACAAATGGAAGAATGTAAATGATTGAGCAAAGCACAAACATCAAATACCTGAAAGGTGTCGGTGAAAAGCGAGCAAAAATGCTTGAAAAGCTTGGAATTTTCACCGTTGGTGATTTGTTGCGTCATTATCCCCGTTCTTACAGACAATGGAGCGATTTTGTTGAAATCAGTAAAGCTAATATCGGTGATACCTGCTGTATTAAAGCAATAGCAGGTAAAACACCGTCAGGTGTTAAAATCAGGCAAGGTATGACAATATTCAAAACCGATGCCACCGACGGAACAGATGTTATAAAAATCACGATTTTCAACAATAAATATATGGCTCAAAGCATTGAGCAAGGCAAAGAATATTATTTTTACGGTAAGATTTCAGGAAATTTATATTCAAAAGAAATGACCGTTTCCGAAATTGCCGATGTAGAAAAAACTAAATCAGTATCCCCTATTTATCCTTTAACACAGGGTATAAATTCAAAATATATTTCTAAGCTTGTTTCCACAGCACTTTCTCAAGGTAGTGATATTCTTAAAGA
The DNA here is from genome assembly GCA_017465465.1 of Clostridia bacterium. Classification (GTDB taxonomy): domain Bacteria; phylum Bacillota; class Clostridia; order Oscillospirales; family Acutalibacteraceae; genus CAG-488. The sequence goes on along the minus strand of JAFTWE010000018.1, from coordinate 9,360 downwards.
GGTTATCCCCACTCACATCAGAGAAAGCCTTTGTTTAATGGAAATCAACAAAGCAATCAAAGAAATCCACTTCCCTCAAAGCGAAGATTTGCTCAGTGAAGCAAGAAGAAGGCTTGTTTTTGAAGAGCTTTTTGTTTTACAAATTGGTCTGATGAAGCTTAAGGGTCACGGCAAAGAAAAAACTCAAATTGTTCTAAAAGGCGACTTTACAAATCAATTTTTTGAATCCCTGCCGTTCACACCTACGAATGCACAAAAACGAGCAATCAATGAATGCATTGAGCAGATGCAATCAGGTTATCTGATGAATCGACTTTTGCAAGGCGATGTAGGTTCAGGTAAAACCGCCGTTGCCGCCTCTTTAATTTATAATATGGTAAAAAGCGGTTATCAGGCGGCATTTATGGCTCCGACTGAAATTTTGGCTATTCAGCATTATAACAGTATTTGTTCATTTTTTAAATCATTCGGATTTAACATAGCTTTACTCACAGGAGCTACAACAGCAAAAGAAAAAAGAGAAATTAAGGCTAAGTTAAAATCAGGCGAAACAGATATAATTATCGGCACCCACGCGCTTATACAGCCGGATGTTGAGTTTAGTAATATCGGTTTAGTTATAACCGACGAACAGCACCGCTTCGGCGTCAGGCAAAGAAATGCCCTTCTTGATAAAGGCAATGTCCCCCACACACTTGTTATGTCCGCCACACCAATACCCAGAACACTGGCATTGATGATTTTTGGTGACCTGGATATTTCAGTTCTTGATGAGCTTCCTCCCGGAAGGCAGCCTATTGAAACATATTGTATTGATTCCACGAAACGAGAGCGAGCATACAATTACATCAAAAAACACCTTGACCGGGGCTTGCAGGGTTATATTGTCTGCCCTCTTGTAGAAGAAGGAAACGATGAAACATTAGCCGCAGCTAAAAAGTACGCTGAAGATTTAGCAAGCAAGCAGTTTAGCGGATACAGTGTAGGACTTCTTCACGGTAAAATGAAGCCAAAAGACAAGGACAAAATTATGGCTGAATTTGTCAGCGGAAAAGTCCAGCTTCTCGTTTCAACAACCGTTATCGAAGTCGGTGTAGATGTTCCGAATGCAGTAATTATGGTGATTGAAAATTCTGAAAGATTCGGTCTTTCTCAGCTTCATCAGCTAAGAGGTCGAATTGGTCGTGGTGAGCACCAGTCAACCTGCATTTTAATCTCTGATGCTACTAATGACAATGCAGTTAAGCGGATGAATATTATGAAAACAACTGCTGACGGCTTTAAAATAGCCGATGAAGATTTAGCGCTTCGCGGCCCGGGTGACTTTTTCGGTGATAAACAGCACGGCTTACCGGAACTGAAAATTGCAATGCTGACTGATACATTTATTTTAAAAGAAGCCAACACTTTTGCACTTAAGGTTTTAGAAGAAGATAATAATCTTGATAACAATCAGAATCTTAAAGAGGCTGTTGAAAAGCTTTTTAACAAAAACAAACTTTTGAATTGAGGTTATAAATATGAAAAAAATTGCAAGCTTTGAAATTGACCATACAATATTGCCCAAAGGAATGTATGTTTCTCGAGTTGACGGCGATGTAATAACTTATGACATAAGAATGAGATTGCCAAATAAAGAAGAGGTTATGACAAACGGTGCTATGCACACAATTGAGCATCTTTTTGCAACTTTTGTAAGAAACAGCACCCACAGCGATGAAATTATTTATTTTGGACCTATGGGCTGCAGAACTGGATTTTATTTTTTAACACGCGATTCTGTTTCAAAAAGCGAAGCGATTAAGCTTGCACAAGAAACATTTGATTTTATTGCGGCTTTTGAAGGTGAAATCCCCGGTTCAACAGAAATTGAATGCGGTAACTACCGTGACCATGATTTGTTAACAGCAAAAAAAGAGGCTGAAGCTATGCGCTGTGTCCTCAAAAATTGGAACGAAAAAAAACTGGTTTACCCTACTAAATAACGCTTTATATTTGAATATGAAGGAGGTGACATATTGAACGAAGAAAAGTTTAGCAATTCTGATGATGTTTTTGATGATGTTCAAACGAGCTACGAGTCAGACACCACAGATGAACAAGGTGAAGAGATTTCGCAAAAAAGCAATATGTCACCAATTGACTATATCTATAAGTTTATTACGGTATTAGGCTTACAAACAAAATATTATTTCAAAAAGATTTTTATTAACTTTTTTATTCTGATTGCCTCCCCTATTGTAAAGCTCTTTGAATTTTTTAAATTAGTCATCGTTTATTTTATTGATTTTTTAAGAAGAGCTAACAAAAATGTTATTAAAGAAGCTGAATACTTCTTTAATGATTTAGCTGTTGCAAGATTACTTATAAAACAGAATAAATCTGCAAATAAACACCAAAGAGAAAAAACACCATCACTATTGATGAGGTTTTATAAAACAGCTGTCCAAAAGCACAGAAGCTTTTTAAAAAGAACATTGAGTTATGTTTTGCCGACTTTGGCGTTGATAGTTCTGATTAGTGTGATTAACGGATTTTCAAACTTGAATTTTGCACTTGATGTCAACTATAACAACACTCATATCGGTTACATTGAAAACGAAAATGTGTTCCGCCATGCTAAAGAAATTTTAGAGCAGCGACTCGAAATCGGCGGTGAAGAATACAAGGACTCTGTTGTATCACAACCGGAATATAAAATTGCTGTTGTTGATTTAAGTGAGCTTTCTGACGCTAATGATATTTGTGAGCAGATTATTGCGAATTCTGACAGCGGTCTTACCACCGCCTGCGGAATTTATGTTGATAATAAATTCATAGGCAGTGTCAAAAATGAAACAGACGCTTCTTCGGTGTTTAAATCATACATATCTGCATATTGCCGTTCAAATAATATCGACCAGGATAATCCGCAGGTTGTACTGGATTTAGTTGAGAAAATCTCCTATATCCAGGGACTTTATTCTGAAAACACACTGATGGATTCAGATGACCTGAGAGAATATATCCTGACTCATAATAAAAGTGAAATATGTAAATATACGGCAGACAAGGCCAACTCTGCTCAAGATATTTGCAATGAAAACAATCTTTCTTCAGAACAATTTTATGCAATAAATCCGAATTTAGATAATAACAGCACCATCAAAAAGGGTGAAACAGTAAACATTATACGAAGTATTCCATTTATAAACGTTACTGTTTCCAAGACCGAAACTGAAATTAAAACCGTTAAATTCAAAACAGTTGAAATCAAAACAGATTCACTCTATCAAGGGGTTTCAAAAGTAATAACCCCGGGTTCTGACGGTGAAAAAGAAGTTGTTACTCTTGTAACATTCATTGACGGCAAAAAAGTATCATCAAAGGAAATCAGCTCAACTGTAACAAAAGAACCCATTGACAAAAAAATTTATATTGGTACAAAGCCTGTTCCGAATAATGTTAAAATTTACGGCACTCAAAGCGGCGCATTTATTTGGCCAACTGTTGGTGCAAACACAGTTACCTCAGGCTTTGGTTACAGATATATTTTCGGAGGAACATCATTCCACAGAGGAATTGACATAGCTGGCTCAGGAGCTAACGGCAAACCTGTTGTGGCCTCTGCCTCAGGAACGGTAGAAAAAGTTACAAGCAGTAACACAGGTTACGGATACAGTGTTGTAATTAACCACGGAAACGGAATCAAGACGAGGTATGCACACTGTCAGGCAGGCTCAATATGCGTTAAGGTAGGGCAAAGTGTTGTTCAAGGCCAGATGATTGCCAAAATCGGCAACACAGGTAATTCAACAGGTCCTCACCTGCATTTTGAAATTATATATAACGGATCGTATGCGAATCCGCTTAATTATTTATCAAGATAGGATGGTAAAAATGATTAAAACAATTCCAAACGGTGTTTTCCCAACAATGGTTACACCATTCACAGACGACAACAAAATTGATTACAACGGTGTTGAAAAAATCATTCAGTGGTATGCTGACAAAGGCGTAACCGGTATTTTTGCAATTTGTCAGTCAAGTGAAATCTTTTTTCTCTCTTTTGAAGAAAGACTTGAGCTTTTAAAATTCATCATCAAAAACACACCGAAGAATATCAGCATTGTTGCATCAGGTCATACGGCAGATGACCTTGACACACAGATTTATGAAGCAAACAAATTTATTGAACAAGGCATAGATGCTTATGTGTTTATTTCAAACAGATTTGCCAAAGAAGACGAAGATGACAGCATTTTCTTAAAAAATATTGAGTATGCTGTAAAGAACATTCCCGAAATTGCTCTTGGTATCTACGAGTGCCCCTACCCTTACAAGAGATTACTTACTCCTGAGGTTATGAAAGAGCTTGTTAAGACCGGTCCGTTCAGATTTTTAAAAGACACCTGCTGCAATATTGAAGAAATCGGCAAAAAGCTTGATGCCGTTAAAGGCTCTGATTTTAAGATTTACAATGCAAATGCCGCAACCTTGCTTGAAACATTAAAGATGGGTGTAGCAGGCTACTCTGGTGTTATGGCCAACTTCCATCCGGAAATTTACGCTGAGCTTTGCAACTGCTTTGAATCCGAACCTGAAAGAGCAAAAAAATTACAGGATTTAATCGGATTTTTCTCTGTTGCAGAATGTCAGCAGTACCCTGTTAATGCAAAATATTATATGGGTCTTGACGGTCTCGGCATCACATATAACAGCCGTGCAAGAGATGCTTCAGCATTCAAAAGAAATCATCAGCTTGAAATTGAGCAAATGTACGGACTTACCCAAGAGCTTAAGAAAATTTATAATGTATAAGAAAACGGCTTGTGCAAACTGCACAAGCCGTAATTTTATGAATTATTATTTATAAAGCGGGCCGTATGTAGCACAAGCGCGATAATCCTGACCTTCCTTATCCATACCGAAAGCATTCCAGCAGGCAGGACGGAAAATCTTCTCTTCAGGAACATTGTGAAGAGAAACAGGGATTCTGAGCATTGAGCAAAGAGTGATAAGGTCTGCACCAATATGGCCGTATGTTGAAGCACCGTGGTTAGCACCCCAGTTATTCATAAGGTCATAAGCAGACTTGAATGCACCTTCACCTGTGAGTCTTGGAGCAAACCAAGTGCAAGGCCATGTGTAGTCAGTTCTCTTCCAAAGAGTATCAGATACCTCATCAGGAAGATTTACATAGTAACCCTCGCAAATCTGAATTGTTGGGCCAAGACCTTTAACGAGATTAATTCTAATCATTGTAGCAGGCATTTCTGCTCTTGTAAGGAAGCGTGAAGAATATCCGCCGCCTCTGAAATATCCGTTATCAGCTGCATTCCAGGTTGTTGCTTCGAGCATCTTATCAATATCTTCTTCGGTAACATCATACCACTTTTTCATGCAGGGCTCGCCATTTTCATTACGAAGCTCACCGCAAGCATCAAGGCAAGATGCACCAGAGTTAATAAGATGGATAACACCGCCTGCTTCTTTTGCTACGCCTTCAAGTTCATAACCTGTAACTCTCTTAACTGATTCTGTGCTCCAGTGAGTACGAACATCAGAGAACATTGATGGCTGGTTTGTAAGAAGCTTCTGGAAAAGCATTGAAATGCCGTTAAGTACATCATTTTCAGTTGCGAGAACATAAGGCTCTCTTGCTCCGTTCCAGTCAAATGAAGAGCTGAGAAGTGCTTCTGCGAAGTCGCCGTTTGGCCAATGGTCAGTCCACTGACGCTGACCCTGGAAGCCTGCAGCAATAGCATTGTGACCAAGTGCCTCTTCCTCACAGCCTTCAGGAAGCTTGTCGTTGCCGTTCATAAGGTCTTTGATGATAACCATCATCTTAACAACAAATTCCCAATCCTTTTCTTTCTGTTCGTCAGACTTCTTAACGAAATCAGGGTTCTTATCAAAGCCTTCCTTGCATTTTGCCTTTGTCCAGGCCATAGCCTTCTGGAATTCTTCTTCATCGTAGATGTTCTCTTCCATTCGTCTGAGAATTTCTACTTCGTCAACTGATTCTACTCTGAGTCCAAGATACTCTTCAAGGAAATCAGGGTCAATAGAAGAACCTGCAATACCCATACAAATTGAGCCAATCTGAAGGTATGACTTACCTCTCATTGTTGCAACTGCAACAGCAGCTCTACCAAAGCGGAGAAGCTTTTCTTTAACATCGTCAGGAATATTAGCTGACTCGTCAGCTTCCTGAACTTCACGGCCGTAAATGCCAAATGCAGGGAGACCTTTCTGTGCGTGAGCTGCAAGAACAGATGCAAGGTAAACAGCACCCGGTCTTTCAGTAGCGTTAAAGCCCCATACGCCCTTGATTGTGTTAGGGTCCATATCCATTGTTTCAGAACCGTAGCACCAGCAAGGAGTAACGGTGAGAGTAATATCTACACCTGCTTTTTTAAACTGGTCAGCACAAGCTGCTGTTTCAGCAACACGACCGATTGTTGTGTCTGAAATAACAACCTTAACGGGCTCACCGTTTGAATATTTAAGATTTTCTGTAAAAAGCTTGGCGGCTGCTTTAGCCATACCCATTGACTGGTCTTCAAGAGACTGTCTTACACCAAGAGGGCCTCTTCTTGCATCGATAACCGGACGGATACCGATAACAGGATAGTCATTCATAAATCTATTCTCTGCCATTTTAATCAAATCCTTTCAAATTTGTTTACAGTTTCCTGCTTACCGAATAATGATATCACAAATAAAACAAAAAAACAATAATATTTATGAAACTTGTTCTGTAATCAAAGATTCTTTTATTGTTCCGTCAGAATAAATTCTTACTGTTTTTATTTCCTGCGGATTAAAGTTTAACATAAGCTCAGCGTTAATGGCCTTGAATATAATTTTTGCTTCTGTTTTTTTACCGTCAGCCTCTACAGCTCTTAACACATATCCGTTACCGTCTTCAGCAGCTTTAATTGCTGTTACGATAATATTGTCTTTATCAACCTCCAGCCCGTTGTAAACCTGAGGAAGATTACCGTCGTGATGAGTTTCCTGATGAGTCTGCAACGGATTATTAAGCAATTCAGATGCTTTGAAAAGCTCACTATTATTGCACTCGGTATGAGGAACAATTTCATAGAAAAACTCCTGCTCGCCTTTATCAAGAAATTCCATTTCTCCGTCACGACTTCTCTGTCCGTAATGGTCAAGGTAAGCACATCCTCTTGCAATCATCATTCTTAAATCGCTTCCGACTGAGCAGAAACTATATTTGCTTGTATTCAATAGAGCAAGTCCTGTACCCTGCTCATTATGAACATCACACCAAGCGTGGCAAGGCTCTTCCTGACCGTCTGTTTCTTTCGTAATAAATCCGTAAGGCATAGAATATGTAACCTTTGCATCATCAATATTGGTTTTGAAAGAAAGCTTAACAGATTTATACTCTTCATCAAAATCAAGAACAGTTCTCACAAAAAGCTTTTCGCTGTTTTTATAAAGTGAATAATATCGCTTTAATACTGAATTTCCATACTTAACTACTGACTTGAGAGTTGCTCTTATCGGTCCGTTTTCAACAAGCTCAAGAGTTCCGTTACCAAAAGCTCCAATTTCTATGTTATAATCATATACCTTGTGTCCCCAAGTGTCATTTTTAATATCATCACATACTATCGCCTTACCTAAATCTCCACGGGCAAATTCAGTAACACTTTCTTTTACAATATATGAACTCACAGCACCGGTCTCTTTATTAAAGATAATTTTAACCCTGCTGTTTTCAAGAGTTGAATCAGTAGCAATCAAATCCGTTTCGTGGTTTATACTTTCATCAACAAATTCTTTATGATACGCATAATAAACAGCATAACCATAGGCAGGAATATCTGCTTCAAAAATACATTTCATAATGTGGTCACCGTCGGTATACGAAGCCCTAACCAACTGATGAGGCACAATATTACCGTCGCTGTCAAGAACCTTTGCGATGCCCTGGTCACCGAATTGAGCAATGGATTTAACTGGGAAAGAATGAGGATTGAATACAACCAGCGGAGAACCTTCGCCTTTTTTGTACCACATTCTACCGCGCATTTCAGAAACATCTGCGTTCAAGAAATCTGTAGTCTTAATTCTCCATGAAATTCTTTGAGCGGCAAAGGTGTTGATATCAAGAGCAGTTTCTCTTGCATAACCAAAGGCATTATGAGCATCTTTGTCAGCTTCTTTAATAGAGCAACCGGCAAGAATATCGTGAAACTGATTAAACATTACCCTCTCCCAGCCTGACTCAAGCTGCTGAGAATGAAGTAAAGAGCCGGTTAAAGCATTTGCAAGTACATCAAGCTTTTCGGCAGTTACAAGCTCAGTTTCAGCTCTGCGGTTTACTTCTTTAATTTTAGCGTTTGCACTGTAGCAACCGCTGGCGTGATGCTGCAAATCCTCTTTAACCCAAGGAATATTATCTATATCAGTGTTTTCAAAATATTCATCGGGTGTTGCAAACTTAAAGCCACCCTTTTCAATAAGCTCTTGGGCGTGGCGAAGATGCTCTTTTGACGGACCGCCTCCGTGATTGCCAACACCGATAAATATCATCATTGGTTGATTTTTATTAAAATAATGGTCTTCAAGGCGCTCTTTGAAAACATCTCCGCCGTAGCCGTCCGGAATTCTGAAGGCTTTGACAATACTGCCGTCAGGACTTTGCCAATAATGTAAGCTTTCAAATGGAAGATTCGGCTTTTCGGTGTTATTGTCAGGTCTGTGATAAACATAATTATCTATACCGGACTTCTTCAGAATCTGAGGTAACATACCGTTGTGGCCAAAAGAGTCAACATTATATCCTGTTTTAACAGGGGCACCAAAATTCTCTTTAAAGAATTTCTGCGAATATAAAAAGTGACGGCAAAAAGCTTCACCCGATGGAATATTACAGTCAGGCTGCACCCACATACCGCCGACAACAGCCCATCTGCCCTCTTTTACCCGCTGTTTGATTTCATCAAACATTTCAGGTTCGTTTAATTTAATCCATTTATAGTAACCTGCACAGGCGCTGGTAAAAATATAGTCAGGATATTCATTCATTCTGTCAAGAGCAGAACGAAAGGTTGATTTTACAAGGGATAGCCCTTCAGGAACGCACCATTGCCATACAGGGTCAAGATGCGCGTTTGCAATGAAAAAATAGTTGCTTTTCATAATAAAACCTCCTTAATATTCAGTTTACAAAAAGTAAAAATTAAAGTCAATATATTTGCATTAAATCTTGACAAAAAAATGTAAATATAGTAAACTACTAAAGCAAACTTTTTGCGGATGTGGCGAAATCGGCAGACGCGCTAGATTCAGGTTCTAGTGATAGCAATATCATGTGGGTTCAAGTCCCGTCATCCGCACCAT
>JAFTWE010000040.1 GCA_017465465.1 Clostridia bacterium | reverse complement strand
GTAGAGCAGCGGACTGAAAATCCGCGTGTCGCTGGTTCGATTCCGGCCGGAGGCACCAAAATCGTGCGGATGTAGCTCATCTGGTAGAGCGCCACCTTGCCAAGGTGGAGGTAGCGGGTTCGAGCCCCGTCATCCGCTCCATTTTTTTATAAAGGGTACTCCCCTACATATTGTTTGGTGCCATAGCCAAGTGGTAAGGCAGAGGTCTGCAAAACCTTTATTCCCCAGTTCAAATCTGGGTGGCACCTCCAAAAATCCCATTTGCGTTCAGCAAGTGGGATTTTACTTTTTACTTTTTACTTCTTACCTCTTCACTATTACCTCGTATAATTTTGGGATGGGATTTTTGGAAAGTAATAAGTAATAGGTAATAAGGAATAAGTTTTTTTGCAAGGCGTTGCCTTGCATTTTTTGTTTTAAAATGGTATAGTTTTATAAAGAAGGGTGGTAACATTATGGCTGATAGTCCGTTGATTACAAAATCTAAAGAATTTGCTTTACAGATAATTAAGGTTTGCAATTATATAAAACAGACCAAGAAAGAAACGGTTTTAACTAATCAGCTTATCCGTTCAGGTACATCAGTTGGTGCGAATATCCGTGAAGCTTTTTACGGACACGGTACTGCTGATTTTATTGCCAAACTTCAGATTGCACTTAAAGAATGTAGTGAGAGTGAGTATTGGTTAGAACTTTTAATTGAAAGCGGTTATTACGATAACAGCGATATTCTTGATAAGTGTATTGAGGTTAAGAAATTGCTTATATCCTCAATAAATACAGCTAAAAGTAAGTTGAATTAATAATCACAGGTGGTTATATTATGAAAGAATGGTATGATGTTTATAAAAATCTGGATTTATTATCAGGAGAGATTGAGTTTATATTAGAAGATGACCAAGATATGATTGAAATCCATTATAATGATGGTATGTCAATCGATGTAGGATACATAGAAGATTTGCAGTCGTATTACATTACTGTTGTTTCTACTGATGATGAAAAAGGTTGGGAAAAACCTTTAGAAGAAATCGAAGTCAAAAGCAAAGACAAGCTTTATGAAAAGATACAAGAAACTATTTATAAATATTGCAAATCATAAAGCATGGCATTTCCAAGACCGCATGTATACGAATAAAAATTGTCTGATTTTTATTAATAAATCTTGGTTCAGAATTGGGTAGTACTGCCAAAAATAAAAGCAAGTCGAATGCGTCGTACTCTTAAGGACACTAACTTAATAGTACGAGCATTGCGATGAGTCAAAGAGTAGAGAAAAGAGTTTAACGCTTTTCTCTCTTTTCTTTATATATATAAATCCACACATTCGACTAACCTCCCGTTATAAGGTAGAATAAAGCTACCAAATAACAGGAGGTCATTTTTTATGAGAAAAAAAACAAAAATCAAGTTTACGGATTTTGAGTGCAATTTGCTTATCAATGGTATGAATGAGTTTCGAAATATGCTATTGGCTAAGGATTTGCCAACAGAGGATGTTGATGAATTGCTATTGAAAATCATTGATAAAAGCGAGAAATAAGGAGGATATTATTATGTCAAACAAAACTACAATCCAATACCGTCAGGTTGGCGATTATCTCATTCCTAACATCGCATTACCACCCGAAGAAGCAAATATCACTCTCGGCAAGTGGGGTATGTTACGTAAAGATTACCTGCTTAAACACAAGAATGTTTTATTTACTACGCTACTTACCCAAGGTAAACTTTATCAGTACTGTGCAGAAGTAGAAACTCAGGCACAAGATATGTTTGATTCTCTTGTGGAACAGATGAAAGCAACTGAGGGTGTTACCGAGCAACTGAAAGAAGAAAGTCAGTTGGAATGGGTATGCCGTATGAGTAACATTGAATCAAGAGCAAGGGAAATTATCTGTGATGAATTAATTCACACATAAAAGTTAATCTAAACAAACAACTCCGAGTAGATTTAAGTCTGCTCGGAGTTTTTATGCCTATTTAATTATCTGCTCAATGTTTTTTCTTGCATAATTAATTATCTGCTGATGCAAATTTTCATCTTCATAAAACTTGTCATCAAATCCATCAAAATCATACCTCTGTGTTTGAGCCTCATATTCATCAATATTTGAAATTTTAAAAGATGATAAATCATTCACATTAATACTGTTATTAGCGATAAAACTATCGAATAAATTTTTAAGCTCAACAGCACCAATAACATCAAGAGCTCTACTAACATAAGGTGCACACTCGCTGCTTGAATTTGCAAAGAATTGGCATAATCCTCCATTGTTTACTTCTGCTTCAAATTCGTTTAGTGAATATACAAGCTTTTGTTCCTCTGTAAGTTCAGAAGCATTAATATCATAAACTGCATCTCTGCAAACACATTCTACAGCCTCATAAAAATCTTCGTCATTTAGTGCAAGCAGTTCCGATTTGCTCATACTTCTTATTTTCTTAGCTTTTTTCATATTCTTCAAGTTGTGAAGAATAGCGCCTAAAATTCCCATATAAAATATCTCCTTGTTTAATTATTTATCAATCATAACAGTGACAACAAATATTTTTGATTCATTATCATAATCAAACGAAATATCGCCGTTATATTTTTTGAGGATATTTCTGACACTTTTTAATCCGTAGCCGTGAAGCTGTTTGTTAGCTTTAGTTGTTATAGGCAAAGATTTACCATCCGACAACGGATTTGTATCATATGAATTAGAAATGATTATTACCGAAAAATCATTTCTGTAATCGGTTTCAAAAGATATCGTCTTCTGTGCAGAGTTTTTGGCTGCCTCAAGAGCATTGTCTAACAGGTTGCCAAGAATTGTTACCGTGTCATAAGGCTCTATGTTTGCTAGATTATTATTTTTGATGTCGAACATAAAGCTTAGCTCGTTTATCTTGCATTCTGCTACATATTTATCAACAACAACATCAAGTGTATGGTTTCCGCTGTGACAGACCTTACTGTATTCCGCAAGGCGTTCACTCATTTGGGAAATGTGCATTTCTATTTCGGGATCGTTGTTGAGATTTTTTATTGCGGATAAATGATTCTTTGTATCGTGAGCATAGGCTCGCAAGTTACTGTTCTGTTGTTCAAGGATATTGTAATATGCAAGGTCAGTTTTAATTTTTTCTGCTTCTGTCTGAGCCTTATATAGTTCCTCAAGCTTCTTTTCTGTCTTGCTGTAAAAAATATAAGTAAAAATTATTGAAGCAATAACACTCATACTTGCTATAGTGATTAACAGACTGTCTTGCTTTGATATATTAAATTTAGACGAAACAGACCATACCGCATAAAGTGTTATAAGTGATGCAACAGGAAACAGAATTAAAAATACCGGAGTTTTTTCAGTTGCTTTTTTAGGTAATATCTTTCCCACAAGTAAAACAATAATTAAAAACAGCATTCTGCTGATTAATGACATAAGTAAAAAAGAATACTCAGAAGAATTGTATGTATCGATACCGCTACCATTACTCAAAGAAGCAACAGCCATAACAATAAATTCGGAGGCTGTCAATGCGGCTATCAAAAACAAGGAACAAAATACGGCATTTCTGATTTTGCATTTATAAAAGATAATTCCAAACAAAAAATTAAAAACAAGTCCTGCTATAATATTTGCAACAGGAGAATCCAATAACATATATATCAAGAATACAACAATATACATTATCAGACCGCATAAGGCTGTTGTGAAATATTTCTTTTTATGTTGAAATACTGTGTTGAAAAATAAAAAGCAAATAAAATATTCGCACAAATGAGCTATTGCAGCAGGTAAAATCAATGTTATCTCCTCCTCAAATATGCAAACCAAAACTTATGAAAATCCGTTTGTCTTCTTGAAGCAATGGGTATTCTTATATTCTTCTGAATATAAAGCTCGGAATATTTATATCCCGTTACATAATGCAAATTTACAATAAAAGATTTGTGAACTCTATAGAAGAACGAGTTTTGTAAAATTGCACACCATTCGTCAAAGGATTCTCTTGTAGTGAAGTTGCCTTGTGTGGTAACAAGTGTTACCTGACGGTTGCCTCGTTCAACATAAATCACATCATCAACTAATATTTTCTTGTGCTCATTATCAGTCCATACATAAAAATCAACATAACTTTCATCAATATACTCCATTGCTTTTTCAAGCCCGGAGTATAATCTTTCCGCATTGAAAGGCTTTTCAAAAAATCTGAACGCTCTTAAATCCATCGCCTCATCCTGATAGTCGTTATATGATGTGATAAAAAATATAACAATCTTGCTGTTACGCTCTTTGAGAATTTTTGCAAGAGATATACCATTCAATTCATCCATTTGTATATCAAGAAATGCAAGCTGATATATTTCATTGCTGTCAACAACGGTTTGTGGGTTATTTGTTGTGTCGATTTCAAAATTTGCAAACCGACTCAGCATATATTTTTCGATATGTATTTTCAGCTCATCAACATACTGCTGTTCATCATCACAAATGAGTATTTTCATCATAAATCACCATTATCAGTATAGCATAATTTATTTTATTTAACAACTGAATGAGTCGGCGTTTCGACAGGAAAAATCCGCAGTTCGTCATACCTTCTTGTATAAATAACTGTTTATAGATATAGTCGTTATAACAGTTATTGTGAAAGGATGGGTTAATATGACATTTGAAATTTCAAGAGAAAGAATTCAAAGCGGAATGGAAACAATGAACGGCTTCGGACTTCGTCTTACCGGTTCAAGCGGACAACTGCGATTTGTGGATTATCTTAAAGACGAAATTCACAAAATGGGCTTTAAGACATACAGTGACCTTTATTCATTTGACCGTTGGGAGGAAAAACACTCTTCAATCAAAATCATAGGTTCTAAAGGTGATGAAGAAATTGAAGTAACATCTGCATGGCCTTATTCAGGTGAAACCGATAAAAACGGCATTACCGAGGAAATAGTTGAGATTTTCGGCAAGCATATTAACTATCTTCCCGCCAGAGGAAAAATTGCACTTGTAAAGGTTAAAGACCTTGAAAAAGTGCCCACCGGCTTTGCTTTTAATCAGCGTAATTCATACCCGACGGGCTTGTCGCTTCCAAAAAATTATAAAGGTCCTGTTGCTGACTCTTTTGTTAAAATACCTCTCATCTCCGTTGCAAAAGCAATGGGCGTTAAGGCGGTTATCTGCATATGGGAAGGTATGAGCGATGAAATGGTAAAGGGACAGTATCTTCCCTTTATTATGGATTATCAGGGTATTCCTGCCCTTTGGGTTGGTGAGGAATCAGGTGAAAAGCTCAAAAAGGCTGCAAAGGAACGGAATAAAGTCAACCTTGTGCTTACTGCCGAAAAAGAGAAAAACGCTAAAACGGAATCTTTTTATACCGTTCTTGAGGGCAAAAACAAAAAAGAAGCCATTATCATTAACACTCATACCGACGGCATAAACTGCGTTGAGGAAAACGGTCCTATTGCAATGCTTGAAATGATGCGACACTTAAAGGATGCAGAACTTGACAGAACACTTATTTTTGTTTTTGCAACTGGGCATTTCAGGCTTCCTGATTTTAAGGAGCACGATATTCAGGCAACGTCAAAGTGGCTTAAAAATCACCGTGATATGTGGGACGGCAAAAAGGGACATATAAAGGCCGTTGCAAGTATTGGAGTTGAGCATCTTGGCTGCACGGAATGGAAAGATAAAGACGGAAAATATCAGTGCACAAATCCCATTGATGTGGAGCTTGTCTATACTGCAAACAAAGCAATGGACAAGGTTTATTATGATTCCCTTAAAGGCAGAACAATGGTCAGAACAGTAACAGTAAAGGGGCATAATTTCCTTCATTTTGGTGAAGGTCAGCCTCCGAGAAATGTGGGCATTCCCGATATTTCACTGGTAACTGCACCCGATTATCTGACGGCAATAAACGAAACACATCAGATGGAAAAGTTCAGCCTTGACCTTATGTGTGAGCAAATTGAAACGTTCCTTAAAATGACATTGATACTCGATAAAATGAGCACGGATGAAATCGGTAAGCCTGAGCCTTATTCACTTATATTGGGCAAGATAAAATAAGCTTATTATTTTTGATGAACAAAAACCTACTGCTGTTGCTATGCTAACGTCAGTAGGCTATAAACATTGATTTTATGTTACAATGCTGTTATAATTATTATACTACAATTTCAAGGAGGGTAACGTATGAAGAAAAATAATATATTTATAGAAATAGGTTCTGTTGTTACATATATTTACGGTGTTTTAAATATGTTATCTGTTATTTGTATGTTTGTATTTCCTTGGGATAAGATTGCATGGCTTACAGAGTGTATTCTTACAGTTAATATTTTTACATGGCATATTTTTGGCTTTTTATCCATACTCACTTTTATTGGCAAGGCAAACAATTTTATTAAAGAAAAACAAAACGGCATACTCCGAAAATATACTACAACAACTACTTTATTGCATTTTGTCTTTATGATAATCAGTTTCATTTGTATCGGTTATATGTTTAATGTATGTTTTTAATTTTCGCAAAGGAGTAGCAAATTATGACTTATGTTTTTTATGGTGTGCTTACAATAGGTGCGATTATTACAATAATATCTTCGGTAGCAACTTTTATAATTTCACTTTTCGGTAAAGATAAGAAAAAATCCGTAAAAGCACCGATAAGCGGATTCATAATAGGTCTTTTAATAATATTTCTTTTGTATTTTGCAGGAAACTACAGTAAATGGAATTTAGATACAGATACCAAAGAACATTTATTATCTATAGATAGTATAAATTCGATTCAGCAAGAAATTATTATTGAAGGCTTGGATATTATTGAAATATCAGTAGGTAACGACAGCATTGAGGATTATAAAGATTTTTTGTATTATGATTACTATGCAAAAATCTTTGAACAGAAGTTATCTGATAATGAAACTTTTGTATTGATTATGCCGAGAAGTTCAAATGCAAGCTTTGACCAAATTCCTCGTATAACAGAGTATGAAAATACTGTTATTATAATTACGGGAAATAAATCTCTCAGAATCTCTTTTTGGGAAAAAGAGAATTCTTCAGAAACCTTGAATATTATATTAGATAAACTATCAGAAATGCAAGTTATAAATGAGAGTAAAACATAAATTGATATCAAGAGAAGCTTACGAGGATTACGATAATCCATTGGTTTATAATCAGTTGGAGAAGTTAAAGACTGATTTCATTTAAAAAGGTGTTGAAAATGAAGAAAAAAGCATTAATTATTATATTTATTTTTTGTGTTTTATTTTCAGTTGGTTCAATAATTAACGATAAAATAGCGGACAATGAATTAACTTTCGAACAAAAAGTTTTAGATATAATGAACTATGATGAATTGACCGGCAATAAAAATGTTGATACTATTACTTTTTTGACAGAAGTTGACGGTGGTTATTTTTGTGTCGGAACAGCATCGTCAGATGAAACTATTCACTTTGGATATATAAGAGAAGAAAACGGAAAGTTGGAATTTGGCGGTAAAAGTTTTTCAAGTTTACCAATGATAGTTAACAATGAAGATCCAAAAATCTTTTTAAGAACAAGCATATTGAACTTTAGCAAAAAAGATTATTATTACGGCTGTTATCAACATAAAAACGATATTCAATTAACAGTTAATGGATCCGATGTTGAAACGCACAGTTTCAATCTAACTTACAACAACAAAGTCTATACTATGGATTTTTGGCTTGTGTGCTCCGAAAATGAACCTATTGTTGAATGGGAGGAATAACAAATATGTTTTTTGATTTATTCAGACGCAAGAAAAATAAAGATATAGAAGATGTAGTTTTATCCGAAGCCGATGAAAAACGGAACAGAATGTGGGATTTATGGGCAGAGGGAGAAATCGAATCACCATATAATGAGCTTATGACTTATCAGAGTGAAGTTAATAACGGCGGTCATCATCAGTATTTTCTTAACACTGAAAACAATGGTGATGTTCGTAAGGACATTGACGCCTTATGCACTATCCTTCCCGGTGTTCTCACAGAAAATATTCAAACAGCATTTAAGTCATATGTTGAATTAGAACAGGATAAAAACATTGAAGCAAATGAAGAAATATTAGAAAAATGTGATGATGTTTTTTGGGAGAATGAGGAAATGATAAACAGCATTTTAGAAAATTATCGTTTTATTCATTGAGAGGTTGTTATGATAACTATTCTATCTATAATAGTTTTGTTCCTGAATTTTATCACTATTTATAACGATATAAAACTAGATTTGCATAGCAAACATAGTAAAACCTTCTTAAGAAAAAACAGCAATGGAATAATAAGTAAGCTTTTCTTTACTCCCTATTTAAAAGATATAAAAAAACACAAATACTTTTTACTTATTGTTAACTATGTTTTATCCTTTGTCGGCTTTATTTTTCAGTTGTTGATAACTTTTGATATCTTAGGCGACAACAATATATTTTTAATAGGCTTTGTCAGATTTATGATTATATATAATGTAACATTGTTTATTTATAAGTCGCTTGTAAGCAGGATTTTTTCGGCTATGAGTAACAATGACTCTTTGCTGGTGTATTTGCTTCTTTTTTGCATACTGATTTATGTTATAATATTCATAATAGTTCCCATATTTCAAAGGTTTGTTTTTGTTGCATAGTAAAACTATAAAAAACTCTTATAACTACCCGTTAATATTGCAGTATTTCTGCTTTACTAACAGGGATTTTTCATTTATTCACCCTTAAAATACTCCGTATCCTTCAGCCACTCACGCATTTTTTCATAGGCTCTGTTTACTGTTTGATATGCCGTATCAGGTGAGGATTTTCCAAAGGTATTTGCAAGGTCAAGGTAAGTCATTTTCTTAAATTTGACTTTTCTTGGATTTCCATCTTTATCGGTGACGGTATTATCCATATAGTAATCTGAAAAGCAGTCCATACAGAAGCCCAACCTATTTGCAACCATATACTGCTCATCGTAATAAAGCTTGTCAAAAACCTCATGTACTGCTTCTTTTCTCATTGCATTGAGCAACATTGTCAGAGGTTCGGATGATGAATCTGCAACATATTCTTCCTCTCTGACCTCACTTTCATCATCTGCCAGATTCTTATAAAATTCGGTGTAATTCATATTGCGAAGACCTGCGGAGATTATCTCTAAAACCTTTTTCGGCTTCAGGTGAAGCTCTGCGGCAATCTTACCGATAGTTTCATCGTCATTTCTGTAATTGTTTTCTCGGTACAACGCCATAATCTTGCGAAGCCGTGCATCCTCATCCTCTGTGGATACGGTGTAGCCTGTTCTCATAGTTCGCACATACTCGTGAACAGCCCGTTTTACATAATACTCTGTATAGTAGTTTTCAAAGGACTTGTGCTTTGAAACATCATAATTCTTCAAAGCTTTAAGAAGTGCAAACACACAAGCAGACTTCAAATCTGCAAAGTGACCGGGCATTGCATATTCCTGAACAAAGCCTTTTACAGAATTATTGAGTATCGGCTCGTAATAATGCAGAAACCAAGAAAGATACTTATCGTCCTTCTCTTTTAAGTAAAGTTCAATATACTCTTGTAAATGCTTTTTCGGCGGTGCCGGCTTCAGCTTGTAAATATACAGTTCTTTTTCCCAATCCTTCACGGCACTCACCGTCCTTTCATTTCAACATTCTTGCTGTATCATAATACAGCTTTTTGCGAGTCATATCCTTTGTGTACTGTGTAGTAAAATATTCGTGATTTTCCTGTGCCCGCAGCATATTGTTTTTCGCAATGAATGTAGCCATCTTTGCAAACTCTGCCGTTATAGTGCCTCTGCTTTTCTCTGTTCGGATTGCAGAGGCTCTTTTTTCATATACAGCCACAATGGGATTATCCTGTTCACGTTCCTTGCGTTTGATTGATGCCGCATACTTACGGCAGGTTGTTCTCTTGCCTCGTAGCATATACGGTGCAAAGCCGTTACAGTATTTCTGTTTTCGGGCAGAGGTCATAAGAAAATATCTGTTGCAGATACCGCATTGTTTCGGGTAGTGACCGTAATGTAAGCCTTCAAAGAAATCAGTAACAATAAAGGAGTAGTAATCTTCAAAGGTCAGCCTTTTTGCAACTGCCGCTTCCTTTTTCTTGGTAACGGCAACATACTCTGTTCTGACATTACAATCTGTTTTATTGAATATCTCCATAGCAATCGGTAACAGATGTGCTTCATCAAAGCGTTCAGCTTCATCAAGACGAAAAACAAACTTCAAAAGACTTTTAAATGCCTTTTCCATATCATCAGGCAGGTTATCATAAAAGTTTATGGTTTCATTTACTGTTTTAAGTAAATCCTCTGCCGTTTTGAAAAAGGCTTTATCGTATTCGGGCGGTAAAATATCCAACACAGCCTGAGCCGTATCAATACTCTGTATTTTTGCTTTTCGGTGGAAATATTGGGTAATCAAATCGGCATTTGCCTTTGTGAAAAGATAAGATATTCTTTCCCTTTCAGCCTTAATATCACAGGTATTGAAAGGCTTGATGTTAGGCAGTGATTTTAACATCATCTGTATTTCTTCCCTGGCTTTTATAAAGTCAGTATCATTCAGATAACCGAGTGCAAGAGTTTCTCTGACATGCCACAGATATTCACGAAAAACTGCAAGACGGGCGGCATTATCATTTTTGTAATACTGATTTAACAAGTCCATAGCATAAAAGCCTGCGTAATGCTTCTTGTCAACCGTAACTATACCGTCTCTGTAATCTGCACTGAAAAGCATTGTTTCACCACCTACATAAAAGTTGAATCGTTTATATTATACAAGAACAAATGTTCGTTTGTCAATACAAGTATTGCTCGTTTGCTATTATATAGCAAGATAAGTACGAAAAAACGGACATCTTGACGAAAAACTATTGATTTTATAAAAAATTGCGATAAATTTTTGTTGCAAAATAAGTTTGTTAAAATAGTGAAGTACCTGAATAGGTTTATATATAAAGCTTTATAGTATTGTTGCGTTTATCATTTTACGGTTGTTGCGTTATTCCGTTAGAAATTGCACTTATTCCGTATTAAGTATAGTAGAGGGAGGCAAAAGATAAAGAAAAACTGCCCTCACGAGGAGAGCAGTTCAAATGCTGTATTTATTTCAATCATAGATTTAACATATCGCTGATATATTGAATCAATTCGTCTTGACTGAGCGTTGCAGTACTGAATTCATACAAACTACCATCGAAAGAGAACTCCGCAATATTGACTTTATCAACACCGTTATCATAACTGCCATAATAAATATCATAATCTGATATAGTGGTCATGCTTACATTTGCAGATTTTGATAGTAATGGTTTGCTCTCTATATCTTCTTTCGCTGTCTTTTCAGATTTGACAACACAGAAAATGCTTGCTCCGGTACCATTGTCATAGGAAACATCGACATTCAGATATGAATAATTGCTGTAATCAGAAAAATCCGTCGTTCCCTCAGGACATTCAACATAAGCACTTATATATGCATCTTTACTATTGGGGACATTTGCGAGAATGTTACCATTCGGCAAAACGCTACATAGTTCGGAATAATTACTAAACTCATACCTTGCACCTGCCCTAGGATCTTCGATTTCAGAAGGTGTAAAAATATGAATCAATGCGGGTGTAACTATAATTACCAATGCCAAGCAGGCTGCAATAACACCCCATGTACGTAAAGCATGAACTATCTTTACTTTTGTATCCCTTTCTTTTTCTGCATACTCAATAACATAATCATCATTGATATCATTCATAGAATAGAAAATTTTTTCTACTTTCATAAGTGGACTCCCTCGCTTTCTAAATACTCTCTTAACTCATTTCGTAAACGTAAGAGGAGCATTTTTGTTTTACTGACAGAGAAATTCATTTTGGATGATATTGTAGATATTGAATCGAAATACCAATATCTGCCCACAAAAACCATACGTTGCTCAGGCGACAAAGTCTCAAGCCATCTGTTAATCAAATCTCTTAAAAATATTTCGTCAATTATATCATCAACAGACTGTGGTGATGAAATGATTCCCGTCAATTCATCATAAGCAAGTTTATATTCACCGGAACCACGCTTCTGTGCATTTTGTGCTTTAATTCGATTCAACGATATGTTTCGGACTATCTTTGCCAAATAAGCTGAAAGACAGTTTGGCTTATTTGGTGGAATAGAATTCCATGTGCGAATATATGTATCGTTTACACTTTCTTCTGCATCCTGACGATTACGTAGAATATTATTAGAAATGCTGAAGCAATATTTACCATACTTTTTTGCAGTTTCATCGATGGCTGATTCTGCCCTTCTAAAATATAACGCTATGATTTCACGATCATCCATAATAATTACTCCTTTCTCAGTATTTTGAAACCGGTTTCACTTATTAAGACAACTTTACTTGACGTTTGGTCACATATTTATTTAATTATTTACAATTAGATGTGTTTAATTATTATATTATTCAAATTATTAATCGGTGTTTGGTGATGCCATCTATTACATACACAAAACTCAATTCATAAATATAAACAATTGTACCACACTAATATCCAAAATTTCAATCCGTTTACATACACCTGTTACCCCAAAAGTAGCAGGTGTTTTTTTATACCCAAAAACCTAAATTCCGGTATACAAATACTGCGTCACATTTTTGGTAAAAGGGTCGTTGTGACCCTTTAGCAACTTATAATTTCCTTTGCTTTTTCCAATGGGCAATAAGTGCCCATTGGAATCTTCGCATCAGGTAATTCTAGTAAGTGGACACGGTGTCCACTTACTAACTTTACATAAAAATATCATTATGAAAGGAGTGTTTATCTTCAACATTCGCGACAGCCCCATTATTTCACCGCACCCGTAGAGGGTGCTTTTTTTATGCCCAAATTCATTATCTAACAAAATTTTAATTAAAAGGAGAAATTCAAAATGAAAAAAATTAATGATGTAATCATCATCGGTGTTGACCACGGTTACGGCAACATCAAAACTGCAAACCACTGCTTCAGAACAGGCATTACAGCTTACGATTCAGAGCCGCTTTTCACAAAGGATATGCTTGTTTACGGTGGTAAGTTCTATCTTATCGGTGAGGGACACAAGGAGTTCCTTCCCGACAAAATCAAAGACGAGGACTATTATGCCCTCACTCTTGTGGCTATTGCAAAGGAGTTAGGTGCAGAAAACTTAACTGAAGCCACAGTTCATATTGCGGCAGGTCTGCCTCTCACTTGGACAGCAGGACAGAAAGAGAGCTTCAAAGCATATCTGACAAAGAATGAAGAAGTAACCTTCGCTTGGCAGCATACCGAGTATAAAATCAAAATCGCAGGTGCAAGTATATATCCTCAGGGTTATGCGGCGGTTTCGCAGTTTGCAACCAAAATGAACGGTGTAAATCTTGTGGCTGACATTGGCAATGGTACTATGAATGTTCTTTATGTTATAAACGGTAAGCCACAGTCAGAAAGAATGTACACAGAAAAGTTCGGCACACATTTCTGTACAGTTGATATCCGTGAAGCATTCCTCAGAAAAACACAGAGAGAAATCAATGAGCATATCATTGACGAGGTGCTCTGTAAGGGTACTGCAAATATTGTTCAGTCGGATATGAAGATTATAAAAGCAGAGGTGCAGAAATATGTAAGCGAAATCTTCCATAGGCTTCGTGACCACGGGTACGATGAAAACACAATGATGCTGTATATCACCGGCGGTGGCGGTTGCCTTGTAAAGAATTTCTACAAGTTTAATGCAGACCGTGTGCGTTTTGTTGACGACATCCGTGCGGCGGCAAAGGGTTACGAGTACCTTGCCGAAACTATGATGAAAAGTGGCAGGATATGAGTGAGTACCGCATAAATGTCCGCTTTAATTTAAGCGACACAGAACACACGGCAATCATTGATTATCTGAACAGCCTTGATAAAGAAAAGTACAAGTCAAGAAATCAGTTTATCATTGATGCTATTAAATCCGCTATTGCTTATGAAGAGAAGCAGACGGCAGATGATGAACTGCTCCAAAAATTCCGTGAGATTCTGAAAGAAGAGCTGTGCGGCATTTCGGTTGCCGTAACAGTTCCTTCTTCGGCGGGTATTGATATGGAATTGACGGAGGTGGAAAAGCAGAAAAATGATGCAGGTGCGATTGCTTTTCTTGATATGTTTTAACGGTGCCAAAACATTCGGATTTTGGAGCCACAGAAGAAAACACAATAAAAAACGGCACCGCTTACGGTGCCAACAGATTGGAGGTGATATTTATGACTGATAACGAGAAAAAGCTGATACAAGCCAAACACAGACTTGAGCAGGCTGAAAACCGCAACCGTAAAAAGGAACGCACGGAGAGAAACCACAGACTTATTGTAGAGGGTGCGATTTTGGAGAAGCTTTTACCTGAAATCAAGGCAATGAACTTTACTGATATTGAGGGGTATTTACGGGGGAAGCTGAATTAAAGGCTGATATATGTCCCTTAAGGGCGCACTTACTCACCACCGTAAAGGCGGTGCAGTGCGCTCTCCGAGGGGATTACTTTTTATCTTTATTATTCCTTTTGACAGAAAAATCTTTTATAGAAAACTCACTATAAAAAGGTAATACTGCAACAACTATTACCACACCTAAAAAGACAAGGCGTTCATTAGTAAAAGAGTAAACATTAAAAGCATCAAGGAAAAACAATAGCACAGAAATGGGCAATATAATAACCCAACAGATTTTTGCTAACCAATCTAATCGTTCTTTCTTTTCTTCAGCTTTTTTCAATACCCTTTTACCAACAGAGGAAGAATTGATTGTTTTATATGAAATTGGCTCATATATTTCTTTTTCATTTAACAGATATTCTATATCAACATTTTCGTTTCTATGAATGATGTCCGAAATATCAATAACTTGAAAAAAAGGTGCATGATTTGTTCCAAATACTAAACTCATCGGAACAGATAATGATAAAACGTCTGCAGCCTTTTTCATTTGAGTGATACCGTATTGAATTGTTTGTCTAGTTTTTTTACCTTTTATTTCAAAAGCCGCAATAGGAGTTTTCATATCATCTGCCACTACTACTATATCAACGGCACATTCTTTGTTTCCCCATTCGAAAATTATGCTTTCTTCAGGATATCCGTGTTTAATTAGATATTTTACAAAAGCATCTGCTGTATTCTTATATAACTCCATATTAAATACCTCACGTTAGGATTTTAATGTTTCAAACAAAGCATTAATTTTTATAATTTCTTGCTCCAATTTATCTTTGTTTTTTGAAGAGTATTCTGAAAAATATTTTTCTAAAGAAACTTTATCGTTATCATTATAACACTATCAACCAACAAAAACAATCACTAAACCAAAGAAAGGACGTGATACCCGCAATTTATCACCTTGAAGCAAAAGTCATAACCCGTGGTGTTGGTCGCTCAGCTGTAGCCGCAAGTGCATATATGAGCTGTAGTGAAATCACTAACAAGTATGACGGCGTAAAACACGATTACACCCGGAAAGGCGGTCTTGTATATGAGAGAATCTTTCTACCGTCACATGCTCCGCCTGAATGGTACAACAGAAGCAAGCTATGGAACGCAGTTGAAGAAACGGAGAAAACAAGGGACAGCCGTCTGGCAAGAGAGTTTATTGTTGCTCTGCCCGTTGAAGTCAGCCGTGAAAGGCAGATTGCAGAGGCAGAAGCATTTGCAAAGGCTCTTGCAGCTGACGGTATGTGCGTTGATGTCTGTATTCACGATACGGGCGAAGGTAATCCTCACGCTCATATTATGGCAACTGTCAGACCGTTAAACCCTGACGGTACTTGGCAAAGAAAAACTGAAAAAGAATATTTGTGTATCAGAGACGGTAAGGAGCAAGGCTTTACCGCCTCTGAATTTTTATGTGCAAAAAATGATAGTTGGGAAAAGCAGTATCAATATTATGTTGACGGCAAGAAAGTATATCTTTCATCGTCAAAGGCTGACGGATATGAGAGGGTAAACAAATACCCCAAAAGCACAAAGTACGGCAGACAAAATCCCATAAGCGAGCGTTGGAACAGTGATGAGCAGTTGTGTGAATGGAGAAAGCTGTGGGCAGATATTGTAAACAGAGATTTAGAGGAAAAGAACATTGAGCCTATTGACCACCGAAGCTTTGCGGCAAGAGGAATACTTCTGCAACCTACCATTCACGAGGGTGTTTCAAGCAAGAAGATGAAGAAGAAAGGCAAAGTCACAGAGAGAATGAGAATCAACATTCTCATCCGTAAAGATAACAGCCTTATTACCAGTCTTCGCAAAACTGTTGAGGCACTTACAGAGCTTGTAATCACTGCGGCAAAGCTACTAATACCTGCACTCGCAGATGCTCTTGAAGGCATTCGTGTCGGTATGATTATTCTTGAATGCGAAAGAAAGAGCATTAACAAAATGAAACATCAGGCTATGAATGAGGTCCGTGATGCTGATGAGTTTTATGTGTACTTCCATAAGCTGCAGGAAGATATTAAGACAACCGAAGAAAAGCTCAAAGAGGCAAAGAAAAAGCTTAAGCTTACTCCCAAGGTTATGAAGCAAAAGTATAACGAAGCTAATTATTATGTTGGTCACTATGAATTTGAGCTTAAAGAGCTGAAATTTAAAATGCAGAGTATTCTCTCACAAAACGAATGTGAAAGTGAACAGGACATTGTTAATGCAAAGTCTTACTTTGAGAAAATGCGTAGGTTTGAAATTCCGAAGCTTGAAGCCGAAGAAAAGAGAATGGAAAAAGAAATACAAAAGACACTTACTCAGTACCAAGAAACCGAAAAGCAGGCTGATGAAGCAGATGCAGAAGAGCTAATAGCCGAGAGGATGAAAATCCGCCCCGAAAAAGAGAACGAGGCAAGGCAAAAGGCAGAAGCAGAATACAACATCAGCGAATACGATTTCAACCGAAGCGTTGATACCGTTTCAAAGCTCATAGGTGAGCCGCCACCTCATTATCTTACCAAAGCTGAAATAGCAAGGCAGGAAGAATATACACGCTATGTAAAACAGCAGGAGGAAAGACAGCGGCAAATCGAAGAACGGCGTAATAACCGTAACAACAAAAATATTAAGAATAAAAAAGAAAGGAGCCGTTGATATGGCTAATAAAAAGTTGAAAGCACCGGTAAATATCCCGGTAGAAAAAATTCATCCCTTTGAGGGACATCCGTATAAGGTTTTAGATAACGATGAGATGAACACTCTCATTGAAAGCATACAGCAGAAAGGTGTTATTTCACCCATTGTTGTAAGACCTCTTGAAAATACAGAGGACGAATATGAGATAATCTCAGGTCACAGAAGATTGAGAGCATCAGTGAAAGCAGGGCTGGAAACAGTACCTGCTTTAATTTATGCCGTGAGCAGAGATGAAGCGGCTATTATGCTTGTTGACAGTAATTTGCATCGAGAGCATATTCTGCCATCGGAAAAGGCATTTGCTTACAAGTTGAAGCTTGAAGCATTAAATCATCAGGGTAAAACTTTTGGACAAGTTGGCCAAAAGTACAGCAGAGATTTAATGGCAGAATCCGTTGATGAAAGTTCAAGGCAGATTCACCGTTATATCCGTTTAACTTATCTTATTCCTGAACTGCTTAACCTTGTTGATGAAGAAAGAATAGCATTTACCCCTGCAGTAGAGCTTTCATATTTAAACGAAGTAGAACAGGCGGATTTAGTTGAAGAAATCCGTGTATGTGATGCTACACCGAATTTATCTCAGGCACAAAGGCTTCGTGCAATAAGCAGAGAGGAAGGTTTAACCCCTGAGCATATAGGTGAAATCTTGGCTGAAGAAAAGGCGAATCAGCGAGAAAAAATCAAAATCCCTGCTGAAAGGATAAGAAAATACTTCCCGAAAAGCTACACAACCGAACAGATTGAAGAAGCAATAATAAAAATCTGTGAGAGCAGATACAGAGCCCGTCAGGGCAGAGATGCGAGATAAGGAGGTAGCCTATGATTAAAAAATATGATTTAACAAGCAGTCACATTGCTATATGCGGAATGGGACGTATTGATAACAGTAATGGAATTGAACTTGAAAAATATGCTATTCCTCAGGGTAGAGAAACTGTAAAGCGCCCGCCTGTTCACAACATTCCGAAACAAATTAATATATCAAGGAAAATCGGTAGGACTGTATATGATATTACCGCAAATTTCGATATAGAGAGCAATCGTTCCGTGCTGCAACAGTTTAAGCAGTTGATACTTTCAACAAAAGCAGAATAATCACAGAATGGATGAGAATTGCCGAGCGTTATATAATGTCAAAGACAAATCGTAACGCTCGGCTTTTCAAAGAAAGGAGTTTTAGTTATGGCAAAGAAAGCCGAGAATAAACAAAAAATAACAGCTCTTTATTGCCGTTTATCCGTTGAAGATATCAAAGACGACGATAAAAACAGCAAAAAGAAAGGTAATACCGATGAGTCTAACAGTATCACAAATCAAAAGCAGATTCTATCTCAATATGCTAAAGAACACGGATATTTACACCCTGAATTCTTTGTAGATGACGGTATTTCAGGAGCAACCTTTGACCGTCCTGAATTTCAACGCATGCAAAAAATGGCTGAAAACGGAGAAATTGAAACTATAATAGTAAAAGACCTTTCCCGTTTTGGTCGTGAACAGGTTGAAATGGGTAGATTAACCCAAATTGTATATCCTTCACTTGGTGTAACATTTATAGCTATTCAAGAAAATGTAAATACTGCAAAAGGCACCGGTCTTGAAATGATGCCTTTTTACAATATATTTAACGAGTGGTATGCAGAACAAACAAGCAAGAAAATAAAGGCTGTTTGGAAAGCCAAAGCCGATAACGGTGAAAGAGTTTCTGCTGCTGTACCATTTGGGTATATAAAAAGTGCAGATAATCCCAAGCAGTGGATTGTAGATGAACCTGCTGCAAAAGTTGTAAAGTATATTTTTGAATTGTGTCTTGCAGGGCTGGGGCCTTCACAAATAGCAAAGCGATTAGAAAGTGAAGAAATAATTACACCTACCGAATATTGTTATCGTAATGGGCGTAAGTGCTCTAATCCAAGACCTGAAAATCCATACAGATGGGTATCGGACTCAGTTATTCACATTCTTGAAAATCGTCAATACACCGGATGTACAGTTAACTTTATGACATCTTATGTAAGTTTTAAAGTTAAGAAAACAGTATATCACCCCGAGGAAGAATGGAATATAATACCAAACACTCAAGAAGCTATTATTGATGAAGATACCTTTGAAAGGGTTCAGGAATTACGTAAAAGTCGCCGTCGAAATTCCGCTACGGGAAAAACAAGTATTTTTTCAGGACTTTTATATTGTGCTGATTGCGGTTCGAAATTATATTATTGTGCAGCAAAAAGTATTGAGGATGAAAAAGAATTTTATCGTTGCTCCCAATATAAAGAAAAGCGTGGTTCCTGCACAATTCACTTTATCCGTGATGCGGTATTAAAAGAAATTGTTCTTGAAACCATAAAAGCTGTAGCAAAATATGTCACTGAATTTGAACCGGTATTTCTCTATCTCTACGCAAAGCACAACACAGCTGATAGGGAAATAAATATTAGGATGTTGAAGCAAAAGGTAGAAAAAGCTCAAAAACGCATTTCCGAATTAGATAAACTGATTGAAGGTCTTTATGAATATAATCTTCTTGGCAAGGTCTCGGATGAACGATTTTATCGTATGTCGGCAAATTATGAAAAAGAGCAAAAAGAATTGCTTGCCGCAGTAGAAAACGACAAGCAAGCTATAAAAACAGCTGAACAAGAGAAAATAGACCTTGATACTTTCTTAAAAGCAATTCGTGGGTGCACCGAATTAAAAGAATTAACACCAACTCTTGTAAACACATTAATAAAGAGAATTGATGTTCATAACAGCATCAAAGGTGATGATGGATTAAAGCATGTTCCTGTTGATATTTCATTTACTGCGGCGGGTATTATAAACATTCCGACAGAACAAGAGATTCTTGAAACCATTCAGGAAATGCGTGATAATCCGCTAAAAACCGCTTGAAATAAGGAAAACGGCGTAGCCCTAACGGGCTACACCGCAACCTGTTTTCAGACTGTCCTTTAGAGTGCGACTCTAAAGACTTGCTTTTATTTTTTGTGTTTGTGTCCGCAAGGACACAACTCCGTTTATCTGCTTCAGCAGATAACTTCATTTGAGCGAAGCTCAACTTCATTCCGCTTTCGGACACAAAACGCAGTTGCCTTGCGGCAAATGAAGTGCTTTCGCAATGAAGTGTGCTTGACGGCACAATGATGTTGCCCTTCGGGCAAACAGCTTTCACCCACACCCGATTGTAATTTCAGATTCTATGTGATACAATTGTTTTGATAAAATTAAATTGATTTGGAGAAGTATTAAAATGTTAAGTCCAAGAATTGAAACAAACAGACTTATTTTAAGACGATACAAAGAAAGTGATATTGATGCTATTTATGAAATCATAACTGATGAAAGATTGGCAAAATATATTAAATATCCTGCTTTGACAAAAGATGAAGAGTTGGAATGTATCAGAAAATGGATAAGCGAGGCTGACGAGAATAAATACGAGAAGTGGGTTATGGAATTGAAATCCACGGGTGAAGTTGTCGGCAATATAGATGTTAATACCGTTGTTAAGAAACACAATTATTGCAATGTAGGATATACAGTACGATATAACTATTGGGGCAATGGTTACGCTACCGAAGCATTAAAAGCTGTTGCTGACCATTTGTTAAATAATCGTGGCTATTACTTGGTTGAATGTTCTTGCAATGAGCTTAATGTGCAATCATTCAGAGTTATGGAAAAAGCAGGATTCACAAAAGATGGTTTTATTGCGAACAGACGATTAAACAAAAACGGAAAATATTCCGGTGTTGTTTATTATAGCAAATCTAAATAAGGTAATATATTAGAAACGTATGCTTCTGAAATTGAATGAAAACTATAAATTTTTGTATGATTCTAAAATGAGATGTACTGCCAAAAATTGACAATCTTCGACAGAAGGTTGTCAATTTTACTTTTTACCTCCTCACTATTCACTAACATTCGGGTCGATTTTTAGAAGTAATAAGTAATAGTGAAGAAGTTTGGGTGGAACGCCCAGCCCGATTGTAAATTCAGATTGGGTGTGATATAATCATCTCTACAAATCAGAATTTGTAGAGGTTTTATCAAATGGAAATAAAGGAATTATTGAAGAAACCATTACCGCTAATACCACCGGAAATTATAAATTCTCTAATAAAAAATAAAATAACAAAAACACCATTCGACCAAAAAAACGATATTTTATCTGATGTTGAATTACAAACAGAAATCGGTTATGTGAAAATGGATGATGACACATACCTGGTATCAATGATATGTCCAATGCCAGGAATTACGGTTGAAATGATTGATTGGTGGTTTTGGTGGCACCCACAGGAAAAAGAACG
The DNA here is from genome assembly GCA_017465465.1 of Clostridia bacterium. GTDB lineage: Bacteria > Bacillota > Clostridia > Oscillospirales > Acutalibacteraceae > CAG-488. The sequence continues at coordinate 4,968 of JAFTWE010000040.1, read as the reverse complement.
TTATCAGGTGTGGTTCCCCGGTGAGCATTACGGAATAGGATATTCTAAAAATCAGAAGGAATATTTTAATCAAAAATTATGTCCGCCTTTTCAAAACAATACTCAATATCCGTTAGAAAAAATCGGTAATGTAAAATTACCTTTAAGAATCGATTTCATTACGCCTGAAGAATTTGGTTTTTCAAAACAAGCTATGGAAGAAAATAATATTCAAAGGATTGTATGCGGTCATGTTGGTGCTTTTAATAATCTGGTTAAGCATACAGAGATGGCCCATATTTTCAAACAAACCGAAAACGGATTGTTTATGATTAGCCGATTCTGGCTTGGAAGAACAATGAAAAATCAGTTGTTGCGGAAATTGATTATAACCAAAGATATGGCAAAAGGTATGGCTGAACATTGTTGTGTAGAATACCGTAACCTGTGTGAAATTCTTCCGATATTGTATGAAAAATACAAATAAACAAACTCCAATTTATCGAATGTTAATATGTGAATTTTTATTTCATATCGCATAGCGATATTTCATTATGTACAATGCTTCGCATTGATTCATTGCAACTCTTATGATATAATACATTCAAGGCGGTGATATAGAATGGGCTTGTTTGCAAAGTTATTTAAAAGTAACAAAAGGAACATTAATGTACCTCCGATACCTCCTCTTTCTGAAATTGTTGAAATGATGTATGATAAAGATTTATCTTTTTCAGATGATTTGCAAGTAATAAAAGTTATATACAATGAGGAAAACACAAAAAGATTTATTGTTTTAAAGAGTATCAACGGATACTACAAATATACATATGAAGAATTGTGTGTTGTTGATAAGGACGAATGGAGGTATATTTGCAACCTGGAAAATTCTGTTCCTGCTTGGTGGGAGCCTATGGACCGTTCGTTTGCATATTCCTTTTTTGGTACAGAGGAAGAAGCGTTAAAAATGTTAATGCAAGAAGTAGAATACAAACAATATTTTGATAAAAACTAATTGAAGTCGGACTTGGGGTGGTAAAATATGTCTTTACAAAGCACTGAAATCAATTCTGTCAGAATTTCATTTGATAAAGATAAAACAAAAGAATATCGCACAAATTATAATAACCCCTGTGACTGTCAGGATTGCAGAAATTATTATAAAAACATAGAAAGCAACGGAGCACTTTTAGAGTTCTTAAGTGATTTTGGTATTGATTATAAACGCACAGAAGAGGTCTTTTCGTGGGACTTAGAAAACAACAGCAATTCTTTGATTCATTCCGAAGGTTATTATGGCGTTTTCGGTAAAATTGAAGGCGATGAATTCAGCATAGAAAAATTCGGAACTAAAATCATCTTTGCCAAAGGTGCAAATGTTCCAAGCGATAGAACGGGAGATTACTTCTGGATATGTGTAGAAGCCGACTTCCCTTATATTCTCGATGAAGAGCGAGAATTACAAAAAAATTGTTTTAGACAATCTGAAAAGTCGGGTTTTGTTGAGAAGGTAAAAGCAATTTTTATTAAAAAGTAATAAAAGTTCTTAACTTTGGTTCTGAAATAAGATGCACAGTTAAACCTCCCTTTCGTGAAAACGAGCGGGAGGTTTCGTATATTCTCACAGATTGCATTTTCAGATTATGTGTGATATAATTATCTCGACCAATAAGAATTTTACGACGAGGTGATTTCCGTGAACGAAAGCAGCGTTTGGAAAAAGGCACAAGCTTTAGAGCTTAAAGTATCTGAAAGCATCCGACCTGAGTTTAATATTGGTTTTGATAAAAGAATACCAAAGGAAGTCGAACAGGAGCTCCGCTCTTTTGTAAAATGGATTGAGCTTAACTATCGTATACCTATCACATTGTGGGTAGATTTTGAGTATAAACATTATTTGATTAGTCAGAATGGCAAGCGCGTTGGGTATTTGTTTTACTGGGCTGACTTTTGTGACTATCCTGCTTTTGATAATAGAGAGGATATTCCGGAAATACATCTTCCGGTGAGAACTGAGCGTAGCTCTATTGAAGAAATCTTAACTTCTTTTATAGAGGCCATTTTTGATTATTATGCTTGGATTTGCAATGAGATGCATGAAGAATATACCCCAAGCGAAGATGATGTAGCAGAAATTTTGCAATCATATCTGCAAAGCCGCAGATGAAACATTTTGGTTATTACGAACGAGGTGAAGATATGGATTTTATCATTTACTTTGCTATATGTATTTGTGCAGTAGCATTTTTTGCTGTTTACATCGGAAAAACTGTCAAGAAATACAAGCAGAATGAAACAGAAAAAATGAAACCTACAGAGGATGTTAATGAAATCAAAAGTGAATTTACAACAATTAAAACTAAAGCTAAAGTTATTGACTTAACTTGCCGTGTTGAAATGGTTGGAGTCAAGACACCAAAAACAGTAGAAATTTTCACTGTTGTATTTGAAACTGATGATAAAGAGATAATCGAAATAAATACCTCACAAGAAATGTATGAAGGCTTTGAAAAAGGTCAATATGGCGAGCTGACCCTTGCAGACGGTGAATTATATAGCTTTATCATTTAGAACGATGATTGCGGAATGTCGGAAAGCGCGATTCCCTACAAAGCGTATCCCCTCCCGTTCATAACAGCGAACGGGAGGTTTCGTATATTCTCACAGATTGTATTTTCGGATTATGTGTGATATAATCACTCACAACAAACAAAATCGTTTTGCAGTGTGAAAGAGAAGGAATGTTATGAAAAGAAAGCCATTGCCATTGGCACAGTCTGTTTTTTTCGTGATTTTATGTATTTTTATTGGAACTGTTTGTATTTCTGATGTGCTTTACCGAACTGATGAAGTCACTAAAGAAGAATGCACTTATATCGAAACTCAATTTGTTGATTATCACGAAACAATAAAAGCAAAAGGTAACCATAGCAGAGGAATTACAATTTACTGCTCTGACGGCGAAAAATATGAAATATCCCCTAAGTGTATAAATGATATGCTGAGAGACGATATATCTGAACTCAACAGAAATTCGGACATTACGCTGTTACTTTACCCTGAAAGTGATACCATTGTTGAATTAACCGCAGACAATGCTAAATTGTTAGATTTTGATGAATCGATTAAAAATAATAGAAAAGGAATAACCATTTTTCTTCTGTTAGGCATTTTTATGTATATTGGCGCTTTGGCATTTTTAGTTGACGCTATTATAAATATTAAAATTGAAAGAAAGAAAAAACATCATAAAGCTGTATGAAAGAGAAGTAAAATTATGAAAAAAGAACGTTTCACCTTGGTAATGTATTTATTCTTTATGGTTTTATTCTTTTTTCTCGGAACTGTTAACACTTTCGGGATAAAGTATTGGAATGATGATTTCAAAAAAGAAGAGTGCACTTATATTGAAACGAAATTTGCGGATTACCAAGAAACTAAAAAATCAATAATTTATAAAGACAAGGGAATTACCGTTTATTGCACCAACGGCGAGAGCTATGACATAAACCCGGCATGTATCAATAAAATGCTCAGAGATGACATATCCGAACTTGAGAAATATTCGGATATTACGATATTGGTTCATCCCGACAGTAATGAAATTGTTGAGTTAACCGCAAATGATGTAAAATTATTGGATTTTAACAATGCAACAGATGTTCTTGATTCTAAATCAACATCTTGTCATTTATTCGGAATTGTTATGTATATCGGTTCTTTGGCCTTTTTATTTAATACCATAATGCATATTAAATCTGAAAAACATAAGAAATATAAGAAAAAGCATCGAGATACCTGACGCCCACTCCCCTCCCGTTTGTGAAAGCGAGCGGGAGGTTTCGTTTATTCTCTGCCAAGAATTTAATTTTCTGTTATTTGGTTGAAAATGGGATTTTGATGTGTTATAATTTTAAGGTAACTAAATTTTTTGTTTGGAGTGTTTAAAATGTCAAAGTGGATTGATAACAAAACAGTAATCATCACAGGTGCTTCAAGCGGCATCGGTAAAATGCTTGCAGAGCGTCTTATGAAAGAGCACGGCTGTAAGGTAATCGGCGTTGCAAGAAGTGAAAAGAAAATGGTTGCTTTTGTTGAAGAATTAGGCGATTATGCAAAGCAGTTTTCTTACAAGCTTTTTGATGTTTCAAGCTACGATAACTGGCAGAGCTTCCATGACTGGCTTGTTGAAAGCAATATTAAGCCCGATGTTCTTATCAATAACGCAGGTGTTCTCCCCCGTTTTGACAGACTTATGAACTATACAAAGGAAGAAATCGACGAATCAATTAACATCGACTTCTATTCTGCCGCATATTCTTCACAGATTATGCTTCCTCTTCTTCTCAAAAGTGAAACCCCCGCAATCATCAATGTGGCATCTTCTGCGGCTCTTATGTCTCTTGGCGGAACATCAATGTATTCTGCAAGTAAGGCGGCTGTTAAGGGTCTTACTGAGGCTATGAGAGAAGAGCTCCGCGGTGAAGCTTACATAGGCCTTGTTTGCCCCGGTTTTACAAAAACAGACATTTTCCGCAATCAGGGTGAAACAAACGGTATGGACCTTATCAATATGGTTTCTACCCCCTGCGACAAGGCTGTTAATAAGATTCTTAAGGGTATTCTCGGCAAGAAGTCATACATTGTTGTTGGTTTTGACGGCAATGCAATGGGCAGATTCAACAGACTTATGCCTGTTCAGGGCTCAAGACTTTTCAGCGGCGTTATTAAGGCATTTAAAATTGACCTTTTCGCATCAACCTTCGGTTATGAAAAGAAAGGCGATAAGAAATAAATAATTCAAAGCAAGGTTGCACTGTGAACTGCCCCAAATTGTGTAGACAGTACAAAAAAGCACCTATGGTAGGTAAAATTTAATTTTAAGCAACATACTGACTTCTCTTTTCAAGGGGAGTCAGTTTTGTTTTAAGTTGGATTCTCTCGTTGTTGTAAAAGTGTATGTATTCATTTATGAGGATGCGAGCATCC
>JAFTWE010000039.1 GCA_017465465.1 Clostridia bacterium | reverse complement strand
TTACATATCAAAAGCATAAATTCTTTTAATCTTTAAAACTCGGCGTCTTTGACGTCTGTTTTGTTATGCCTTTTTTCACCGTCTTACATTTCACAACATTTTTTGATTTTTACTATTGACTTTTAATAGTTAGTCTTTCGTATTCTTAACAAATGTATCGTATGTAAATTTTGCTCCGAGCCTGAAACCTGATATAAAACTATCAGCATTACTTGTTGTTGAAAATTCAATATAGGCACTTACATAGTTTTGAAACAACTCCTTATCCTCACTGTTCAATCTTGCAGTAAGCTGTTCTTCTTTTTCGGCAATGCTACTCAGTTTTTTCTTGAGTTTAGGTGTTAATTCCGAATTAACTTCTTGTGGTTCTAAATTGCCGTAGTATAAATCTTCAATAAAATTAGACATATCGTTTCCTCGCAATCTGTATTTGATTTATTGAAGAAACCATAAAATTCTCTGATACAAGCAAGAATATGTGTTTGGCTGTCGGTTAATTGATATTAAAAATTGAATCCGTTATCAACACTCGTACCAGAAAAAGACCTTGTCAAAAGACAAGGTCTTTTTCAATGAAATTTGTTCCTTGCGGAACGAGTGAAATAGCTTCGCTATGAAATATTTGCTTCGCAAATGTGAAATATGCCTGCAGCATATGAAGGAACGAATTTTATTTCACTTGATGCGAAAGCATCAAATTTCATAATCCATTAGGATTATTTCATATTTTTCGCAAGAAAAATATTTCATTAAATATATCAACTCCGCCAACGGCGGAATATCACTAAAATTTCCGTCAATGTGGATTCAAACTATCGAACAGGCTCAATATTGCTTATTCGTTTGTTTTTTGATATAATTTAATAAAGGCGGTGAATAGCATGGATGCAGAGAGGGCTATGTTGCGTTTTGTGAGCACTTCACACGGAACTACTGTCGCAGGACACATTTGTAGTGAATGCGTTTACAATAAAGGAAAGTATGCTTCTTTTGGAGAACATCCCGAAATTTGTATTTTTGATAAAACAGATGCTTGCTCAGCAAAAACCCCCTATTTTTTCTTTCGCATTAGAAATGAGCGTTCTGTTGCTCTTTTTTCAAAAGGGCGTATTCCTTTTGACTGCTCAAAGACCGACACTGAACTATTAAAAATACTCAAGAAAGAACTGGTATTAGCACTTAAGCTACTGCAATCTTTTGAAAATTCCGTTTTATGTGCTAAATACGGAACTACTGATGAAGCAAAGAATTATTTTGATGTTGAAAATGTGCTTTTTTATAATGTTGGAACAAGCATTTTTAATTCTCTAACACAACAGGGTGTTAAGTTTTCGCACATATCTTCTTTTGAAATAGCTAAACTACAAAAACAATGGAATATACCGGAAGAATATTCTCATTATTATGAATATACGCTACATTCGAAACCGCTCTTACCACCACAAATGAAAAATCCATTAGCTGAATGGGACAACATTCGGTTTTGCAAATGTGTAGGATTAACCCCATTAATGGTTTGGAAAACAATTAAGGATGAAGCAGTTAATATCCAGATATATGATAAAATAAATTGCGATTATGGCGATAATTTCTCTTTGTTTTTGGAGATAGAGAAGCCAAAGCAGGTCAAATTCAGCATAATGACAGCGATGAAGCCACTTTTAGACGGCCTGATTTGCGCCTTTCACAATAGTGACTTTGAAGAAAGCGAAGTCGACTATTTTTCACAAAAACTAAAGTGTAACAGGGATAAAATTAAAAGTAAAGAACTAAATATTTTAGGAGAACGGAAAAGCAAGTATATTCAAATTTATCGTAATAATGTAAAATGGAACCCTGCGGATGATATGTGTCAGCATGTGACCATATCTATTAAAGAAGGAAATCTATGGAAATTAAGTGGTAAGATATACAGTTATGATTAACATCATAACCGTTCCTAACATCCAAAAATCCTCGTTCGTAAGAACGGGGATTTTACTGTATCACTATTCAGATTAAAAACCTCAATAAAACAATTGTAGTCAGCGTCTTATTTATGATATAATGAGCTCGGAGGTGAAGTTATGTTCGAATACAGAGGCTTTATGCTTGACAGTGTGCGCCACATGCAAACTATTGAGGAAATCAAAAAGCTTATTGACGCTATTGCTCTGTTGGGCTTTAACAAATTCCATTGGCATCTGACAGATGACCAGGGTTGGCGGTTTGAATGCCGCAGCTTCCCCGAACTTAACTCTGTTGCCGCCGTGCGACCTTATTCAGATTTCGGAAAGACTTATGTTGATGAGCCTTACGGCAGAGTTTATACCAAGGCCGAAATGCGCGAGGTTGTTACCTACTGCACTCAAAAAGGAATTGACGTTGTTCCTGAATTTGATATGCCCGGTCATTCAAGCGCCCTTTTGTCGGCACTCCCCGAGCTTTCTTGCGCAGGAAAAGATGTTCAAATCAAAACCCATCAGGGCATTTTTAAAGAAGTTCTTTGCCCGGCGAAAGAAAAAACCTTTGAAACCGTTATCCGCATTATTGATGAATTTCTTGAAATTTTTCCCGGTGAATATTTTCACATCGGCGGAGATGAAGCTCCTTCAAACCATTGGAAAAACTGCCCCGACTGCCAAAGACAAATGAAATCCCTTGGCGTTAAAAACTACGCTGAATACCAGAACTGCTTTATGAACAAAATAATTGATTATCTCGAATCAAAGGGCAGACATTGTATTGTATGGAATGAAGCCGCAAACGGTAAAAATCTTGACAAAAGAGCAATCGTTCAATATTGGAAAGAAAACCCGAAGCCGACTGTACGATTTATAAACAGCGGCGGTAAAGCAATTCTTTCTCCTTTCTCATACTTTTATCTTGACTATGATTATTCTATCATTCCGTTAAATCGTGTTTATTCTCTCAAAAATTCGTTGCCCGGACTTACTCAGGAGAGTAAAGCCAATATTATAGGCGTTGAAGCACCAATCTGGACAGAATATATTGATAACAATGACCGACTTGAAGAGCTCCTTTTCCCAAGACTTTTTGCCGTTTCAAAAGTGGCTTCGGGTGAAAACCACAAGCCGTATCGGGAATTTTTAACTGAGGTTCAGAATCTTAAAAATCAATTTGGCAGCTTTAATTTGGCTGATGAAAAAATGTGGACAAAGCCGAGGACCGCGATGCTGTTCGGTTGGCTTGAATTTGTTAAAAACCATTACACAATTGACTTTATAAAAGAGCAGCTGTTTTAACTATATTACGAGGTAAGTAAATATGAAAAAATCAAAGCTTGTTTATGCTCTGCTGTTTCTTACAGTTTTTGCAATCGAAGTGCTGATTGCACTTTTTATTGATGACAATTTTATCCGTCCCTACGGAGGAGATATTCTGGTCACTGTTCTTATTTGCCTTTTTATCCGAGCATTTTTCCCCATTAAAACAAAGGTTATGCCTTTATATGTTTTTCTTTTTGCCGTTATCATAGAAATCGGTCAATATTTCGATTTTGTGAAGCTTATGGGATTTGAAAACAATCAATTCATTTCCACTATTCTCGGCAGAAGCTTTTCCTTTGTTGATATAATTTGCTATGCCCTTGGCTGTATAATCTTTCACTTTTTGGAATGGCTCGTTTTAAACAAAGCAAAAGCAAGACTTTAATCAGTTTTTGCTTTTCATCCTGTTTTGTGTTACAATAGTGGTAGAGTAAATTTGAACCTACAAAATTCCAATAAACTTTTAACCCCTCTCCAAGTATTCCATTTTCTTTATTTTGCCCACAAGGACGGTTATTAAAATGTTGTTTAATTCTTACATATTTATTTTTCTTTTTCTGCCAATATGTGTTTTAGGGTGGTATTTACTAAATCAATTAAAAAGTGGTATTTGGGCAAAAGCATTTTTGCTTGGAATGTCACTTTGGTTCTACGCCTATTTTAACATCAAATATCTTCCCTTAATAATAGCTAGCATTGTTATCAACTATCTAATATGTCTATTTTTACAAAAATCATTTTCATCCATGGCAAGAAAAAGTCTTTTCATAATTGGAATTGTTGGTAATATTGGTCTGCTTTTTTACTATAAATATCTTGGTTTTTTTGTCGAAAATATTAATTCGCTTTTTTCCACAGACTTTTTTGTACAAAAAATTATACTGCCTTTAGGTATCAGTTTTTTTACGTTTCAACAAGTGTCTTTTGTAATTGATTGCTATAAAAAAAGAATTTATTACTCATTTTTAGATTATGCTTTATTCGTAAGCTTTTTCCCTCAGCTTATTGCCGGCCCAATTGTTTTACACGATGAAATAATTCCACAATTTGCAGATTCATCAAAGAAGAAAATCAACTATATCAATCTTTCAAAAGGATTGTTTGCTTTTTCTTTTGGACTCGCCAAGAAAGTAATTGTTGCTGATACTTTCGGCAATTTGGCAAACCTTGGCTTTAGTAACATTCCCACTTTAGATTCAACAAACGCTATTTTAGTTATGTTGGCTTATACAATTCAAATTTATTTTGACTTTAGCGGGTATTGCGATATGGCAACAGGAATTTCACTTTTATTCAATATTGAACTCCCGCAGAACTTCAATTCTCCATACCGTTCTTTAGATATGGGTGAATTTTGGAAAAAATGGCACATAACATTAACACGCTTCCTTACTCAAAATGTTTATATTCCATTAGGCGGAAATTGCAAGGGCTTATTCAGAACATATTTAAACAGGCTACTGGTTTTCACATTAAGCGGTTTGTGGCATGGTGCTAATTGGACTTTTGTTCTTTGGGGCATTTTAAATGGATTTGCCGTTGTACTTTCATCTGCACTTTCAAAGCCACTCACTTTCTTGAAGAAAAAGTTCTCAATTATCCCATGGTTAGCCACTTTTTTATTCATAAATGTAAGCTGGGTTTATTTTCGAGCCGATTCTATCAAGGACGCAAATCATCTTATAAATACTATTTTTCAATTTGACTTCGGAAAAATTCGTCCTGATTTTATTGATTCTCTGCTTTCTTCTGAATTTGAACTTGTTTTATGGTTAACCGAAAACATCTCTTCTGTTTTTGTCAGTGTTATGAAAATAACATTATTTTTCCTATTTTTTCTTTTTGCTATCATTGCAAGTATTAAATTCAAAAATACAAATGAGCGTTTGCAAACTTTTACACCTTCGGCCAAAAATTTGTTAACTTCCGTCTTTCTCTTGATATGGTCTGTTGTTTCATTATCAGGGGTTAGCTCATTTTTATATTTTAATTTTTAGGAGAACAAAATGTATAAAAAGTTTTTTAGAATTTTTCTTTCTTTATCATTTTCGCTACTCTTAATATGTGGCAGTCTTGTTTTTGCTATAGACCCATTTTATCATTATCGAGCAAATCAAGATAAAACAAAAATTATTTATCAACTCCCATATTATCAAAATGTAGGCATCGCCAAATATGCACAATATGACACATTAATCACCGGCTCTTCCATGACACAGAATTTCAATGCGCTTCATTTTAACAAGGAATTAAATTGTGACGCTGTCCGACTTTCCTTTGATGGTGGCATACTCTCTGATTTCCGTGCTTTGCTGGATTCTGCAATAAGCAACAATAAAGAATTAAAGCGAGTTTTTTTTGGTCTTGATAATTATCTCATTACCGCAGACAGCAAACTCGTTGATGAAACAAATCGAATCCCTGACTATCTAATAGACAATAATATTTTTTCCGATGTTAATTATCTTTTCAACAAAGATGTACTTTTAAAATATACCCGGACTCATTTTGCTTATAAATATAGTGACTCGTATGACTTTTATAAAATGCATTCGTGGGATAATGGTTCTATAGTTTTTTCAAAACAAAAGGTTTTGGAGAACTACACTATGCCTACTGAGCAAAAAGTGTTAAGTAGAAAGTATTTTATGTCTAATTCCGAAGAAGTGATATCTGAACTAAGCTATTTTATCAAAAACAATCCTCATATCGAATTTGTGTTTTTTGCTCCGCCGTATAGTATATTATATTGGAACACATTATTAACGGAGGGAAAATTGCCCGCAACCATAGCCGCTATGAAAAATGTTTATGGTGCTCTATTGCGATTTGAAAATGTTCGCATTTTCTTCTTTCAAGACAATAAAGAAATGATTACAAATCTTGATAAATACAAAGATGCAACACATTATTGTAGCGAATATAACGAATATATGTTATCTTGCTTTTCAAATGGCAAAAATGAATTAACAGTAGATAACTATATTACAACATTAGAAAAAATGGAATATTGGGCCAACAATTACAATTATGCCCCTATTTTTAATAAATAACTTTTTGATATTATAAAATTTAATGGTGATTATATGAACAAAAATCTTAACGAGCTTTTGGCTCAGCGCAATCTTCCTCCCCTTAAATCCCGTGAAGAAATGTTGGATATTCTCTGCCGTGAGGAATACGGCTTTTTGCCGCCTGAGCCCACAGAGCTGAAATTTACTGTGGAAGAAAAATGTATTCCTAATTTCTGCGCAGGTAATGCGGTTGCCAACAGAGTTACAGCTCACTGCGTTATAAACGGCAAGGAATTTTCGTTTCCGTTTATTGCCGTTATTCCAACCAAGGAAGGCAAGCATCCGTTTTTTATTCACATAAACTTCCGACCCGATGTGCCTGACCGCTATATGCCCACAGAAGAGCTTGTTGACAACGGCTTTGCTGTGCTTTCACTTTATTATAACGACATAACAAGTGACGGCGGTGATTTTACAAACGGGCTTGCAGGCGTTCTTTTTGAAAACGGAAAAAGAGGCGCTGAGGACGCAGGCAAAATTGCAATGTGGGCCTGGGCTGCTCAAAGAGTTATGGATTATGCTCAAACCCTCCCCTGCCTTGACCTTGACTGTGCTGTTGTTTGCGGTCACTCCCGTTTAGGTAAAACTGCACTTTTTACCGCCGCAACAGACACCCGTTTTAAATTTGCTTATTCCAACGATTCGGGCTGCAGCGGCGATGCCCTTGCAAGAGGAACAACCGGCGAAACAGTTGAGCAGATTGTTGACCGCTTTCCGTTCTGGTTTTGCGAAAACTACAAAAAATATGTTAAAAACGAAAGCGCTATGCCCTATGACCAGCATTATCTTTTAGCTTCAATTGCGCCGAGATTTGTCTGCGTGGGCAGCGCCTCAAAGGATTGGTGGGCAGACCCTGTTTCTCAGTTTATGACCTGCGTTGCCGCCTCCCCGGCTTTTGAAAATGGCTTTGTTTGTGATGACCGATTACCTCAGGTTGACGACAAATATTTTGACGGCAACATCGGTTATCAGATGAGAGAAGGTCTTCACTATTTCAGCCGGAAAGACTGGAACAGGCTTATTGAATTTGTAAATAAACACAGATAAATTGATGCACAGCTCAGGCTGTGCATTTTTTTTACCGCTTATTAACGGCAAACTACCGAATGAAGAAATTTACAACATTTTAATTTTTCAGGTGCTATAATTTAATCACATTAAGGAGGTGCTTTATGAAATTCAGCATAATTGTTGACAAGGAAAAGGAAGAGCAAATTGTGGCAACAGTTAAAGAAGAGAGCCTGCTGACTCAAAAAATTGAAGCTCTTGTTCTTGAATATAACGGCGAGAATAAAATCTTGGCATATACCGAAGATGACACCGTTTTTCTTGAATTCGGTGAAATTGAGTGCATCACCGTTTGTGACTCTAAAACCTACGCCGTTACCTGTAACGGTGAAAGGCTTCGCTTGAAGAAGCGGCTTTATGAATTGGAGGACATTGCTCCCTCGTCATTTATCCGCATTAACAAATCCACCATTGCAAACCGTTCTCACATCAAAAAATTTACCACAACATTTTCCGGCGGTGTGGATGCGATTTTTAAAAGCGGATACAAGGATTATGTTTCTCGGCGCTGCTTTGCCGAAATTAAAAGGAGGTTTATTTCAAAATGAAAATGTTTGCAAAAGAATTTTTTAAAAGAGGGCTTGTTGCCGCCGCAGGAGGACCTGTTGTTCTGGCGATTGTTTATGCCATTCTTGGTGCAAGAGGTGTAATTTCAACCTTAAGCGTGCAGGCGGTTTGCACGGGAATTTTAACCGTTACCCTGCTTGCCTTTATTGCCGCCGGGTCAGGAGCCGTTTATAAGGTTGAACGGCTGTCGGTTTTTGCTGCCGCACTCATTCAGGGAGCCTTGCTTTATTGTGATTATCTTCTGATTTACCTTCTCAACGGTTGGCTTAAATCCCAGGCGGTTCCTGTTGCAATTTTCAGCGGTTGCTTTGTTGCAGGGTATCTTATTATCTGGCTGATTGTTTACAATGTAACTAAAAAATCAACTGACAAATTAAATTCTCAGCTTAATGCATAACAAAAAAGGGCTGCTTACTTTTGCGGTAAGCAGTCCCCGTTTTATTTTACTTCGCAGTTATTCATTGCGTAATCAAGCAAGATGTTAATAAGCTCATTGCGTGAACGATTGGTTTCTTTTGCAAGCTCGTCAAGCTTTGACACCGTTTCATCCTTTATGCGGATGGAAAAGGTTTTATAGCCGTCTTCTCCCTTTAAGGATTTTTTGTTTATTATAAGCTTTTCTTTCATAAAACCACCTCACCATTATTATGTCTTGACAAATGTTATAAATATATGTTATAATTTCTAACATAATAACAGAGGGGGGATTTTATTTCTGCCTGTTATTATTAAATCCTGCTCTTCTGGGCAGGATTTTTCTTGTTTTATCCTCAGGTGTGTGGTATATTAAATTATACTTATTTTCGGAGGGATACGATGACTTTTGAAATCAAGGGAAATCAGTTTATAAAAGACGGTAAGCCTGTTAAGCTCATTTCGGGAGCCGTTCATTATTTCAGAAATCTGCCTGACACCTGGCAGGATATTTTCAAAAAAATGAAGGCTATGGGTCTTAACTGCGTTGAAACCTACTGCGCGTGGAATATGCACGAAAAAAAGCCCGGTGAATTTGATTTCAGCGGCATTTTAAATATTGCCGAATTTATTAAAACAGCTCAGGCAGAGGGGCTTATGGCTATTGTCCGCCCCGGCCCGTATATCTGCGCCGAGTGGGAATTCGGCGGTCTGCCCTGGTGGATTCAGGCTGACGAAAGCATCGAAATCCGTTGCTCCAATGAAGCATATATAAAATATTTTGACCGTTATCTCGACCGCCTTTTTGATGAAATCCGTCCGCTTCTTTGCACAAACGGCGGTAACATCATTATGCTTCAATGCGAAAATGAATACGGCTATTACGGTGATGACAGAAAATATCTTCAGTATCTCAAAGAGGGCTACATTAAAAGAGGAATTGATGTTCCCCTTTTCACCTCTGACGGAACGGAAGAAAATCACATTCTTGACGGCTCTGTTGAAGGTTGCCTTTCTACCCTCAACTTCGGAAGCCGTGTTGAAGAAAATTTCAAAGCTCACGACCGCCTTTACCCCGACAGCCCTAAAATGTGTATGGAGATGTGGAACGGCTGGTTTGACGCCTGGGGAGATGACAGGCACCACACCACCTCCGCTGAGGATTATGCAAAGGCTGTTGACGATATGCTCGCCCGCGGCAGTGTGAATATGTATATGTTTATCGGCGGCACAAACTTCGGCTTTATGAGCGGAGCAAATCACTACGAAAAATTTGCCCCTGATGTTACAAGCTACGATTATGATGCTCTTCTTTCGGAGTGCGGTGATGTTACGCCAAAATATATGGCAATCCGCGATGTTATCAAAAAGCATATTGATGCAGACCTACCCGAAATTCCCGAAAACCGCAAAAAGATGTCTTATGACAAGACAGTTTTAACCCGTCAGGGAGGAATCTTTGATAACCTTGATAATTTAAGCTCCCCTGTTCATTCTGATGTTCCTTTGTGTATGGAAAAATATTCTCAGGGCTACGGCTATATCGCTTACCGTTCAACCCTCAACCGAGATTATAACGATGTTACTCTTTCATTTGAAAGCCTTGGCGACCGCGCACAGATTTATATTAACAAAAGCCTTGCGGGCATTGTTTACATTAACGACGACAAGCTTGAAATCAAATTATCTGCCAAAGCAGGCGATGTTCTCACCGTTCTTTGTGAAAATATGGGCAGAGCTAACTTCGGCAGTAAAATGATGCGCAAAAAGGGCATCGCAGGCAGACTTCTCATTGACGACAAAATCCACTTCGACTGGGATGTTTATACCCTGCCGATGAATAACCTTGACAAGGTAGCTTATTCTGACAAAGCCCCCGAAGAAAAATCGGTGTTTTATAAAGGCACCTTTACGGTAAACGAAGCCGCCGACACCTTTATCCGCCTCGATAATTTCACCAAGGGCTTTGTGGTTGTTAACGGCTTTAACCTTGGAAGATATTGGGAGGTCGGTCCGCAAAAGACCCTTTATCTACCCGCTTCACTTCTTAAAATCGGTGAAAATGAAATTGTTGTTTTTGAATCTGACGGAATAAAAGGTGTTCCCGAGGTTGAATTCTGCGACAAACCCGTTCTGGAATAATACATAAAAATGAATAATTATTCGAAAAATTCTTGACATATTCAATTTTTGTGTTAAAATTATCTCACATTAAATATCTCAAAGGCGTTTGAGCAGAAAGAGTAGGCCGGAGAAAGCCACCAGAGAGTTGCCGTTTGGTGCGAGGCAACGGTATTATCCGTCTGAAGTTCATTTTGCGAGCCGTGTGTTGAAAATTGCAGTAGACACAACGGGTGCGACCGTTACATCGCTAAGACTTTTAAGCCTATTAAGGTCTTAACCGTGAGGTTAAGTACGAAAGCAGAGTGGTACCGCGATTTATTCGTCCCTGTATTCTTTTGAATACAGGGATTTTTTGTTGGTAATTTCACAGTTTTCTGTGTGATTATATATTATTTAAAGGAGTAATTTTTATGAAAAAAATCATTTCACTTGTTATGGCACTTGTACTTTGTGTTGCAGTTTGCTTCTCTCTTGCTTCCTGCAACAAGGCTGAAGCTGATGCTTACACAGTTGGTATCTGCCAGCTTATGGAACACGAATCACTTGACAAAGCAACACAGGGCTTTGTTGACACATTGAAGGCTGAGCTTGAAAAAGCAGGCAAAACTGTTGAAATTGACACTCAGGTTGCAGGTGACCCCAACCTCTGCACCACAGTTATCAACACCTTCACAGCTAAAAATGTTGACCTTATTATGGCTAACGCAACACCCTGCCTTCTTGCCGCCGCAAATGCAACCACAACAATCCCCGTTCTCGGCACATCTGTAACAGATTATGAAGACACCTTCAAGGGTGAAATCCCCGCTAATGTTTCAGGCACATCAGACGCTGTTCCTTTTGACGAGCAGGCTCAGATGATGATTGACACCCTTAAGCTTGTTGCAGGCGACCAGGTTGGTGTTATTTACTGCACAAACGAATCAAACTCTCTTATTCAGTATAACGCAGTTAAGGCTCTCTTTGAAGCTAAGGGCATTGTTGTTAAGGCTTATACCTTCTCAGAAACAACTGAGCTTCAGGCTCTCACAACTGCCGCCGCAAACGAATGTAAGGCAATCTACATCCCCTCAGACAACACTGTTGCAGATAACGACTCAATCGTAGGCACAATCTGCTCAGACAAGAAGGTTCCCGTTTACACAAGCTACGGCGGAGCAATCTGCTATGCAAGCCTTGCAATCGACTATTATCAGCTCGGCTGTGAAACAGGTAAGATGGCTGCAGAAATTCTCCTCGGCAACAAAACTCCTGCTGACTACGAAGTTACAACCCTCACTCCTTCAGTTGTTTATAACAACGACCTTTGCGCAAATCTCGGAATTGAAGTTCCCCAAAACTAATTTATAATTGAGGTAAAAAATGGCTTTTTTAAACGCGTTGCCCGGTGCCGTTGCAGAGGGTCTTATATGGGGACTTATGGCAATCGGTGTCTACATATCCTATAAAATTCTTGATATTGCTGACCTTACCGTTGACGGCTCTATCTGCACAGGCGGTTGTGTTTGCGCTGTGCTTATTTCAAACGGCGTTCCTGTCTGGCTGAGCATTATGATTGCATTTCTTGCAGGTATGCTCACAGGTGTGGTAACAGGTCTTCTTCACACCGTTTTGGGAATTCCCTCTATTCTTGCAGGAATTCTCACTCAGCTTATGCTTTATTCGGTAAACCTTTCAATCCTCGGCGGTAAATCACTCATTGCAATTAACCCGAGAGAAAATAATCTTTTAATGCACATGAGTGACAACCCGAGAGCTATTGTTGCAGGTGTTATTGTTGTTGCGGCAACAATCATTGTGCTCTGGCTCTTCTTCTACACCGAAGTAGGTCTTACCTTAAAGTCAACAGGTGACAACCCCGATATGAGCTGTGCTCAGGGCGTTAATGTCAACTTTAACAAGGTTCTCGGCCTTGCAATTTCAAACGGTATTGTTGCTTTAGCCGGTGCAATGCTTGCCCAGTATAAAGGCTCTGCCAACATCAATGACGGCCGCGGTGCCATTGTTATCGGTCTTGCCGCAATTTTCATCGGCCTTTCTGTTTCAATGAAAATCAAGCCAAACTTTGTTGTCAGCCTTATCGGTGTAATCGGCGGCGGTATTGTTTACTACATTATTTATAACTTTGTAGTTCTCCTCGGCCTTAAAACCGATTATCTTAAAATGCTCTCGGCAATTATAGTTGCATTGTTCCTTGCCGTTCCTTATTTGAAAGGCAAATATTTTACAAAGCAGAAGCCCATAGCGGTTACAGAAAATGCAGGAGGTGGCGAAAATGCTTAAAATCACAAACCTCCAGAAGACATTTAACCCCGGCACAGTTAATGCAAAAACTGCCCTTAACGGACTTAACCTTACCCTTGAAGACGGTGATTTTGTTACCGTCATCGGCGGCAACGGTGCAGGTAAATCCACAATGCTCAACGCAATCGCAGGAGTGTGGAAGCCTGACTACGGCACTATTGAAATTGACGGAGTTGATGTAACCAACATCCCCGAATACAAAAGAGCAACCTATCTGGGAAGAGTTTTTCAGGACCCGATGAAGGGAACAGCCCCTGATATGGAAATTGCCGAAAACCTTTCAATCGCCGCAAGGCGCGGAACAAAGCGCAAGCTTAAATGGGGCATTAAAAAAGCTGAAAGAGAAGAATACAAAAAGCTCCTGGCAACCTTAGAGCTTGGCCTTGAAACAAGGCTTTCAAGCAAGGTGGGTCTCCTTTCGGGCGGTCAGAGGCAGGCGGTTACTCTTCTTATGGCTACGCTGAAAAAGCCAAAGCTGTTGCTCCTTGATGAGCACACAGCCGCACTTGACCCCAAAACTGCCGCTAAGGTTTTGGAAATTACAGATAAGATTGTTACGGAAAATCACCTGACAACACTGATGATTACCCACAATATGAAAGACGCTATTGCTCACGGCAACCGTCTGATTATGATGCACGAGGGCAGAATCATTGTTGACATCAAAGGTGAAGAAAAGAAAAAGCTTACCGTTGAAGATTTGATGAATCTCTTTGTTAAAGCAAGCGGTAAGGAATTTACAAACGACAGAGCCGTACTTTCATAAAAACAAAGGCTGAGCCCGAGGGTTCAGCCTTTACTTTTTTGCTTTTTATGATATAATTCTTTTAGTTTTGAAAGATTCCGAGGAGTTTTTATGGCAACAGTTCTTTTAATCGTTATTTTTATGGGGTATATCGGTCTTGGTATTCCCGATTCACTTTTTGGCGCGGCCTGGCCTGCAATTTACGGTGAGTTTAACCTGCCGATTTCTTACGCAAACTTTGTAACAACCATTGTTTCGTTAGGCACTATAGCCTCAAGCTTTTTCAGCTCAAGGGTTGTCAGCAGATTCGGCACGGCAAAGGTTGCCGCTGTGAGCACCGCTATGACCGCAACGGCATTGCTTGGTTTTTCACTTTCACCAAACATAATCTGGCTTTGCCTTTTTGCAATTCCGTCAGGTCTTGGCGCAGGCAGTGTTGATGCCGCACTCAATAACTATGTTGCTCTTAATTACAAGGCAACTCACATGAACTTTCTTCACTGCTTTTACGGAGTTGGTGTTTCGCTGAGCCCTTACTTAATGTCACTGTCTTTAACTAACAGCAACGACTGGCGCACCGGATACAAAAATGTTTTTTACATTCAGCTTGCTATTACTGCGGTGATGATTATTTCCCTCCCCCTCTGGAAAAAGGTTGGCGAAAAGAAAGCGGAAGAGGATGTTGCTCAAAAGATTCTTAAATTCAGGGATATTATAAAAATCCCTGCGACGAGGGCATCTATCGGAATTTTTATGGCATCCTGCGGAATCGAATCAATCTGCCTTGTATGGGGCAGCTCATTTCTTGTTGAGTCAAAAGGTCTCACTGCAGACGAAGCCGCAGGGCTGATTACCCTTTACTTCGTCGGTCTTGCTTTGGGCAGATTTGTGTCAGGTCTTCTTGCAAACAAGCTCTCTGCCAAAGCGCTGATTATTGCAGGCGAAGTGATTCTTCTGGCTGCGGTTATTCTTCTTTTTGTTCCGTCAAACACCTATATCACAGTTGCAGGTATGTTTTTAATCGGCTTTGGTAACGGACCGGTTTTTCCGAATATGACCCACCTCACTCCGCTTACATTCGGCAAAGAGGTTTCTCAGTCAATAATCGGCACACAGATGGCTATGGCTTATGTAAGTATTCTTTTGTTGCCGATAGCTTTCGGTCAACTTGCCGAGCATCTGAGTATGGGGCTTTTCCCCATTGTTCAGGCTGTTCTTTTTGTTGCAACAGCTATACCTACATTTATGATGTTCAAGGGCACAAAGAAATAAATTAAGGAGTTGTCGTGTGACAACTCCTCTTTATTTTGAAAGATATCTGTTAATGGGCTTTAATAAGGGTGTAAAGAATTTAACGACCAGCCCTGTTCCCACCGCGGCAATGAGAGTGCCTTCTCTTGCACCAACAATGGTAAAATCAAATAATATCAACGACAGTAAAACAGACATCAGCACATTGCTTATATCAAACGCGATTTTAATATTGCCGAACTTCTTTTTTGATACATCTGCCACCACCTTAACAAAGGCTTCACCTGCGTTCATTATAACATTTGCCGTAACCGAAAGTGCGATACCGAAGCCTAAAATCACAACCCCTGCCAAAACAAAAATTAACCGTGTTATGTAAGAATTTACAGGGATAAATGAAATGCACCACATTCCGAAATCGGTAAAATATCCGCACAAAAATGACAGCGGCACCTGCAAAAGCTGAATGGGCTGAAACTTTTTTCTCAAAATCAGAACCTGACCCGCTATCAGAATACAGTTCCACACAGTAAGCCAGTTGCCCATAGAAACATTTTCAAACCGAATGCTTAAAACATTGGGAACTGATGAAATCGGTGAAACACCCAACTCTCCGCTTTTGGTAAAGGCTATACCAAGAGCAATAAAGAAAAGGCTCACTATAAAAAGGATGTATCTTTTTGCAGTTTCTTTCTTTGTCATTTTATCACCTTGTTTTTCCACTTTCCGCTAAAGTAAAATATTATTCCGATTGCAAAGGGCGTATAGCCTGCCAGTGCATCGCCAAGCCAGAAGCCGATATAGCCCATATTGAACACAAGCCCGAACAAAACCGAAAGACCTATTCTCATAATTATTCCGTCAAAAATTGCGGTTGCAAAGTTGATTTTGTGAATTCCGCTGCCGTTGATAAGAGCATTCATCGGCGCTCTGAAGGCACTGCCGAAGAAGATAACCGTTGCAACGGTAATGTATTCCATCGCCACCGCAAGAACCGCCTTGTCTGAGGTAAAAAGCCCGAAAATCTGCTGGGGGAACAGATGCACAAGCACGGACATAACTGCAGAAATGCAAAGCCCTGAGGCAAAAAGCGTTACCATAATTTTAGGCACTCGCTTGAACTGCTTTGCACCGATATTCTGACCCACCATTGATGAGCCGGCAGTATTGAGTGAATTTGAAAGAAGATTGCTGATGCTGTTGACCTTATTGGCAACACCTGCAAAAGCCGAAACCTCAACGCCGTAGGAATTTATCCAGGAATTTACAAACAGCTTTGAGAAATGAATTGATGCGCTTTTAATTGCCATAGGAACGCCCAGCTTAATTAGCTCCGAAAGCATCGGTTTATCCCAATCCAAAAAGTATCCGGCCTGAAATTCAAAGCCGAAATCCTCTTTTCTTTTATATAAAAAGGCACAACAGCTCAAAAAGCTCACGCCCTGGCTGATTACCGTTGCAAGTGCCGCACCTGCCGAACCCATGGACATATATTTTACAAAAATTATGTCAAGAATTATATTCAGAACGGCGGCAATGCTGATGAAAATAAATGGGTGCTTTGAATCGCCCATACCTCTGAGCACTGCGCTGACCATATTGTAGCCATAAATAAAAACCATGCCCACAATGCAGACGGTGGAATATCCGAGAGCCTCTGAAAAAGCCTCCTCGGGGGTGTTCATCAGTGTTAAAATCTGACGCCTGAAGATAAGGCAAACCACGCTGAGGGTTGCGGCAATAAGAGTTAAAAAAGAAAACATTGACGCAATGAATCTGCCCAGCCTTTCTTTTTTGCCTGCACCTATATACTGCGAAACTATAACCTGACCCGCATTGGAAAAGCCCATTGCAATAAAGGTGAGAAAGCTTGACACATCTCCGCCGATGCTGACGGCAGAAAGACCCGTTTTGCCCATAACATGACCCACTACAACCATATCCACCATGTTATACACAACCTGCAACAGGCTCGATAAAAACAGCGGAGTTGCAAAAGTAAAAAGCTGTTTTGCAATATTCCCTTGTGTAAAATCAGAAATCAAGGTCTTATTTTTCATCGTTTTCTCCCAAAAGTTTTTCTTTATTGATATAATACCACAAATTTACAGTTTGTGTTAAACTTTTTTAACAATAAATCTTTTACTTTACAAATAATTGTGATATACTTAAATTTGGAGTTAAGATAAAAGAGGTCTTTGAAATGAACAGAATTGGATTTGACAACAACAAATATCTTTCAATGCAGTCTGAGCAGATTCGCAAGCGCATTGCCGACTTCGGCGGCAAGCTGTATCTTGAATTCGGCGGCAAGCTCTTTGACGATTTTCACGCTTCACGCGTGTTGCCCGGCTTTGAGCCTGACAGCAAAATCCGTATGCTTCAGCAGCTTAAGGATGACGCTGAAATTGTTATCACCATAAACTCTGCTGACATTGAAAATAATAAAATCCGCGGTGACCTGGGCATTTCTTATGAAGACGATGTGCTTCGTCTTATTGACATTTTCCGTGAAATGGGAATTTATGTAGGCAGTGTTGTTTTAACCCGTTATATGGGTCAGGCCGCAGTTGATGCCTTTTTGAAGAGATTGACAGCTTTGGGCATTCATTGCTACTGCCACTACCCTATTGCCGGCTACCCGTCAGATGTTCAGCACATTGTAAGCGACGAAGGACTCGGCAAAAACGATTATATTGAAACCACCCACTCTCTTGTTGTGGTTACAGCCCCCGGCCCCGGAAGCGGAAAAATGGCAACCTGCTTAAGTCAGCTTTACCACGATTACAAGCGAGGAATCAAGTCAGGCTACGCAAAGTTTGAAACATTCCCTATCTGGAATCTTCCTCTTAAGCACCCTGTTAACCTTGCTTATGAGGCGGCAACGGCTGACCTTAACGACCTTAATATGATTGACCCGTTCCACCTTGAGGCTTACGGTGAAACCGCCGTAAACTACAACCGTGATGTGGAAATTTTCCCTGTGCTTAACACAATTTTCGAGAGAATTCAAGGCTCTTCACCATACAAATCACCAACAGATATGGGTGTAAATATGGCAGGCAACTGCATTGTTGACGATGAGGCCTGCCGTGAGGCTTCCAAAATGGAAATCCTCCGCCGTTATTACACCGCCTGCTGTGAGCGCTTAAGCGGCAAGGATGACGGAAATCAGGTTACAAAGCTTGAAATTCTTATGAATCAGACAGGTATCACCTCAGACATCTGCCCCGCTGTTGCGGCTGCCCTTGACAAAGCTAAGTCCACCGGTGCACCTGCAGGTGCGGTAGTGTTGCCTGACGGCAGAGTTGTTACAGGTAAAACCTCTGACACATTGGGCGCGGCTTCAGCGCTTATCCTCAACGCCCTTAAGGCTTTAGGCAATATTGATGACCGCCTTGATTTGATTGCGGCTCAGGTGCTTGAGCCAATCTGCGAGCTTAAGACCAACTATCTTAAGCACAGAAACCCTCGACTTCACACAGACGAGGTACTTATTGCCCTTACAATTTCTGCTCTTACCAATCCTATAGCAAAGCTTGCTATGGACCAGCTCGATAATCTCAAGGGCTGTGAAGCTCACTTTTCGGTAATAATAAGCGATGAGGACATTAAACTCCTTAAACGCTTGGGCATAAATGTAAGCTGTGAAGCCCACTACGAAAACAAACGCCTTTTCCATAAATAAGCAATAGCCCGAAGCGTTGAGTTTCGGGCTTGATTTTTCAGGAGGACTTATGACAAAAAACCGAGATTCTTTTTCGTCCCGTTGGGGCTTTGTGCTTTCGTGCATCGGCTCTGCTGTGGGTATGGGCAATATATGGATGTTCCCCACAAGGGTTTCCACCTTCGGCGGCGGAGCTTTTCTGATTGCATATTTATTTTTTGTGATTCTCATCGGCTCAACGGGTGTCATTGGTGAAATGAGCTTCGGCCGTGCAATGCGCGCAGGCCCTATTGATGCTTTTGGTAAGGCCTGCAAAAGAAAACCTGCCTTGGGCAAAGCGGCAGGTATTATCCCTACCCTGGGCTCTTTTGCAATGGCAATCGGCTATACCGTTGTTATGGGCTGGATTTTCAAATACACCGTTGGCGCCTTTACGGGAGCCACCCTCGCGGCAGATTCTGTTGACAGCTTTGGCAATGCCTTTGGCTCTATGGCTTCTGCTTTTGGTAACAATGAGTGGCAGAGTGTTGCGCTTGTGACTGCAGTTGTTATTTTGATTTTCGGTGTGGGCAAAGGAATTGAAAAGGCTAACAAAATTATGATGCCTCTTTTCTTTTTCCTTTTTGCGGGAATCGGGGTTTACCTCCTTTTTCAGAATGGTTCCGCTGACGGCTATAAGTATATTTTCACCGTGGATTTTGATGCCCTGAAAAATTGGAAAACCTGGGCTTACGCTTTGGGTCAGGCATTTTTCTCACTTTCGGTTGCAGGTAACGGCACGCTGATTTACGGCTCTTACCTCTCTGAAAAAGAGGATATTCCGAAATCCGCACGAAATGTTGCATTTTTTGACACCCTTGCCGCTATGCTTGCCGCTCTTGTTATTATTCCTGCTATGGCAACCACGGGGGCTCAGCTTGACCAGGGCGGACCCGGTCTTATGTTTATCTTTTTGCCGAATCTTTTTAAAAATATGCCCGGCGGCAATATAATCTGCATTGTGTTTTTTGTTGCTGTTTTGTTTGCAGGGCTTACCTCTCTTATCAATCTTTATGAAACCTCAATCGCCACAATTCAGGAAAAATTCGGTTTGAACCGCATAATTTCCTGTATTATAGTAGGCGGTGCAGGGCTTGTTATTTCTATTTTCATTCAGGGCATTGTGTCTGACTGGATGGATATTCTTTCAATTTATATCTGTCCTCTCGGTGCAGGTCTTGCAGGAATAATGTTTTTCCGGGTGCTTGGCAAAAAGTTTGTTGAAGCCGAAGTTAACAAAGGCAGAAGCAAGCCCCTGGGCAAATGGTTTTTCCCCATTGCAAAATATGTTTTCTGCCCCGTATGCTTTATCGTTTTAATTGTGGGCGCACTAATGGGCGGAATAGGATAAAAGAAACTCGCTACTTTTTACGGTAGCGAGTTTTATTTTAGTCTTTTTTCTCTTTTTCTTTGTCGCGGTTAAAAAGCTTGCGCTCGTCTTCGTCCTCTTCCTCTTCTTCCTGAGGAGTGATTTCAACGCGAACCTTTTCAATTCGCCTTTCATCCACATCAAGAACGGTGAACTTCAGGTTTTCATATATAACCTCGTATATTTCACCCTTCTGGGGAAGGAAGCCGAGATTTTTAATAATAAAGCCTGCAAGGGTGTCATAGCTACCCTCGGGCATTTCAACACCTGTGAGCTCTTCCACCTCTTCAAGGTTTGTTACGCCGTCAATGGTGAAGGTGGTTTCGTCAATTTTTGAAATTTCTTCATCCTCGTCGTCGTATTCATCCTGAATATTACCAACGATAGCCTCAATAATATCTTCAAGAGTAACAATACCTGCGGTGCCGCCGTATTCATCAACAACAACCGCCATCTGTGTGCGTTTTTCGGTCATTTCTTTAAACAAATCACCGCACACTTTGCTCTCGGGAACATACAACGGCTCACGCATAATATCACGAAGAGTTTTGTTGGGAAGCTTTTTACCGACATATTCAAGCAAATCCTTGATATAGACAATGCCGATAATGTTATCCTGGTCGTCTTCATAAACGGGAATTCTGGAATAACCGTTTTCAACGGAAACATCAATAACCTCTTGGAGTGAATCGTTTACCTCAACTGCAACCATATCGGTGCGGTGGGTCATTGTGTCGCCTGCGTCAAGGTCATCAAACTCAAAGATGTTGTTTATCATTTCTTTCTGAACATCTTCAATAACGCCTTTTTCTCCGCCAACATCAACGAGCATTCTGATTTCTTCCTCGGTTACGGTTTCTTCGTCTGCATGGGGGTTGAAGCCAAGAAGACGGACAACCGCATTTGTGGACACAGCAAGCACCTTAACAAGGGGGCTGAAAATCTTTGAGAAAAACAGCAGCACGCCCACAATCTTGAAAGAAATTTTTTCAGAAGCCTGCATTGCAACCTTTTTGGGAACAAGCTCACCGAGAACAAGAGAGAAATACGAGGTGATAATTGTAATCAGAACAATGCTCACTCCGCTGATTATATTCTCGGGAAGTGACGGCCACTGCTGCATAATCTTCTGAGTAAGAATTTCCGCAAAGGTGGTAGAAGCAGAAGCTGATGTCAAAAATCCTGCCAAGGTTACGCCAATCTGAATCATAGAGAGGAACTTTGACGAATTTTCTGTAAGCTTGGCAATTTTCTTTGCCTTTTTGTTGCCGTCCTCTGCCATTTTTTCGATTTTGTTATCGTTAAGCGAAATTATGGCAAGCTCGCTCATAGCGAAAAATGCGTTTACAAGAATAAGTACGAATAATAAAACTATCTTGAATATTAGACTGCCGGGGTCATCCATAATCGGATTTGCTCCTTTCAAAAATAAAAATTATATGATTATTTAATCATTCCGTGGTATCTTGCCATCCAGTACGGATGGAGGTAGTTAATGGGAACATACAAGTCCATTCCCTTGCTGCAGCCAACGCCGGGATACATCGGCCTTGAGTTGGGGTTCATATCTTCAACTATGTTGAGAATATCTTCACAGCCGCAGTCGCAAACAAAACGGTTGCCGTCATTGTAGCAAAGTCTGCGCTCGTGAGGCTCAAGGGGCTCATAAAGCTGAGGCACCATACCAAGCTCGGCAGGGCGCAAGTCCCAGTTAAGGTCATCACGGTGACTATTGTAAACCTCCCAAGATATTGTGTCAAGTGGGAAATCAACAAGCTCGTCAATAATAACCTCCAAATCACAGCTTTCACCTGTGAGTGAGCCGTAAACAACATTGAACAAAGCGTTCTTTTCTGCTCTTTCATCCTTCCAATGGTGAGTAAGTCCCATTGTAATCAGAGAGCGAACAGACGGGTCTTCAACATAGCGCAGAAGAGGAACAACCGTTGTGAAGCAAAGCTGGTCATCAATATGAAGAACATGGTTGTCGGGAATTCTGTACTGCATCACATTCATTCCGTAGTGATAATTTGAAAGCAAATCGTCAAAAACAGCCGAATATTTTTTGTCGCCTGTGATGTGCTCTGCTGTTTTGAGGAATGAAAGAATTTCAAGGGAGTTTGTTCCCTTTTCATAAATCCACTTGTGGTTTGAATTGAGGTCGTCAGGGTTCCAGTTTGCCCAGGTTGTGGGCTTGCCGTCAATATCAACAAGGTGGAAGTCATTTTCAATGATGTGGTCAATCATCTTTTTCACAACTTCGGCAATTTCCTTTTTCTCTTCGTCATTTGCACAAAGGTCAAAGTAGTTTGCATAAGCGTAGAAATGGCCTGTCATTTCATCAGATGAGGTTTCACCCAGCCATTCAATCGCACCGTCCTGAACAACGGTCCACTCTTCAATATTGTCTGACTGCTGAAAACCGGGCTCATCGCTGTATCTGATAGCTCTTGCTGTAAAGCCCTCTTTTTCGGTGATTGTGGTGAGCTTGAACATTGCCTTAAGGCATCTGCGGGCAAGTTCCAGCACCTTTTCATCTTTAGTTACTGCATATTCATAGCAAAGACCTGCAAGATAAAGACTTGTCCAGAGTCCGTCGTTATCGCTGATTTCAATCTGACCTGCGTTTTCATCAAGAACACCGCATTCTGCAAGATTTCTCATCAGGCAGTAGCCGTCTTTGCGGATGTTATATTTTTCGGTCTTGTTACGGAAGTAAACAGCCTTTTCTTCAAGGGACATTGTTTTCTTTTCGATAATGCTCAATCCGCTCTTTGTTGCAACGCAAATCATTTTGCCGTCTTTAGAAACAGCAACATCTGTTGCATGGGGGTTGGGAAGCCAGCGCTTATATCCGTAATATGAAAGAATACCGTTATGCTGATAAATAAGACCTGTGGTGGTGGCATAATATCTGTTGCCCTCGCCGTCGGTTGCCATACCTGTGATTGAAGCAGAGGGAAGACCGATGGTGTTTTTAGAATCCAGCCAGTAGCCCTTATCGTCATAAACGCAAACGCCCTTATCTGTGCCTACCCAAACATTGCCTGCGGTATCATATTCAACGCAGGTAACATAGTCGCTTACAAGGCCTGTTAAATCTGCCATAAGCTCTGACCAATGCCAACGCTTGCCTGCAAGGGCGTGAAGTCCGCCGCCGAGAGTGCCCACATAAACGCGGTTATCCTTTAAAACGGCGAGGCTTGCGCCGTCACCGGGAACACCGATTTTAAGGTCATAATCAGCAGCACCCTTTAACTTTCTGTAAAGAACGGCTGAGGTAAGCACCCAGGCTGTGCCGTCAGCGTCAACCTTCATATCTTTAATTTCAGCATTGAACTGTTCTTTTTTAACAACCTTTTTGCCGTTATATTCAACAAGAACTTTGCCTGCGCCAACAAAAAGATGATTGTTTTCTGCGCAATAGAGCATACCGATTTCAGCTTCACCCTCGCCTAAATTGACCTCGGCAAAGCTGTTACCCTCAAGGCGTGAAAGACCCTTGCTTGTTCCCACATAGAGAACACCGTTGTTATCAAAAACAAGGGAGGTTGCTCTGTCTGACGGGAGACCCTGCTCGGTTGTATAAACCGTTCTTGAAAACTGCTCAAAGGGCTCAACGGTAACGCATCTGTTGTATTTTTTCATTGAATTTATCCTGTTCCTTCCATTTCAAAAATTGGTAAATGTATTATATATGGTTTCAGTTCACCTGTCAATCGTAGAGATAATCCTCCACATTGAAGTCTGCATCAAAATCGTCGGCAGAAACATAGCCGTCATCCTTTTCACCGGGGATGTAAGGAAGCTGAGCGGTTACCTCAACCTTTCTTGCCTGGGACCAGAGAGAGGGAGTTACCCTGATTTCATAACCGCAGCCGCCGGGAACAGTCCACTCGTGCATAGGAGCTTCGGGCAAGCCAAAAAATGCAAGCAACGCACTCATAACACCTGAATGGGTGATAACAGCGCAATGGCGTGTGCCTGTTTTAATAAGACCGTCAACAATTTTAACAAAGGTTTCAGCAATTCTTTTTGCAAATTCTTCATTGCTTTCACCAAAGGGAGGGGCAACACCCTGCTTGCCTGCAAGCCAGTCAGGAAAAACGGGATGCTCCTCTAATTCTGCGGCAGTTTTATCTTCAAATTCACCGAAGTTGCACTCAATAAGTCCGTCAAGCTCAATGGGAGTAACCGCAGGGTAAATGAGCTTTGATGTTTCAATGCACCTTTTAAGAGGGCTTGAAAAAATAACGGGTGCTGACGGGTAATCATAATCTTTTTTCATTCTTTCAATCTGGGCAATTCCCTCCTGAGAAAGGGATTCGTCTGTGTGACCGATATACTTACCCAGAGTGTTGCCTTCCGTCAAGCCGTGACGGATGAGATAAATATAATAGGATTTCATTTAAACCTCCAAAACGGAAGACCGAAGCCTTCCGTTTTAATTCCGTTGGATTTTAAGATTATTCTTTAAGCATAGCCTTATACATTCTGATATACTCATTTGCTGAGCGGCCCCAGCTGAAGTCACTTTCAAGAGCGCGCTGAACCAGCATCTTCCAGCCGTCCTTATTGGCGTAACCCTCAAGGGCACGGCGGATTGTATAAAGCATTTCGTGAGCGTTATAGTTAGCAAAGGTAAAGCCGTTACCTTCGCCGTCACCGCTGTCTTTAATTGAGTCGCGAAGACCGCCTGTTTCTCTAACAATGGGAACGGTGCCGTATCTGAGGGCTACCATCTGTGAAAGACCGCAGGGCTCACTCTTAGAAGGCATAAGGAAAATGTCACTGCCTGCATAAATTTTCTGAGCAAGGTCAGGCACAAAGCCTATCCACAAGCCAACCTTGCCGCTGTGGCGTGAGGCAAGCTCTTTGAAGAAGTTTTCATACTGCCAGTCACCTGAGCCGAGAATAACAAGCTGAACATCGCTTGTGGAAAGAAGCTCGTCGGCAACAGCCTTAACAAGGTCAAGACCCTTGTGAGAAACAAGGCGTGTAACCATTGAAATAATGGGAACATCGTCACGCTGAGGAAGACCCATAAGCTCCTGAAGAGCCGCCTTGTTTTTCTTCTTATTCTGAGGCTTTGCGGCAGAATAATTTTTGAAAATTCTTTCGTCTGTTTCAGGGTTATAATTTTCAACATCAATGCCGTTGAGAATACCCTGAAGCTTATACTTTCTCTCGTGCAAAATTGCATCAAGGCCGTGTGAATACCACGGGTCAAGAATTTCATTTGCATAAGAGGGGCTTACGGTTGTAACCTTATTGGCGCACTCAATGCCGCCTTTCATAAAGTTTACGCATCCGTCGTATTCAAGGAGTGAAAAATGCTCCTCGCCAAAGCCTAAAACATCGGTAAGAATCTCTTTGCCGTAAACACCCTGATACTGAATGTTGTGAATGGTAAGAGCTGTTTTGATGTTTTCATAGCCGGGCTTGTCGGCATACATTGTTGAATAATAAACGGGGGTAAGAGCAGTCTGCCAGTCATTGCAGTGAATGATATCGGGCTTAAAGCCGATATGGGGCAGAATTTCAAGCACAGCTCTTGAGAAGAAAGCAAATCTTTCTGCATCGTCATACTGACCGTAGATTGTGTCTCTCTTAAAATAATACTGATTGTCAAGCAAATAGTAGATAACTCCGCCTACCTTCGCTTCAAAAATTCCGCAATACTGCCTGCGCCACGAAACGGGAACTGAAATGTGGGTCACAAACTTCATTGTGTCCTTAAGCTCCTGCTTAATGGTGTCATAGAGGGGCATTACGATTCTGCAGCCGATAAGTCTTTTTCTTAAAGCCTGGGGAAGTGAGCCTGCCACATCACCAAGACCGCCGCTGGCCATAAAGGGCAGAGCTTCACTTGCAGCATATAAAACTTTCATATAATCACCTTAGATAACAATTTGTTTGCCGATATAAATCGGGTATGTGGGGTCGCCTGAAAGATTTTTGTTAGGCTTAATAACAACCTCTTTGTCTGCGATAACGCAGTTGAGATGAACACCCTCGCTGATGTAGGTGTTGTTCATAATAATGCAGTTTTTAACAACTGCACCCTTTGCAACATGAACACCGTGGGCAAGAATTGAATTTTCAACCTCGCCGTCGATTACACAGCCGTCGGTAACAAGTGAATTTTTAACACTTGAGCCAAGACCGTAAATTGCGGGGATTTCATCACGGATTTTGGTATATACCTTTCTTCCTGAGAAAAGAGCCTTGCGGTTGTCTTTTTCAAGAAGTGACATATTGATTTCAAAATAGCTCTCGATTGAGTCAATTACTCTGACAAAGCCTGTTTCCTCATAGCCGTAAACCTTCATTGTTGAAAGGTTGTTCATAACAATGGCTGCGCCGAAATCGGTGTCATTAACTCTCACAGCTTCATTGATAATCTGCTCAAGAAGAGCCTTTCTCATAAAGATAACATTGAGAGAATAGCAGGTATCCTCTGTTTCGGGAATGAAGCCTGCCTCAACAATTTTTGCATCTTCATCAAGAGAAAGTCCGAGCCATTTATTGAGCTTGGGTGACTTGCCCTTTGCGCAGGCAACGGTAATGTCTGCACCCTTTTTCTTATGGAAATCAAAGAGCTTCTGATAATCAATGTTACAAACAACATTACAGTCACAAAGAAGAACATATTCATCATCGCTGTGACCGAGGAAATCTCTTGCACCTGCAAGACCTTCCATTTTTGTGGAGTGAAGACCTGCGCCTGCTGTGTTGAACGGCGGAATGATATAAAGACCGTCATTCTTTCTTGCCAAATCCCAGGCACGGCCTGAGCCAACATGGTCCATAAGTGACTGATAGTTGCTCTTTGTAATAACGCCGATTTTGCTCATTCCGCAAGCTACCATTGATGACAATGGGAAGTCGATTAAACGGTATCTTCCGCCAAAGGGAACAGAACCCATTGAGCGAAGAGCGGTAAGTCCGCCAAGAGCCTCATCATAAACATTAGGGAATATTATTCCAAGTACATTGTTGCCTCTCATTTTGCTTCCCCCTTTACATCTTCTCCAACCATTTCTTTAGGAGCTACCTTTGCGCCCTTGCCAACATTGACACCTGCGCCTACAACGGCAACGCCCCAATCGTCAAGATTTTCCATATCCTCAGGTCTCTGACCAACTACTGCACCCGGCTCAATAACTGCGCCCTCGGCAACAATGGCATACTGAACAGTTGCGCCTGACTTGATAACGGTGTTGGGCATAATGATTGAATCCTTAACAACTGCACCCTCTTCAACAGTTACATCTGAGAAGAGAACTGAAAAATCAACATCGCCGTAAACCTCACAGCCCTCGGTAATCATAGAATTCTGCACCTTTGCGTCAGCAGAAACATAGTGAGGAGTTGAGGCGGTATTCTTTGCATAAATCTTCCATGAGGTGTCGGTCAAATCAAGGTCAACCTTCGGATTGAGCAGGTCAAGGTTAGCCTCCCAAAGGCTGTCGATTGTTCCAACATCCTTCCAATAGCCGTCAAAAGCATAAGCAAAAAGGCGCTCGCCGTTTTCGTGCATTGCGGGGATAAGGTCGTGACCGAAGTCGTTGCTTGACTGGGGATTTGCTTCATCGTCAAGAAGATACTGACGAAGCTTTTTCCAGGTGAACATATAAACACCCATTGAAGCTTTGTTGCTCTTGGGGTTTTTGGGCTTTTCTTCAAAAGCGGTAATTCTGCTCTCATCGTCAACAAACATAAGGCCGAAGCGTGAAGCCTCCTCCCACGGAACCTCAAGCATTGCGATTGTGCAGTCGGCATTCTTCTCTTTGTGGAAAGCGAGCATATCGGAATAATCCATTTTATAAATATGGTCGCCTGAAAGAACTGCAACATATTCAGGGTCATATCTGTCAATGAAATTGATGTTCTGATAAATGGCATTTGCGGTGCCCTTATACCATTCTGTGCCCTTAATCTGCTGATAAGGTGAAAGAATGTGAACACCGCCGTCAGCTCTGTCAAGGTCCCAGGCGTGACCGTTGCCGATATAATCGTTAAGCTCCAATGGCTGATACTGAGTCAGCACACCAACTGTATAAATGCCCGAATTCACACAGTTAGAAAGAGGGAAGTCGATAATTCGGTATTTGCCGCCGTAGGGTACGGCAGGCTTTGCAATGTTTTTGGTGAGTATTCCCAAGCGGCTTCCCTGTCCGCCGGCGAGAAGCATGGCAATACATTCGTGTTTTCTGGACATTTTGTTAATCCTCCTTCTTTGTTTTGCCGGATTTTCTTGTTGGGTTTTTGCGTTTTAATTTAATATAAACAGCGCTGAGGCCTGCTAAATCAAGGTCTATGCTGTTTTCTTGCGAGTGCATCGGGATTTTTTCACTCTTAATGATTTTCTTCTGAGTTGCGCCGTCGCCGCCGAACTCTTTATCATCGGAGTTGAAAATCACCTCATAAGTTCCTGCAACGGGAACACCGATTCGATAGCTTTCACGGCGTACGGGAGTGAAGTTGCAGGCTGTGATAATCTCTTTACCCTGCTTATCCTTTCGCCTGAAAGCGATAACTGAGTTGTGGTTGTCATCGCTGACTATCCACTCAAAGCCCTCCCAGGAGAAATCTGTCTGCCACATAGCAGGGGTGTTTTTGTAAAATTCGTTAAGCTTTTTAACAAAGTGCTGAAGCTGACGGTGCTTATCATAATCAAGAAGCAGCCAATCAAGCCCCTGCTTATAATTCCACTCAATAAACTGACCGAACTCTGAGCCCATAAACATAAGCTTTTTGCCCGGGTGCGCCATAAGGTAACACATAAACGAGCGCACACCTGCAAACTTTTCTTCATAAGAGCCGGGCATTTTGTTAATCAGCGAGCATTTGCCGTGAACAACCTCATCGTGTGAAATGGGGAGAACAAAATTCTCCGAAAAGGCATACATAAACGAGAACGTAAGGTTGTTGTGATTATCCTTTCTGAAAAGAGGGTCAAGCGAGAAATAATGAAGGCAGTCATTCATCCAGCCCATATTCCACTTGAAGTTAAAGCCCAATCCGCCGTCACCTGCAGGCTTTGAAACCATTGGCCAGGCCGTGCTTTCCTCCGCAATCATAAGTATGTCGCTATGCTCGTTAAAAAGAACTGTGTTGAGCTTTCTTATAAATTCAATGGCTTCAAGATTTTCGTTGCCGCCATACTGATTTGCAATCCAATGACCGTCATCTCTGCCGTAATCAAGGTAAAGCATAGAAGCAACAGCGTCAACCCTCAGGCCGTCAAAATGATACTTTTCAATCCAGAAAAGAGCGCTTGAAAGAAGGAAGCTTTTTACTTCATTTCTTCCGTAGTCAAAAACCTTTGTGCCCCATTCAAGGTGCTCACCCTTGCGGATATCGGGATATTCATAACAAGGCTCGCCATCAAATTCATAAAGCCCGTGAGCGTCCTTGGGAAAATGGGCAGGCACCCAGTCAAGGATAACGCCGATTCCGTTTTGGTGGAGCTTATCCACAAGATACATCAAATCCTTCGGCTCGCCGTAGCGGGAGGTGGGGGCAAAATAGCCCGTTACCTGATAGCCCCAGGAGCCGTCAAAGGGATATTCACTAAGAGGCAAAAACTCAACATGAGTATAGCCCATTTCTTTAACATAATCACAAAGCTCATCTGCAAGCTGGCGGTAAGAATAAAAATCTCCGTTTTCGTGCTGCTTCCAGGAGCCTGCGTGAATTTCATAAATATTGACAGGGCTTTCGTAAATGCTTGTATTTTTTCTTTTTTCAAGCCACTTTGAGTCTCCCCACTCATAGCCCTCTATATCATAAAACTTAGATGCGTTTGCAGGGCGTGTTTCGGTATGAAAGCCGTATGGGTCAGACTTCATAAGAGTTCTGCCGTCGGCGGAGGTTATACAGAATTTATAAACATCAAAATTCTCAATGCCGGAAACAAAGCCTTCCCATATTCCGCCGTCGTTTATTTTAACCATAGGGTTTGCATTTTCATCCCAGGAGTTAAAATCACCAACAACGCTCACTTTCTGAGCGTGAGGCGCCCAGGTGCGAAAGACAACCTTGCCGCCGTCACATCGGTGCGCGCCGAAAAAGTCATAGCCCTTTGCATTTTTGCCCTCGTGAAAGAGATAAACGGGAACATCATAGCTTTCAGGCAATTTGTTTTGCATTTCTTACACATCCTTTCACGCAACTATACATTTTTTATTATAGCAGACTTTTTTCAATATTCAATAGTTTTTGACTATTATATTCAAAAAAACTTTGGTTTTATTACCACCCATTTGTATAGTTTGTTACAAAATTCTCTCATTTTCTCCACAAAAAAGCATCGGGCATAAATCCCGATGCTTCAAAAAGTCAATTATTTTTCGTCAGGGTAATGGATAGTTTCCTGAGCGGTGCCGTTTTCATCATAAGTATATGTGCGGTAACTGCTGAGCTCACCGCCAACATATTCGCTCATCTTTGTTCTCTTGCCGTCCTTGCTGTATTCATACTCAACATAACCGGTTACGCCGTCACCGTCATAGAAGGTAACTACGCTTTCCTGACCTTCGTTGTTATATTCATACACGGTTTTGGCAATCTGATTTCCCTCTTTGCCTGTTTCAAGGTAAAGGGTGATTGCTCCCTTGTCGTTATACTCTCTTTTAACGGTTTTAACAATTTCATTGTTAGCGTCATATTCAATGGATTTGAGAATATCGCCGCCGTCTGTGTATTCATAAGTAAAATATGAACCTGTAGGCTCGCCGTTTGCATATTCACGGTGAACAACGGGCTGAGGAATTTCGCCGTTATATTCGTCCACACTTGAAATCTGACCGCCGTCATTGTAGTGAACAATTTTCATAAGCTTATCTTCGCCGGATTTATATGTTTCTCTTGAAAGCTTTTTGTGCTCTGTGTCACTGTAGCCCTTGATAACCACATATTCAAGCCGGTCTTCGCTGTTATAATATTCATCTCTGACAACATAGCTTCCGCTTTCGTCATAAACCTGCTTGAGCTCAGGCTCCTTTTCGCCGCCGAACCAGCCTGCGTTATAGCCCACAATGCCAACAACGGCAGCGGCAACCACAACCAACACAGCCACGATTATTATAATAATTTTAGCTTTTTTGCTTTTCATTTCTTTTCCTCCGTAATTGTCGGTAGACTCATTTTAACCCCTTTGAGGCAGATTGTCAACAATTCCACTTGAATTAGCTGACTTTTAATGCTATTATAATAAAAAGGAGGAGTTCACGTGATAAGAACCGTAATCAGCTTTTTATTAAGCATTATCATCGCGATTTTTCCGCCCCTGGCAAACATCATCAACCCCCACGACATTGAGCAACAGCTTGAAATCATAAGCGTGGTTGATACTGTTGATTTTAATATTATGCTGAAGGATAAGGACGGCAACACCGTTTATGACAGTGAGTTTTCTGACCAGGAAACACCCACACCGCCCGACACCGTTATCCCCTTTAGTTATGACGCAAGAGAGCAGGGCCTTGTAACCTCTGTTAAAAATCAGGCAAGTACGGGTGCCTGCTGGTCCTTTGCGGCAATTTCTGCCGCCGAATCAAGCGCTGTTAAAAGCGGCTTTGAAGATGTAAATACTGTGGATTATTCTGAGGCTCACCTCACCTGGTTTGGGCTTCGTAGCCTTAGTGACAATGAGGCAGACCCCACCTGCGGCGACGGAATTTTTTCTGACTCCCCTTATACCGACGGCGGCAACTGGATGCGCTCTGTTTTTGCCCTTGCCCGCTGGTCAGGTGCCGAAAAAGAAGAAAACGCGCCCTTCAACGGCTTCCCCGAGGCTATGGGCAATTACGGTGAAGAAAACCGTTATTCCTCTTACGCTCATCTGCAAAATTCAAAATACATTTCGCCTGACGATGAAACAGGCATTAAGCAGGCAATTATTGACAACGGCTCAATCACCGTTTCATTTTATTACTCTCAGTCATTTTTAAATTATTCCGACAACGGTGCGGCATATTATCAAAAAAGTGTAACCAACACCAACCACACCGCCGTTATCGTCGGCTGGGACGATGATTTCAGCAAGGATAATTTCAAGCGCGCCCCTGAGCGTGACGGCGCGTGGCTCGTTAAAAATTCCTGGGGTGAATATTGGGGAACCGACGGCTACTGTTGGGTTTCTTACTGTGACCCCTCACTTTCCTGCTTCGTTACTTACGAAATGGAAAGTGCCGACAATTATGACAACATCTATCAATATGACGGCTTCGGCTACAAGGGCTGGGCATATATCACAGGTGAAAACAAAATGACAATGGCAAATGTTTTCACCGCTGACAGCCTTGAAGCATTAAAGG
The DNA here is from genome assembly GCA_017465465.1 of Clostridia bacterium. Taxonomy (GTDB): domain Bacteria; phylum Bacillota; class Clostridia; order Oscillospirales; family Acutalibacteraceae; genus CAG-488. The sequence continues at coordinate 55,217 of JAFTWE010000039.1, read as the reverse complement.
CTGTTTCATTCCACACCGTTCAGAATGATGTGGATTACACCGTCAGGGTTTTCACTCTCCTTGATGAAGATGACCTGCCTACCGACGGTAAATTATCTGCCGAAAAATCAGGCCATCTTGACCACCGCGGATATTACACCGTAGAGCTTGACGAGCCGGTTCCGATTAAGGCAGGCAGCCGATACAGCGTTGTGGTGAGCATCACCGTGCCCGACGGCTATAACGCCTGCATCCCTCTGGAATACCCCGAGGGCTTTGACGGAGCGCACAACCGCTCTTATTCCGCCGAAGAGGGAGTCAGCTATTTCACCGTTGGTGACGATTATTCTCAATGGACTGATTCGGCACAAGAGGGATATAATAACGTTTGTATCAAGGCTTTTACCGATGAAATGCAGTTGGCGCTGAAGGGTAAATCCACCTTCAGAATGAGCCTCGGATACCTTACAGGTGTTTATCTTCAAATGAGCACCGATTACATCATCAATCAGTTTTATAACAGAGATGCCGTTTATGAAAACGGATTTGTTATGCTTTATGACACATTGGGCAACCTCATTGACAGCCTTGAAATTTCATTTTACGGCGACATTGACGATGACGGAGAAGTGAACAAGAATGACTATGAGCTTCTGAGCCTGATACTTAAAGCGGAAGTTTTTTATGACGACAAGGATGCCGCGGCAGGTGACCTTGACTTTGACGGTACACTTTCCACGGCAGACCTGAAGCTGTTAGAAGAATATATTAAATCAGGAGGCAAAAAATGAACATCTGGCATGACATAGCCGCTGAAAAAATCACTCCTACCGATTTTTATGCAGTTATTGAAATCACAAAGGGAAGCAAAAATAAATATGAGCTTGATAAAGAAACAGGTCTTATGCTCCTTGACCGAATTCTTTACACTTCAACCCACTACCCCGCCAACTACGGCTTTATTCCCAGAACCTATGCCGACGACGAGGACCCGTTGGATGTGCTTGTTCTCTGCTCAGAAAAAATCAATCAGCTCACCCTTGTGCGCTGTTATCCAATCGGCGTAATTACTATGACCGACGGCGGCAAAAAGGATGACAAAATTATCGCAATCCCCTTTAACGACCCCACATATAATTCATACAAAAATCTTGAAGAGCTTCCTGACCATGTTTATAACGAAATGAAGCATTTCTTTGAGGTTTACAAAATGCTTGAGGGCGGAAAGAAAACATCTGTTGACACAATCCGCGGTAAAGAGGCTGCGGTTGAAATCATCGAGCAAACAATCGAGAGCTACAAAAATAACTTGTATATGCTTCTCAATAAGCACCACGGTGTATTTGACGGAATTTAATCTAATTCAACCTTTTGTTAAGGTAACCTCAGCAGCTCGCAAAAGTGAGCTGCTTTTTTTCGTTGACAAATTTCAGTTTTAGTATTAAATTATTAGTATGGAATTGGAGGAATCAATATGAAGAAAACAATCAAAACAATAGCAGTTGTTCTTGTTCTTACTCTTATTATGAGCATTACGGCTTTTGCGGAGCCGGGCTTTGCATATAAAGACGAAGTGCTCACAGAGTTTTCACCGAGATGGTCACAAATACAGGCTGATGACACGGTGATTTCTGTTACTCCCGGTGCCGCAGTCGGCGAGCTTCGTTTTGCGTGGCTGTCAGGCTCGGCAGACAGTAATCCCTCTTTCAGGGTTTCACAAAACAGTGATATGTCTGACGCCAAAGAGTTTGACGTCACCACTGCCGACGCTATCGAAAACCTCAAATCAAACAAGGTTACCGTAACAGGACTTGAGCCCGGCAAAACCTATTACTATTCATACACAGAAAACGGCGTTTTCAGCCAAGCACAGCCGTTTACGGTTCAGCCGGCAGACGATTTCACCGTTCTCTATGTTTCCGATGCACAAATCGGGCGTTCAGGCGACGAAACACTTGAAGAAATACTTATCCGTGACACCTGCGGCTGGAACTATACGGTTGATAAAATGCTCACAGCTTACCCCAATGCCGCTTTTGCAATTTCAGGCGGTGACCAGTTTCAATCGCCCGACAGCCTTGTTCAGATGAAGGCTTACCTTTCGCCCGAAGCCTTGCGCTCTCTGCCTGTTGCCAACACCATCGGCAACCACGACGATGATTCTACGCTTTACGGCGAAATTTTTAACAACCCCAACGAGGTTGACGAGCTTATGCCAAGTGAAGCCGGAACGGGATATTATTACACTTACGGCGATGTGCTTTTTATTACAATCAACTCAAACAACAACTTTATGCTTGACACCGCAAAGGTTTTGCGTGAAGCCACACGTGCATATCCCGACACCAAGTGGAGAGTTGTTACAATGCACCACAACCCTTATTCAGCCTCATTAAGCGACGATGATTTTTCAGAAGAAAGACTTTACTTTTCATCGCTCTATGATTTATACGATATAGACCTGTGCCTGAGCGGACACGACCATTTTTATTCACGCACAGACACTATGTATGCAGGCAAAGCCACAGACGGCGAGGGTACGGTGTATGTTCAGTCCTCCTCAGCTTCAGGCAGTAACTACGACCCGCTTCCCGAAACAACCGCTTCCTTTACTGTTTCTGCCTTTGATGTGCGTGTTCCCACCTACACAGCATTTACATTTACCGACGATGCGATTGTGGGCACAACTTATCGCACCGATACAGACGAAGTCATTGATTCTTTTGAGGTAACCGACAACACAACGGACTCAGATGCCAATTTTTTCACTGCAATAATTTCATTCTTCAAAACTCTTTTTTCTATGATATAAAGAACAATCCCACCTATCTCAATAGGGATATATACAGAACAAAAACGCAGAGGACACAACCTCTGCGTTAAATTTTATATTCAGGCTCCCTTGTGTAAAGGGAGCTGGATTTTTGCGTAGCAAAAAGACTGAGGGATTGTTGACTTGACAACCCCTCCGAGTTTCGACAAGCGAAACCCACCTCCCCTTACACAGGGGAGGCTAAAAAACGCAGGAGCCGAAACTCCTGCGTTAAATTTTTATTTAATTAAAAAGACCTACAATTCCATAAGAAAGAGTGCCTACGATTATGCCTGCCACCAAAACGCCTAATGCAATCGCAGGCAAGGCTTTTTTCATTCTCAAATCCATAAGCGCGGCAACAAGAGCGCCTGTCCAGCCGCCTGTTCCGGGCAAGGGAATTGCAACCAGAATAAACAAGCCCCAGAAGCCGTATTTTTCAACCTTATCAGAATGCTTGTGAGCTTTTTCTTCAAGCTTGTCCACAATCTTGCCGAGAGGTCCGCATTTTTTCATAAGCTGAAAAATCTTTCTGATAAAAAGAAGAATAAAGGGCATAGGAAGCATATTACCTAAAAAGCAAAAAGCAAATGCCTTCCACCATTCAATATCTATAAGACTTGCCGCAATAAGACCGCCTCTCAATTCCAACACAGGGAACAGAGAAATGACAAAAACCACCAATTCTTCGGGGATTTTATCCTGCAAAAGGGAGACGAAAGATTGGATTATTGCATCCATAATATTTCCTCAGGCTTTCACTGTATTTTTGGCGATAAATTCTACCGCCTTATCTAAAATTGCGTGGTCATTTTCAAACTTAAGACGGGTCTTTGCCTTATCGTAACCGAGCCAGACATAATCTTCAATTTCTTCTTTTTGAATGATTGTGTTGGTGTCATCAGTTGTTGCAAGGTAAATGCTTACGCTCTTTTCAACCTTGCCCTGGATGCTGTATTGACTTCTTGTTACAAAGCCAGGTAAAAATCGGATGTGAATTCCCGTTTCTTCCAGAACCTCACGGTAAGCCGTCTGCTGGTCGGTTTCGCCCATTTCAACGTGACCCTTCGGGAAGCCCCAGTGGGCACTTCTGCGGTTTTTAATAAGAAGAAATCTTGTCATTCCGCCGATTTCTCTGAATACCACCGCACCGCAGGACCTTTCATAAAGGCAGTCAAGAGTGTAATCTCTGCCTTCGAGGGCAAAATTCATTGCAACGATGATATCAATGTTAATAAATCTTGTGCTTTTAGGTGCAACCACGATATAGACAGAATCATTGTCTTTATACCTGACGATTGCTATAACCCTGCCATCAAAACTGCGAACGGGATGATTGATGCCCATAATATAGGCGCCCTTGACTGCCAGGTTGAAGCGTTTGTTGCCCTCCACCTGACCAAAGTTGAGGTCATAGGTAATATTCTCTTCCGCATTGTGAGAATGAATGGGATGGGTTACTTTAACACGAACATATTTCCCAAGCATGTTCTTTCTCCTCCACCCCGAAAAATCGGGGATATTAGCGGGTAGGGTGACGGTAGTAATTTGAGCCGTGTTTTTTATCGGATGATTTCCGTCACTTCTTTGTTAAAATACTCGCAAATCCAATAGGATTTGCTCCGTTTTGTGCCTTGAATTGCCAAAAATCCTCACGATAAAAAATCTTCGACCCAAAAGCTAAGGATTTTTAGATGATTTTTGGCAGTTGAGGATGAAGACAGGCTATCGCCTTTCAAATTCGAAACGCCGAAAAGCGCTAAAAAGACTCGCTTTTGGGCAGGCTCAAATCACTATCGTCACCCTAAATGATACATAACATACTACTCCCGCATCTTACGACCCATATATTATACATACATTAAATTAAAATTACAATAGGAAAATATAAATTTATATGGACTTGTGAGGATATTTTATGTATAATTGTCCGTTGGAAAGGAATGATTTTTTGTATTACGGTCTTATTTTAGCGGCGGTTGTGATGTTTGGCGTTCAGTTTCTTGTTAACGAAAAATACGAAACCAAAAACGGCAACAGCCTTGCTTCATCTATGATTTTTATTTTCGGCGGAAGCATTGCAGGTCTTTTTGTTTTGCTTGCAATCAACAGCTTTCGTTTTGAATTTACACTTTACACCCTTGTGATGTCGGTTATCACTGCGCTTAATATGATAGCCTGTATTGTATGCAGCCTTAAGGCACTGGCTTACATAAATCTTTCACTTTATTCAATTTTTTCAATGCTTGGCGGTATGGTTCTCCCCTTTGTTGCAGGAATTCTCTTTTACGGTGAGCCTCTTACCAAGGGCAAAATAGTTTGCTTTATTGTTATAACTCTTGCCCTTTGCCTCACCTTTCAGAAAAGTGACGGCAACAAAAAAGGCTACATTTATTACGCAGGAATTTTTATTTTTAACGGAATGTCAGGTGTGCTTTCAAAGATTTTTCAGGAAAGCGAGTTCCCAAAAACAAGCTCGGCAGGGTATTCAATTCTTTCTGCCGCGGCAACGGTGGTTATTGCAGGAATTTTCCTCATTTTTCTCAGAAAACAGCTTCCCAAAATTGATAAGGCTTCAGTTTTTCAGCTCAATGCTTACGGAATTTTAAACAAGGTTGCAAACTACCTTTTGCTCATAGCTCTTGTTCATGTGCCTGCCTCTACCCAGTACCCGATGGTTACGGGCGGAGTTATGATTGTGTCAACCGTTCTTGGCTTTTTCACAGCCAAAAAGCCAAGTGCAAGAGAAATCGCCTCAGTTGCCCTCTCATTTGCAGGAATCATGGCGCTTGTGGTTATTTAATTCGCAATTCGTAATGCGGAATATTATACAGTAAACTTAAAACTCCCTCAAACCGATTGGTTTGGGGGAGTTTTCTGCAAATTTTTCAGGCTCCCTTGTGCAAAGGGAGGCTGAATCAGTGCTTCGGTTTGTAATTTCTGTCTTGCTTTTTGGTATTCTGTGCTTTTTCCATATCGTTGATTTTAACGATTTTGAGCTGGTTCTTTTTCTTCTTTCTCACTGCGTTTGAGCGCATAACAAGGGCAACATAGACTATAACTCCGATAACCGCAAGGGCAAACAGAATTTTAAATATTGTGCTTGAAAGCAGCCTCATCAGAAGGCTCCAGCCGTAAAGAAGATAGTTTTTGCTCACGCTTTGGGAATAAACCAAATCTATTGTTGCAATTTCGGTGTCGGCATAAATAATTTTAGCCTTGCAGGCAACATCGCCTGCTTTTATGGGAGCATCCACAGTTTCGGGTTTTTCAATAGGCTCAATGAGAACACTTCCCTCATCTGTTCCTGTGGGAACAAGGGTTCTGAAATCCTCCTTGGGCATAAGCTGAACATAGTCGGTTTTCCACGAATAATTAACCCCTACTTCAGAAACCATCATACTTTTTGGGGCAACAAGCTCGTAGCTCAGGTTTGCAAACGCCCATTCATACATTCTGATAGTGTCCATAAAAGACTGATTTTCTTCTATGTTGTCTTTATCGGAGTCGCGGTAGTCACCGTTCATTGCAACGGCGAGGTAATTGTAGCCGTCTTTAGAGGCATAGGTTGTAACGCAATAGCCTGCGTCCTCGGTGTGACCTGTTTTAATGCCCTTAACAAAGCTTCTGTAATATGTTATATATGCAGGGTTAAGCATTGAGTTTGTGTTAATGAGTGTGCGCTCTTTGTTCATATTGGTTGCAGGCATACTGTATCTTGCCTCGCAGACAATATTTTTAAAGCTGTTATATTCAAGTGCCGCCTTTGCAATTATTGCAATATCCTCTGCGGTGGTGTAGTGAGTTTCACTGTCAAGGCCGTGAGGGTTATCGTAATGAGTGTTTTTACAGCCAAGCTTTTTTGCGCAGTCATTCATCATCTGAACAAATTTTTCCTGACTGCCTGCAACATGCTCCGCAAGCACAACCGCCGCATCATTACCGCTGGGAATCATAAGGCAATGAAGCATATTAAGAAGGCTCATCTGTTCCCCTGCCTTAAGGCCTGCAAGGGAGCTGCCCGTGCCCAGAAGAACATTTATGGCGTTTTGTGAAACGGTAACCGTTTCGTTAAGGTCGGGGCAATTTTGCAAAACAACCAAGGCGGTGGTGATTTTTGTCATTGACGCGGGGGCGGCTTTTTTCTGCGCATTTTTAGAAATAACCACACTGCCGTCATCAAGGCTAATCATATAGTCAATTTCGCAGTTAAGCTCCACATAAGAGGAATAATCCTGCGCATTGGCAGGAATAACCGCAGATGTTAAAATTAAAACAAGAATACTTACAAAAATTATAACTTTTTTCATAGACAAACCACCATGAATTGTTGTATTATATAATAGTATAAATATTATATCAAACAATTCCGGAAAAATAAAGAGTGTAGCAAAATTTTATATTTTGCAGACGGGAGCGAAACTATGATTTTTGTAACAGGTGATATGCACGGCGATGCAAAAATTTTTAAACAGCCGACATTCAAAAATATCAAAAAAGATGACACCCTTATTATCTGCGGTGATTTCGGGTTTATATGGAACGGTGACAAGAGCGAAAGAGTAACTCTGGACAAGCTTTCAAAAAAGCCATATACAATCTGCTTTGTTGACGGAACTCACGAAAATTTTGACCTGCTTGCAAAGTACCCCCTTGTAGAATTTGCAGGAGGTATGGCTCATAAAATAAGAGATAATATCTATCACCTGCTTCGAGGCTATGTGTTTGAAATTGAGGGTGAAAAAATCTTTGCAATGGGCGGCGGTGAAAGCCCCGACATTGACATCCGCTTTGAAAACAACACCTGGTCAAAGGCAGAAATCCCCTCTGCGGAAGAAATGAAAAACGGTGTTCACAATCTTGAAAAAGAAAAGTTTGAGGTTGACTTCATCATCACTCACGAGCCTCCGCAGAAAATCAAGGCGTTCCTCAACCTTAAGGATAAGGAAAATGTGCGTTTCACAGGCCTTAACTCTTATTTTGAAGAAATCAACAGCTCGTGCAAATTCACACGCTGGTATTTCGGAAGTATTCACGAGGATAAATTTGTTTCCCCCTCTCACATTGCAGTTTACAGAAACCTTATTAAAATTCAGTCAGGAGAGATTGCAAGATGAACAAAATTTTAATTTCACCGTCAATTCTTGCCTGCGACTTTTCAAAAGCCGGGGAAGAAATTGCTAAAATTGACCGTTGCGGCGCAGACTGGATTCATGTTGATGTTATGGACGGTCACTTTGTGCCAAACATTACCTTTGGCGCACCTGTTATGAAAATGTTCCGCCGCCACAGTGAGAAGTTTTTTGATGTTCACCTGATGATAAGCGACCCGCTTTTTTACATTAAGGATTTTGCAAACGCAGGCGCTGACGGAATCACCTTTCACGTTGAAAGTGACAGCGACATTGACGAAACTATTGAAGAAATCAAAAAATACGGAAAAATCCCTGCTCTGAGCGTTAAACCCGGCACTCCTGCTCAGGCTGTTTTTCCGTATCTTGATAAAATATCTATGGTGCTTGTTATGACCGTTGAGCCGGGCTTTGGCGGCCAGAGCTTTATGGCAGATATGCTCCCCAAAATCAAGGCTATCAGGGAAGAAATTGACAGAAGAAATCTTTCTGTTCACATTCAGGTTGACGGCGGAATAGCCGAAAAAACCGCCCCCCTTGTTAAGAAGGCGGGAGCTGATGTGCTTGTGGCAGGCAGTGCCGTTTTCGGTGCAGAAGATACCTCTGCCGCTATTGAAAGCATCCGCAACGCTTAAAGCATTCCCACACTTTGCCAATGCTCAAAGGTATGGCTGAGGGTCAGAGTGTCTCTGCCCACCTGAGCGCCGTATTCTTCTATGAGCATTTTATCGGCATAGCCCGGTTGCTTTTTTAGCACAAGGCGGAAGCGTTCACCGTTTTTAAAAAGTCTGTTCTGATTTTTAAAAGCAGAGGCTCCCACCGCAGTGAGCATATCCAGCAAGGCATTTTCTGAGCTGAATTCATAAACGATGCTGTCGGTGGTTTTTGTAAGCTTCAACGCCTGACGAAGGTCGCAGCTTCTTCGCTTTTCGCTTACGGTAAAGCTCAGCACACAGCCTCCCTGAGAATCTGCAGAGGCTTCAATAAGCAAGTTCCCTGTCGGGTCAACATCCTTGCCGAAATCGTCACGGACCTTTTGCAGAATTGTCCAGATAACCCGACGGGTTTCGATTTTGGAGTAATCCATTTCCTCGTATGTAATGTCTAATTCCTGCATATCACTTCTGGAAAGCTCCACAATAAACTTATTTTTGCCCAGAGAATGAATGTTCACGGCAAATCCTCCTTTGTTTCAGCGTTTGTGTCTATGCAAATTATAATCTATAATTAAATTATTTTTCAATGAATAAAATATGGAAAGAGGTGAGCAGATGCCCGGGTTACACAAACACAGAAAAAAGAAAAGCACTTATTATCCCGATATGTGCTTTGCGATGCTCGTTCTGCTCACGGTTTCAGTTGCGCTCAACGGTACGGTAGCTTTAATGAATTTTGCCGTATCGGTTATAAGCGCTGTGGCTTTTGATTATATCGGCTGCAAAATTATAAAGCACAAATTCAAAATTAAAAATTGCCACGCTCTTTTTATCGGCGGACTGACCGCTCTTATGCTGCCGGCAACCGTTCCCCTCTGGGTGCCTGTTGTAAGCTGTGCTTTTTCAATCTTTCTTGTTAAAACCCCCTTTGGCTCGCTGAATCACGCGCCGTTTTCGAGCGTTGCGGCAGGTGTTGCTTTTATGAGCATCTGCAAGCCCGATTTGATTTTTTCTTACACCTCGGCAGAAGTCGGCGGAGCTTCAATAGCACAAAGCCTTTCACAAGGCACACCCATTGTTACCGCGGTGGATTTAATCAATGCTTTTATCGGCGCCGTTCCCGGTCCGTCGGGCATGACCTGCGCCGTGGCAATGCTGGGGCTTCTGGCCGTTGTGCTTATAAGGCATCCGAAGAGCTTCATTAACTCCCTGAGCTTTCTTTTAACCTGCTTTGTCGGTGCAGTGATTTTAACCGCAATCAGCGCGGATAATCTTTTCAGCCCCAACGCGTTGAGAATTATCTGCCTTAGAATGTGCAGCGGATTTACCCTGTGCATTGCGGTTTTCTTTGTTACGGAGGAAGCGCTTTCGCCCAAAAAGAATTTACACAGAATTTTTTACGGTGTGATGATGGGCGTTGTTTATATTATTTTAAATCAGGTCAGCTCTTATGAGGATGCAGGCAGTTTTGCCGTTCTTCTTACAAATGCCTTCTGGCCTGCGGCAGAAAAATATATTTTCAAAGCCAAAAAGAAAAAAGCGGAGGTGAATACTGTTGAGCCAACAGAAAGCCTCACTTAAAAAAATGATTCGACTTGGCGGATTTATCCGAAACCCTGTTCTTGTGCAGGTAATCGGCATCTGCCCCGTTGCCGCGGCGGCAACATCGGTTTTAAATGCCCTTGCGCTGTCGGTTGTGTTTTCACTGTCTTTGATTTTGTGCGAGGTTTTTGCCTCACTTTTTCTCAAAAAAGTTCCCCGCTGGGTGAGAATGGGAATTTATTCTGTTATAGGAATAATTGTGGTTTTCCCCGTTATGTATGTTTTTGAAAAATATTCCTTTGCTACCTTTTCTTCCTTGGGAATTTATCTTCCCCTTATGGTAATGAGCTCGCTCAACTGTGTTCATTGTGAAAAATACGCAGTTAAGCATTCGGTAAAGCTGAGTTTTTTTGATGCCATAGCTTCACTTCTGGGCTACTGCTCAATTCTTTTGGCGGTAGGGCTCATAAGAGAGGTTTTGGGAAGCGGAAAAATTCTGGGAATTGATATTCCTTTTATTGACGGATTAAGCGGACTTCTTATGCCCTTTGGCGGACTTTTTGTAATCGGCATTCTTTCTGCGGCACATAAGGCGCAGATTATTAAAAGACAGCCGTCAAAGCTTCACGAAATTGAATCAAGGTTTACCCTTGATGAAAGCGACGACAAGGAAGCAACCCTCACTTATGCAATCAGAAACAGATTTAAAAAGAATTCTTAATTTATAATATGATTTAATTTTAAAATTGCGACAGAGTTACCTTTTGGCAACCCAAATTGTAAAGATTTTGGTGTAGCGAGCCGTTTCTTTGTCGCCGACATACAGGTGTATTTCAAGACAAAAACGGCTTGATACGCCGAAAGCTTTAAATTTCAGGAGGTGGAGAATGTGGTGTGGTTTTTCGATATGCTCAGTGCGGCAATTTATGCCGTAATCGTGCAGAATCTTGTGTTCAACGGCGGATACGGTATAAGCGAAGCAATCAGAATGGCGTCAAAGCCCAAAAAGCTTTTTTCAACGGCGGGTATGATTATTTATTTTTCAACCGTTACTGCCGTAATCTGCCGCTTGCTCGATTACATCCCTGTTATTGAAAGTCAAAATCAGACCATTCATTTTCTCATCTTTTTCGGTGTGCTGATGGCGGTTTATTTTGTTTCGGGCGCACTGAGTCTGATTATTCTCAAGCCCGACAAGCGATTTATGACTAAAATTTCTATGTGCGCAATGAACACGCTTGTTATGGCAATTCCCCTTATTAACCACAGAAGCGTGAGCACCTTTTGGGAAAGTATCGGCACAGCCTTCGGCTCAGGGGTTGCATTTATTGTGGCTTCACTTCTCATAAGCGTCGGCTTTACCAAAATTGCTCACAACAAGAAAATTCCCGAGCCGTTCAAGGGCACTCCGATAATGTTTATTTATGTTGCGCTTTTGTCAATGGCAGTTACAGGCATCACCGGCTCAGGAGTATTTGCTTAGAAAGGAGTTATTTATGGCCCAGAGAAATAACGGCGCAAGGCGCAGAAAAGCCTTTGCTGATTTTAAAGAAAATCAATATAACGACTCCTTTTCAATAAGCGAGTCACAAAAGAGAAAGATTTTTTTCAAAAATATTTTTAAATATGTTTTTATAATTTTAATAACATTGGTTTTTATCGCGGTGGGATTTATAATTTCTGATGCACTTCTTGATATTTCAGAAACAGAGTATCACGATTCAAAAACCTACCTTCCGCAAAACACAACCACAGCAGAAAGCACCACTCTTTTGCCCACCAACCCCTCAAGTGAGGTTGATGAGAGCAACACATCTCAGAGTGAAGAAGCTTCACAGCCTGATAATCAAAACATTCCGGAGCAATAATAATGTATATTCCATATATTCCCACAAAAGAATATCATAAATACCCCCTCGGTGCGGTGAAGGAAGAAACCGAAATCACCTTCAGAATTGTTTTGCCCAGAGATTTTGCCTGCACGGGAGCAAGAGTGGTTATAACCAAAGACGGCGAAGAGGCGGTCCGCTACCCTATGTGGTGGGACTGTATGCAAGGTGAAAACGAAGAATGGTGGAAGGTTCAGCTTTCTTTCCCTGAAAGGGGCTTGTATTTTTACTTCTTTGAATATGACACGGGCTTTGGCGTAAGCAAGATTTTCCGCTACCGTGACACACTCAACGGTTGCTTTTCTCCCTCGGGGGAAGAGTGGCAGTTTACCGTTTACGACAAAAATTTCACCACCCCCGATTGGTTAAAGGGCGGCGTAATTTATCAGATTTTTCCCGACAGATTTTATAACTCGGGGAAGAAAAAAGAGGGAGTCCCTGAGGACAGAATTTTAAGAACCGACTACGACGCAGAGCCTTATTGGCGCCCTGACAAAAACGGCAAAATTCTCAACAACGATTATTTTGGCGGTGACCTTAAGGGCATTGAAGAAAAGCTCCCCTACATCAGCTCTCTTGGGGTTAACTGCATTTACCTCAACCCCATTTTTGAGGCTCACTCCAATCACCGATACGACACCGCAGATTATGAAAAAATCGACCCCCTTTTGGGCAACGAAAAGGATTTTGCTTCTCTTTGCAAAAAGGCTCGTGAGTTTGGAATAAAAATTGTTCTCGACGGCGTTTTCAGCCATACGGGAAGTGACAGCCGATATTTTAACAAAAACGGCAGATACCCCGACAAGGGTGCGTATCAAAGCAAGGAATCTGACTATTATCCTTGGTTTAAATTCGTTAATTGGCCTGAGAAATACCACAGCTGGTGGGGCATTGAAACTCTGCCCGAAATTATTGAAGAAACCCCCGAATTTATTGATTACATTTCAGGTGAAAACGGCATAATAAAAAAGTGGCTTTCTTTGGGCGCAGGCGGCTGGAGGCTTGATGTTGCAGACGAGCTGCCCGATGAATTTCTTGACGCGCTGAGAAAGGGTGTCAAATCACATTCACCCGATGCAATTATTATCGGTGAAGTGTGGGAGGATGCCTCCAACAAATCAAGCTACGGCAAGCGCCGCAGATATTTGCAGGGCGAACAGCTTGACAGCGTTATGAATTATCCCTTTGCGGATTGCATAATTGATTTTGTCCGCCGAGGCAATGCTGAAAGCTTTGAAAAAACAGTTGCCACCGTTACCGAAAATTATCCTAAGCCCGTTATTGATGTGCTTATGAATCATATCGGCACTCACGACACTCAAAGGGCAATCACCGCCCTTGCGGGAGAAAGCTGTATCTACCGTGACAGAGAGTGGCAATCGGGCAGAACCCTTGATGAAGATAAAAAACAGCTTGGCATCCGCCTTTTAAAGCAGGCGGCAGTTTTGCAGTTCACCCTCCCCGGTGTGCCCAGTATTTATTACGGTGACGAAGCAGGTATGGAGGGCTATAAGGACCCCTTTAACAGAGGGTATTTCCCTTGGGGAAAAGAAAACGGCGAGCTTACGGAATTTTACCGCACATTGGGAAAGGTAAGAAGAGAATGCCCGCAGTTTAAGTCAGCCCCTTGCAGATTTATTTCTGCGGTGATGGGCTGTGTGGCTTTTTCAAGAGATGAAATCACCGTTGTTTCAAACAGCAACAATCACCCCATAAGATATTTCCTCCCTGAGGACAGACACGGCAGTTATATTATTTTCGGTGAGGGCGAATGTGACGGAATTTCTGTCAGCATTTCCGGAAACTCATCAGTAATTTTAAAAAGGTAAAGTGAGTTTATGAGCAAAAAAGACGAAAGACTTTTTAACCCTGTCAGGGTGCAGAAAAAAGGACGGTGGAAATACATCATCCTTGGCTTTGTTGCGTTTATTCTTGTTTTCGGAAGCGGAACATTGGTGTATCTTTCTTCAAAGGTTGACAGCTTTAATCTTGACAAAATTATGTCCGTTTTTGAAAAAGACTCTCAGGACGAAGGCTCCCTTTCGGGCAACACGGGAGATGCCACAATTCTTTTTATGAGCATCTCTTCAACCAAAACCGCCGAAACAGGGGAAAAAGAAATTTATTTTATGGTCCTTGCCAAGGCTGACGCTTCAGACGCTGAAGTAAAAATCTGCCCCATTCAGGTAAAAAACAGCTATCTTAAAAGCTATGAAGCAGGCGGCGAAAACGAGGTTATGAATGCGGTAAGCGCTGATTACGGCATAGAAATTGACCGCTATGTTTCATCAAACGAAAACACCTTTGCCCTTGCAATCAACTATATGGACGGCGTGGAATACACCGTGCCCGAAAGAATTGAATACAGAACCGAGGACCTCACCCTTATCCTCACCCCCGGCAAGCAGACTATCCGCGGTGAATCTCTTTTGAAATATCTCAAATATTTTAAAGAAGCAGGGCTTTCAGGTCAGGCTGATTTATTCTGCGCAATGGCAGAAAATTATATCACTCCCGAAAATATGGAAGACCCGATGAAAATTTACAAAGGCGTTTTAGGCGAGCTTTCGGGCAACAGCAACATTTCTTTTGTTGACACCGCCGACAACCTTGATGTGATTGAGCTTATTGCTCAAAAAGAGGGCGCAAAGGCAGTTGCCGTCAGCTCGGTAGAAGAGCTTAAATAGGTGGCAGTATGAAAAAATTTTTATCACTGACGCTGGTGCTTGTTTTAATCGCAGTTGCCGTCAGCCATAAAACTGAAATTTTAGAGGCTGTTGATTCTGTTTTCGGCTCTGATACGGTTATCAACTGGAACGAGGTTTCAGCAGAAGAAAGTGAGCTTGGCTCAGCTTATAAAAATCATTTCGGCGCTCTTGACGAAGCGCAGAAAAAGGCATATAACCACATTCTTTCTGAGGTTTACAATGCAGAAGCAGAATTCCCTACCCTCATTCAGATTCCGCTTATGACAGGCGATGAGTTGACCGAGGTTATTCAGGCTCTTAATTACGACAACCCTACTCTTATGTGCTTTGGGCGCAACAGCACCATTGCAACCTCTGACGGGCTTTGCTTTTTTAAGCCAAGCTACACTTTAACTCCCCCTGAACAAAGGGTGAGAGCAAACACCTTAAACAGCGTCTGTGAGCAGATTCTGGCCCAACTGCCGGAAGGCTCAGACGAATTTGAAACAGAGCTTTTCATTCACGATTATATTGTAAACAAATGCACCTACGATGTGACCGTTGCCGAAACCTCCT
This sequence comes from Clostridia bacterium, assembly GCA_017465465.1. Taxonomy (GTDB): domain Bacteria; phylum Bacillota; class Clostridia; order Oscillospirales; family Acutalibacteraceae; genus CAG-488. The sequence continues at coordinate 39,944 of JAFTWE010000039.1, read as the reverse complement.
CCACCCCATACAGCTGCCTGATTGACGGACTTTCTGCCTGCGAGGGCTATTCAAAGGCCGCAAAGCTCCTTTGCGAAAAAGCAGGGCTTGAGTGCTACACCGTTTCGGGTGAGGCTGTGAATTATGACGGCAAAACCGAGGGCCACATGTGGAACATAATAAAAATAGACGGTGAATATTATCACCTGGATGTTACCTGGGACGACCCCACCGCCGAAAATTCACAAGAAACACTATCTCACCTTTTTATGAACCTGAGTGATGAAGAAATTTCTATTGACCACTTCGGCTATCCTCAGTTTTTTGACTGCACAAGCACAAAGGCAAATTACTTTGCTAAGACCGACCGCCTTTTCAGCTCCCTTAATTCAAAGGCAGTTGCAAGGCTGAAACAGCTTATGGCACAAAGCCCCGACGGTCATATTGAAATCCGTTTCAGAAGCGAAGCATATTACAATGAGGCTGTCAGATATCTCATCACAAACGGCAGGATTTACAAGATTGTAAGCTCTGCCAACAAAATTTACGGTACGGACCTCAGCACCCAATCTGTGGGCTATATTGAAACCAAGGAGCGTAACGCCCTTGACCTTTATTTTGATTAAAGCTAATTTATTTGACAAAATCGTCAAGTGATAATATAATGTTCTCATAGTGCATTGCTTGAGAGGAGACTCTTTATGAAAAAAAACAAAAATGCATCACAGGAAGTTATGCCAAAAAAAGATTATCAGCAGGAGCTTGACCCTGATGTTAAGCAAAACAGTAAAAGCAAAAAGGCAATAATTGCCGTATCTGCTTTTGTTGCGCTGTTTTTCCTTGTGCTTCTTGTGTGGTACATAAGCGACAACAGTGTTAAAGAACAGCATTTTGACGTTGAGGGTGAAACTGCCGCCGCGGCTGTTCAGCAAGGTCATGAAAGCAGTGACGAGGTTATTGTTGTTGAAAATTCACTTCTCGACCTCACTAAAGAAACTGTTGAAATCACCGTTCCCCTTGCATATTATCAGGGAGATGTTCCCGCCGACACCCTCACCGAGGACCAGCTTTCAAACGGCTACTTAAGCGTTAAAAAAGACGATGTTAATGTCGTCTACACCGTTAAGACATCTTTTTATCCGTCGATGGTTGAAAACCTCTATGAATATTATGAAAACAAGGGCAACGAATATGAAAAGAAAAACGGCGTTCAGCTTGTAAGCTGTAACAGAAACGGCAATCTCTTTACCGTTACCGTTGACAAGGCAGGCTACAGAGCAAGCAACCACGCTGATATGCTTGAGAATTTATATTATAACGCCGCAATTTATCAGTGCTATCTGGGCGTTACAAGCCCTACGGTCGATTTTCAGATGAAATATCTTCACGGCCAGTTCCCCTTTGCAGATTATCAGTTCCCCGATGCCCTCGGCAAAGACCTTAACGCCCTCGCCGCAGAGAAAAGCACAACAACTACCACAGCTGTTGCAGAAACAGAAGTGCAATAAGTAAAATCCCCGCAGAAACCTCTGTGGGGATTTTCAGGTCAGTTTTATCTTTCATCAGTATATTATTAAATCGTTTTTCAGGTGATTATTTTATGGTTTTCTCATCTTATGAATTTGTGTTTGCATTTTTGCCTGTTGTTTTAATAGGCTATTTCTGCGCACACAAAAGTATGCTTATTCAAAACATTATTCTGGTCGCCGCTTCTCTGTTTTTCTATGCATACTTTAACATAAGCTATCTGCCTATCATTTTGGCTTCAATCGTTATCAATTACCTGATTGGTTATTATATAAGTAAAACCTTTAATAAAAAATGGCTGTCCGGAGGATTATGTGTTGCGGGAGTTCTATTTAATCTCGGATTGTTAGGCTATTTTAAATATTATGACTTTTTTGTTGAAAACATCAACTCTGTTTTCGGCACTGATTTTGTTTTGAAAAATATTCTGTTACCGCTTGGTATCAGCTTCTTTACTTTTCAACAGCTTTCATTTATTATTTCTGTTTATAAAAAAGAAGAAAAGGTTGAAGATATTTTAACATATTCACTTTTTGTAAGCTTTTTCCCTCAGCTCGTTGCAGGACCCATCGTTTCTTACTCTGAAATGATGCCACAATTCATAAATCCTGAAAACCGACGTTTTAAAATTGAAAATTTCAGCAAAGGCATTTATATTTTTGTGCTTGGTCTGTTCAAAAAGCTGGTAATTGCCGATACACTTAATATCTTTGTAAACAACGGCTTCAATTCAGACGAGCTTTCTTTTGCCGCCGGGTGGATAACTTCACTGAGTTATACTTTGCAGATTTATTTTGATTTCTCAGGTTATTCTGATATGGCAATAGGCCTTGGAAAGATGTTTAACATTGATATTCCGCTGAACTTTAATTCACCTTACAAATCACAAAGTATCGGTGAATTCTGGAAGCGCTGGCACATTACTCTCGGCAGAGCATTACGCACCTTTATTTACATCCCCTTAGGCGGCAACCGTAAAGGCAAAATAAGAATGTATATAAATTATATGATAACCTTTTTATTAAGCGGACTTTGGCACGGTGCAAGCTGGACCTTTGTTTTGTGGGGAGGTCTTAACGGTCTTTGCATTGTTTTTGAAAAGATTTTTTCAAAAATACTTGTTAAAATTCCAAAAACAATCAAAATCACCGTTACTTTTTTAATAACTAACGCTTTATGGGTTCTTTTCAGAGCAGAAAGCTTTGACCAGGCACTCAGTATATATAAAGCAATGGGCAATTTCTCAAACCCCGGTATTTCTGCCGTTGCCAACCTTACTGATGACGGAATTATGGGGATTCCTACTCCCATCGCTTTAGCTTATGTTTTCGTTATGATTATTGGCTTATTCCTTGTTGTTTTCTTAAGCAAAAATGTCATTGAAAAATCAAAAAATTTCAAGCCGACAATCTTAAATTCAGTTATTATTGCCGTTCTTTTTACGGTTTCTGTTTTATTTATTTCAAGAGAAAGCGTATTTATCTATTTTAATTTCTGAGGGATTTTTATGACACATAAAAAATGGGCAATTTCAACAATTTCTTTTTCACTGGTACTGTTACTGATTCTCAGTAGCATTACTTTTATTGTTGACCCTTTGTATCAATACAGATATGATAAAAACGATAAATATTATCTTAATCCCCAATTCTCTTGTGCCGGTTTAATTAAAAATTATAACTATGATTCAATTATGCTGGGTTCTTCTATGACTCAAAACTTTGACCCTGATTTATTTAAAGAAAAAATGGGACTTGACCTTCTCAAGGTTAACATCGGCGGTATGACTGTTCCTGAAACCTGCTTTTATCTTAAGTATATAAATGAACACTCAAGCTGCAAAAAAGTTTTTGTTTCAGTTGACCTTCAGCGCTTTGCTATTCACCCTGACAATGCAGAGTTTAACATTCCTGAACATTTGATTAACGGTTATAGTGACGACTACAGATATCTTCTCAGCAGTGAGGTCTATACCAGATTTTTGCCGGTTGACCTCATCATCAAAGGCATGGAAGCTCTTGATATAACAGTGCCTTCATTTATTAAAAGCTCCACCGATATTGATGAAATTGGTGCATGGCACAGTGACTTTTCCATTGGTGAAAATGCAGTTTTGAAATCTTTAGAAAAAAGGGGATACGGAGTGAGCAAAATTGAAGCAGATGGAGTAGAAACCCCGGTAAACGCCAATGTTGACCTTTTGTTTTCAACCATTTCAGAATTAAACAATAATACAGAATATGTTTTATTTTTCCCTCCATATTCTTCTCTTTATTGGATATATGCAAAAGATAATGGCCACTTTGATGCTTTTTGCGACGCAAAAGAGAAAATTGTAACACTTGCTCAGCAATATCAAAATGTTTCTGTCTATGATTTTCAGAGTTTTGAACTAACAACCGACCTCGATAACTACCGCGATATCAGCCATTATTCAAAAGAAATAAACGATTATCTTGTTGAATGCTTTGCAGACGGGACAGGGTTTATAAGCGACATTTCTCAAATCAAAGCGAATAAGGCTGGTATTTCTGAAAAAGCAGATGCAACCTACCTTAAATACAAAACTCATATTGACACTTATTGCAAAATAGAAAAAGAATAAACAAAATTGACCTTGCAGAACAAAATCTGCAAGGTCTTGATTTTATCTTATTTTGTAAAAATTCTGGGGGCGGTGAAGAGTCCGTCGGGGGTAATTCTGTATTCATAGCTCCAGTATTCATCCTTTGAATACCAGCCGTCGGGGCCGAACCACAAGCAAGCAAGGTTTGAATGGTGAAGTGCGCCGAAGGTATTGATTCGGCTGAGATAAACCTTCAAATCAAGGGTATGCTCGCCCTCACTGAGCTGGCCAAGGTCTGCCTCATAGGGAGCAAGTGAAACATTGGCAATTCGCTTTCCGTCAAGGTCAGCCACAACGCAGGGTGCGGCAAAAAGGCCAAGGCGGATTTTTGTTTTCTTGCCTCCGTTGAGCTTAAAGCGGTAAGTCAACGCACCGCCGTAGAACGGCAAGCCCTGTCTTGTTACATCGCCGATGCGGATGGTCTTTTTCGGCTCAATAATCTTAACCTCTGTGCCGTTAACCTCAACACCGAAATTGCCGAGAATAAACACATTTTCTACATTTGAAACAACGGTAAACGGCTTTGTGATTTCAACGGTGTTTTCACCTTTTCTGATTTTGCCGATATTCACTTTGGTGATTGAGAAGTCAACATAATAGCCCTGTGCAACCTTTTCAACCTTTTCCCCGTTGAAGGTAATGTCGCTGATGTCAAAATCCTCAAGGGCAAGAGCTGCATCTTCTACCTCAAATTCTGAAACGAAGGTCATTCTTGTGGTGATTGTGTTCTTTGCTTCAACCTTGCCCACAACCCAGGGTTGTGCGCCTTGAACTGCCGCAGTTGAGAAATTAAGCATTTCTTTTGCTTTTACACAAAGACGAAGGCTTTCTTCTTTTTCCTGCCATTCGCCGTCGTCAATCTTCCACTGAGCCATATCAAGCACGCAAATATTGGGCTCGTCAAGAATAAGCTCTGCTTCATTCTGAAGATATGCAAGCTCGCCCAAATCTTCTTTTTCATTCTCTGCAAGCTCGCTTCTGCCGTTTTCAAGGCGAAGAAGAATGCTTGACTGTGAATATGAAGTCCAGTTAATAATAGTTTTTCCGTTTTTGTATGTTGCGGGAATTTCTCTGCTGTCACCTGTTTGTGTATCCATAACAATGGGGCGGTACTCACCCTTGATTGTGATGAGATAATTTTCTTCTTTGTCAACACATCTTCTGTCGGGGGCTTTTGCGTGGCAGATGAAGAGGTTCTTGCCGTCACCGTCATTTCTCATTCCGTAAATGAGGTTGTCTGAATGGTGACCCCATTTGCCGAATATTTCAATAGTTCTGTACTCTTCAAGGGCTTTGAAAAGTGCGGCTTTACTCCAGCTTATGCACTCACATTTTTTGGCAAGGAGCGCAGGTGCATCTGAAGCCTGTGCATCCACAAGCGAAGCAACCTCGCCCATAATAATAACCTTACCGCCCTTGTCGGCAAATTCATTGAGCGCCTTAACAGTTGAAGCTCGCAAGGTTTCACAAGCGGGAACAACCACAACATCATATTTCATTTCGCCAACCTTAAAGCCGCCGTCTGCACCTGCAAACTGGCTTTGAAGAAGGGATTCGCTGATGTAGTCAAAATCAAGTGTGCCGTAAATCAGCCACTCGGTAATATTCTGAAAACGCTTGTCGATTTCTTCTCTTTCTTCACCTGTTAAATCTGTTGGACCGTAGTGAAGCCAATATGACTCAACGGGGTGAATAACGCCGATTTTAACATCGGGAGTTCCTCTTGTCATGAGAGTATTAACTCTTGCAAAGTGGTCTTCAATATATGAATATTCCTTATACCAGGCTGACTGATGGCCGATTGATGCAGGGTAGTCACGCTTTGCTTCACCGCGCATCGAAACCCAATAAAGGTGAGGAACGCGAACGCTTACGCCCAGAGCCGCCTGCCAGTCACCCTGAAGCTTGTGACCTCTGAAGTCAAAGTCCCAGTTGGTAACGCCGTAAAGCTCACTCATAACGCCGGGGTAGCCATACTGATGAGTGGCACTTGCCGCCTGCTTAACGGTGGTGAATTCTCTGCTATCACAAAGCATATCAACACCCGGGAGACCAAATGAACGGTAAGCCCTCATTGCCTCACCAACAGCACAGGTCTGGCTTTCAAGAGTAGGCTCTTCCATCATGTGGCCTGTGAGAAGAATGTTGTTCTTTTTGCACCAATCGCCGATGTTATCGCAAAAAGCCTCAACAAAGCGGTCAGTTGCGTGGTCGTGATAACGGTATCTTGCAAGGTGGTTGCCGTCTTTTCTGTCCCACACAACCTCAGGGAGTGTATCCAGAAAATCTGTGCCGTAGGTTGCCTTATATGTATCGTTAAAATCGGTTGTAAACGGCATCTGCATCTCTTCGTCAGAGTTTGCATAGTCCATACTGTTTTTGCGGGCAACCTGAGGCTCGTCGGTAAAAATTGCAGGCACTGCGCCGCCAAAATCTTCACCCACAACCTCTTTATACTTTTCGTGAGTAACATTTATAAAATCATCAATAGCAGACTTTGAAAGTGTATCAACATAAGTCTGGAAGTTGTGCCAAGGGCTTTCTTTTGCAGTTTCGAGGAAAGCGTAACGAGGCATATTTTCTGCCTCTTCGCCGTCATTAAGGCGCTTGTAGCTTTCAAGGTATCCGTCAGCGTCGAGCTTGATATCATATCTTGCAAGAAGCTCGCCTGTGCCGTCTTCTTTATACTGGGTAAACAAAAGGAATTTTTCACGGTTTTCTACCTTTTTGGTAACCAGACCCCCTGCAGCGCCTGAAGGCCATTTATCCTCATCATAAAGCCATGAAAGCATTTTTTCTTTCTTAGCCTTTTCGGTGCAGGACTTGATGAAGCTCATATATTTATCTGAAAGGTATTCGGTAGACTGACCTACACGGGTGTGCATGTGAAAGCCGCCCATACCCATTTCTTTCATAAAGTCTATTTCCTGATGAAGGTCTTTTTCATTAAGCTCACAGTTCCAGGCCCAGAAGGGTGTGCAACGGTACTCGGAAGTGGGATTTTTAAAAAGCTCTTCACTTAATTTTTTATCTTGATTTTTGGGATAAAGCATTAAAACGCCTCCTTTAAACTTATTGTTTTCAGTATATCAATTCACAAAGTAAAAATCAATGAATTATTTTGTATTTTCATAAAAGTGTATTGATTTTTAAAAATCAATGTGTTATCGTTTTAACATAACCCAACAAAACGGAGGTAAAAACAATGGGATTTTTTACAGATATTTTTAACGGACTTAATGATGAAGAAAAAGAAAGCTTTTATCAGACAGTTATTATGAACGACCCGTCAGATTACGCCGCAAAGGCAAGGGTTGAATATTACAAAACAAAGCTTAAATTTATGGGTGAAAATGTTAAAATCGGCGCAGGTGTTAAAATCGTAAACCCCGAATTTGTTTCTTTGGGTAACGATGTAGAAATTAAAGACGGCTGCACCCTCCACGCACGCGGCGAGGGCGGCATCACTCTCGGTGATAATGTCCGCGTTCAGGAAAGAGTATATCTCGACACCGAGCGTGTTGCAACAGGCTATATTAAAGTCGGCAGAGGCTCATACATCGGCACAGGCACCACCCTTTTCGGCCATGTCGGCCTTGAAATCGGCGAGGACTGCCTCCTTGCTCAGAACATTACACTCACACCTTACTCCCACATTTATGACGACCCCGAGAGAATTATTTATTCTCAGGGCGGCCACTGTGAAAAGGTTACAATCGGCAATGACTGCTACCTTGGTATGGGCGTTTGCGTTATGTATTCGGGCAACATCGGTCAGGGCTCGGTTATCGGCGCAGGCTCAACTGTTGTGAAGCCCATTCCACCATACTCAATCGCCGTCGGCTCCCCCGCAAGAGTGATTAAAAACAGGAAATAAAGCACTCAAAACAGCCGAGTATAATCGACAAAAAAGAAGGATATGGCATGAAAAAATTCAAACATATTGTGTCGTTAGGTTATTTCTGCTCCCCCGCACTAGAGTTTAAACGAATAAACCGAAGAGGGTGCAGTCTGCCTTTTGATTGGTTAATTACTCCCAATTTTGAAAAGGTCATTGAACTTATTGATAGTGGCTTCTATGATTTTTTAAACTTTGAATTTCTCTTTCAGTTAAAATTTCATCCTGATTATTACAGAAACATAAAGTGGAACATTGATTTCTATCACGATTTTTCAGCATACAAACCATTGGAAAACCAACTAGATGACATCAAAAGCAAATATAACCGTCGTATAGCAAGATTTTTTGAACTAATAAAAGAGCCGACTCTTTTTTGCCGTTATATTACCGCAGATGATTATCCATATATTATAGAAAACTATGATAGTATTCTTTCTTTTTTCAAAAAATTCAATCCAGAGAATGAAATCATTTTTGTAACAGGATTTGTTTTTTCAAACACTCCTCCTGAAATTCCTCTTCATTTTGTCGGAGAAAAAAAGAAAGGTAAAGGAACTCATCCTTTCCTTAAGGAAGAATCTTCCCTTAAAGCATTTATAGTTGACAATGTTGAGGAAACTTCTTCAATTCAAAAAGCAAAATGCTCTTCAATATATAAAAAGTTTAAAAAGCTTTACCTGAAAATTCGAATAAAACTCAAAATGGTATATATCCATAAGCAACAAGTTTAAAACATAAAAACAAGATTCATAATTATGATGACTCTTTTCGGTCATGCCTGTCTTGAAATCGATGAGGACTGCTCTTTACTCAATCGCCGTAGGCTCCCCCGCAAGAGTTATTAAAAACAGGAAATAATTATCCAAAAGAGTGATTTGTAAGGGAGAGCCTTGATGCTCTCCCTGTTTTTTTGCTTCGCAAAACGGTATGTCGGGGACACCATATCCTACAAAGATTTCCGTCAACTTGTAAGGTGCGGCGATTTTCGACGCACCGAAAACCGATTGGATGCAACAAATAATAAGACGGGAGGCTGATAGCCTCCCCTACATACAAAATCCGACAACCTTACGATTGCCGGATTTTTCTTATTCCTTATATGCTGTTGAGTTCATTGCAAAGCTTAAAATGTTTTTTGCACTTCGTTGGATTTCACCAAGGGTAATACCGCCGTTATCAACATATTTAAGAAGCGAGCCGTCAGGCTTACGACCTCCTGCTCTGCCGCCGCCCGGCATGAGCACATCCACCTGAGCCCTTACGCGGTAGGCATTGTCATACACCTTGGGGAAGTGGGGGCTTCTGCCCGATTTTGTCCACCAGTCGGTCATAACACAGCCCTCATAGCCCCATTCATTGCGAAGAATTGAAGTTACAAGGTCATAGTTATAATAGCTCCACACGCCGTTTATTTTGTTGTATGAGGTCATAATATTTTCAGGCTTTGCCTCTTTAATGCAGATTTCAAAGCCTTTTAAGTAAATTTCACGCAAGGCTCTTTCAGACACCCTTGAATCATTAACAAGGCGCCTGATTTCCTGATTGTTGCAGGCAAAATGCTTCGGTGTTGCCGAGCCGCCCTGAGCCTGAATTCCCATAACTGCCGCCGCTCCCATTTTGCCTGTGAGATACGGGTCTTCGGAATAATATTCAAAGTTTCGGCCGCAAAGGGGATTTCTGTGAATATTCATACCCGGCGCAAGGAGCACATCGCTTCCCTTTTCTTTCATTTCAAGGGCAACGAGTGAGTAAACCTCCTTAACCGCCTTGGTGTCAAAGGTTGAGGCAAGAAGTGTTCCGATAGGAATAAGCGAACAGCTTGCCCGAAGTCGAATGCCCGAAGGTCCGTCAGAGGTGGTGACGGCAGGAATACCCTTATCCCTCAAGGAGTCAAGCACTCCGCAATAAACCGCCGCATTGCCCGGTGCGCCAAGGGGGCTGCCCATAGTATAATCTCCGCGGGTGAGGGCTTCAAGCTCGTCAAGGCTCAGCTGAGCCACAAAGTCATCCATCGACACTTTGCCCGACTTAACATCCTGCAATTTGTATCCACGGTCACCTGTTATCGGTGTGGACTTTGGCATATTGTCGAGAATTTTTATTTTAAGATTTGTTTCGTTTACTTGGCAAAGCCTTGTGCCGTCAATGGGGTTGAGCACGGGGAAAGCCGTTTCAGGGGCAAGGCACTGTGAAAGCTGAGAGTAAACTACCGTTTCCTCCTGATAATATGTAAACACCTTTTCGGCAGTTCTTACATCACCGCCGAGATAAAATTCATATTCGCCCTTCTCAATTACATAGGCAGATTTAAAGCCTGTCAGTCCGCTTTCATCGTAAGACGAGAGCTGATAAAGCGAAACCTCTGCTTTTAAAAGCTGGCTCTTTTCAGGTGAAAGGAGCTTTGATTTTCCAAAGGCAACAAGCTGTTTTTCAGGGTTACCGAGGGCGCCCATAGGCTTTTTAACATAAAGCCCGAAAGCCTCCTTGCCCTTAAGTGAGCCTGTGTTTTTGATTTCAACATCAAATTTGAAGCCTGCCTTTGTTGAAGCGGCGCTGTCGCATTTAATGTCAAAGCTTGTGTATGAAAGACCGTAGCCGAAAGGGTAGAGAACGGCATCCTTATTAAAGGTTTCAAAATAGCGGTAGCCCACATAAATATCTTCTGTGTAGTTGTTAAACTTCTTGCCGCCAAAATCCTTGGCACTCGGCTGGTCAGCGTAATTTCTGCTGACGGTTGAAGTGAGCTTTCCGCAAGGATTTGTTTTTCCGCAAAGCAGGTCTGCGGCGGCATTTCCGCTTTCCATACCGCCTTGCCAGAGGATTACAACTGCGTCAATTTTATCGCCGTATTCTTCAATCCACGCAAGGTCAATGATACTGCCGATATTGAGAAGCACAACGGCTTTTTCAAAGCGGTATGCAACCTTGTCAAGGAGTTTTCTTTCATCGTCGGTGAGGTAATAACTGCCTTTTTCCAGCACATTTTCTCTGTCTTCACCTGATGACCTGCCGATGGTTACCACTGCACAGTCGGAAACAAGCGAGGCATTCAAAGCATCTGCATCGGTTATGGGCATTTCGGGATAAAACCTTGGCCACATACCCCAAACGGCATCGTTGATAACATTTTCTTTGCTCCAGCGCTCATAGCTTTTGGCAAGATGCTCGTTGAGCAAAAGAGAGTCGCAATTTCTCACGCCGTCAATCAGATTCACTTCATAAGGTCGGTTAACATCTCCCCCTGAGCCGTAGCCTGTGTAAAACCAGTTATACTGCACTCTGCCGAAGAGTGAAACCTTTGCACCCTTTTTCAAGGGAAGTATACCGTTATTTTTAATAAGCACCGCGCCCTCACCTGCAACACGGCGAAGAGTGCTTTTCATTTCATCAGTAACGGTTATTTCCTCTTTTGCTCTGAGAGTTTTTTCCTGCGCAACTCCGCTGAACTTAACATAAACCCTGCCTGCAAGGTTCATAAATTTATCTTTTATCATTTCTCTACCTCGTAAAACGGCACTCTCCACAGGGAAGAGTGCCGAAATTTTATTTGATTACGAAATCATATTTTCCGCAGAAGCCGCTGAAGCTTCTTGGTGCAGGGTTGTCTGCAAAATCATTGTCGGCAGAATTTGTCCAGCCCACAACAACAAAGCCTGTTTCTGTCAAAGCAAGGTCGTTAACTGTGTCGTTACCTGAGCCTGCAATTTTGTTAGTGCAGATTGTTTTGCCTGCGTTGTCAACAATCATAACAAAGCCGTCATACTCGCCGAGGTTATCGAACTCTGAGAAATCAAGATTGTTAGACTTTGTTTTACCAACAATTACAATGCCGTTTTCTGTTTCGGCAACGCCGAGAACCTCGTCATCAGCCGCACCTGCAACATTTCTTGACCAGCAAACGCCGCCGTTTTCATCGTATTTTACAACATAACCGTCTGTTCCGCCGTAATTTACCTGGAAGCTGCCGTCAGCTCTCTTATAAATTGAGAATGTGCCGCCAACAAGGCAACCGCCGTCTTTGGTAGCGTCAATGGCTATGAACTTGCTAAGGCCTGAGCTCATAAGATTCTTTGACCATTCAAGAGCGCCCTTTTTATTGAACTTCATAACAACTGTGTTTGCAGTCTGATTGTTATAGCCCTTGAAGGCTGTGAAGCTGCCGTCATTTGAAAGAGTTGTGCAAAGGGTGAAAATATCACCGTCTTCGTTAACATCAATAGCCTCAAAGGTGTTACCTCTTGAGCCTGTGAGTGTCTTTCTCCATTCAACATTGCCCTTTTTGTCAAACTTGAAAAGGAATGCCTTGAAGTGGTCTGACTGAGTGCCGTTAAAGAAGCCTGCGGTTGAATCTGCACGGCCGCCTGCAACAAATCCGCCGTCGGGAGTTGCGCAAACGCTTACAAGATAATCACCGTTTGAATTTTCATCACCGGGGAAGGAGTAAGACCACATATATTCGCCGTCTTCGCTTACCTTAACAATAAGTGAAGAATTGAGAAGGCTGTTAATAGGTGCATCGGTGTCGGTTGCAAGGGTGTAGCCTACTGCAACGATTGAACCGTCCTTGAGCTGAGTAACATCGCTCAAATCAATCTGACCGTCACCGCCTACGGAATATTTCCATTCAATCTTGCCGTCTGCGCTGAACTTAACGATGTTACCGAAGTTGTTCCATGACTTGCTTACATCGTCATACATACCTGCTTTTGTCATTGAGAAGGTTACGGCAATAAAGCCGCCGTCTTCAGCAGGAATAACCTTTTTGAATGTATCGTCACCTTTAGCGCCTGAATATGTTAAAAATCCCTTTTTGATATCAGTTGCTTTTTCTTTGATATCTTCAACCTTATAGCTTACGGTTGAGGTTGATGTGTAGCGTGTATTGGTGTTGAGAGAGGAATTTTCATTTGTGGTATAATCGGGAACAGCATTTGTCTTATCAAGCTCGAGCTTGCCGTTTTCCTCTTTACCTGTAAAATAAATGAGATTGCCTCTGTCATCAGTTGTGTTGAGGGTGTAAAGAATGTTACCGTTAGAATCCTTTTTGCCTGTGGTATAAATCTTTTTACCGTCGTCAGTATCGTGGCCTGTGTAATAAACCTTATGACCGTCGTTGTCAACGATACCCTCGCTGTCAATAACCTTGCCGTCCTTATCGGTGCTGCCTGTGATAGCAGTAACCTCTTCTGTGGACTCACCTGAAATTACAAGAGTTTCGGGCGGAGTATCGGTTGCATCTTCATTATTTGGCGGCTCATTATTTGAGCAAGCGGCAAAGGTGAGCAAAATCAAAAGAACGCTCATTAAAGCCGCGATTATTTTTTTAATATTCATAAAAATCACAATCCTTTCCCTTTTATAGAATGATAATATCATAAATATTATTTTTTTTCAATCCATTTAACAAAAACTTAAACATTTCAAGGGAAAATATGATACAATGGTTATGGTGATTTTATGGATATAAAAGAAAAAGCATTATTTGCGGTAAACGCTTTAAAAAATGAATATCCCGATGCTGTCTGCTCACTTGAAGCTTCAAACGAATTTGAGCTTCTTGTGGCAACAAGGCTCTCGGCTCAATGCACAGATGCAAGGGTAAACATCGTTACCCCCGGGCTTTTCAGTAAATATAAAACACTCGAGGACTATGCCAACGCAAAGCTCGAGGATGTGGAAGCAATAGTGCGCCCCTGCGGATTTTATCATACAAAGGCAAAGGACATTATCGGTATGGCAAAGATGATTATTGAGCGTTTTGATTCCAAAGTGCCCGATAACATTGATGATTTGACTTCACTCCCCGGAGTAGGCCGAAAAACCGCCAACCTTATCTGCGGCGATGTTTACGGCAAGCCCGCCGTTGTGGCTGACACTCATTTAATCAGAATATCAAATCTTCTTGGCTTTGTTGCAACAAAAGACCCCCTTAAGGTTGAAATGCGCTTAAAAGAAATACTGCCCCCCGAGGAGAGCAACGATTTTTGTCATCGCTGTGTTCTCCACGGAAGAGCAGTGTGCATAGCAAGGCGTCCCCAATGTCATAAATGCTGTATGGCTGAAATCTGCGACTTTAAAAAAGCAAATAGCCCGCAAGAGCAGTAACCCCTGCCCCTACGGCGGCGGCCAGAAGAAGTCTGCCTATTGAGGCAAGGCGGTTGATTCTTGTTTTGGTGGGCGGCGGCGCACCTGCCTCCCCTGCGATTTTGCCTGCCCGTTCTCTGAGCGTACCCTCGCTGACGGAAGAATATTCGGGCTTCACAAAGAATATTACCCTTTCAAAATATTCACATTCAGGTCGGGTTACCTCCACAACCTGATGATTTACTCCCTGAAGCATTTTATCACCTGATTTCACATATTTTTGTCAGATTTATTGTTGTCTGATTGATGTTTTTTTATGCAAAGCAGATTGCGACAAAATGCCTTTTTTACCGACAAAAACGCCAAAAATAATTTTGTTTAAAAAGACCTGTAAAAAAGTCAAAAAGTCCGTAGGGCTGTGCAAAACTCTGTGCAAAATGTGTATAACTTTTCAAAAAACCCTTGATTTTGCTTGTTTTTCTTGTGCAAAACTCGTTTGTGCATATTTTTTTGTGAACAAATTGTTAAAAAATTAACCGACAAAAAAGTATTAAAAACTACCAAAAAACTCATAAATCTTTGTCAATAATTTTAATTCCGAAGCTCTTGACAAGATTTTTAAAGGCAGGAGTCAAAATGAAAAATCAAATGGAAAAAGCTGTCATAACATTGACTAAAATTCACCCTCTCAGCCTCTCTCTCACCCTTGATTGCGGTCAGAGCTTCCGCTGGAGCGAAGCCCCCGACGGAAGGTGGCACGCCGTTGTAAAAAATAAGAGTGTTTTTGCTGAAATTCAGGGCGACAGTCTGCTCATTTACGGCGATGATGACGAGGCTTTCTGGAGGGAATATTTTGACCTTGACAGAGATTACCGTGCTGTTTGCGAAACCCTTTCAAAGGATAAATGGCTCAAAAAAGCAATCACCGCCTACCCGGGTATCCGCATACTTAAGCAGGACCCGTGGGAAACGCTTTGCTCATTTATTATTTCACAAAACAACAACATCCCCCGAATAAAAGGCATAATTTCACGCCTTTGCGCTCTTTTGGGTGAAGATTTAGGTGACGGCGATTTTACTTTTCCGTCGGCTGAAATTATATCAACAAAAACGGTGGAGGATTTAGCTGAGCTTAGAGCCGGCTTCAGGGCAAAATATATTATTGATGCGGCAAAAAAGGTGGCTTCGGGCGAAATCAGCATCGAAAAAATTCAAACCGCTTCAATGGACGAGGCTCGTGCTGAGCTTCAGAAAATCAGCGGAGTAGGCCCCAAGGTGGCTGAATGTGCTTTGCTTTACGGCTTCGGCAGGGTTGAGGCTTTTCCCGTTGATGTGTGGGTAAGGCGCATTATGCAGGAGCTTTATCCCGAGGGCTTGCCTGAAGAAACTCAGGGTGTTGAGGGCATAGCTCAGCAATATCTTTTCCATTGGCGGCGAAATGTTGAAAACCCCTTTGAGGTGTGATATAATCATATAAATTATCGGAGGTGACAGGATGAAAACGGTTAAATTCACAAGCATTATTCTTGCTTTGTGCATTTGCTTTTTGTCTTTTTGCGCCTGCTCACCAAGCCATACTGCACTTACGGTAAATTCTGCCCCTGTGAGCAAGGGTGTTTTCGGCTACTTTTTGTCCGTTGCGGTAAATTCCGATGAATACAGAGAAGAAGAAAACAAGCAAGAAATTGCAAGCAGACTTTGCGCGGAATATGTTGCAGGATTATCCCTTTTAAAGAAGCATTCTGTTACCCTCTCTCCGGAGGAAAAGGTTGTTGTTTCTTCAAAGGTTAAGACCAGCTGGCAGTTATATTCCGATTTTTATAATAAATACTCCGTCAGCAAGCAGGACCTTTGCCTGATGCTTGAATATGAAGCTCTTACAGATGCTCTTACAGAAAAGCTTTATTCAAAGGGCGGTGAGCGCGAGGTTAACGAAGAAGAGGTCAAAGCGTTTTTTAATCAGAATTATGCCGCCGCAAAGATAGCATACACAGCCTTTAACAGAACAATGCAGGAAAGCGAAGTTAAAGATATAACAGACAAATTCACCTCAATGGCAAGCGTTATCCGCGCAGGCGGTGAATTTTCTTCAGCTATTGAGCAATACCCCGATTTGGCGGAATTTGAAGACACCGAGCATATAATCTCAGCCTTTGATACCTCTTACCCTGACGGCTTTTTTAAAAATCTTGCCGGAATCAAAACCTCCGACACTCAGGTTATGCGTTTTTCAAGAGGAATTTATCTTGTGCAAAAAGCCGATTCACAGCAATTTTTTGATATTTACAAATCAAAGTGCATTATTAAAATGAAAAAAGAGCAGGTGCTCAGTGAAATCTCTGCCCTTGCCGAGACTTATAAGATTGAACCTGATTCATCGGTTATAAAAAATGTGATGTCGTCAGCAGGCGTTTAATAAAACAGGAGGATAAAATGAAAATTTTTCAAGTTTTGCTTTTAGCCGCTTGTGCTATTTTATTGATTCTGGCGGTTGTTTTTCACCGCAAGGTTTTTGAAATGATTTTTAAAATCAAAGACTCTTTAAGCGACTTTTTGTTAAGCCTTAAATACGGCAATTTCACCGAAAGAGAAGAAACTGTCTGCAATATTTATTTAAACTATCATTACCCTGTTTATTCACCGTACAGCAGCCGTTGCCACAACTGCAATGCAACGGTTTCATCTCAGGACAGCCCCCGTTGCCCCGTATGCGGAATTTATATTTGTATGACATGCGGTGAATGTCACCCCGACTGCTTTGACAGAGATAAAAAAATTGCCATTGCCGAAAAGGAAACACTGGCAATCCTTAAAGGCAAAAAGAAAAAGGCAATGGAAAACAGAATTGAAGCGGTCAGACCCCGCGCAAACGACAAGCTCTATTACTGCGAACCGCTGGAAAAAAGGGAATAGATAAAAAGGATAGCTCAGCCCGAGCTATCCTTAATTTTTGCCTTTCAGCTATTCAAAAATATTGCAACATTTTCAATGTCTTTTATCGCTTTTTCATCCTTCGTTGCAGGTAATTTATTTGTATTAAAGCTTCCGACAGGAGGATAAATTTCCGTCGCATTGATATGATGAAGCAAAGAGCACGCGGTCCTGTATGCATCCTGAGGATTACCGTCCCCTCCGCCAACAAGAATTACTGCACCCCTTTTCGGTTTAAGCGAAGCCTTTTGATTGCGGAATTTCTTTGCCGCAAAATAAGTCTGAAATCTGCTGCAAACATCAAGCAACTTACCCGTCGGCTGTGAGAAATAAATAGGTGAAGCGATTACAACATTATCACAATCAACGAGATAATTATATATTTCTGACATTTCATCATTGATTGAGCAACCGTCATAATTCCAACAATACCGACAATCGCGACAGGCGGAAATATCAGAATAATATGCATCAACAATTTCATATTCACCGTTTAATTGTTTAATCAAAAGCTCAATTAAACCAACGGTATCTCCATCTTTGCGTGGCGAACCATTTATAATAAGCGTTTTCATAATATCACCATTATTGTCTGTATACTACAGACAATTCTGTACGGTACAACGATTTTTTACGCACCTCAAACACATTCCACACATATAAAACGGTCTGGCACCACTAATCTACATTCCCCCCTGATAACCAAGGTTTTAATTAAAATATAAAAAACCTGTATATCACAAATGCCGGCAAATAGAGCCTGTGTTTTACAAACTTAAACATATACCACTCAAGGCTTTTGCTTTTGATTTTATCCACATCAAATCGGCTGAATGCCTTTTTAATCATCGGCAGACTTGAAATTTTTTTGAAAAGGAAATAATTGCTTTTTGAACTGCTCATATAAAGCCTGTTGAGCATTGCGTAAACATACAGCGTTTTAATTGTAAACAGCCCCGCATCCTCATAATAAGCCTCATCAGGATACTCGCAATACTTCTCATAGCTCTCGTCACGGAAGCTATCATACATTTCGCACCAAGTAACAGTATTGTAATTAAAAATGTTCTCTGTCTTTCTGCTTAGTCCGTCTGTTCGGTCACGATACCCATACAAACACTCATTTATAAAATAAAGCGATTCAGCCCTTAAAAATGCTTCCATATTAAAAACTGAATCTTCGCCAAAATTCAGCCCTTTTTTAAATCTAATGCCACTCTTTTTTAAGAAATATAACCTGTAAATCCTTCTCCAGGCAAACGGCAACATACGTTTTGTGCAAGCCTTTGAAATAATTCTGCACATTTCCTTATGTTCAACCTTACCTGAAAAACTTCTTTCTTTGGCTTCTTTTGAAAAATCAGGAGGATTTTTTTCACTGAAGCCAACAAAATTAAAATCTATGATGTCATTTTTGCCGTTTGCATACTGTGTTAATATTTTCAGCGCTTCAGGATTCAGACAATCATCACTGTCAACAAACCAGCAATACTCTCCGGTAGCCTCAGACAATCCCGTGTTTCGTGCTGCTGACGGACCTTCATTATTCTTGTGTATAACTTTAACTCTTCCGTCTTTTTTTGCATATTCATCACAAATCTGCGGACATCTGTCAGGTGAACCGTCATCAACGAGAATAAGCTCAAAGTCAGAAAAACTTTGAGCTAAAATTGAATCTATGCACTTTTCAATATAATTTTCAACATTATAAATCGGAACGATTATACTGAACTTCGGCATACTTCACCCTCCGCTTCAGCAGATTTTTGCAATAATCTGGCTCAGGTACTCAGGGTCATCAACATCGCCCACGCCTGCGCCTGCGCCTGCTTCGTAAACCATTTTGTCTTTGATAGGCATTTTATGAGTTGCTTTCATTTTGTACCACTCATACTCCGTATCAATATTACCCATATCAATAGCTCTGTAGCCTGCAACACATAAATCGTATGCCATAATTGTTGCCGACGGACCGAGAGCAAGAATATACAAGGGGGCTTTTCCGTGGCTTTTTACTTCCTCTAAAAGCTCATCATACTTTGAAAAACACTGAGCTGACGGGCCCAAAATTCTTCTGACATTTTTTGCATTATCAAACAAATCATTACCCATGCCAAGACGGCTTTTTTCACCCTCGACGATTATAATGTCTTTATCTTCCCAAAGCTTCTTAACAAGGGAAAAATATTCCTCCAGCCCTGTTTCTTTGTCTTTAAGATTCATATAATGCCTTGAAATAAAAGCATCACCGTAAACACAGTCAAAATTCAAATCCCGATACCAATACTTCCTGAAATATGACAAATGCTTTTTCCAAAACGATGTGTGCCCATCGCTTAAAATTGACAATCCTTTCTCATCAAAAACATTCGGTATGCAAACCAGAAAATCATCTGAACAGGAACCAATAACTTGTTGCAATCTTTTTTGAATTTCAGGTGTTGAAATTTGATAACAAACATCGGTTCCGTATGCCAGCTTTATTTCAGCGTCACCGTAACGGGTTACGCTGCATCCGTTTTTCAGTATGTACTCCATTGTTTCTTCGCAGGTCATAACCTGAGGAGGGTTATGAAAAGCAACAAAAAACAAGTCAAAAATTCTGTAGCAGAAATCTTTAATTTTGTTTTTTATTGTGAAAAATCCGTTCCAAAAAAACAGCAAAAATTTTTTCACCGTATCCCTTCCTTTATCGTTCACAAACGATCTTCGTCTCTATATTGGGCAACATAATATGTCCATGATAACACGTATCCCAATTTAACGGTTTCACAGTATTGTTTTCTTCATCCTCCCCTAATATTTCAAAAGAAAAAGCTTCCGGAACAATATCATGAATTAATCCGCTCTCATCATTCTTCCAAATTTCAACGCCAGCAATATACTTATCCGGGGCAAGAATATTAGAGTTGCCTATACAACATTCAAACTCATATGTTTTGTCTCTTTTTAAAACAGCAATTTCCCCAGACTCTGATTTGCTAAAAACATTATACACATTCAAATCTCGCACATAGAACAAAATTTTAACCTTTTCACAGGTTTCATTTGCCCTAATCCTCACCTTAAACCTGATAGGCTCATTGTAAAACCAAGCACAATTTTCCTTATCAAGAATCTCAATGTTTTCAATAACTGCAAGCTGTGAGCCTCTTGGTTTATGGTCGGTCAAATCAAAGTTTGTTTTGTCAACATCAACGGTTTCGGTGTAAATCTCAATACCCTTTTCAACATCACCGTCATATACAACCTTGCCCTCTTTAAGAACAATAACTCTGTCGCAAAGCTGCTGAATCGTCTGCATCTGGTGGCTGACATAAAGAATAGTCTTACCGCTGTCGGCAATGTTCATCATCTTATCAATACATTTTCTCTGAAACTTGGTGTCACCAACGGCAAGCACTTCGTCAACAATAAGGATATCAGGCTCAAGATTTGATGCAACTGCAAAAGCAAGGCGCACAAACATTCCGCTTGAATATCTTTTTACGGGTGTATCAATAAATCTTCCTACTTCGGAAAATTCAATAATCGCATCCATTTTTGCGTCAATTTCCTCTTTTGTCATACCGAGGATTGCGCCGTTAAGATACACATTTTCTCTACCGGTCAGCTCACCGTTAAATCCCGTACCTACCTCAAGCATGGCAGAGAGCTTACCAAGCATTTCAATTCTTCCGTCACTGGGTTCAGTGATTCTTGAAAGAATCTTTAAAAGAGTAGATTTGCCGGCGCCGTTTTTGCCGATAATTCCCACCTTTTCGCCTTTTCTTACTTGAAAAGACACACCGTTAAGAGCATAGAAGTCTTCAGTGTCGTACTTTTTTGTGGGGTGAGCGATTTTTTTTGCCAGAAGCTTCAACTTGCCCGAGAAAGTGGCAGGCTTTTCAAAATTATGTCTGATGACATATTTCTTCTTGACATTTTGTAAGTCTATCATTACAGGTCTGTTATCCATAACAAATCCTTAACCTTTCACTGTTTTAAACTATATCAACAAAGGTTCTCTCTGTTTTTCTGAAGAGCTTGATTCCCAGAGGGATGAAAACTGCAGTCCAGCCCAGAGAAATGAAGAACGCTAAAGAATTAAACTCCATTGAGTCAATAATACACCACTTAAATGTTTCAAGCACTCCCACTGCAGGGTTAATGCAATAAAGAGGCAACCACCACTTATCGCCAAAGTTTTCTGAAACCGAATAAGCTACGGGAGAAACATACTGACCAATAGAAATTATAAAAGGTAACATCTGATTAAGGTCACGCCATTTAACATTGAAAGACGAGAGAAAAAGCCCTGCAAAAAGTCCGAGAACCGCAACCCAAACCAAAACAAGCGGACAAAGAAGAATTCTGATTGACGGAACAAATCCCTCAAGGAAATAAAATATTATCATAAGTACAAACATAACGCCAAATGAAATTGCCGTGTCAATCAAAAAGGCAAGCATTGAGCCTAAGGGTGATAAAATTCTCGGGAAATAAACCTTATTCATTATTCCCGCATTGTTAATGAAAGTACCTGCTCCGCTTTGAAGGCTCTTTGACAAAAGCGCCCAGGGAATAAGCCCTGCATAAACCATTATGTAATACGGTGTGTCACCTTCGCTTGAAAGCCCTGCAACACCGCCAAAAATAAAGGTCATAAGCAACATATTTATAATAGGGCTTATAACCGCCCAACCAAATCCTATTACCGTCTGCTTATATCTTACGGTAACATCTCTTTTTGCAAAGTTAAACGCCAATTCTCTGTAACGCCAAAGGTCTTTCCAATATTGCATATTGTGTCCGTTTGGCTCAATAACCGTTTTTTGCATCATATCACCTTTCATCTTCTAATCCGTTCTATTATACCATTAAAATATCACCTCGTCAACGAGTTATGCTTCCTTTGGTGAAAATACACATATAGTCCGTTTTTACTTTGTTAATTTATTGAGTTGAAAAAATAACCAATTTGTGATAATATAAACTGAATATAAATCTCAGGAGGTTTATTTATGAAAAAGATTCTTTCTGTTTTGCTTTCAATCAGCTTGATTTTTTCTGTTTGCTCTGTTGCGTTTGCAGTTTCTGCTTCAGACGGCAGCTATGTTCAGGCAGATTCAGTTGAAGAAGCAGCCCAGACACTCGCCCTCTCAGATGAAACTTATCCTCTTATCATCTGCCCCGGTATCAACCATTCACCGGTTTACCTCTGCGATGAAAATAACGAGGTAATTTTTGACGAAGACGGCGGCACAACCAACGGAACTCTTCTTATGGTTAACACCGATAATATGGTGCCCCTTATTCTTCAGCATGTTGCAATTCCTCTTATCTTAATGCTCCTCACTCAGAAGGACTGCGGTCTTGCAGCAGGTGTTAAGGTTCTTGCTGACGAATTGCTTTCACTTCAGAAGACTACTCCCGACGGCAAGCTCGTTAACAACCTTCAGTTAAAGGATTTCCACTTCCCTCTTTCAGAGTTTGATGAAAATTCTTTTGACGGTGAATATGACAGAGAATGGTTCTACCGTCAGCTTCCCATCCAGGCTTATACCGACATCGTTGGTGAAGATGAAGTTTATCTTTACACCTTCAACCTTTTCGGTAATGTTATGGAATCAGCAAGAGGTCTTGATGAATTCATTGACTTTGTTATGGAAGAAACAGGCTCAGACAAGGTTAACCTTCTTAATGTAAGCCTTGGCGGTACTGTTTTCACAGCTTATATGGACCAGTTTGATGCAGCAGAAAAGGTTAACGAAATCGTTAGCGTTGTTGCTGTTCATGACGGAACACGTATTCTTGAAGACTTCTACCAGAGAGAATGGAACCTTACAGACGAAAGCATTTACAAGGAATTGTTCCCTTATATTATGTCAATTGAAGGTGACGGCGCCGCTCTCGGTTATGTTATCAACATTCTTTTAAGAATTCTTCCAAGAGCTGAGCTTGAGCTTCTCCTCACATCAGCCTTTGATGTAATTTTTGAAAACTTCCTTCACAACACATCTCAGTTCTGGGCAATGCTTCCAAGTGACGCTTACCCTGAGCTTGCAGACAAGTATCTCGCTGATGAAGAGCACGCTGAGCTTCGCAAGAGCACAGACGCATTTTATCAGGCACAGTTAAACCTTGAAGATAACATCCGTAAGTTTATGTCAAAGGGCGGTCAGTTCAACACTCTTTGCGGTTACGGTCTCTTCTTTGGTGAGCAGGAATATTCATTCTTTGCAGTTGTTGAATGCTATGACAAGGTAAACAGTGACGGTATTATCCAGCTTGATTCAACTTCTCTCGGCGCAACAGCAGCTCTCCCCGGTGAAAAGGTTGCCGCTGCAAACAGCAAATATCTTTCACCTGACGGTGAGGTTGATGCTTCAACCTGCGCATTCCCCGATAACACATGGTTCTTTGAAAATCAGCACCACGAAATCGGCGGTAATGATGTAGCTCTTAAGCTTGCTATTGAGCTTCTTCTTGATGAATCTCTTGTTGATATCAACTCTAATCCTTCAAGATGGCCTCAGTATAACGGCACAAGAAACACAAAGTGGGTTAAGAGAAGCTATCTTCCCGACGCAGCAGAAATTGACCGTTCAACTCTCACAGCAGAGCAGATTGCAGTTCTTGATGAAGCTCTTGCAGAAACCGATGAGATGATGAACAGAACAATCATCGATGTTAAAGGCGATGAAGCAACAGTTCAGAAGCTTTACGATGCACTCGTATTCTGCGGAAGATATGAAGCAGAAGAAGACACATCAACTCAGGATGCAATCCTTGAAACTCTCGCAAGAGTAGCAAGTGATGTTGTATATATGGTTGTTGGTCCTAAGGGCTTCTTCGACTAATCACTAATTTAATAAAGCTAACGCCCGGGTGTCATTTGACATCCGGGCATTTTTATGTGTTATTGCAAACATTTATTATAAGCCAGCTCATAGAAATCGGCATCTTGCGGCAGACTGCTGTAATCAACCATAACTACTGTGTTGCCTTTAACCGCATATCCCTCTTGCTCCGTTTTTCCGTTATACTCTAAATAATAAAGCTCATCCCATCCATAGGGTTCATCAGCTTTTATAAGTTTATTGTTTGCATCTGTAAATTCTTTTTTTACCAAAGCAATATATTCTTGTGTGACCCACTCATAATTGCTTACAAAAACTTCGTAATATACCGAGTAACTTTCTTCGTAGTTTTCTGCCTCATAAACGGAAGAAAACTTATAGTGCTGTCCAAGTCTTGTTGCGCTGACGCGACTTCTTTGTGTAATATTATTTTCATTTCCTGTTATGTCAGCAATAGAAATGGGCACGCCGTTATTGCAAAGCTTCTTGTCAATGCTTTTATTATATTCGGTCTGACCCCACATACAAATGAAAAAAATCCCTATAGCAACAACCAAAGAACATGCGGCAAAGGACACATATTTTCTTTTATTCTTGGTTTTTTTCACAGTATCTCGTGTAGCGGAATACAGGCTTATTAAAATAAATATACCGCAAATTACACAGTCAACCGTTATGTTGCTGTAGCCCATTCCCAAAAACATTACTGTTGCCAGCATTAAAATCGGGTGAATAACACTAACTGCATTCCATATTTTCGCTGATTTTTCCGCCTGCTGTTTGCCGATAAAGGGAATATTCTTATTTTCTGCTATTTGTCTGTTACTTTTAATATACCAGAACACAAGCTGAAACAGCTTAGCCAAAGTCAGCAAAATACTGAAAATAACAGCAACCAAAACAGCACAGTCTTCTGTGTCAGTTACAATCAGCCCTTCATAAGGTGCTCGTAAAATCAACACTTTAAAAAGCAGAAACAGAGCAAACCCCGATATTCCCAGATAACCCGGTTGAAAAAAGGTTCTTTTGGCCACTGTTTTTAAATAATCTTTTTGGTCGGTCATTATTTCTTCCGCATCAGGATTTTCCGTTCTGAAGATATACAATTCATCGCAGTAGCTTGATACAAATTCCCAACCCTGTGCTTCGCAGGCTTCGATGAAATCACTTTTCATCGAATGCCCCGTAAAAATAACTGCCGAATATTTTATTTTTCTCTGCGGTGCTTGCTCAAAATGTATCTTCCCGTCTTCAGTTTTTATAAATCTTAATCCGTTTTCTTCTTTTTGGGTTAAATACTGTTCAAGGGCTGTTAATTCTGTATAACTGAACTTCATTTCCTCTTTTACAATTTTTCCGTCTTTCATTTCAGCACCTCCATTACCTTTTCTCCGTCAGAAATAAGGGTATTGAGTCTTGTGTATTCCTCCCTGAGCATCTTTTGGCCCTCGTCGGTAATTATGTAGCTTTTTGTTGCAAGCCCGTTATTTGTTCGTTTTATCAACCCTGCGGTATAAAACTTATCAAGCATAGTGTAAAGCGTACCCGGACCTATATGTATTCTTCCGTTTGAAATCCGCTTAACTTCACTCATTATTTCCGTTCCGTAAAGCTCCTTTGTAAGCGCAAGCAAAACATAATACATTGGCTCTGACAATGTTTGCAATGCTCTTCTCGGCATAACACCACCGCCTTTTATTATCGTTAAACGATATCGTCAATTACATTATATTATCGTTTAACGATATTGTCAAGATATAAAAACTGCCCCGCCGAAGCAGAGCAGTTGATTTAAACTTTATTGATAGCTTGCTGTGTTCTGGTTGTTGCTTGCGATTGTCTTAGCGATTCTCTTAAGCATTTTTTCTTCGAGGTAATTTGTACGTCTTGGACCAACGCCAACTACATAAGTGTCACCCTCAAGAAGGTCTTCTGCAAGAGTGTTAACATCCTCTGTTGCAAGGTCGCTGCGGATTTTAACATCTGAGAATGAATCATGAGCATCAACAAAATAAATTACGTGATAACCAAATTCTGTTTCAACGATTTCTGCATCGCCTGCTTTGCGTGCTTCGTCAAAAATCCAAGTGTCAAACTCTGCAACCATCTGACCGGGAACAACATTTTCATAAAGACCGCCTGTTGAAGCTGAGCCTGTGTCATCTGTAAGGTCTGTTGCATACTGAGCAAATGAATCCTCAGTTTTGTCGCCTGCTTCCCAATCTGCAAGGGCTTTCTTAGCGTCTGTTTCAGCCTGCTTGATTTCTTCGTCTGAAAGAGCTTCGCCTGTTTCATTGTTTGTTGTTGCAAAGAGGATGTGGCGAACATCAACAGTTTTTACATCGTGCTGTGGGTTAACCATAAGGGCAACGATATATGTGCCTGCTTTATCATCAGAAATAAGCTTTTTGCTGCCTGCCTTAACATCGTCACCAAATGCCCATGTTGCAAGGTCAGCGTTGATTGATTCAAGATTCTGACCGTCACCAATCTGAGTTTTGCTTGCAGATTTGATGAGGGTTGCTGAATCAGCGTCATAATTTTCAGTCTTGTTGTATTTTGTTGCCTGAGCTACAAATGACTTTTCATCTGTGATTGCATCATACATAGCCTGAGCGTTTGCTTTTGTTTCTTTGTCAGACTTCTCCTGACGTGCCTTTAACTCATCATCAGTTTCGTTTTCACCCTTTGTGAGCTCTTCGTTTGAGAACTGATAAAAACGGATGTCAACAAATGTGTAGAGGTCGGGGTCTTTATCAAATACAGCCTTAACCTCTTCTGCTGTGTAGCCTGCTGAAAATTCATCGTGCTTTGTGTCGTGGAACTTCTGAGCAAGAGTTTCAATCTTCATCTGCTTTCTCAAGAAGCTTTCGTTAATGCCGTTACCATACTGAAGACGGAGAAAAGAGTTGAGTGAATAGCCCTTGATTGTGCCGCCTGATGCGCTCTGCGTGCCTGTCTGAGCGGCCTGCTCACGAAGCTCTTCAATGCTCTTATCAATAGCAGCTTCGTCTGCTTCTGTTAATTCAAGGTTGAGCTTTTTAGCTTCCTGATAAAATGCAAGGTACATCTGTGCCATATCAACAGCCTGGTCGTGGAGATACTCAGTCCACTTCATTGTTTCACCTGTTGCGGCATCCTTGTAATCCTCTGTCTGGTCCTGAGGAGCTTTGGTTGTGTCATAGCCTGTGTAGCTGTAGCCGTAATACTGATAATACTGCTCATTCTGATAAAGAGTATTGAAAGCACGGTTGTAGTAATATATGTATTCTGAGAAAGAGATGTTCTCGTTGCCTACATAACCTACCTGAACAGCCTTGTTAACAACGCCTGCGTAATCAAGAATTCCGTAAGCGGCACCAAGTGCAATTACTGCAACCAAAACGATTGCGATAACCTTTTTAATTACTGAGCGAACAGCAATGGATTTTTCCATGCTCTTTGCATTTTTCTTTGCGGATTTTGCCAAGCGGTCTTTTCTTTCCTGGCGGTACTGTTCCGCTTTGTTCTGGTTCATATCTGCCATAATGTTCATCCTTTTCGAATATAGTCTTTGCTGAAAGATACAGCATAACAAATACATTTTAAACTATTTTTGTTCAATTTACAAGTCATATTTCAAAATTATAATATGTTTTTCGTAAAATTTACAATCAGGCAACATATATAATCGCTTTTCTTCGTTGACACAAATTTAAACGAGTGATAAAATAGCCGTTGAAAGGGTGATTTTATGCAAAAAAACAACTTCACTAAACCCGACCGAGGCTCAACACCTCAGCCCGACCATATTATGCTGAGCTTTTGCGGTGACCCCAGATATGAAATGGCAGTCACCTGGCGCACCGACCTTTCAGCAGAGGACGGATTTGTTTTGCTTACAGACAGCAAGGGTGAGCAGGAAAAAATTGATGCAATATGCAGGGTGATTGAAAGTGACATTGACATCAGCAAATTCAACACTGCAATATTAAAAAATCTTGAAGCAGGAAGCAGTTATACATACACCTGCGGCGACAACAATAACAGAAGCGGTGAATTCACATTCACCACTCAGGAAGAAAACTGCGATAATTTTAAATTCATTGTGATTTCCGACCAGCAGGTTGGCGACCCGTGGCCGAAGCCTGACTATTCGCCCCTTAAAAATATGCTGAACTTCGCCCTCAAGCGTGACCCGGATATAAGATTTATTCTGACAGCAGGGGACAACTGCGACGACGGACAGAACGAGCTTCAATGGAACGGAATGTTTTCAGGCCTTGACGGCATTGTGGAGAGTCTGCCGTATATGATGACAACCGGTAACCACGACAACCGCGGATTTAAGAAGTATCTGCCCGAGCCGCCCGAAGGCAAGTTTTACCTTGACCACGCAGACTTTTTTGATGAGCAGTTTAAGTATTCTTACCCCCTCAACGGCCCGAAAGGCTTTGAAACAGAGAACTATTCCTTTGATTACGGCAATGTTCATTTTTGCATTATGGGCATAAATGAGCCACAGCTCGTGGGGGACTGGGCTTACGAAAATCTAAAAAATTCACAGGCACAATGGAAGCTTGGATGTTATCATTTCCCGATTTATCCCGCAATACCCGAGGGTCAGAATGACGACGGATACCCTTGGCTTCGTAAAGGTATTGAGAGCTGTGACCTCGTTTTTGAAGGTCATGAGCACACATTTGCACGCACTTACCCTATAAAGGGCGATGCTATGTTTGAAAAGCCCTCTGAGGGCACGGTGCATTATCAGTGCTCCACAGGCTCAGGCGGAAAAAGAAGCAACGAAAGAAAAATATGGCACAATGCCTACTACGCTCAGGAGGTCGGCACTGCGGCTTATGCCCTTGTTGAGGTCAACAAAGGAGTTCTGACTATTACAACCTGCCTAGCTGACGGAAAAATTGCCGATAAATTTGTTATAGATAAAGACAACGACGAGATTTTACCGCCGTCACTTCCGCCGATTTTTCACGAAACAAGAATGATGTATAAAGGCTCGATGCCTCAAATCTGCGCAAAGGGTACCGTGTGCGAAGCGGTTAACGGAGTTTGGTTCGCACCCTTTGGTGTGCTTTGCCAATATATAGGAGCGGCTGTAAGTAAAGACGGAAATCGGCTTGCAGTTGATATGTTTGGCAAAAAGGCGGTTTTCACCGAGGGAAGCAATACAGCCGATGTCAACGGAGAGGAATTCGACCTTGAAAGCACGGTTTATATGAAGAACGGACAACTGATGATTGGCGCAAAAAAGGCCGCCGAGATTTTCGGAATCCGTTGTGAGCATATAGAATACAACAACATCCTTGATTTTGAAACAGATATTGAATCTACACCGCTTTCAAAACAGCAATAAATTATTAAGCACCTTGTAAGGCTTCTGCCCGCAAGGTGCTTTTTTTGAAAAAATGAGACCCTGCCGAAAAGCAGGGTCTCTTGAATTATTTGGTTACTTCAATAGTACCGAATGACTGACCGTCAATCCAACCGTCAACTGACCTTGTGCTGAAGTTGATGTCTCTTTCACCAACCGAGTAGAACTTAACTGATACGGTCCAAGTCTTTGTTCCGTTTCCGTTATCTACAGCATATCCGTCAGCCTCGCTGAAGGTCCATG
This sequence comes from Clostridia bacterium, assembly GCA_017465465.1. Lineage (GTDB taxonomy): Bacteria > Bacillota > Clostridia > Oscillospirales > Acutalibacteraceae > CAG-488. Next base: position 10,437 of record JAFTWE010000039.1, on the reverse strand, counting down.
TTCCGCCATCAGGATAATTGAAACGAACCTTAACTGCATTGCTGTTTGTAACAACTTCAAAGGTTACAAGTTCGCCAACCTTAGCAGAATCAGCCTGAGCCTCAACTGAGTAGATTACAGGAGTTGTATCAACAACCTTTTCAGTTACGGTAATTGTTGAAGTCTTAGCGTTATCTGTCTGCCATTCACCGTTATACTTAGCACGAACTTTTACGCTGTACTCGCCTGCCTTGCCATAAGCAGAAGCAGTAAGTGCCCAGGTTTCAACATCGTCAACTGTTGTGATAACAATATCATCACTACGGTTGTATGTGATTGTTGCGCCGCTCTCATAAACTATCTGAAGCTTCTGAGTGCCGACCTGAGTTCTTGCTTTAATAACAGGCTTTTCACCAACGCTTGCTGTTGCATTTTCAACAGACTTCAATACAATCGGAGTTGAAACATATTCTTCGATAATCTCTGTTTCGAGAACATATTCGGTAGTTTCCCAACCGTTGATTGTCTTTGCCTTAAGGTCATAAGCGTGAGCACCCTTAGTGGTCTTGAAGCTTATGGTCCAGGTGAGAGTACCGTCTTCATTTTCAACAACGCTGTCTGCCGCATCACGGTTGTATGTTCTTGTTCCACCGTTTTCAACAAGCTGAAGCTTGAGAACATCATCAGAAGTTTTAACAGTTATAACTGTTTCTTCACCAACCATTGATACTTCGGTAATATCTGCGCTGTAAATGAGCTTTTCAACGCCTGCATAGAGGTTGACTGTTTCACCGTTTAAGGTGAAGGTGTAGGCACCGGATGAAAGGTCTGCACAAGCATCTTCAACATTGAGAACAAGTACGCCGTCACCGTCAGTTGTAACTGCAACTGTGTTGGTGTTGGTTGCGTTGTCCACAATAGTGAGGTTATATGTCTTATTAGCCTCACCGGTTGAAAGAGTAACTGTGTTGCCTGTGGTTGTGAATACGCCGTTTTCGTAGGTTGAGTTGTCATCAAGGATGAACTCAACATTTGCACCGTCGAGAGTTACAGTATTAATGTTACTTCCGCCGTCTTCAAATACGTTATAAACAGCTGCGCCGTCAATTCCGTTGATTTTAGACGGATATGAGTCAACATTAAAGCACTTCCATACACGGTTGAATACATTACCCCATCTGTCAACAAGGTGAGCGTAAACATAGGAGCCGGTTTTTGGATAGAAGTTAACACTCCACGTTGTTACATCGACATATCCCAAACCTTCGCTATTGCCATTTAGATTAAGTTTATTGCTTCTGTCAGAAATTGCAGAACGAGCTTCACCTGCTTTGCCCTTGACCGAATCAATAATTGCCTGCTTAGCACCGGTATAATCACCAGATGCCGCGAGATTTGCTGCTTTTTCTTCATTTGTCTCATCGAATACATAGATAAATGAACCTAATGTGCAACTTATTTCTGAGTAAGGATATGTGCTATCCTCAACAGGATAAACGCTCTCAGTTGTTGTTGGGAAATCCCAGTTAAAAGCGCCACCGGATGTTCTGAACAAGTGAAGCTGGTTAAGCCACTCATCTTGGTTAACCTGGTCCATATACATCTGCATATATGTACCGGATGCATCGAGAGTTCCTTCGTCACTTTCACCGTTCATTGAATTGTGATAGCAAATGCAGACTGTAATATCATTTACTCTATCTATGCTAGGATCGTCTTTTTCTATTTGCTCTGCCTCCACAGCATCATATCTATACGATTCAAATATCATGTTGGCATCTGTACCGCTGATTCCTGTATCGCTTATACCCTGATTTGCCACATACGCATCATCGCTTGCGGAAATTGTATAAACAATCTCGTTCTGCGTGCCTGAAGCTGTAAACTCGGGTGTAAGGTAAATAACAGTCTTAGCGTTGTAATCGTGAGCTGTTCCGATTTTTGCTGTTGTGTACTGAGTAAACCATGCTTCATCAAGGTTATCCGTAGCCTTAACAGCGCTTGTATGGTATCCGCCGTTTACATAGGAATAACCTGCGGCGTTATCTGTGATGGTTGCTTTTGTCGGGTAAGAAGAGGCATTTCCTTCAACTGTTGTTGCAACATCACCGTCTCCTATTTCAAGGGCTATTACAGGATTCGGGCTATTAGTATAGAGGTAGTAGTCAACAGCATCATTTGCCGTATAGCTCCACTTGCCGGCATAAGTATAGCTTGCGGAATCCTCTGATGGGGGTGTGCTATAGGTTGAACCGTTTGCACTGCCGCCATTTTCCTTATTGATTGTTTTACCCTTGATAGTTGCAACATTCTTTGCATTCTCATAAAGAGTAACAGTGGGAACTTCTTTCTCAGTTGTGTTCCTGTTAGCTTCAAAATCAAGCTCAATGTTTTTAGCTATTTTCGCAACATAAGCATTTGCCTGAGGCTGAGTGAGTTTCTCACGTTTCTCCTCTGTATCTGTTTCCTTAACTGCTGTAAGCAAGTTTGACAATGCTTCTGCTGAGTAGTGGTTAAGGTCAATAGTCGGTGTGCTGTCTCTCTGAGTTTCAACATGAGATTTGTTCAATGTGTTACGATTCAGAGTCCACCACAGAATATCTGTTTCTGCGTCTTCAGCAAGTGTGGTAATTTCTGATGCTGTTGTAACCGCATCTTTTGATTCAACTGTCTCCATGCCACCGGTTTCGCTACCCTGATATGTATACTTCCAAGTCTTGGCGGCTTCATCATACTCAATATTCTGTAATACAGGGCATGACCATTTAGCATAAAGCGTAATTCCTGAATAACTATTCCATTGTTTTACGGAAGTACCATCAGCATTATAATATGGTGTGCCTGTACCATCGGCATTCTCATAATATCCGCCAAATACAAATCCGTCATAAGTTGGGGGCGTTACAGCAGGCAAAGTTGCACCAACAAAGATTTCTACTTTGCTCTGTCCGCCGGTTGCACCTTGATTATCAAAAGTGATTTCAACCTTGGCTACCGACCAAACTGCATAGATTGTTTTTGATAAAACCGAACCAGTAGCCTCGTCATAAACTTCATCAAACCACTGGTTTACTGTGCCATAAGGAATGGTTCCAATCGTATATGTAGCAACTGTTGCTGAAGGCAAATCTGCCCAACCGAGGAAAGTTGAACCCGTTTTAGTTGGAATTGAAGATGATTCTATTTCAATATCATCACCATACGTTACAACAATTTCTGCGGGGTTACCTGCCGTTCCGCCATTCGCCTCAAGAACAAGTGTGAAGCTCATAGGAACAAACTTTGCCTCCATATAAATATGGCCTTCACGCATAATTCGTGAATATGTCAGTTCGGTTTCTTCAACAAGGGCTTCACCGTAGTACTCGGCATCCTTTGCACTGTACCAACCGCCGAAAACATATCCCTTATTTGCCTTGGCTTCAAAGTAAACTCTTTCTCCATAATAAACTCTATTTTCATCTGAAGCGCCTATGGTCACAGAATATACTTGTTCACCGGTCCATTTCCACGATGAATCCGATGTTTGTGTTAAACCTACACCAACAACACCACCATCGTTTGAAGGATTGCCACCGGGACGATTGTTTTCACCAAGTGAATATATCAAATCTTCTCTTACCTTATATGTTCTTACACTCGCGGTAGCATTGAATGATTTGATTGAGAACACAGCATAATAGTTGTTTGCTGTTTCGCCTTTCTTGTTTGTGTCATCAAGAGTTACCAAACAATCTGCGTTTGGACTAAATTGTTCTCCCCAATTTTCAACAACATCACCTAATGTTATATCAGGCTTATACCAACCGGTAAACTCATAACCCTTAGCCGGTGTCGCAATAAAGCGAACCTGCATATTATAGTTTTGATTATCGGAATGGGCATTTGAGGCATTCTTGCTGTCCTCACTTGTCGGGCACATTACCGTACCGCCTGTCGCACCATAGTTATATGTGTCTGATGCTGCGGCAGTGTTGTAATAAGCATACGCATTAGCTGAGAAGGTTTGAATTTCAAAGAAAACAACTACATGAAGTACCTCTGACGGCATCTGTGTCTGACCGTCTCCTGGAGCACCCCAACTAAATGGGTATTCAAACACCTCATAGTCTCCTTTTGTTGTGAAACTTGGAGCTGTTGTTTTATATCTCCATTGTACACAAGCAAATCCTGTTTCAGGATTAATGTCAAGATAATTCTGAACTACTGCGCCTGTAGGAACAATAACATTTCCTGCTTCATCTATTTCAGCTGTGTTGTTGTAATCCTTAGCCTTTGCCGTACCGCCCTTGTCACCATGTCTGTACTCTTGGTTTGCAACACTATAAACCGAATATACCTTCAGCTGATTTGCGTTTGCTACCCATACAGCATAAAGAGTAATCTCTTCTCCGGTGGTAACATAGCTGGCATACCAATCATTGATAGTTCCGTTTGGAATGGTAACACCCTTTTTATATGTTGCTGTATCCGCATCCTTGTTTATCGACCAACCCTCAAACAAGAAGCCTACCTTGGACGGCTCTACTGTGCTAAGAGTCAAAGCCGTATTATAATAAGCTGTTGAAGCATCAGGTTCGCCGGTACCGCCATTCGGATTATAAGCAACCTTAAAGCTATTTACGCCGAATTTTGCATAGTATGTAAGTCCGCTGGCGGTCATTGGTGCGGTAGAGGCATCATCAACATTACTGAATAAAGCATCCTCTGCAAAATTATTATCTGATGTAATGGATATATACCAGCCCTCAAATGAGTAGCCGTAAGCCGCAAGTGCCTTAATTTTTGCATTTCTTTCGTAATATACCGGAATGCTTGCATAAGCACCGTCACTATCAGCGTAATCAACATTACCAACGGTAAAATCGCCAGTTACAATTGAAACTGTACCGCCGACATAGCCCGGGTTAAATGTGTTTAATGCATCACCGGTGTTATAGTAAGCATACACCTTAAGAGAGTATGAGTCTACCGAGAACTTCGCATAAAGACTCTCTGCAACATCACCTTTAACGGTGTAGTTATATACATAACTGCCATCCGACTGGTGCGTACCCTGTCCAATGGACTCCGTTGTCAAAGTTTCCTCGCTGTACCAACCGTCAAACCTGTAACCGGTTTCAGGTTTAGCATAAATCTCTGTAGTTGAGCTGTAATAATACTCGTTATTTTCAGCCTCCGGTGCATAGTTTGTACCGTCGTAAGAAACCTTACCACCCTTATCGTTCTTAGTGTAAGAATTCAAGTCATCTGCATTGCTCATTGCATAAAGATTTACTTTTACCTTAACAACTGCAAACTTAGCATAGTAACCCTCGGTGCTTGTAACGGTAATATCTAAAACAGCATCCGTGCCCTTAGAATTAGTTAAGCTTGCATCACTATACCAACCAACAAACTCATAGCCTGTCTTTGCAGTTGCCTCAAGCTTAACCTTTGTGCCATAGTAATACTCTCCGCCGCCGGTAATCGTACCTGCTGCGCTGTTTTCATAGAAATTCTTTTCATCAATAGCTGTATTTGCATACACATAGGTATTGATTGTATGACGGCTAACAACAAATCTCGCAGTATAGTTTACATCTCCAGTTACCGCAAATGCGTAATCTTTGTTAGATGAAACCAAAGTATTGTTTGCATCGTACCAGCCATTGAAGGTGTAACCTGTTTTTGCTGTTGCCTGTAATGTTGCGTTTGTGCCGTAATAATATGAACCGTCACCTGTAACAGTACCTGCTTTTCCCTCTGTGTCATCAACAAAATCATTGGGTGCGTCTGCGGTGCTGTACTGCTTATTAAGAGTAACCTCGTATTCATTTATTTTGAACACAGCAAAATACTGGAGACCCTCTGTACCCATAGTATCGAACTTTGATTCATTCGAAATTATATCGAGCTGTGCCGTCGGTGCTGTTCTCTGCCATCCTGCGAATGTATAGCCTGTATCAGCCTGTGCAACAATAGTTGTCTTCTTATCGAAATCAACCATTGTATTAACCTGTTCTTCGGAAGTTCCGTCTTCGCCAAGCTTAACTGTACCGCCAATACCAAGTTTGTAAGTATCAGTGCTTGACGCAGTATTACCCCAAGCCTGAACAGTAAGTTGATACTGAAGAACTTTCCATGTGGCTTTAACAACAGCATCTCCAAGTCCAACGGTGAATTCAGATGAATCGCTTGAAGTTGTTCCGGATTCAATAGAACCTGCGCCTGACTCGATTACCCATTTTTCAAATTCATAACCTGTTTTTGTGGGAGCGCCAAGTGTTGCAATAGACTTGTAGTCCATTGGAATCACAGTTTCAGCCGAAACAGTTTGAGTCTTCTGCTCGCCTCCACCGCTGTAATATCTTACATCACCTGAACCGCCGTCAGGGTTAACTGTAATGTTGTAGGTTTTAGCCTTCCAGGTTGCAATGATGCTGGCATTTCCTGCACCAAAGATATAATTGTAACCTGAAATTGAGCCGTAGAACGGTGTTGAAGCCTGCTCCCAACCGATAAAGTCGTAACCGTCTCTCTCTGGAACCGGAATTGCTATTGTATCACCAATATATCCGCTATACTCCTTAGATTCAGTAATTTCTTCAGCACCGAAATTAACTGTCAACTTTTGGCTGACAATATCAAATCTGGCTCTGTAATTCAGCGTATTCTCGCTAACTGTAACAGTTACCGGATTGCTGTTGTAGTTATATCCGTCGTTAACGGTAATATCACTCGTGATATCATACCAACCAATGAACTGGTAACCTGGTTTAGCCTCTGCGGTCATTGTATAGGTCTGACCGTAAACATAGCTATTTGATGCAGCCGCATCTGCAACGCCGTCGTCAAGCTTAACTGTGCCGCCGGTTGCGCTGTTTGTATAGGTGTCGAGGCCTGAACTGCTGTTATTCCATGCACTGATATTTACAGTATATTTGTTAATATCAAAGCGTGCATAAACAGTTTTGTTTGCTGCACCCATCTTTGCAATGGTTACAGTTGCTGCTGTTTCAGCATCGGGAGTTCCCCAATCGGTGATTACACCGTTAGAAATCGTGGGGTTAGAGTACCAACCGGCAAATGAATATCCTGTTGCAGGAACAGCCTGATATGTTGCAGACTTTTCAAACACTACATCTGCACTTACAGTACCATTCTTGCTCTCAGTATTGCCAATCTGAACATAGCCGCCTACATTTTTGTCTTTTGCAAGCTCCCAAGTAGTGCCGGTAGCTGTTGAGCTTGCGGCAGTATTGTAATAAGCATTAACTGTGAGCTTATAAGTGTTGATAGACCAAGCAGCATAAAGAGTCTTTTCAACAATAAATGTCTTGCTGCCGTCAATCAAGCCGTTTGTATAAGCTGCTGTAAGCTCCTTTGCTCCCTGGTTATTACCCGAAGTCTCTGACCAGCCCATAAATGTATAGCCGGTTCTTGTGGGTTCACTCGGAGTCATTGCAGTGTTGTAATGACCTACTATATCCTGGTCGGGTGAGCCGCCCTCTCCTGTTGCATTGAGGTGGTAGTTAACATAATGCTCAGAAAGCTTGAAATCTACGGTAACCTCTTTTGCGGCGGTTTCATTGCTTGTAATAGCATAATAGTATTTTGTGCCGCCTGTTAGAGCGCCTGAAACAATTGACTCAACATTTGAAACACCGTAAGCCTTGTTTTCTTCCGGTTCAACGCCTGCCACGGGGTCGTCAACACCTGTCTGATAACGGCTCAGGGTAAGACCTTCTGTTGAATTATAAAGATAACCTGAAACATACTCATTATTAGCAGGGATATAGCTATAGAAATAAATCTGACCGGGATAGAGAGTTGTCAGATTAGTATAATCTGTGCCCTTAACAGCCTCAGTTGCTTTTTCCCAAACAGGAGTAAGAGCAACATTATGGTTAAGAGTTATTTCGTCGCCGGGATTGTATGTTTTATCATCAATAGCACAATACCAGCCCTTGAAGTTATAGCCAACCTTGTAAGGTACATAGCTTGCAACATTTCTCTTGCTGCCAATAGCAATATCCCACTCAGATTCAGGAGTGCTGTAGCCATCTTTCCATGAGCAGTCACTGCCAACGCTATATTCAAGGTGAACGGTCCAATGAGACCATTTCTGATTTGTCTTAGCCTCAGTAATGTCATCAAGAGTAACATTTACTTCTGTACCGTTTTTATCTGTCTTCCAGCCTTCAAAGTCAAAGAGGTCGCTGTTAAGAAGAGGAAGCTCAGTCATTTCTGCGTCACCGAGAGTGTCTTTGTAATTTCTTACAACGCCGTGAACAATTGTCGGGCTGACATCTGCTCCGGAACCCACAGATGCCGGGTAGAAATACGGTTCACCAATTGATGTGTCGTGAACGAGAGTTGATGTACCTCTTGTGATATCTTGAATGTAAATATCGGAGAAGGTAACATCTGCACTGGTAGAACTACATGTGCCCACACGGAATTTTGCAAATTCCTTTCCTTCAGGAACAAGAATAGTGTAGCTGATTGTTCCGCTTGAGCCAATATTATAGTAGTAGATTTTTCCGGTGAAGCCGTCCTGTCCATCTGTATACCAAGACTGTCCACTCTTATTGGCATCATACATAAAGAAGTGGTTCTGAATGCCGGCAGATACCTTTGTATCGTTGTTTACATAATCATAAGAGATTCTGTATGTATGACCGGGAACAATGTCAATGTACTGCTTATGGAGAACATAGTTATCTCCGCCGGTTGCTTTTGTTCTGAAATAGTTTTCATCCTCATTGTATTCAACAAATGAGCCTGCTGCAGGGTTATCCCAGCCTAAGTCAAAATCAAACTCATTGTCGAATGTAACATCGTACTTATTGATTTGCCAGTCAGCGATTACGGTATCGCTTTCAACACCAAAGGTGTACGGTGTTCCGCTTGAAGCGAGTGTGCCCAATGTTCCGTAGAACGGTGAGCTTTTTTCTGCCCAACCCTTAAAGGTGTATCCGGTCCATGTCGGGCTTGGGAGAGTTGTGCTTGCAGTTTTTTCGTCAACTATAACATACTCGCCTTCGGTGATTCTGATGTTATCTACCCAGCCGGAAAGAGCTGTATCATTGGTAATACAGAAGCCAAGGTTAATGTTACCGTTGCTTCCCTCAGGAAGGGTAAAGGTTGCAATGGTTCCGCCGGTAGAAACATCGGTTGTAACACGGCAAGGAACATAGTAGGCTTCCATTTTACCATCATTTTCGCCGTTGTTGTCCACATCCGTATCGGCTGTTGTTGTGATAAACATCTGGATTGTGCCTTTTTCGTGAGCCCAGTCCATACTTGGGATATTTGTATAAGTATTTGACTGTATTGCATACCAGCGATAATCGTCATAACGGAGTGAAGACTCAAAGGCAACAGTATATGTGCCTGCAGAAAGACCTGTTGCGATATTTTCAACAAAAATATCGTTCATCTTCGCAAACTGAGAAGAGTCAGTTGTGTCAACAATTGTTACATCTGAGAATGTAACATCTTCTCCTGCACCTGAGTTGATTCCCAAACGGAGAGTAACATAAGGCATTCCGTCAGGAACTGTAAATTCTTCACTATGTGTGCCGCTCTTACCCGTAAAAGTCTTTCCAAAGCTGTTAAGGGTACCATTACCGTTCTGCCAGGTTACCGGATTGTTTGTTTTGCTATAGAATACATACGGCAAAAGAGTAACCTCTTCATCGGCATGGTTATACCAACTGTATGAAAGAATATATTTTGCACCCGGCTTAAGGGTCATATATACTGTACCCTCATTTTCATACTTACCAACATAAGCATCGCCACCGGTTGTCTTAACTCTGATGCTATTCGTGGCTAAATTCGGGGTTGCTGTACAAGTAGCATTGTTTGTCCAAACATAGTTATCAAAATCAAAGAGGTTGGTTTTGCCTGCGGCATTATAAACTCTTGTGTTATAACCAACACCGCTTGCTTTAATAGCAAAGTCAAAGCCATTGGTGGTTGGTCTGGTGGTGATACTTGCAACATCACTTTCCCAAAGATTACCATTGTGATTGGTCTGTCCGTCCACATTGTAATGGGTATCGTCCGATGTAAATGCAGTGTCAATGGTTGCACCTGAAATATTTGCCTTGTTTTCTTTATTTGCAAAGGCATTGTCAGATTCGCCGTGGTCCATATAAACACCGTGCAAATCTCTGGAATAGAAATAATAATATGTAAGATTTTCGCCGGAATATGATTTATCAATATTATTGCCTGTTAAGCCATAGATACCCTGCGAAGCGGCATCACCCTGGTATAAGCTATAAACAAAATTCCAATCATCAAACTGTTCGATGGAATACTCTACAGCTTCTTCCGAGCGGTGATAGCCAAAATAACTGTAGCCGGGTGTTTCATTATAGCCTGTGTAAATGTTGTCACCTGCAAAATATTCTCTTGTTTCAACATATGTAGCCGCGCCGGTGCTATCTGTGTCACCAACAAGCA
>JAFTWE010000038.1 GCA_017465465.1 Clostridia bacterium | reverse complement strand
TGGGACAACAGAAACGGTAACCTTCAAACATTGGAGGTTCGTGCATGGATGGACGAACTCGGTGTTCAAAAGAATTATGTTGCAAAAGACGGTTCTCAGCTGATTCTGTTGTAATTATGCTGTAACAAATAAAAATCAAAATAAAAGCCACAAGCCCGTTGACTCATTGTCAGTGGGCTTGTTGGCTTTTATTCGGTTATCATACATTCGGTAACTTTTCCGTCAAGCATAATTCTGACAGTTTTGATTTCCTGCGGTTTCCAGCTCATTGAGTATTTTGTGTTAAGAGCGGTGAAATCAACCGTAGCATCGGTTGCGGTGCCGTTTGTTTCAACAATACGCATGATGATACCGTTGCCGTTTTCTGCAGACTTGATTGAAGTGACAACAATATTTTCTTTATCAACGTCAAGTGCAGAATAAATCTGAGGTAGATTTCCGCCGTGGTGTGTTTCCTGATGTGTCTGAAGCGGATTGTTAAGAACTTCCGATGCTTTGAATAGTTCGGAATTGACCTTCTGAATATGAGGAACGATTTCATAGGTAAATTCCTGCTCGCCCTTATCAAGAAATTCCATTTCACCGTCACGCATATGCTGACCGAAGTGGTCAAGGTAAGCACAGCTTCGTGCAATCATCATACGCAGATCATTACCGATTGAACAGAAACTGTATTTGCCTGTGTTCAGAAGTCCGAGACCCTTACCAGTTTCATCGCATATATCGCACCATGCGTGTGAAGGCTCTTCCTGACCGTTTGCATCCTTTTCAATAAAGCCATAAGGCATGGAATATGTGACGGTTGAATTGTTTACATCCGCTTTGAACGAAAGCTTGACGGATTTATACTGCTCATCAAGCTCAAGAACTGTTCTGACTGTAAGCTTATCGCTATCGTCATAAAGCGAGTAGTATCTTGTCAGTACGGAATTGCCGTATTTTACAACGGATTTGACGGTTACCCTGACAGGACCGTTTTCAACAATCTCAAGAGTACCTTCGCCAAACTGACCTATATCAATATTATAATCAAAAACTCTGTGTCCCCATGTATCGTTGGCAAAATCGTCGCAAACAACTGCTCTGCCAAGCAGACCTTCGGCAAATTCGGTGTTGCTTTCTTTTAATATACAAGAAGAAACTGCACCTGTTTCTTTATCAAAAACAAATTTGACCTTACTGTTTTCAAGGCTGTTTTCTGTTGCAGTAAGATGTGACTCGAAGGATTTTTCATCGTTGTTTTCTTTGTGATAAAGATAATATACAGCGTAACCGTAAGCAGGAACATCTGCTTCAAAAATGCACTTGTAAAGATGCTCACCGTCGGTATATGAAGCACGCACAAGCTGGAACGGGACTTCATTACCCTTCGAATCAAGAACCTTTGAAATGTACTGCGAACCGAACTGCGCAATAGATTTAACAGCAAAAGAATGAGGGTTAAACACAACCATTGGTGAGCCTTCGCCCTCTTTATACCACATTCTGCCTCTCATTTCAGAAACGTCAGCGTCAAGAAAATCGGTAGTCTTGATTCTCCAAGTTATACGCTGTGCAGCAAAGGTGTTTACATCAAGAGCTGTTTCACGAGCGTAACCGTAAGAATTTTCTGCATCAAAATATGCTTCTTTTACTGAACAGCCAGCAAGGATATCGTGGAACTGATTGAACATAACCCGTTCCCATGCGGCTTCAATCTGCTTGTTATGCAAAGCAGAACCCGTCATTATATTAGCAAGAACATCCAGTTTTTCAGCCGTTACAAGCTCTGTTTCTGCCCTGCGGTTGATGTTTTTAATTCTGCTGTTTGCGCTGTAGCAACCGCTTGCGTGGTGCTGCAAATCCTCGTTTACAAGCGGCATTTCAGTGCCCTGTGCTTCTTCAAAATAAGTATCGGGGGTGGAATATTTGAAATCACCGTTACAGATAAGCTTTTCAGCGTTTTTAAGGTGCTCCTTTGAAGGTCCGCCACCGTGATTACCGACACCGAAAAGCACCATCATCGGCTGATTTTTGTTGTAATAGTGGTCAACAAGGCGCTGCTCGTGAACATCTCCGCCGTATCCGTCAGGAACACGGAAAGCATTGATAACACTTCCGTCAGGGCTTTGCCAATAATGCAGATCATCAAACGGAAGATTAGGTTTTTCTGTACGGTTGTCAGGTCGCTGATAAATGTAATTGTCTATTCCTGATTTTTTCAGCAGCTGAGGCAACATACCGTTATGTCCGAATGAGTCAACATTGTATCCCGTTTTTACGATGAATCCGAAATTCTCTTTGAAAAACTTTTGTGAATAGAGCATGTGACGGCAGAATGCCTCACCCGACGGAATGTTGCAATCGGGTTGCACCCACATACCGCCAACAATTGCCCATCTGCCTTCTTTTACTCTTTGCTTTATTTCTTCGAACATTTCAGGCTCGTTGAGTTTTATCCATTTATAGTAGCTTGCACATGCACTTGTGAATGTGTAATCGGGAAATTCGTTCATTCTGTCAAGTGCGGAGCGAAAAGTGGATTTAACAAGCGACAGTCCTTCAGGGACACGCCATTGCCAGACGGGGTCAAGGTGAGCGTTTGCAATGAGGTAGAACTTTTTCTTCATCTTTCAATCTCCTTTTTATGAATTCATTTTTATTTTGAGAAAAAATGTTTTTCAAGAGATGCACACAGATAGTGATAAACAGGTAAGTGATATTCCTGCACTTCATAAGTTTCGCAGCTCGGAACATTTATTGTAACATCGCACAGCTCCATCAATTTGCTTGGCTTTTCACCTGTCAAAGCAACGGTCTTTACGCCAAGTGATTTTGCAACGGTCAGGGCATTGATTATATTTGCAGAATTCCCTGAAGTTGAAATACCTATAACAAGATCATTTTTGCATGCGTATCCATATACAAGCTGTGCATACATCATCTCAGGATCTGCATCATTAACATAAGCGGAGAGCACGGATATCTGGCTTGGTAAAGATATTGCCGGTAAAGCTCCTTGCAAACCTTTGCGGAGTTCTTCCGGTATGCGTTCATCGGAAACAGGTCGCTTCAAATGAAAACCTTTCATGAGTTCGCCTACAATATGTTCACAATCTGCCGCACTGCCCCCGTTGCCGCATATAAGTATCTTTCCGCCTTGTTCGTATGTTTTTATCATAAGTTCAAGAGTATTTTTAATTTTACTCTCGCAGGACTTAAGAGCAGGATAGCGTACCATTAGCTTTTCCATTCATATTTCTCCTTTTATTCCGCAAACCGCTACACACAAAGCAGCAACATCTCCAAGTGATTCACCAAGCTCTGCAGGAACTATTTTGCAAACATTGCGCGATTGAGGAAGAGTTTCTTTTGCAATAACCTTTTCCATTTCTGCTCGTAATAATTCTTCGCTGCGTTGAAATATGCTTCCAAGAATTATCTTTTCGGGGTTGAGTATATCAATCAGCACTGAAAGACCTCGACCTAACATATGTGCACACTGCTTGTATACTTCCAATGCACTTTCATCGCCTAATATAGCGATATCAGCGATAGATTTGGCTGTTATTTCATCACCCGAAAAACTTACAGGATGGCCCATTTGTTGGTTTTCTTTTGCAATGGTTTTTCCTATTTGAGCTATACCGCCGCCGGAACAGAATCCTTCAAATGAACCTGCTTTTCCGTAACCGACCGGTCCATAATCAGAAAGCCTTATATGACCTACTTCGCCTGCCATATCACAAGCACCGGTGTACAGTTTGCCATTCAAGATGAGTCCCGCACCAAGACCCGTGCCAAAAGTAAGAAATATCATATTCTGTGTCCCTCTTCCTGCTCCGAATTTCCATTCTGCAAGACTGCATGCATCTGCATCATTTCTTAAAAAGACAGGAACATTGAATTCGTTTTTTAGCACATCTACTATTTTAATATTATCCCATCCGGGAAGATTAGGCGGTGATTTTATTATTCCGTTTTTAGAGTCCAACGGGCCTCCGCAACTTATACCTATAGCATCACATTTGCCCATTGTTTTTGCAATTTTGATTATCTTATCAATAGTGTTTTTGCAATCCTTTGTTGGGACTTTTTCCTTTTGTATAACTTCACCCGCATCATTGCCCGAAACCACTGCGCATTTGGTTCCGCCAATGTCGATACCAATAAATTTAATAACTGACACCTCCTGTCTAATACGTTCCATTGATTATGATTTTATTATACTTTGCATGTCAGAATCCTGCATTGTCTTTTTTTGCCTTTGTATTGATTTTTATTATCAGATAAGTTAAAATAGAGCAAAAGGAAGTGGGCTTATGCAGAAATATACAAAGAGCAGATTTATAGAAAACGGCTACCTCAGTGCAACCAAAAAGCAAGAAAACACTTTTATAGAAACGCATTTTCACGATTTTTATGAGCTGGAGTTTATTGTTTCGGGCAACGGTACATATACGGTTGACGGAACCGAATATGAAATAGAACCGGGCAATTTGTTTTTCTTGACTCCGCTTGACTTTCACTATGTGGATATCAAGGATGCCGAACTTTATAATGTTATGTTCTCGGGCGATATCTGCAATCAGACTTTTCTGCAGAGCCTCACAAAAAACTCGCCGGTGTTTCTGAAAGTAAGCGGAGAAACCAAACTTTGCTTTGAAGTTTTGCTTAACGAACTCTGCAACAATATAAATGATAAGGATTTTTCCGAAATGTTGCTCAACGCCATTATTGCAAAACTTAAAAAGGAAACTTCAGATGACGAACCAATCAGGGAACTTTCCGCAATAAACAAAGCGGAGTTATATGTTCTCAACAATTTCAGAAATGAGCTTAAACTTGAAGATGTTGCCAACGAGGTTGCACTTGCACCCACATATTTTTCACGGCTATTCAAGGCAGAAAAAGGAATAAACTTCAAAGTTTATCTGAACAATATGCGCTTTGAATATGCAAAAAAACTGCTTGAGCACACAGACATGACCGTGCTGCAGATATGCACGGAATGCGGATTCAACGACTATCCGAATTTCATAAGACGTTTTAAACAACACACAGGATATTACCCTGTTCAATACAGAGAGTTGTTTGGATAAAACTAATATATAATTGAATATTATAAACCTTTTAAAAACGAAAAAGAGCAAAAACCGATTTGGTAACTTAAATAATGCAATTTTTACAATCTTCAAAGTGCAGTCTAAACCGATAAAAATCACATATTTTCCGTTCAATTTTTCTTAAACGACAATACATAATAAAAACTAAATCCATTCGACAAAAGTTAATTCTTAACGGTTTAGAGCGATAAGAATTAACTAAAAACACCGTGTCTTGATAAAATAAAACTTTTTTGCCTTAATTGTCCATACTGTGGATATGATAACAGATTTATATATAACGAATCAGATAATACATAACTGATCAATTACTCTCGTGGTGTCGGTGAAAATCGACACCACGTTTTCTTTTTCGGGAAAGTTCTTGACAAGTAAACAAATGTTCTGTATAATAGCAAATTGGTAAATAATGTATTTGCCCTACAACTAAATATAATCTGAAACACATATTTTTACTTATTGGCTTTATGCCAACACATATTATCTGACCGAAAAAGGTATAGTCCGATACTCGGTTAGTAACATACGGACAATCAGAGCTTAAAGTTTAAGCCGTTACATAGTTTCAGTACAAACTGTGCGAGAGGAAGAAATGTCCTCCCGCTATTTGTGCTGTCTATGTGACGGCTTTTTTTGTTGTGCGATTTTAACGAAAATAAAAAAGTTTTGAAAAAACCTACAAAAATCGGCGTTTTAAAAGTCACCCCTTGAGGGATGTTTTCTCTCATGTGCTTTGACAACTGAATGACCGTCCGAAAGTGATATGACTTTGCGATGATATGAGCGATGCAACGCTGCGGTGAGATTCCGGGGCAGGAACTATTTCGGGTGAAACGGCAAAAAGAGAATTCTGTGGAACATTTTTGTAGTGCTTATTCTCATTACTATTAGGGGCAGTTTCTTTATATAATAATTGCCCCCACCAACTGAAATCAGTATAAAGGATACTATAGCCACCCTTAAAATATCAGGAACATTTTAAGACACTCAATTCTCATTTATATATAGAGTAAGTTTGTTCATTTTCCTGCGTACATACGTACACTTGTACGCACGTACGCAGAGAAATCGCTTAAATCTCATATATATTTTTTGATTATGGTGAGCAAAACATCAAAATTTGTGCGGTATATAAGTAGGAAATACATACACTGACCTACCCTACGGCAAGGAGGTTAAATAAAGATGAAAGGAGCAAAAAAACAAAGGAAGCCGAAGAAAGGAGGAATAAGAAATGAGTAAAAATTCAGATGACAAATTTTCAAATGACGAGTTTGGTGTTGAGGGTCCTGCGTGGGCAGACGGAAAAATAATCAATGAGGCAATATTCTGTGAGAAGTTTCTTAGTAAGCATAAGATTATCTTCTCGGGTGGTTCATTCTTTACTGCTGAAGGTAGGGTTGTTGATGAGTTGCCTCTCAGAAGAATGGTGTTCGATGACCTTAAAATCTGTGCAGCGGCTAATGTACCGCAAAAGATTTCTAATATCGTTGAGCTTTTAAAAATACAGGCACTTGATGAAACCTTTGCACCCGAAACAGACATAATACACCTTGAAGACGGCACACTTTATTTTAACGGTTGCTTTGTCGATATCAAAGAAAGTGTTGTACGAACAAGGCTTCCTGTAAGGTACAATCCTTATGCACCGAAGCCTGAACGATGGCTGTCTTTTCTCGATGAACTGCTTTATCCGGAGGATATACCGACACTTCAGGAGTTTATCGGTTACTGCCTGATACCGAGTAATAAAGGTCAGCGAATGATGATTATCAAAGGTAACGGCGGCGAAGGTAAATCACAGATAGGTGCTGTTATGACAACACTTTTCAGTAGCAACATTAAAGACGGAAGTATAGCCAAAATATCAGAGAACAGATTTGCAAGAGCAGACCTTGAGCATATTCTTCTTTGTATTGACGATGACCTTCGTATGGAGGGACTCAAGCATACAAACTATGTCAAATCCATTGTAACCGCACAAGGAAAGATGGACCTGGAAAAGAAGAACAAGCAAAGCTATCAGGGATATATGTATGCAAGACTTCTTGCTTTCAGCAACGGTGACCTGCAGGCTATGTTTGATAAAAGCGACGGCTTTTTCAGACGTCAGCTTGTACTGACAACCAAGGACAAAAACGCAAAGAGAATAGACGACCCTCATATAGCAGATAAAATGCGTGAGGAAATTGAAGGCATATTCTTGTGGGCATTTGAAGGCTTGCAGAGACTACTCTCAAATAACTTTCAGTTTACAGAAAGTGAACGAGCAATAAGCAACCGTGAGACAGTTAAGCGTAATAATGTCAATGCAGTTGAATTTATGGAGTCAGACGGATACTTTGTATTCGCAGAAGACAAGAGCATAACCTCAAAGGATTTGTATGAGATTTACAAGCTGTGGTGCGAAGAAAATGCCTTGTCGCCTATGAGTTCAAGAAGCCTGAGCGACTTTCTGATTGCCAATGAAAATAAGTACGGTATTAAAAGCAGTAACAATGTTTACAACAGAGA
>JAFTWE010000037.1 GCA_017465465.1 Clostridia bacterium | reverse complement strand
TTAATTCCACAATTTCTCTTTCATATTCTTGTATGTGTCCATAACTTCTTGGCATAAAAATTCCCCTTATGGTAGTTTTCTTAAATTCTACCATAAGGGGCTTCTTTTTTCTATTGTCCGTTTTTACTGGACTTGTTCATTCATCCTCTGCTATTTTTAATTCGCCCTTATCAAGATAATATCCGTAAGGTGCAAAACCGCCGTTCCACTTGCCCTCTCTTGCCTTTTGCTTTCTGCCTTCCATAGTCTGAACAAGAATATTCTCACGCTCGATTTCAGCAACAGCGGATAAAACAGAAATCATCAGTTTACCACTATCCTTTGAACTGTCTATACCATCCTCGACACAAATAAGATTTGCACCGTAGTCCTGCATAATCTGTAATGATGAGAGCACATCAGCGGCATTTCTGCCGAAACGAGATAACTTGAATACAAGTACAAAATCTATACTATCCTTTCCGCTTGCAATATCGTCAAGCATCCTTTGAAAATCAGGTCTGCCACCGATATTTTTTCCTGATTTACCCTCATCACTGTATTCACCGGCAATATGCATTTCCTGATACTCGGCATATTTACGGAGCTTTTCTCTCTGTGCATCAAGACTGTAGCCGTCAACCTGCATTGAGGTTGAAACACGGGTGTAGATATAACAATTTTGTCGTTTCATAAAAATTCATCTCCTGACTTTTTGATATCTTGATTATATTTTTATTTCATATATTCGACAAATGTGTGAGGCAGGAGCGACCTGCCTCACTATTTTTATGCAGACTGTTTTTCAACTTTCACATCTGCTTCTGACTTTACAATATCGTCAATCATCGGTCCGTATTTCTCTACCATTCGTGCAAGGAAATCAGCTATTCTGTCAAAGGCTGCGTTTTGTTCTGCAGTGAATATGCTTGTGTCAATATAAAAACCGCACTCACCCTTAGTGCTTCTTAAAACCTCATTAAATACTTCTTTTGTATTTTTATAAAACTCAATTATTCTTCTTATAATTTATTCCTCCTTATCTTTCATCCCGTGAATAGCCACGGCTTCTGTTTTTTGCTTTATTTTTCTGTTGCTGTTCGATTTCAAGAATTTGGTCTATCTTGTTTTCAACATCAGACTCGGATTTTTCAATTCTTTCGCAGATGTTAATATCCTTGCGAAGAATTTTTAGTCTTTCAGAAAACAGGCTGATGGTATCTTTGATTTCTGCAATTTCTTTTTCATCACCCTTACGAACAGCACACTTTAATTTGTTTCGGCATAACTTTCTTGCTTCGGTTACCTCTGCCATTTCGTTTATACATTCCTGCTTGAAAGCCTGTAACTGCTCATCGGTTTCAATATCGTTATGACATAAAAGATTCTGTTGCTCAATCAGACGGTCAAGCTTTATGATTTCTCTCTGCAGATATTTTTCGATATAGTAGTTTTCTTTAGGTCGGCTTTTCACCGTCTGAACCACCGTAACGAAATGAACATAAACCTCTTTGTAGTTTCTTTCAAAGTCAAAAAGATAATTTCTCCACTCATCCTGCTGGGGTAAATCAATTCGGTAATGTCTCCAATCAGCATAAAGTTTGTCAGAGATTCTTTCAAAAGAATATTCATCACCGAGGTCACATAACCACACAGGTCTTTTGAACGAGGGATGATTAACGGTTGTATGAGGTTTAGTGAAATCAAATCTGTAACCGAGCTTTTGCATTTCATAAAGAAAACCTCTCGGTGCACCCGCACGAAGAATGCACTCATCAATATCTTTTTTGAGCGTTGTGAATTTGTTATACTCACCGTCACGCTCTGCGATATACTGCGGATAGCATTGATGCTTTGACGGTTTCGGATTTTCAATAACCGATAATCCCTGCTCTCTGCAAAGTCTGTCTGAAACATTTCGCATTTTATTCAGAAAAGTTTTGTTATCATTAAACTTTTTACCGTCAACAAATGAAACACTGTTCACAACAATATGACAATGAAGGTTGTCCGTATTTTTATGAAGTGCAACAATCACTTCAAATTTATCACCGAATAATTCTTCAGCAAGTTTGCAACCGATTTCAAAAACCTGTTCATTCGTACCCTCGTTATCATCAAAAGATTGAATAATATGATAACCGACATTGCCTGAATTTTTATTAAACATATTTTTTGTTTCCTGCATCTGTGCTTTTGCAAATTCGGGAATGCAGTTTATACCTCGCACAAAAACTACTTCTTCGTTTTTCATACCGTCATTAAAAATTCTATCGGCAGTAGTTTTTGATGGATTCATTGCATAATCAATCAGCTTTGAAAGTCCCGTTTTCAATTTTTTAATTTTTGTTATTGCTATTTTTATCACCTTCCTGTATCAAAATTTTCAAGAAGCTGCTTTTCACAATCACGCAATTCTGTAATTGCATTTCTGATCTCTTTATCGGTTACAAAAGATTTTGAGTTTAAAGCTCTTGCAATCTGGTTAAGATTGTTACATATACGGCGAAGTTCCGGAACAACAGAACGGATTTCTTTAGGCGGGAATTTTATGCATTGGTACAAAATCAACAATCTTATTAGCTTTGAAACGCTGACGTTATATTCTTTTGTTTGACTTAAAAGCATTTCATTTTCTTCATCATCGAGATAAAAAGCGTATCGGTGTTGTCTTTTTCTCGGCAAGTTTTTCACTCCTTTCTTCTACTTCCGAGCGGATTTGTTGCAACAAATCCAATGCTCGCAAAGACGATACCACACTTTTTATCGCTCCCACTGACGCTGTTTCTGAAGCACCATTGCGTAACGGGCAAGAGCTTTTTCCGTTATTTCTTCCATCTTTTTTAGCGGCATATCTTTCTTAAAATACTTCTTAAAAGTTTCAACAGGGATTTTTACATACTCCTTTTGGTTAGCTTTTTGCTCCTGCATGATTTCAAAGATAGCATCCATAGTTAGCTTCTTTTCATCACTCAGCTTATGCATACGCTGTGCCTGAGAAAGCGACGGAGTGCAATCTTCACTGTCAATAGTTTCAATTAAGTTGTGTTGTTCCTCTTCTGTTAAATATGAAAGTTCAACTGCAGGTATAAAAGCAATTCTTTTTTCATCCACCATATCAAGAAGAGCAGGTTGTAAATTGTTCAATCGGATATATCTTTGAATCTGCATTCGTGAATCGGGCATTGTTTCTGCGAGCATTTCATCGCTGCGGAACTTCGTCCCAACTTGTGACGAAGTTAAATCAGTTCTTGCACCTTGTTTTTTAATTGCATCGTGTTTCATTTTATACGCACGTGCTTTTTCACTCGGTAAGATTTTTTCTCGGCTAAGATTACAGTCAACAAAATTTATCACCGCTTCTTCTTTTGAAAACTCTCTGACATAAACGGGAACACATTCAAGATTTAATTCCTTTGCAATCTGCCAACGTCTGTGACCGGAGATAATTTCGTAACCGTTACCCGACTTATTAACAATCAACGGAGTGATAATTCCGAACTCCATAATGCTGTCACGAAGCTCATCGTATTCGCTTTCATCAACACTCTGAAACGGATTGTTTTCAAAGGGATGCAGTAAATCAAGATTTAAATATTCAATTTTTTCGTTTGACATATTTTTTCAGTCCTTTCTTTTTAAATTTTTTAATACATAAAATGATGTTTGATTTTTTGCTAAAGCTTTTTTTCACCATCCTTAATTTTGATATGTAAGATTTTGTGTTCACTTGTTTTTATGATTTAAGTGTGCTATAATTTTTTCAGAATCTAATTGTGGCGAATTCGCCATAATTAAAAATCGAGGATACGCTTATGAATAAAGATAACAGTATGGTGATTTTTAAAACAGAGGATAATCAGATTTCTGTTGATGTCCGCTTTCACAAGGAGTCTGTTTGGCTGACATTGGAACAAATGTCAACTCTTTTTGAGAGAGATAAATCCACCATTTCAAGACATATAAAAAATGTTTTTGCTGAAGGAGAGTTGATTCAGGAAGCAACTGTTGCAAAATTTGCAACAGTTCAACTTGAAGGTGACAGAGAAGTCGAAAGAGAGCTTGACTACTACAATCTTGATGTTATTATTTCTGTCGGTTACCGTGTAAAATCTCAGCGTGGTGTTCAGTTCAGACAGTGGGCAACCAAGCGTCTTAATGAATATATCCGTAAAGGCTTTACAATGGATGATGAACGACTTAAGAGTTTAGGTGACGGAGGATATTTTAAAGAACTTTTAGAAAGAATCCGTGATATCCGTGCTTCAGAAAAAGTTTTTTATCGTCAAATATTGGACATCTATGCCACCAGCATTGACTACGACCCGAAAGCAGAAATTTCAATTGATTTTTTCAAAAAAGTTCAGAATAAAATTCATTATGCCGTTCATGGTCAAACCGCCGCAGAAGTTATTTATAACCGTGCCGACAGCGAAAAGGAATTTATGGGACTTACTTCCTTCAAGGGAAGCAGACCGCATCTGAGTGATGCAAAAATTGCCAAAAACTATCTTGATGAAAAAGAGCTTCGTTCTCTCGGTCAGTTGGTTTCCGGTTATCTTGATTTTGCCGAAAGACAGGCTGAACGTGAGCAGACGATGACAATGAAGGATTGGTCAGAACATTTAGACAGAATTCTTACAATGTCAGGCGAACAGTTGCTTGTAGGTGCAGGTAGCATTTCACACTCTCAGGCAATTGATAAAGCTACTGAAGAATATAAAAAATATCAACAAAAAACTTTAAGTCAGGTTGAACAGGACTATCTCGATACAATAAAAATGATTAAAAATAAGACATCACACAAAAACTAAATATGTTATTCTGCTCTCGCTTTTGTGAGGGCAGTTTCTTTTTGTCGTAACAGACGCATAACGAAAAAATAGTGAAAAAATAGTGTAATTTTAGTGAAATGTTGTTTCTTTGAAAAATTTTGTATTTTTTAACAGAGCCGTTTTTGAGTACATTTTGCCCTTAGTACTACGAGCAGAATGCACCGATTTTTAATGGAAATTTTGCTGACGGTGTGCTATTCATTTTACAAATTTCTATCGTCTGATTTGCCAAATTGCAATTTTTATTCCTATGAAAAAATTTGTTTTTTCAAAAGTACCATTTTTTGGCTAATTTTCTTCGGTTCAAACCGTTGAAAAATAGCTTTTTTCAAATAGAAATCTCTATAACAATGCCGATATCCTTCAATCAACTTCTATTCGATATATTACGAACCGAAGAAGAAATCTGCCATATTCATCAGCTTTTACGTCAGCTGAACCGCCTTATATACTTAAAGTTATTACTAACTTAATTAAAGAATATTTTTTCTTCTTCTCGGTTGGTATATATCTAAGTCTTACTCTGCTCAGTCTTATTACTTGCGATATTTACGGTGACCTGATGCGTGTTTTCGGTATATCTAAAACATACAGCTTTGCAGGTTTGCCTTTACCCTGATATTTACGGCGGAGCAGATTGTGTTTTTCAAGCTCACGCTGTAATCGTGTTGCTTTATCATGACCGCAACTGAGTTTTTCACTTGTTTCGGCAACAGTGTAAAAGATAAATACCTCACCGTTTTTATCACACCAACCGTTAATTGCAGATAACTGCATCCTGTCGAGCATCAAACCATAAAGCAATTTCGCCTCAGCAGATAAATCCTTGTACTCATCTGTAAACAAGACCTTCGGCATTTTGAAGAAGATTTGGCTTTGCGGTTCCTCGTAAACAATATCAATGTTCAGAATCGTCACACTCCTCGGGTTTAATACTTGCGATATAATCTATCATTTGTTGCATAATCGCCATTGTTCTTGAAAAGTTTTCAGGTTTTAGAAATATAGATTCGTCAACAAAAAAGGTTTCATATGTTTGAATATGCATTTTCAAAGTTCCATCTAATGATTCAAACATACTTTCATCACTAACTGGTGTGTCTATATCTCGCATTTCTACCGTTGATATCATTATTTTTTGTATAGCCTCAGGCAAAGGTTTTTCATATGTTTGGATTAACCGTAGATTTGCAGTAAGTGATTTCCTTTCTTCCTCAGGAGCTTTTGCAATATTCGCTATTACACCTTCAGGCTTCTTTATTTTGCCTGAAAGAATTTCCTCTTTGATACCAGGAACAGCTTCTTCTGCTGCGTCAACACCCTTTGCAAAACGCTCTGCACGGGCAACATATCCCTCACTGGTTTTTGTTTCTGCAGCTATTTTCTGCCTTGTTGTCATTCCGTTTTTCAACAGACCACTTTGGTCAGTTGAAAATTCAGCACCACGTCGTGCACCACCGTGAGACATTTTCTCCGCTTCATATCTTTTGCCTATAAGATACTTCTTGTTCTCGGGTGTAAGGTTTCTTCTGCCGAGCTGATTATTGCAAATCCACGACAACACTTCAAATCTTGATGAAAACTCCTTTTCAACAATCTTGTATTTAAGCTCCGGATGTTCAGACAGAATATGATAGCGGTGATGTCCGTCGATGATATATCCATTCCAAGTAAAAATGGGGTTGAATATTTCACCTTCAGATAAGATGTTGCTTTTCAGCTGCTCATACTCATCGACCGTAAGCGATGGTATGAGCATTTCAAATTCCTTGTCAATTTTTAAGTTTTCCATAATTTCAATCTCCTTTATATGTTGTATTTCGGGTTAATTTTTGATGATTTTTCCTCTGTAATGGTTTTAATTTTGATGGTGGGAAATTTTTTCATTAGGTTATAATACAAAGTCTTGTTTTGCAGTTTTATCCGAAAAGGGTTGTGATTTTCATCTCATAAAAAATACTTCTACTTCTCTATTGGGACAAAAATTTGTCTTTCTACAAAAACAATTTTTGCTCTCACCTATGTATTGCGCGATTTTTTAGATTTTGGGGAAGTTTTTTTAATACCCTCTACTTCTTTATTGGGACATTTTTTTGCGTTTTGGCCCACTTTTTTGAAGAATTTACAAAATGTTCAATTTTAAAATCTGTATCCCCACCATATATTTCTGACTAAATTTCAATTTTGCTCAATTTTTCTTCTCACCATATATTCCCGACTAATTTTCAAATTTAGCCAAATATTTTTCTTTCACTTATGTATCGTATAGTTTATGGCTTCGCCAAAAATCCCTCTCATCATATATTTCTGACTAAAATTGGATATTGGCGAAAAATTTTTATTTTCCACCATCTTATTGCACGGTTTTCAGAGTTTTGATTGAAAATTAAAAAATAAAAAAGCACCGTACGAACTCGAATGGACATAGTTATCCCACATCCAATCGACTTTCGTTACGGTGCTTGGTGGTTTTTCAGCTCTGAGAACAGAGTCCTGCCCCGCTTACTCGATTCAGAAAGTGGGTTCTTTCTTCTCTGCAACACTGATATGTAGGTTCTTGCTATGTTGCTCTTCTGAAAGATATGTACATTCGACTTCATACGGCGCTTGGAAGATTTTCAGCCTGTAAAGGTAACTGCTCCGCTTGCACGATTTAAAGTCGTTTTATTAAATTGCAGTTATGATTATAGAACAAATGTTCTTCTTTGTCAATAGTTTTTTTAAAAACTTCTTTCTCGGTTGTATTAAAAGAAATATCATTTCTTTCGGTTGTAATTTTTATATTATTTTGTTATAATATTTTTAATTATGGAGTAGTGTGCCGATTTTTAGTTTTTGATAAGAAGTACACAACTAAAATAGGAATTAACCGCATAGTTAATAATAGGTGAATTATGGACAGACATACCCCTGAACAACGCCGCAAAAATATGCAGGCAGTAAAAAATAAGGATTCAAAAATTGAAGTAATTCTCCGCAAAGAATTGTGGAGCAGAGGTTTACGCTATCGCAAAAATTCCTCGAAGGTATTCGGAAAACCAGACATCGTTTTTATCGGGAAGAAGGTTGCCGTTTTTTGTGATAGTGAGTTTTGGCACGGGTATGACTGGGAACATAAAAAGGAAGAAATTAAATCTCGCAGAGATTTTTGGATCCCGAAAATCGAACGCAATATGCAACGAGATATTGAAGTTACAGAAAAACTTACAGCTGACGGTTGGACTGTTCTCAGATTTTGGGGCAAAGACATTAAAAAGAATCCCGGCCAATGTGCCGACAAGATAGAAAAGGCGGTAAGAAGAAATATGCCTACATACAAATCAATAGATTTATTTGCTGGTATCGGCGGAATTCGTTTAGGTTTTGACAGGGCCTTTGGCAAGAATATAGAAACAGTTTTTGTAAGCGAATGGGACAAAAACGCTCAAAAGACTTACAAAGCTAATTTTACCGATAATTTTGAAATTGCCGGTGATATAACAAAAATTGAAGAAAAAGATATACCGTCTTTTGACATCTGCCTTGCAGGCTTTCCATGTCAGGCATTCAGCCTTGCAGGTCAACGCAAAGGCTTTGAAGATAATTATAAAGGTCTGTGCAGAGGTACATTGTTTATGGATGTAGCTCGCATTTGTGAACACCATAAACCTAAAGTTATCTTCTGCGAAAATGTTAAAGGTCTTGTGATTCATGACAAAGGCAGAACATTTAAAGTTATAACAAAAACTTTTCAGGATTTAGGTTATACGGTTTACAGTCAAGTGTTAAACAGTAAAAATTTCGGTGTTCCTCAGAACCGAGAAAGAATATATCTTGTAGCTTTCAGAAATGACATCGCTCCAGATAATTTTCTTTTCCCTACAACAACTGATGACACTAAGAGAATTAAAGATATTCTTGAAGAAGAGGCAGTTCCTGCAAAGTATTATCTTAGTGAAACATATCTTCAGACTCTTAAAAATCACAAAGCACGTCATGCCGCAAAAGGCAACGGTTTTGGTTATGAAATCAGAGCTTGGGATGATATTGCCGGTGCTATAGTTTGCGGTGGTATGGGCAGAGAAAGAAATCTCGTTATTGATGAGCGTCAAAAGGACCTTACCCCCACCACTCATATAAAAGGTGAAATCAATAAAGAAGGTGTTCGTAAAATGACACCGAGAGAGTGGGCTCGTTTACAGGGATTCCCCGATTCATTCAAACTTCCCCTTGCTGATGTTCATCTTTATAAGCAGTTTGGTAACAGCGTAACCGTAAATGTAATTGAAGCAATAGCCGAGAAAATTAAGGAGGTATTGAGTAATGGCAAACAAAGGTGAATGGAGCGAACCCTATGCAGCAATAAAAATATTGGGTGATGGAAAGCTTTATATTGCTGATGAAAACGGAAACAGAAACCCTAACGAATGGATGACTATACTTGAGTTAATACGGCATGAAACCAGAGAAAGAATAGTTTCCTATAAATATCAGGAAAATAATGTCGATATTGATATTATTGTTAACGACCAAATGGTGTTGTCAGTTCCTGCAAATGAGTTTTTGGTAATGGCTGACCAGTTGGCTGCGGATATTCGTGCCGGGAGAGGAAAATCCTTCAATGTTTCTGACACAATTACGGATTTCCTAAACCGTATAGAACTTCATCATATAAAAGCAACAAGTATTAACAAAAGTGATGCTTTTTTTACCGTACGAGACCCAAGAGCTGGTATTGTTCGTGAACATATAGGATTTTCAATAAAATCCGAATTTGGAAAAGATCCAACTTTATTTAATACTGCAAAAGCATCGGGTTTTATATATCAAGTTAGTAATATGACTGACGATTTAATGAACCATATAAATTCATTGCTGGATGCACGTGGACATGTTGCAGTAATGGATCGTTGTGATGCTCTTGTTAACAATCATTGTGAATTGCAATTTGTGGGTCTTCCTGTAGCCGCAAGAGCCCATTGCAAGGCATTTGAGGAAAACTTAGATCTGATTGATCCACGGTTAGTGGTGGTCATTGAGAGATTGTTATGGAATCATTTTTTCGAACATGAAACTTGTACAGATTTAGCACCATTATTTGATAGAATTGTTGCGGAAAACCCATGTGGGATTACTAGACCAGAAGTAAAATATCCGCATATGATGAAATCATTTATTTATGCGGCATACTGTGGAATGACTGCATCAACTTTATGGGATGGAAAAAGCCGGGTAAATGGTGGTTTTATCAAGGTGAGCTCGGACGGTGAAGTTCTTGCTCACTATGCTTTGGAATCTGATGCATTTAAAACTTACCTTTATAACAATTGCTACCTTGAGTTTCCAGATACCGACGAAGGACATGGTTTCTATGGTCACGTATATAAAGAAAATGATAATTATTATTTCCGATTGAATTTTCAGATCAGGTATAAATAATGACTGTTGGAAGTTTATTTGCAGGTGTCGGTGGTATTGATTTAGCGTTTGAACAGGCAGGTTTTGAAATTGCGTGGGCTAATGATATAGATTCCGCCGCTTGCAAAACATACAGACATAATTTCCCGAACACAAACATCATTGAGGGAGATATAAGAAATCTTGATGCAAATACACTTGAAAAAGTTGATGTCTTAACCGCAGGTTTCCCATGTCAGTCATTTTCGGTATGCGGCAATCAAAAAGGCTTTAAAGATTCAAGAGGTAATCTTTTCTTTGAGATAATGCGAATAGCAGACGAACTGCAACCGCAGATTATCTTCTTGGAAAATGTTGCGAATCTTACCGAGCACGATAACGGAAAGACATTTAATGTCATTCACAACGAGCTGGCAAGTAGAGATTATTTTATAAGATATCTCATCGCTGATGCTTGTGATTACGGAGTTCCGCAACACAGAACAAGGACATATATCGTTGCATTCAAATCAAAGGATACTTGTGATAAATTCAGATTTCCTGAAAAATGCGAACTTACGAAGCACATATTTGATGTTATTGATAAGACAGTAAAGATTGATGATTCGTATTATCTTTCGTCCGATTCTTATCAATATAAAAAATTGCTTCCCGTCATAACAGACGAAGAGCAAATATACCGTTTTTCTGATTACGGCATTCAGAAGAGTAAAGACAGAATATGCTTTACCCTTAAAGCTAATATGGGTACCTGGCGAGACAGAGTTCCGTTTATAAAGGATAATTACGGAATCAGAAAAATTACACCACAGGAATGCCTTTCTCTTATGGGTTTTCCGAAAGGATATTCTTTCCCCGACAATGTCCCACAAAAGGAACAATATAAGCAGTGTGGGAATAGTGTGGTTGTACCGGTAATTAGAAGAATTGTTGAAAAAATGAAAAATATCTGTTAAATAAAAGAAAGATACATTTAGGAGAATAGAAATGCCAGTTCAAGTTGTTGATTTATTTTGTGGTGTAGGTGGTTTAACGCGAGGTTTGCTTGATGCAGAATTAGATGTGATTGCAGGCTTTGATATTGATCCAACTTGTCAATTTACATATGAATATAACAACCATGTTGATTATCATCTCCGGAATATACGAGATGTCAACGGTGATGAAATAAACGCGCTGTATGACCAAGATGCAGTAAAAATATTAGTCGGTTGTGCACCGTGCCAACCGTTTTCACAAATGAGATTTAAACTGCGAGATGCAAATGAGCGTGACGAAAAGTATGACCTCTTGTTAGAATTTGGACGTTTGATAGAAGAAGTTCAGCCTACCATTATATCAATGGAAAATGTTCCAAAAATTAGAGAAACTGATGTATATAATACCTTTCTAGAGATACTGAGTCGAAATGGATATCATGTTTCGTCACAGGTTGTATATTGTCCTAATTACGGCATACCACAAACAAGAAGGCGTTTTGTTCTTGTAGCATCGTTGCTTGGTCAAATCAATATTGTACCCCCAACACACAATCCACAAGATGTACACGTAAGAGATTTTATTGAGAACCTTCCAGAATTGGCTGCTGGTGCAGTTGATCCCGATGACCCAATGCATCGATCAGCCGCATTAACTGATAGGAATTTACGTAGAATACGCGCATCTGTCCCTGGTGGAACTTGGCGAGATTGGCCTGAAAATCTCAGATGTGCATGTCACAGAAGAGATAGTGGTCAAACATACAGTTCAGTCTATGGAAGAATGACATGGGAACAGATTGGTCCAACCATAACAACTCAATTTTTCAGCTATGGTACAGGAAGATATGGTCATCCTGAGCAAGATAGAGCACTCTCTTTGAGAGAAGGTGCGTTACTTCAAACGTTTCCGCGAAATTACAACTTTATCAATCCTGAGCAACCTTTTATTTTTGGAGATATAGCAAGACATATCGGAAATGCTGTTCCTGTTAGGTTGGGAGAAATTATTGGAATATCTATCATTAATCACTTACATGAAAACGATATTGAAATATAGGATGTGAAGAGTATGGATAAGAGTTATAAATTAAATATTGACCCAAGGATTTTAGAATTACTAGGACCTAGTTTATATACTAACATTTATTATATTCTAAATAATCTTTTTATCCTGTCAACAAATAAGTTTTAGACCCCTGACTGAAAAGTCAGGGGCGTTTCTTATACATCAGTTCTTTACAGACGGTTAATAAAACTAAAAAATGATAACATCAAATACAATGTGTTATCGTTTTTTTATCAGACGAATACTACATACAAAGAAACAATCTCATTTGCAATGTCCTGAATGCTGTTCATTCGTCGTACCCATCCCATTTGATTCTGCTCTTTGAGATGTTCGGTGATGTTTTCGTTTTTCATCATTTGTGCAACAAGATCATCAAACATCTGCTGTGCTTGATTTTCCACTTCGGCACAGTGCTGGTAAAGTTTACCTTGAGTAATCAGTGTTGCAAATACCACTTTCTTATGTTTCTGAAGATAGTCTTTATGTAACATACCCCATTTGCCGAGGCGGATGGGTGATTCTTCAGGAGGGAGTGTGAGGTTGGGTATCATAAAATCATTAACCTGTCTGTATGTAATGTTTGCCATAATTATTCATCCTTTCATATTCTTAACAAATGTGTCGTATGCGAATTTTGCACCGAGCCTGAAGCCTGATATAAAGCTGTCAGCATTGCTTGTTGTTGAAAATTCAATATAAGCACTTACATAGTTTTGAAACAGTTCCTTATCTTCGCCGGTAAGTCTTTCAGTAAGCTGTTCTTCTTTTCTTGCAAGGATACTCAATTTCTTTTTGAGCTTTGATGTTAACTCTGAATTGACTTCTTGTGGCTCAATGTTGCCGTAATAAAAATCTTCAATGATATTAGCCATAACATCACCACTCTCAATTTTCGCTTTTATTAATGATTTTCAACAACAGCTCATCAACATCCTCTGTGGGTAAATCCTCTGCCAAAAGCATATTGCGAAACTCATTCATACCATTGATAAGCAAATTACACTCAAAATCCGTAAACTTAATTTTAGTTTTCCTTTCCATAACAAAACCTCCTGTTACTTGGTAGCTTTATTCTACCTTATAACAAGGAGGTTAGTCGAATGTGTGGATTTAATTTCGGTAGCCGATACCAAAATATTATTGCTCTACAACATCATCTTTTTTATCTTTAAAGTATTCCATAATATCCGGGAGAAGTACTCTTGCGAGCATTTCAAGGGCACCTTCCGGTGGTTCATAATTATCTGTATTAAACGAACAAATCTCTTCGCCTGTTTCAAGTGAAAGGAATGCAACAGGTGCTCCTTTACGAATTAAATCTTTTTTTCCTTCAGGCATCGATTCAAAATATTCCCTCTGAATATCTGAAAGTTTTGTTTCATCAAATGAGTGCATAAAAAATCCTCCTTGTAATTTGGTAATACCATTTTACAAAGAGGATACATTTTTGTCGAATATGCGGATTATATCATTTTGAAATGTCTGAAAGCATTGATTATGGCTTTTTCTTTTTCCGGAGTACACTGTGGTACTCTGCTCTTACCTTCACCTTTATTATAGTTTTCTCGTTCAATGATGCCGCATTTGGTTTTGACCTGTGAAATATAGAGTGAAGACACTTTCAACCCAAACTTATCAAGAACATAATCCTTTATCTCCTGATAAGTAGCTTTCGCCTCTGATGCTGTTAAATCAAACTCGTCAAGGCTGATTTCAAAGTCGATATGTGTGTCGGGAATTTTTCTAACCAGCTGAACAACCGTCTCTATATGTCCGGTCTGGGGGAACATATCAAATGGGGTGGCGGATTTTATTTCGTATCCGTTTTTTACAAGGTAACGCAAATCCCTTGCCTGCGTTTCGGGATTGCAGGAAACATACACAATTTTCTTCGGTTTTGCAACACAAAGTGATTTCAAAAATTTAAGGCTGCACCCTTCCCTTGGCGGGTCGGTGAAAACCACATCAAAGGTGTTGCCTTTTTTGCTTTCTTTTTCAAGGTATGCGCCTGCATCGCCGCAGACAAATTCCATATTATCCGCACCGTTTAAGCGGGCGTTGATTTTCGCATCCTCCACAGCGGCAGAATTGACCTCAACTCCTACTGCGCTTTTTGCATTTTGCGATGCAATAATTCCGATTGTTCCCGTTCCGCAATAAGCATCAAGGAAGGTACTGCTTTCATCAAGGCTTGCAAGCTCGATTGCTTTTTGGTAAAGCGCCTGTGTCTGAAGGGAATTTATCTGATAAAAGGAGCGTGAGGATATTCTGAAAACCTTCCCGCAAAGCTTGTCCTCAATATATCCGTCGCCATAAAGGGTCATTTCCTCCTCACCGTTCATAATAACGGCATCACCTGTATAAACACTTCTGACAACCGTGGTAATTTCACTATGCCTTTTTATAAGAGCATTTACAAACTGGCGCTCTTTTGAAAAATCGCCGTTTGAGGTAACAAGCGTTACCATAATCTGCTCTGTTGAAGGCGCAATTCTCACCGTTGCACTTCGCAAAAAGCCTTTTTTAGTTTGGTGATTATATATTTTTATTTTAAAGCTTTTTATAAGAAGAGCAAGGGTATTAAAAATTTCATCTGCAATTTCGGGCTGAATTAAGCATTGGCTGACTGCGGCAACCTCTCCTTTAGCTGACTGATAAATACCCCAGCGAACAGTCTTGCTCCTGTCTTCAAAAAAGACGGCACTCGCCTTGTTTCTGTATCGAAACTCTGCGGGTGCCGGAACAATCCTTTCAACGTTGCATATACCCGCCAAGGCCTTGTTGACCTTGCTTTGTTTCAGCTTAAGCTGTTCGGAATAAGTCAGATTTTTGAGCTGACAGCCCGAACATTTTCTTGAAGCGGTACATATTGCGTTAATAGTGTTTGTTTTCATAATCAATTCTCTTTAAAATCAGTGTATTTAATTGTAGTTTTTGTGCTTGCATTTACCGGGCCGCCTGAAACATAGGCAAGCTTAAGGCTTCCGATATAGAAGCTTGTGTTAAAGCTGATTTCAACAGACACAAAATTTCTTGTGGAATAATCAATCACAGCCTTAAGCTTTACATTGCTCACTTTAACAGTTGCACCTGTTGAGCTTGCATCATATTGAGAAATTTTGCCGTTAAGCCCCTCAACGGTCATATAATCGTTGGTTAAGAGTGAAACTGCATCAAAACCGTCAGCGGAATTCTTTTTGATAGAAAATTCCACCGTAACCTTGTTGCCCTCAGCAGATGCTGACATTTCGCTGATATTTTCTGCGGCAAGCTCTTTAATTGCAAAAACTCCGCTTACATCGTCACCTGCAAAATATGTAGATTCCAATGATGACACACCCATCATATCTCCAAGGGCATTTTTTAAAGCCGCTCTGTAAGAATCCGTAGCTCCGCTTTCAGAGTTAAGTGAGCCTGTGGAGCAGGAGGTAAGAGTGCAGGTGTCTTTTTTAACAAAGTCATACGCAGAGCCTCTGAAGCGTTTTAATGAGCCGTTAAAATATTTAAGAATGTTTTCTTCACCCTCGGGAGCAACAGCCACCACATTTTCGTCGGTTGTCTGAACCTTTTTTGTTATATCGGTAGAAACCGTAATGGGACGGTTTGTGGTTTTAACATCTTCATCCTCCGGATTTTTGCCGCAGGAACAAAGCCCTGCAACGGTGCAGAGAACAATGAGTAAAGATAAAATTTTAATTGCATTGTTTTTCATAACATCATCCTACAAAACCATTTCGGGAAATTCGTTGTAGAGGTGTGACATATCATTATGGTAAGAAAGCTTGATATCATCACCGTAGCGACCTGTTCCCGGTTGATAAAAAATAAACTTGGTAACACTTGTGTTACTGAAAGACATATCAAATCCCGTCTGAGGCGGAATTTTAAGAGCGCTTAAAAACAGAGATGTATTAAAGCAACCGTGAGCTGTGAGCATAATTTTTTCGCCCGAATTAAATCGGTTGAGAAGATAGCTCCAGATTTTTTCTGCGCGGGCAAGGTTCCAATAATCATCCGTTCCCTTTGAAGCAACTATCATTCGCTCTGCTGTCAATCCGTCAGCAAGCTTAACAGGGTATTTTTCCTGAAGCTCGGGAAGAGTAAATCCGTAATATTCGTCAGGGACACCTGTTTCGGAAAGCTCAGGAATAATTTCAATCTCTTTAGCTCCGTTTTCAGGCTGAGCTTTTATCACTTCATTCGCGGTTGAAAGGGTTCTTCTGAGTCCGCTTGAAAAAACGCAGTTCAACGGGCAGCTTTTAAATCGTTCACCTAAAAGCTGAGCCTGGCGCTCGCCGTCGGGGCTGAGCATAGGGTCTTCTCTGTCAACAAAGCTCACATCCGCTTGCCCTGCGTGACCGATATTGCCCATAGATTCACCGTGGCGCACCAGATAAACCTGAAGCTTTATTATTCCGTCTGCCATCTCAATTCCCCTTTAAAGTGAAAAATCCTCTTCTGTAAATTCCTGCATTGCAGGTGCTCTGCGAGGCACCCTTTTAAGTGGGTCATATTCAAACTTTTTGCAGGTTGAGTCGGGCATACGGATACCAACTTTTCTGCAAAGGATTCCGCTACCGTCGGGAAGCTGTGTTCCAAAGCTGCATATTGCACAAATCTGAGGCACTTCTTTGCTGTCGATAATATTCTTTTTCATTTTAATCATTCCTTGAATAAATCTATTCATTTTATATATTATCACACTTTTCTTTTGGGGGCAAGGTCTAAAATTACTAAAGCTGACAAAAATAGCAAGCCCGCCGTTGCAGGGGCAGAAACAGACACGGCACGGGGTAAAATTTCACCGGCATTTGAAAAAACCGAAATTTTACAAGGAAAAATCTGAAACAGCAGATATGATATACCCATCCCCAGCGCGCCGTTAAAAAGCCTTGCAACGGCAAAGTGCTTATACCGAAGCTTTGCCGTTGAAATATACGGCATTATCTGGGCGTGGACAGAAAACCCCGACCAGCCGAGAATCAGCGCAGTAACGGGCAACGGGAACTGCTTTGCAGAAATTCTGCACCCACCCGTAACCTCGGAAAGCATATTCAGCCATTGCTTTGCATTTTCACTAAGAGGGGCGGCGTTTATTACACCGAGAAGCGCCGAAAAAACCACTATCCATCCGCACACCCCCATTATGGCTGTTATACTCTCACTCACCGAGCTGACTAACGGAGAGGCTTCCTGCTTTTTGTTAAAGGGCAAGGTCTTTTCTTTGCCGTCACCAAAAAAGCGTGAAATAACCCCTGTTACAAATGAAGCAAGGCATAAGCTTACAAGCAAAATCACACCTGCCTCTACACTCCCCAGCATAGCTGTTCCCACAATATTCACCACAAAAGCAGGGCCCGGATTTACGCAAAAAAGAAGCATTCTTTTACCTTGATTCTGAGAAAGACTTCCGCTTTTTATTGAGTCTGAAATAAGCTTTGCTCCCACAGGGTAGCCGCCCACAAGGCTCATTAAAAAAATCACCCCTGCCTGCTTTGGTAAATTAAAAAGAAATCGGCAGATTTTTTTACTTCTTTTGCCTGAAAAAGATAGAATATCTGATTTCAATATGTATGAGGAAACACACATAAAAGGTAAAAGTGACGGTATAACCGTTGAAGCGCAAAGCTCCAAAGCCTGCCTTGCGCCCTGAACAGACGCCTTTGCTTGCCATACAAGCGCAACAATAACCGCAACTGCGCCCACTGACTTTAATATAGTTTTAATGGTATTATTCAACTTTATCACCCATAAATATATATGGCTGAACAGTTAAATTAACAACAGGGTGATTTAATGAAAAACAAAAAAAGTTCTTCCTTCCTTCAAAGATTTGACCTGCCGGAGGATTTGTCAAAAAACGGATATCACATTGAAATTTTCAACTCCTGTGCCGTAGTTGACGGTTGCAAAAATGTAAATGAATACAGCGACGGTGTTATCCGCCTTGATTTAGGTCAAAACATTGTAAGCGTTATCGGCAACAATCTGACAATCCGCTGTTTTTCCTGCGGTCAGGCAACTATTGACGGCAGAATAGCGGCTGTTGAAATAAGCTGAGGTGAACTATGTTTCTTGTTGAGCTTTTAAGATTTTTTACAGGGTATGCGGAATTTACGGGAACAGGCGGCTTCAGCGAAAGATTTATAAATCTTTGCTCTGTATACGATATTCCTCTTTGGAACATCACATATTACAACGGTTACTTTACAGCCTGCACCTCTGTTGAAGGATATATGCGCATAGCCGTCTGTGCCCGTAACAGCGGAGTAAAGGTCAGGAAAAACCGTTCCGTCGGTCTGCCGTTTATATTAAAAAAGCTGCGGCCCCGAATCGGTCTTTTATTCGGCGCAATATTTTTTGTTGTGTGCTTATCTATTCTTTCAAACAAAGTATGGGTTATCAGCATCAGCGGAAACGAAACTATTCCGACCGATACCATTCTTTCTGCCGCCGAAAGTGCAGGACTCCAACTCGGAAGAAGCACCGACAAGCTTAATGTTGTTCAGCTCTCATTAGATACCTGCGAAAAAGTCAGCGGAATTTCCTGGGCGGCTATAAGGGTGAACGGTTGTTGTGTTTACATTGATGTTACCGAAGCGGAAGCGTCGCCCGAAATTGAAAGTAAAGAAGGGACTTATAACATCGTTGCCTCAAAGGATGCTCAGCTCATCATTTTAGAACCGTACAGAGGCACACCTCAAGCTAAAATTTTCAACTCAGTTATGAAAGGGGATATTCTGATAAGCGCGGTAACCCCCAACCGTGATGAAAGCGTTTCACTTGTTCACGCCTCAGGCTATGCCGTTGGCAGAACAGAAACAGAAATCACCGCCTCCTCAGCCACAAGCCTAAACTGCGCCGAATATATCCCTATAAGAAATGTGTATACCGCTCACTTTTTCGGTCTTGATGTTCCGTTAGGCAAGCCACCCGAGGATTTCTCACAAAAATTCACTCAAAGCAAAATGATGGCTTACAGCGGCAAAACTCTGCCCATAGGATTTTCACGAACAGAATATTATTCCTTAAAAACTAAAGCAAAAAAAATCTCACCTGCTCAGGCAAAGCTGAAGGCGGCGAGTGATTTTATGAACAGTGCATCTGATTTTTCACAAGGAAAGCAAATTATCAAAAGTAAAATTAACTTTTCAGAAAACGGCTCATCTGCAACCGTAACAGGTGAATTTATCTGCTATGAAAACATCGGCACAGAAGCCCTCTTTGAAGCGGAAACAACCTCTTATCAGGAATAAAACTGCCGAGTGCTCTTACAAACACTCGGCAAAATTACTTTTTAAATTTTAAACAACGATAAGTCCTGTTGAAATCTGAAGAACAATCAATGCATCGGCTGAGTTAACTCCGCCGTAACCGTCAAGGTTTGCATTTTTAACCTGGTCCTCGGTGAGTTCCTTCAAACCTGTTGCGTGCTGAAGAATAAGCAAAGCATCAGCAGATGTAACGCTTCCTTTGCCGTCAATATCGGCGCTGAGCTTTCTTACTGGGATACTCCTGATAAACTCTCCGCATTCACCGCACTCAATATTATCCTTACCCTCGCTCTTATAGGTGGGCAATTTTTCGGTTGTTCTCACATAGAAATGGCCTGCCGCAGGAATTACCTCTGTTTCAAGAGCTTCTTCGCAAACGGTACAAATCTTATGTCTCATACCTTCTTTTGTGCAGTCGGGGGTTGCTACCACAATCCAGTCACTTTCGGTATGAGGAAGCTTTTGGATAGGCTTGCTCTCATAAACCTCGTCACAGGTTAAGCAATGATGCTCCTGTGCGCCTTCCTTGGCGCAGGTTGCTTTAACTGTTACCCATTTGCCCGAAGTGTGACCCTGAGCCTCTTCTGATTCAGTTTCATAAACCTTATCACAAACTGAGCAGTAATGCTCTTTATAGCCATCCTGTGTGCAGGTAAGCTTTGTTACGGTTTTCCACTCTCCTGATGTATGACCCGGAGCTTTTTCTGTGCTGACATCAAGCTCTTCACCGCAAGCTGTGCAATATTTAACCTTGCAGCCGTCAGTTGTGCAGGTGAGCTCAGATGTTGTAATCCATTCACTCTCAGAGTGACCCAATACAGGGATGCTTTCTGTTGCACAAACTTCACCGCAACGGATACAATACTGCACCTTTTCACCAAGCTCATCACAGGTTGCGTCTTTTATAACAACCCATTCACTGCCTTCACAGCCCTGAGCCTCAACCTCCTGAGTCTGCTTTTCACCCTCATAATATCCGCAGAAACGGCACTGATATGTTTCTTCGCCCTTTTCTGTACAGGTAGGCTCTGTTGTTACTATCCACTTAATATCGTGGTCTACAACAGGCATTTCTGTTTCATCGTAATAATCTCCGCAGTTAGCACAAAGCATACCTTCAAGTCCTGTTTCCTGACAGGTTGGCTCTTTGATAACTCCGTGAGAATAACTGTGTTCAAGAGCAGGAATTTCTCTCTCTTTTACAATATGGTCACAGTTAGCACAATAAAGAGCCTCTAAGCCTGCAACGCCGCAGGTTGCTTTGTTGATTTCAATCCAGATTTCTTCTTCCGGGTTTGTATGCTCCTTGGTGGGGATTTCACTTGTGGAAATCACCTTTGCGCAGTCTTTACAAACATGGTTCATAACGCCTGCTTCTGAACATGTTGAATCTGTATCAACAACATCAATCAATTCACCGTGAGCCTTTGCAGGTGCTACTGTTGATTCATCATGATAATCACAGAAGGTACAGTCTTTAATTACATATCCGTCCTTCTCGCAGTCAGCATAAACAGTTTCTTCTGTGTAATATGCAGAATCCTCTGTATGATATGGGCAAAGTACATTGAATTGAATAATTGTTCCTTCAAGATATTCACCGCGGCCTGAAATCAAAACCATTGCTGTTCCGATTTTAACATTGTTGGCATAATATACAGTATAATCTGCACCAAGCTTTAAAGCTTCACCCTTAGAGTTATAAACCTTAAGGTTTGAAAGGAAAACAGGGCTTCCTGTGTAATAAACCTTTTCGTCTGTACCGCTCAATGTGCAATCTCTAATACTTTCAAAGTATTCCACCTTGAATCCGTTGTTCTGTGCATAAGTGTCAGCAACTGAGCCTTCAATACATTTAACAACAAAGTTGTTCTCAGATGTTCCCCACAATGCGTTAGCACCAAATTTTGTTTCATCTGAGAAAACGATTATTTTCTCAAGATTTTCACATTCCATAAATGCGGCTGAGCCAACTTCTGCAACATTTTTGCTCAAAGAAATCTTTTTAATTGTTGTGCATCCTCTGAAAGCACCGCTGCCGATTGAAACAACGGGAAGAGAGCCCCTGCTGTCATCAGGGTCATC
This sequence comes from Clostridia bacterium, assembly GCA_017465465.1. Taxonomy (GTDB): domain Bacteria; phylum Bacillota; class Clostridia; order Oscillospirales; family Acutalibacteraceae; genus CAG-488. The sequence continues at coordinate 2,265 of JAFTWE010000037.1, read as the reverse complement.
ATATCTGAGAGGAATAGTAAAGGTTTCGGCATTTGCACCGTTAAATTTAACGAGCCTGTAACCGCCTAAAGATTCAACATATTCCCAGTCACACATTGTTGTGAGGTTAACTTCAACCTCCATTTTGTTTGTGTACGGTGCAAATTTATTTGTAACATTTTCAAGAGTTTCGGGAGCGGCGGCATTAGTAACCTTAATGGTCATATTAAGGTCCTTGGATAAGTCTGACAAATCATTAGCCTTAAAGCGGATTTTCATAAACTCTTCACCCTCAGTAAAGGTAAATGACTGAAGAGTAATCAAGCTCCATTTAACCTCGCCCTCAACATTTGCACTTGTGCTGAAGATATAATCTTTTTCAAGCTTTGAATCTTCAGAAGTAATAGCTTCCAATGCCTTGTTGAGTCCCTCACCGTTTTCCATACTAACAACAGAATAAATTTCGCTGTTAAATGAAAGAGAAACATCAAGAGCGGCAATGGGGTCAACTTCAGGAGTGATTGAACGTGCAAATTTAACGGTAATTTCAAATTCCTCGCCCTGTCTTGTCTTAGCATCAGAAATTTCAAACAGCGGACTTGCCGTTGCGGCAAAGCCTGAAACTGATGCAACACCCAGCACCAAAGCAAAAGTGAGTATAATAGAAATTGCTTTTTTGAGTATATTTTTTCTCATCGCAATATCCTCCCTATACATATTTATATACAGTTTAATAATATTACAATTTCATCAATAAGTCAACTAATAATTAGCAAATTAAAATAAAGTCTGTTACCTGAAACAGCAACAGACCTTGAAAATATATTCTGTTTTTCGTGAATTATCCCAATCTTTTAATCACATTTTTAAATTCAGGTGAATCTCTTACTTTATCAAATTCATCGTGAATAAGCCATTTATCACGGAGAATTTCGCAAAGAGGGCGGGTATCTGATGTTTCAAAATCAAGCCTTCTTTCCGTTATTTCTCCAATAAGAATTGCACTGTATTTCTGCTCATCAGGTCGGTTGTCAAAAGCTTTCGCTTCGTCAACAGCAATATGCAAGTGCTTATACATATTATCATAGTCACCTAAAAGTGCATATCTTTTTGCTATATCAAAATCAAGCCACACCGAACCCCAGTTATTGTTGGGGCGGTTCCCATCAAGAATGAGCTCTTCCAAAGCAAATAGCTTCTTTATTGCAATCAGTTCAGTTTCAACATCAACAACATCCGCATCTGCAAGGAGCCATATAAAAGTATTTAACAACTCGTAACTGTCTTTAATTGCTTTTTGCAAAAACGGCAGTTCTTCATGTTTTTCCAATGCCCACCAAATCTGTTTTTCCTGACAAAGGTCCATTGGAGGAAGGGTTTCAAAAATTCTTTTACCAATTTCTTTTCTGCCATGCAAACAGTGGTTAAACGCGAGTCTGGCTGTCGCATTAAGGCGAATATTCAAATCCGGACAATATTTCATTATCCTTTCGCCTAAAGCAGTTATTTCAGCATCATATTTTTCCATATTCTCTTTCCACTCTGGAATATTGCCGTCATCATCACCCGAAGCAAATAGAGCATACATCAACTTATCAAGAAGAATATAGTTGTTAGGATATTCTTTTACACCTGCACGTGCTATTGCAATACACTCGTTCATTTCGCCCTTATTGATTGCAACCTGAAAACGCTCAAGATATTTTTGCACGTTTTCTTTTTCAGTTAACTCATCAATGCCCATCAATTTATCAGTTGATATGCCGAAAAAAGATGCAATGGTGGGTATCATCTCAATATCAGGATAACAGGAATTATTTTCCCAACGGGACACAGACTGACACGATACCCCAAGTATTTCAGCAAATTCTTCCTGCGTAATCTCTTTTTCTTTTCTCAATCTTTTTATGGTTTCACCTATATTCAGTTTCATAATAAAACCTCACTTTAAAATTTGAAAGTGCGCTCTTTCTGAATATATTGTGACATATAAAGGTCCAAGTTTCAATATCACATTAAGAGAGTTTTATTCACCCATATAGTGAAAAACAAAAAACCGCAGATAAATCTGCGGTTAAAGTCGTATTAAGTTACGCACCTTCAAAACTGAACAAAGTGGAAGAAGAAGTGGAATGAGAGATGGTAAGAAAAGACCAATCAAATAAAGAAATCGTAGAAACCAAAACATGGTCAAGCCCTCGACCTATTAGTACTGCCCAGCTGAAGCCATCACTGGCCTTACACCTGCAGCCTATCAACCTCATAGTCTATGAGGGGTCTTACTAG
>JAFTWE010000036.1 GCA_017465465.1 Clostridia bacterium | reverse complement strand
CCATTGGTGGGAACAACAGGGCTCGAACCTGTGACCCTCTGCTTGTAAGGCAGATGCTCTCCCAGCTGAGCTATGCTCCCACACTTTTTCTTCATCACTGTGGCTGTGCAACAGCGACTTTGATACTATACACCATTAAGATGAATTTGTCAACACTTTTTTGAAAAAATTTCAAAAAATTTATTTTGTTGATTTTTTAAGTATCTCTAAAATATCTTCACTTGTAAATGTGTATGCTTTGTTGCAGAACTGACACTTAACTTCTGTTGATTCATCCTGTGCAAGCTCTTGTAAATCATCCTTTCCCAATGAAATAAGAGCTTTAACAACTCTTTCCTTTGAACAGTTACATTTATATTCAGGATTTGATGAATCAAGAACCTCAAGATTAAATTCAGGCAAAACTTTTTTGCAGATGTCCTCAGGAGTGAGGCCTGATGTGAGCATCTGTGTAACAGAGGGGATACCCTCAATGCACCTTTCAACCTTGTCAATGGTGTCATCAAATGCGGTGGGAAGAAGCTGAATAATAAATCCGCCTGCCGCCTTGATTGTCAAATCAGGGTTAACAAGAACACCCAAAGCGCAAACCGTAGGAGTCTGCTCGCTGATTGCATAATAGCTTGTGATGTCCTCTGCAATTTCACCGCTTACAAGGGGAATCTGACCGATATAAGGCTCTTTTAAGCCTAAATCCTTCATAACGGTCAAAGAGCCGTTTTTGCCAACTGCACCTGCAACATCAAGCTTGCCCTTTGCATTAAGAGGGATTTCAACAATGCTGTTGGCAGCGTAGCCTCTTGTGTTGCCGTCACAGTCAGAAACCGCAATAACAGTGCCTGCAGGGCCGTCTGCACTCAGGCGGAGAGTGAGCGAATCATCTTTATTTTTAAGCATACTGCCCATTAAGCTGGCGGCAGTAAGGAGTCTGCCCAATGCGGCAGAAACAACTGCTGAAGTTGTGTGAAGCTCCTGAGCTGTGTTTACCATATCAGTAGTGTCGGCGGCCATCATAACAAGTGTGCCGTCGTCTGAAATACATCTGACTAATTTACCCATTTAAACATTCCTCTTTCCCATGTATCTTGCGGCAATTACCGCGCGCTGAGTTGTTTCATTTATCGGCTCAAGGGTTATGTCGTCAAATATGTCCAAAACCTCAAAATCCGCATCCTTAAGCCAAGCTTTAATATCTTCAATTTTGTACGCTCTTTCGGTAAATTCCTCAGAGCTTCTGTAATATGCGTCACCGTCAGGCTCAAAAAAATCAAGTGAAATGTCAACGCTGTCGTCGTCATTCAGCGTGTTCTGCCACACGCAAAAAACATCATCTGTGTCATACACAAAGGTGTTGTTTCCAAGAATTTCTCTGTGCTTGTAAACGGTGTTGATGTCAAAAATAAACATTCCGTCGGGGTTCATAAAAAGCCCTGCGTTGTAAAATGCCTTTTTAACGCTGTCTGATGAAGAGAGGTGGTTAATGCTGTCAAGAGTGCTCACTGCACAGTCAACCGTGCCGTAAAGGTCAAGCTCTTCCATACCCTGACAAAGCAGGAGCATTTCAACCTCGCTGTCATACATATTATTTCTCGCTTCGCACAGCATATCCGGGGAAATGTCGGTGCCAATCATATCATAACCCATTTTTGCCATTTCACAGGTAAATCTGCCTGTTCCGCAACCCATATCAAGGATTGTTGCACCGTCTTTAACACCGTAACGAATAAGAAGCGTGCGGAAAAACTCTGCACGCTTTTTGTAATCAACATTATCCGTCAAGCTGTCATAAAACTGCGAAAAAATGTCATAACTGCTCATTCTTTTTCGTCTATCCTTAAGAAAAGTTTCTCATAGCCGTCACAGCCGTATCTCAAAGAGCGGTTAACTCGGCTGATGGTAGCTGTGCTTGCGCCTGTTTTTTCAACAATGTCGCTGTAAACCTTGTTATCTCTGAGCATTTTTGCAACCACAATGCGCTGTGAAAGAGCCTTAAGCTCGGTAACAGTGCAAAGGTCTTCAAAAAAGTCATAGCATTCATCCATATCTCTCAATTCAAGAATAGCCTTGAAAAGAAAATCAACATTTGGGTCCTTAATTTTGTCGTGCATAAGAATCCTCCGCGAAGTTAAAGTGTACTTTTGTAAAGTATAGTCACATTGTAACACATTAAACCGTAAAAGTAAAGAACAAAATTATTTTGCTTCAACCAAATCCTTCATTGAATAAAGGCCGGGCTTCAAATCCTTGATAAACAAAGCGGCATTAACTGAGCCGACGGCAAAAATCTGCTTTGAACGGGCAGAGTGGGAGATTGTGATAATCTCATCCTGACCTGCAAAAATCACATCGTGCTCACCAACGATTGTGCCGCCTCTGATTGCGTGAATACCGATTTCATTCTTCTTTCTCTTTTCACGCTTTGCCTGGCGGTTGTATTCATAGTCATAATCCTCGTCAGCGGCGGCGTTGATTGCGTCTGCAAGCATAAGTGCCGTTCCGCTTGGGGCATCAATCTTCTGATTATGGTGCTTTTCAATAATTTCAATGTCAAAATCATCACCAAGCACCTTAACTGCCTTTTGAGCAAGCTCTGTAATAAGGCTTACGCCCAAAGACATATTTGCACTGAAGAAAATGGGAACACTCATAGCCGCCTTGTGAATAAGAGCAACCTGCTCAGGTGAAAGACCTGTGGTTGAAATAACGGCGGGAGTGCCTGTTCTGACAGCGTAATCAAGCAAGGAATTGAGAGCTGATGGGTGAGAAAAGTCAATAATTACATCAGCCTTGCCTGTGAAGTTGTCAGCGTTTTTGTAAATCGGAAAAGGGGAGCTGTCGTCTGATTTAATGTCAATGCCTGCAACAATTCTGCAGTCATCCTTTTTGTCAATGCACTGAGCAATGTTTTTGCCCATAACACCGCAGCAACCGCTTAAAATAATATCTGTCATATTTATCACATCCAAAAAATAATCGGGGAGCTTTGAACTCCCCGATATTATATTATATAAGATTGTATTTTGCAAGAGTATCTTTAAGAAGTGCCTTTTTAGCGTCGGTCATTTCATAAAGAGGAAGTCTGCAAGGGCCAACATTCATACCCATCATATTCATTGCTTCCTTGACGGGGATGGGGTTAACATCGCAGAAAAGGTTGTTGCAAAGCTCAAGGTATTCAAGCTGCATTTTTGTGCAGGTCTTAACATCACCGTTGTAGCCTGCCATAGCAATGTCGTGTGTGAGCTTTGGAGCAACGTTTGAAAGAACAGAGATAACACCCTTACCGCCGAGAGCCATAATGGGAGCAATCTGGTCGTCATTACCTGAGTAAATGTCAAGGTTGTCACCGCAAAGGCTCATAGTTTTGAGGATTGAAGAAATATCGCCGTTAGCTTCTTTGGTTGCAACAACATTAGAAAGCTTTGAAAGCTCAAGGTATGTTTCAGGGAGAATATTAACACCTGTTCTTGAAGGAACATTGTAGAGAATAATGGGAGTGCTTACTCTGTCGTTAATATACTCATACTGCTTGATAAGACCCATCTGAGAAGTCTTGTTATAATAAGGAGTAACAAGAAGAAGAGCATCTGCGCCGTCTTTTTCAGCTTCGTTAGAAAGCTTAACGGCATAGTCTGTGTCGTTACTGCCTGTGCCTGCAATAACAGGAACGCGCTTGTTAACATGCTTGCAGGTAAAGCGGATTGCTTCTGCGTGCTCTTCGTGGGTGAGGGTAGGGCCTTCACCTGTTGTTCCGCAGATAACAATAGCATCTGTTGAATTTTCTATCTGATAATCAATAAGCTCAGCCAGCTTGTTGTAGTTAATTTTATTGTTATCATCAAAAGGAGTAACAATAGCAACGGCTGCGCCTGTAAAAACTGTTTTTTTCATCGTGATACCTCCGTCAAATCAAAGCTTGAATCAGTCCATATAACCCTGCTTGCAAAGGAGCTCGGCAAGAAGCACTGCGCCGCCTGCTGCACCGCGAAGAGTGTTATGTGAAAGGCAAACAAATTTGTAGTCGTACTGTGTGTCTTCACGAAGGCGTCCGATGCTGACTGCCATACCGCCCTCGAGGTCACGCTGGAGCTTTGTCTGAGGCATATTGTCCTCAGTAAAATAGTGAAGGAACTGCTTTGGAGCGTTGGGGAGCTCATATTCCTGAGGCTCGCCCTTGAATTCTGCCCAGATTTTGAGCATTTCTTCCTTTGAAGGAACCTTATCTGCAAATTTTACAAACACAGCGCCCATGTGACCGTTAGAAACAGGAACACGGATGCACTGAGCTGTGAAGTTAGGTTCGCTTGCGTTTTTGATTACGCCGTCTTCAACCTTACCCCAGATTTTAAGAGGCTCCTGCTCGCTCTTTTCTTCTTCACCGCCGATAAAGGGGATAACATTATCTACCATTTCAGGCCATGTTTCAAAGGTTTTGCCTGCGCCTGAAATTGCCTGATATGTGCAAACAAGAACATCCTTAACCTTGTAGCCTGCTTTATCAAGAGGATAAATTGCAGGAACATAGCTCTGAAGTGAGCAGTTTGATTTAACTGCAATAAAGCCGCGCTTTGTGCCGAGGCGTTTTCTCTGGTCTGCAATAACATCTGTGTGGCAAGCATTAAGCTCAGGCACAACCATAGGAACGTCTGCAGTGCCTCTGTGAGCGCTGTTGTTTGAAACAACGGGGCACTCAGCCTTTGCATAACGCTCTTCAAGAGCTTTGATTTCGTCCTTCTTCATATCTACAGCGCAGAATACGAAGTCAACCATACCTGCAATTTTTTCTACATCTGCAGTTGCATCCATAATAACAAGGTCTTTCATATTGGCGGGCATTGCTGTGTCCATACACCAACGGGCGCCAACAGCCTCTTCATAAGTTTTGCCTGCTGAACGGGGGCTTGCGGCAAGAACAACCACATCAAACCAAGGATGATTTTCAAGCAAAGAAGCAAATCTCTGGCCAACCATACCTGTTGCACCGATGATACCAACTTTAAATTTTTTCATAACAAAACCTCTAATCTGTTAAAAAACTATTGTTTTTTTGCTCGCTATACAATATAATATACGAGCCGAATTTAACAAATATATTAACATTTTTCTTTTTTTCAGTCAATGATTTTAAATTGTTAATTCTCACAAATATTACAAATTTTGAGGTCTATTTTTATACAAGAGGTTATTTTTAATGAAAACAAGCGATTTTTTCTACGATTTACCACAAGAGCTTATTGCCCAGCACCCGTTGGAGCCAAGAGATTCCTCCCGCCTTATGCACTTAGGCAAGGCTGACGGAAAGGTGGAGCACAAGTATTTTTATGACATCTGCGATTATCTTAAAGAGGGCGACTGTCTTATTCTCAATAACACCCGAGTTCTTCCTGCAAGAATTTACGGTGTTAAAGAGGGAACAGGTGCAAATGTTGAATTTTTGCTTCTCAACTGCATTGAAACCGATGTATGGGAGGTGCTTGCAGGCCCGGGCAAAAGAGCTAAGGAAGGCACGCGCTTTACCTTTGGCGAGGGTATAATGCAGGCAGAAATTCTTGAGGTTTTACCAAACGGCAACAGAATTGCAAAATTTACCTATAATGCCGCCAATATTTACGAAGCTCTTGACAAGGTCGGCGAAATGCCCCTTCCTCATTATATTACTGAAAAGCTGGAGGATAAAGAACGCTATCAGACAGTTTATTCCAAAGAGCTGGGTTCAGCCGCCGCACCCACGGCAGGTCTTCATTTTACCCCTGCACTGCTCCAAAAAATAAAAGATATGGGTGTTAAAATAGGCTATGTAACTCTTCATGTAGGTCTTGGCACCTTCCGACCTGTAAAGGCAGAGAAAATCGAAGAGCATAAAATGCACTCCGAGCATTATTCAATCCCTAAGGAAACAGCCGATATAATAAACGAAACCAAGAAAAACGGCGGCAGAGTTATCGCCGTGGGTACAACCTGTTGCCGCACCCTTGAATCCGTATGTCAGGCTAAGGGCGAAGTTTGTGAATATGATGACTGGACAAGCATTTTTATTTACCCCGGTTATGAATTTAAGTGCATTGACTGCCTGCTTACTAATTTCCACTTGCCCGAAAGCACTCTTATTATGCTTGTAAGTGCTTTTTGCGGCTATGAAAACACAATGAATGCCTACAAAACCGCTGTTGAAGAACGCTACCGCTTCTTCTCTTTCGGTGACGCAATGCTTATTTCGTAAGGAGAAAAACTATGTCCTTTAAAGTTATTAAATATGAAGGTAAGGCCCGCAGAGGCGAATTTACCACACCACACGGTGTTGTTCAGACACCTGCATTTCAGAATGTTGCCACCTGCGGCGCAATCAAAGGCGGTCTTGATGCCTATGACCTTGAAAATATCCGTGCCCAGGTTCAGCTTTGCAACACCTATCATCTTCATGTAAGACCGGGTGATAAGCTCATAAAAGAGCTTGGCGGTATCCGCAAGTTCACAGGCTGGGACGGTCCTGTTCTTACCGACAGCGGCGGATTTCAGGTCTTTTCTCTTGCAGGTCTTCGTAAAATCAAAGAAGAGGGTGTAACCTTTTCTTCTCATGTTGACGGCAGACGCATTTTTATGGGACCTGAAGAAAGTATGCAGATTCAGTCAAACCTTGCTTCAACCATAGCAATGGCATTTGATGAATGTGTGGCAAACCCTGCAACTCATAAATATTCAAAGGATTCCTGTGACCGCACCTACCGTTGGCTTGTACGCTGTAAGGAAGAAATGGAGCGTCTTAATTCTCTTCACGATACCCTTAACAAAAAGCAGATGCTTTTCGGTATCAATCAGGGCTGTGTCTATGATGATTTGAGAATTGAGCACATGCAGAGAATTGCAGAGCTTGACCTTGACGGTTATGCAATCGGCGGTCTTGCAGTAGGTGAGCCGAAGGAAGATATGTACCGTATCATCTCTGCCGTTGAGCCTTATGCTCCTAAGGATAAAATCCGCTACCTTATGGGTGTGGGCACTCCCGGTAATATCCTTGAAGCAGTCAGCAGGGGAGTTGACCTTTTTGACTGTGTTATGCCAAGCCGCAACGCCCGCCACGGCCACCTTTTCACAATGAACGGTATTATCAATATCAACAACGCAAAGTATGAAAAAGACGATACGCCCATTGAAGAGGGCTGTCAGTGCCCCACTTGTCAGAAGCACTCAAAGGCATATATCCGCCACCTTTTCAAAGCAAAAGAAATGCTTGCAATGCGCCTTTGCGTTACCCATAACCTCTGGTTTTATAACACTCTTATGGAAAAAATCAGAGAAAACCTCGATAACGGCACTTTTGACGAGTTTAAAAACAAGTATGTTGACTTGCTTGATACAAGAATATAAAAAAACACTTGCAAAAAGTTAATTGTTAGGTTATACTTAAAAAGATATTTTTTTGGAGGTAATAAAAATGCTCGGTGGAAACAGTAATATGATTTGGATTTATCTTATCGGTATGGTTGTTATTATGTATTTCCTTACCATAAGACCCCAGAAGAAAAAGCAAAAAGAAGAGCAGGCAATGCGCGATAATATTCAGGTAGGCGACGAAGTTACAACAATCGGCGGTATCATCGGCCGTGTTGTTACTGTTAAAGAAGATTCTATCATTATCGAAACAGGCGCTGACAAAAACAAGCTTAAGTTTGCCCGCTGGTCAATCAGCCAGAATAACACAGCCAACGAAAAGCTTGCCGCTGAAAGAGAAGCTGCTAAAGCTGCTCAGCAGAAAGAAAAAGAAGCCCGCCTTGAAGCAAAAGGCAAGGGCAAAAAGAAAAAAGAAGACCTTGAAGACAAATATTGATTTTTCGTACCGCCGTTTTTCGGCGGTATTTTTTTGGCAAAACAGGTTGTCGAGGACGCCGACTGCTTCAAAGCGCACCGCCCGCTCTGTAAGGTGCGGCGATTTTCGACGCACCGAAGACGCAAAATCAACAGAATTACCGTAGGGTCAATTCACGAATTGACCGCATTTGTGTCTGCTGAAAAATTCCGAGTTCTGTATTGCCCATTTCGAATTTTTTATTGCATTTACCCCTTTGTTATGGTATCATCTCTTCATACACTGAAAGGAAGTTTTTGTATGAGACCTATTGAAGAATTTGTAAGAGAAACCGCTAACTCCGCCGTGCTCGGTGTGGGCGGTGCCGTTCATAAAATAACAGGGGGTAAGCACCCGAAGCATCTTTTTTCAAAGAATGTTCCTCACCCCTTTATCGGAACAGATGTTAAAATTGTAAGCAAGACCGATGACTGCACTACAATCGCAAAGTTTAACCCCGACGGCACAATAAGCGACAAGGAATTTACCGTTCTCCTTGCAACCGATATGCACGTTGACAGAGATAATGCCCTTATATATAAGGCTATGGATATGCTTTATAAGCATATTGCCGATGTAAAGCCCGATTTGGTTATTTTTACAGGTGACTTCCTTGTTACCGATTATCAGCAGCTTGACAGCGTTCAGTTTGCAAGATTTATGGAAGATATCGGCATTTACTGGGCATTTGTTTTCGGCAATCACGAGGCAAGAGAAGAAAAGGAATTCCACAAATACTTTATGCTCAAAAACCTCACTAAATATGAGCATTGCCTTACAAAAATCGGCCCGTCAGATTTATTCGGCTACGGCAACTTCTTTATTGATATTCTTAATAAAGATAACAAGGTTGCACAGTCGCTTGCCCTTTTTGATTCAGGCAGAGATATTTACCCACGCTATTGTGAAGAATATAATCTTCCTATGGAGTATGCACACTCTTATGACTTTATAAAGGAAAATCAGATTGTCTGGTATGAAAACCATATCAAAGCTCTGCAGAAAAAGCAGGAAGATGTCAGCTCAATGCTCTTTATGCACATTCCTGTTCCTGAGTATAAGGAGATTATGGACTTTGATGAAAACGAAAAGCCTATTCCTACAGGTAAGCCCACGGATAAGGGTGATGTGATTTACGGCGGAATGCACGAAAGTGTCGGTTGCTCAAAATATAACAGCGGTCTTTTTGAAAGAGCAAGAGCAATGGGCGCAGTGGCATTTTTCTCAGGTCACGACCATATCAATGACTTTGCCGCAATGTATAAGGGTGTTTGCCTTGCTTATGTTCAGATGACAGGCTATGAAATTTATCACATGGGTGATAAATTCGGTCTTCCTGAAAGTGAATGGCTGCAGGGTACAACGATTTTGAAAATTATTCCTGACGGCGGCTTCAAGCTCAAGCAGAACTTTACAAGCAAATTTCTCAAATAATATAATGTTGACAAAATTTTACCCTGATGTTAAAATATTCGGGTAATATAATGAAAAGGAGCATAATTATGAAAAAGATTATTGCTGTACTTTTAACAGTAGCCATGATTTTTGGCGTGGTTGCTGTGGGCGCAAGCGCCGAGGAGCAGAATGTTGACCTCAAATTTGCGGTTGCATCTGACCTTCACTATGTTTGCCCTGAAGAAACCCTTGAAGAAAATATTCCTTATGAAGATGTTTTCTGGCACGCTAACCGCCGTGCAGAGCTTCAGAATGAGGCAGGCTTTATTATTGATGAATTTCTCCGTCAGTGCGCTGAGGATGATGATTGTGAGTTTGTTCTCATCCCCGGTGACCTTGTAAATGACGGCCGTGTAGTTGTTCAGCAGCATATTGATGTTGCTGAAAAGCTTGCAAAGTTTGAAGATGAAACAGGCAAGCCCGTTTATGTTATCAACGGTAACCATGACTGCGCCAATAACGAGGGTGATTTCACTCTTGATGATTTCAAGCAGATGTATTACCGCTTCGGCTGGGAAGAAGCCATTGCTGTGGACGATGACACAAACTCCTATGTTGTTGACTTAAATGATAAGTACCGTCTTATCGCTCTTGACAGCTGCCATAAAACCGCTTCTACAGAAGACGGTATGGACACCGAAAGAGTTATGTGGGTTTGCGACCAGGCAAAGCAGGCTAAGGAAGACGGAAAATATCCTATCCTTATGATGCACCACAATCTTCTTGACCATCTTCCGATTCAGCGTCTTATCAGCCGTAACTTTATTATCAAGTGGCATTACAGCACCGCTGAATTGTTTGCAGACAGCGGAATCAAGCTTGTTTTCTCAGGTCATGAGCATTGCAGTGATGCAACTGTTTACACAAGCGCTCTCGGCAATAAGATTTATGACTTTGCAAATACTTCTCTTATTATGTATCCTCTTCAGTACAGAATGTTTACAATGACTGAGGAAGAAATTACTTATGAATCCAAAACAATCGATTCAATCGATATCGATGCTCTTACCTCAACCGTTGACGGTTACACTCCTGAGCAGATTGCCCTTATGAAAGAGGGTATGAACGATGTTTATGCATATCAGTTCTTCAAAGCAGGTATTCAGTACCGCCTCGGCAGAGACCTTAAGCTTGAAAAAATGGGTCTTGATGAAGATGCTTTCTATTATGATTTGGTAGCTTCTGTTGTCAATGAGCTGAACGACTCTCTTGAAATGCCTATTTACGGCGAGGGCGGTATTCAGGAAAGAGCCGCAGAATTCGGCCTTGAAATTCCTGACAGTGATTATGAAAATCTTTGGGATTTGGTAACTGACCTTGTCAGCTTCCATTACGCAGGCGGAGAGTACTATGACCTTTACAGCACTGAGGTTACAATTCTTCTCAGAAGCGTTGCTCTTCTTCTTCGTACAGAGTTCTCCGTTATCGGTGATAAAACTCTCTTCCTTATTGCAGAATCCTTCCTTGAGGATATGGGTATTGACTCTGCCTCAGAAGAAATTATGAAGCTTGCTATTTCTGTTTTCGGTGAGGTTTCGGCCGCAGAATATGCACTTGTTGCTCTTGCTTCTCCGATTCTCTATTCATTCGCTTATGATGATGACGGAGTTCACGACAACGACGGTGTTATTGAAGGCTACGGCACATCAACCGTTGTAGGTAATATTCAGAATGTTTCCGATAACATTGAGCGCATAATCAATAAGGTTATTTTCTACCTTACTCAGGCAATGGATATTCTTCTTAAAGTTCTTCTTTAAAAATTAAGCTCCGTCCTTGGGCGGAGCTTTTTAAAAAGGTGATTATATGAGCGTTATTACTAACTTTTTTTGCTATCTTCTGTCTTTGATTTTAGCTTTTCCCGGCATCGTTTTCACAGGCGGAGATATTATTAACAATTATTCCTTTAAAATTGATGCTTCGCAGGTTGGCGAAGAGCTTCCCAATGTTGTGAGCAATGTAAATGTGTGGGAAATGGGCACTCAGTTCATTAACCCAACAGCCAATGAAAAATACAATATTTTTGAATTTGTAGAGTATGTTCAGCTTATGCAGTGCACAGGCGGTAATGCTACAAGGGATTTGTTTGAAGACCCGATGAACTTCGATGTTCTTGATGACTACAAATTCGACCGTCTTATTGATAACTGCAAGGGTATCCTGACCTTAGGCGCAAAGCCTCATCTCAAATTAGGTAGCGTTCCCCTTAAGTATTCGTCAAACGCTGTTAAGGGTGCAGACTTTGATACTAATATCTATCCACCTGATGATTATAATGTTTACTATGATTACATTGCCGCAATAGCTCAGGCTCTTGTTGATGAATTCGGCGCAGAAGAGGTTCTTACCTGGCGCTTCGGTGTTATGACTGAGTATGAAAATGAGCAATGGTTTAAGGCTCCCGGCGGTATGTCAGGTGAAACTGCAGTTGCTTACTGTAAGCTTTACGATTACACCGTAGCTGCTTTGCAAGAGGTTATCGGTGAAGATGTTTTTGTAGGCGCTCATTCAATGACTGTTACCGAGGGCTTGTGGGATGAAGAAAGCTTCATTCTCCATTGCGGTAAAGGTGTTAACTACAAAACAGGGGAGAGAGGTACTCGTATCTGCTTCCTTGCAGGCTCGTTTTATGACTCAACCCCCGGTGAATACACAAGCGGCTATGATTTGCCGGGAACAATAAAATGCTTGCAGTCTGCCGCAAAAGATGCAGGGCTTGAAGACCTCATTTTCGGTATCGACGAGGGTAAAATACTTTGCGGAAACACAAGCGGAGAAATTTCAGACCAGCTTAATACAAGAACTGTTGGTTATACATATCAGGCGGCTTATGACGCAAGGCTTTACAAGCAGCTTTTTGACACAAACGGTGATTATTTCTCAGCCTGGGGTTACCTTTCAAACGGACTTCTTGACGGTTACCCCACAGTGAGCTACCATGTGGCAGATTATATTTCTGACTTTGCAGGCTCAAAGCGTGTTTTGGTTGAAAAGCAGGATGAGGGCTTGATTTATAACGGTGAGGTTGAAGCTGTTTCTGCTTATGATGAAAGCACAGGAACTCTTCGTATTATGGCATACAACTTCAAAAATAAGGTCAATTATAAAAAGGATGTTGACCTGAGCTTTGAAATAAATGCACCGCAGTTTAACGGTAAAAATGTTAAGGTTACAGCTTATGTGGTGGATGATGATGCCAACTTCTTTGATGAATGGGTAGAAGACAGAAAGACCTATGGCATCGGCAATGATTGCTTCGATTGGTCACCTGAGGACCCGCAGATTGAAAGCTATGTCACTCTTAATGACCAGTGGGCAAGAGATATTTATTTTACCCAGCTTCGTGACAAATATGAGCAGTGCGCTCAGCTTGAGCCAAAGAGTGAAACCGTTACGGTAAATAACTCAACCATCACTCTCAGCTCAGACCTTGCACCAAACGGTGTACTGTTCTATGAAATAACCCAAGCATAAATTTGATACGCTTTTTCGGCAGAATGTGTATGCATTCTGCCGATTTTTTTCTTTTGGAATTATGCCGTTTTGCTTTTTTTGTTCTATATTTCTTTTATGTAAATTAGCAAAAACTAACTGCAGGAAACTTAACCTAAAAGTGTATTTTACACTTTTGGTTTGTTAACATAAAACCAATAAATTGATAAAATTTAATGGGTGATTTTAGTGATAATCAATTACATTGAAATTGGTGCTCGTATTCGTGAAAGAAGAAAAGCGTTAAAGCTTAAGCAAAATGAGCTTGCCGAAATGGCAGAGCTTTCTAACAACTATCTTTCAAATATCGAAAACGGACATTCTGTTCCCAGTCTTGAGGCTTTGGTGAGGTTAAGCACTGCACTTAAGACTACGCCTGATTTTATTTTGTTAGGTAATATCAGGTCTAACAATGTAGCCCTCAATATCGCTGATAATCTTCAGCTATGCTCTGAAGAGAGCCTTGAGATTATTTCAGACATTGTTGCTTCTTTTGTTAAGCACGATAATTTATCAAAAAAGAAGATTTAATCCTACGCAGCTTCGGCGGCTTGGCTGATGTCAGGCTGTCAGGTTTTTTGTGCGTTCAGACATTAAAACAGGGAGTTAAAAAATGGAAAAGTCAAATATAAATTCCAAAGAATATTTTGTAATAGACTTGGCTCATGTTCTCAAAACAATCTGGAACAGAATCTGGGTCGTAATTATTGTAAGCATTTTAGGTGCGGCAATAGGTTTTTCTGTTGCATCCTTTGCCATTGCACCCACATATTCATCATCAATTATGCTTTATGTTAATAACAGCTCTTTCACCGTTGGTGATTTGGGATTTAGCATCAGCTCTTCAGAAATCAGCGCGGCACAGAGCCTTGTTAAAACATACTCTGTTCTTCTCAAAAACCGCACAACTCTTGAAAGGGTAATTGATGAAACAAAGGTGGACCATACCTGGAAAGACCTTTATTATATGATTGAGGCGGCATCTGTTAATGAAACAGAAATTATGAGAGTTACAGTAACCTGTGAAGACCCTTATGAGGCAGAAAAAATTGCCAACGGCATTGCCAAGGTGCTCCCTCAGAGGATTTCTGAGGTTGTTGAGGGCAGTTCTATGGAGGTTGTTGACTCCGCTGTTGCAGTTACCAACAAGGTTGCTCCGAGTATCAGCGGCTTTACCGCTGTGGGCTTTGTTCTGGGTGCGGTGCTGGCGTTAGTTGCGTTGGTTATTGTTGCCTTGCTTGATAACACCGTTCATGACGAAGAATATATTCTCAATAATTATGATTATCCCGTTCTGGCTAAAATCCCCGATTTGTTGGAAACTCAGAACAAGAAGTACGGCTATTACTATAACCGTTACTATAAGAAGAGATAAGGGGGCAGAGCTATGGGTATCAGAAGAAAACCAAATAAAACATTGTCTCTCAAAGAAAATGAGCAGACTTTACACAAAAACCTTAAGTTTACTGCCACTGAGCAGTATAAGCTTTTAAGAACTAACCTTTCTTTCACCTTGTCAGAAAAGCAAGGTTGTGCCATCATCGGTGTTACCAGCGCCATGAGAGGTGAGGGTAAAAGCACCACCGCGGTTAACCTTTCTTACGTTCTTGCAGAAAGCGGAAAAAGAGTTCTCCTTATCGACGGAGATATGCGACTTCCCAGCGTTGCAAGAAAAATGAGAATAGATAACTCTCCCGGTCTTACCGACCTGTTAAAAGGCGAAGAAACTATTCAGATGAGCATATTCAAATCACCACAGTTAAGTAACTGGTACATTATGCCGTCAGGTGATTTGCCACCCAATCCGTCAGAGCTTCTCGGCTCACGCAGAATGGAAAAATCCTTGGAGGTTCTTTCTGAAAACTTCGATTACATCATAATCGACCTTCCTCCTGTTAATATTGTTTCAGACGCTTTGACAGTTTCAAAGTTTATTTCAGGTATGATTGTTGTTATCAGAGAGGATTACACCGAAAAGAAAGAGCTTGAAACCTGTTTCAGGCAGTTGAAGCTTTCTGATGTTAAGGTGCTCGGCTGTGTAATCAATGAATCTAAAAACGGTAAAGGCTCTTACGGTAAATATAAGTATAAGAGATATTATAAGTATTATAAGACCTACGGCAATTACGACTCAGCAGAAAATGAGCAGGGCTAAGGGGGCATCTGTGTGATTGATTTTCATTCGCATATTTTGCCTGCAATAGATGACGGAAGCAAAAGTGAAGCTGAAAGCCTTCTTATGTTAAATGCCCTTAAAAATCAAGGCGTAACAAAGGTTGTTGCAACACCTCATTTTTATGCAAATAATGAAAGTGTAACCCATTTCACTCACCGCCGTCAAAAAGCGTATGATAAGCTGAAAGACAGCTTGAGTGAAGATTTACCTGAGATAGTTCTCGGGGCAGAGGTCAGATATTATGAGGGCATCAGCCGCCTTGAAGGGCTCAGGGAGCTTTGCATTGAGGACACTGAAATGCTTCTTCTTGAAATGCCTGCTTCCAGATGGTCTGAGTTTATGCTCAGAGATTTGGTAGATTTAACCTCCAAAAGCAGAATGACCTTGGTTTTGGCGCATATAGAAAGATATATGAGCCTGCAGGCTGGTGGAGTGTTTGAAGATTTACTTTCAAGCGGAGTTCTGATGCAGATAAATGCAGGGTTTATAAATGATTTTTTCACAAGGCGTAAGGCACTTAATCTTTTAAAAAGTGAAAAGGTTCATTTTATCGGCACTGATTGCCACGATACAGTTAAGCGGCCGCCAAATATGGACAGAGCGCTTGAAATTATCTCAAAAAAGCTCGGCAAAGACTTTTTAGATTACTTTATCAATTACGGAAATGAATATTTCTGTGAAAATAGCGATTCAATTTTAATTTCGAAAGGATGATACACATGAAAAAATTCTTAGCATTGTTGATGGCGGTGATTATGGTATTAACCGTAAGCATCACTGCATTTGCAACTCCCGGCAGCTTTGTCCAGAGTCCGTCAAACAACAACGGTCCTGAGCTTGTTGAAGGCTCAAATGAAGACGAGGAATGTACAGCAGAGCTTATTATTACTCCTTATAAAGACAGAGCTACTCTTCCCGCAAAGGCTCTTGCTGACATCGAAAAGGTTTACGGCATTATCGCCGCAGGCGTTGACCTCACATCATTAAACGCTGAGTTCAAAGCATTTGTGGCAAGCAAAGGTCTCTTAGCTTCTAATCTTGCAGTAAGCGACTTGTTTGATGTCAGCTACTATAACTGCGATATCCACGATTTTCACGGTTATTTCCGCATTAAGCTCAGCGCAGACACATTGAGAAACTTCGTTGGTCTTTTGCATTACAATGACGGCGTATGGGAATTTGTTGATAACGCAAAGGTTCTCCCTGACGGCGAAACACTTGAATTCTCAATTAAAGATTTGTCACCCTTTGCAATCGTAGTTGATACAAGCAAAGGCTCTGCAGTTTCACCCGAAACAGGT
The DNA here is from genome assembly GCA_017465465.1 of Clostridia bacterium. GTDB lineage: Bacteria > Bacillota > Clostridia > Oscillospirales > Acutalibacteraceae > CAG-488. Next base: position 30,278 of record JAFTWE010000036.1, on the reverse strand, counting down.
GCTGAGGATTACACAGCTTTTGTTGCAGTAATCACAAGTATTGCCGCAGCTTCAGTTGTTTTTGTAAGCCTTAAGAAGAAAAAGTATGAATAAATCCCGTTCATCAAAAAGAAAAATTAAAAGAATAATCAAATTTGCCGCCGCGGCACTGCTTGCGGTTGTGCTCGTTTGCGGCATTTTTGTAGGTATTACCGTTTGGGAAACAAACAGGGGAGAGTACAAAGCTCCCAACAGCTTTGAGGTTCCCGATTCCGCTTTGGAATATGACGGCAAAAAATACGACCTTAAGGAGAATGTTGAAACCATTCTCGTTATGGGTCTTGATAAGTATGAGCAGGCTGAAGATGATACTTACAGCAATAATATGCAGGCAGACTTTCTGATGCTGCTTATTATTGATAATGACGCCCAAAAGTGCACCGCTTTGCATATTAACCGTGACACAATCACTTCTATGAATGTGCTCGGTGTTGCAGGGGATAAGGTTGATGTTGTAAGCAAGCAAATTGCCCTTGCACATACTTACGGAAACGGTAAAGAAATCAGTTGCCGCAACACTGCGGAGGCTGTTTCAAATTTACTGTTAGGAATAGAAATTGATTATTATCTTTCCGTAACTATGGAAGCGGTAGAAGTTTATAACGATTTTGTAGGCGGTGTTGAGGTTACTGTTCTTGATGATTTTAAGGGCATTGACGACACACTTGTTAAAGGTGAAACGGTAACTCTTATGGGTGAGCACGCTCTTCACTATGTCCGTTCCCGCTACGGACTTGAAGATAGCTCCAACAATCACCGTATGGAGCGTCAGAAGCAGTATCTTAAGGCTTTGTATGACAAAACGCAGTGGGCGCTTAACAATGACTCAGATTTCATTGTTAATGCCGCTTCAAAGCTTACTCCATACATTGTTTCCAACTGTTCAGGAAATAAGCTTCAGTCTGTTATGGAAAAGATAGCCGACTATGAGCTGACTGAAATCCGCGATTTAGAAGGGGAATCCGTCAAAGGCGAATCCTTTATGGAGTTTTACCCCGACGGAAAAAGCGTTGAAGAAACAGTCATCAGCTTATTCTACACCCCGAGAGATTAAGTGCGTTTAAGTAAAGTGAGAAGTTTAAAACGGAGGAGATGAAATGAAGTCAAACCACATCTTGGTTGTCAGCCAATATTTTCACCCCGAGTATTTTCGTATTAACGATATGTGCTGTGAATGGGTGAAGCGTGGCTACAAGGTGACTGTATTGACGGGTATCCCCAATTATCCCCGTGGCAAGTTTTATAAAGGCTACGGCTGGTTTAAAAAGAGAAGAGAAACCTGGAACGGGATTGACATCATCCGTATTCCGTTGTTCGCACGCGGTAAAGGTCCTATAAGAATGGTGATGAATTACCTTTCCTTCGTTTTTTCAGGATTTTTCTGGCAGCGTTTTACCAAAATAAATGCTGACATAGTGTTCACCTTTGAGGTGTCACCAATGACTCAGGCTTTGATTGGCGTAAAATACAGCCAGAGAAAAAACATTCCACACTATCTTTATGTTCAGGATTTATGGCCTGAAAATGTTATTACAATCACAGGTATCAAGCATCCTATTGTTATCAGTCCTTTAAGCCGGATGGTTGACCATATTTATAAAAACAGTAATAAGATTTTTGCCACCTCTCAGTCCTTTGTTGAAGAAATTCGCAAAAGAACACCGGGCGAGGAGGATAAGGTGTTTTACTGGCCTCAATATGCGGAGGATTTCTATGTACCTCTTGACAAATCTGACGCGCAGGAAATACCTGATGACGGCAAATTTAAAATAGCCTTTACAGGTAATATCGGTAAGGCGCAGGGTCTTGAATTGTTACCCCGTGCTGCCAAGAGGCTCAAAAAAGAAGGCATTACAGATGTTTCTTTTGTGATTATCGGTGACGGAAGGCAAAAAGAAAGGCTGCTCAAAGACATCAGAAAAAGCGGCGTTGCCGAATATTTCCGTATGATTGAGCGCCAACCGGCAGAAAAAATCTCTGAACTTCTTGCCGCTTGTGATGCAGCTTTCGTTTCATTTTCGCCAGACCCCTTATTTGAAAAAACAATTCCCGCAAAGCTCCAGTCATATATGGCTTGCGGAATGCCGATTTTAGCCGCCGCTTGTGGAGAAACACAGCGGATTATAGAAGAATCAAATTGCGGAGTATGTTGCGGCTTAGGTGATGATAAAGCTCTTACTCAAGGAATTAAAGCCCTTGCTTCTGCCGACCTTTCGGCTATGTCCCGAAATGCAAGAAAGTATTTTGATTCCAACTTCCGTAAGGACCAGCTTATGGACGAAATGGATGAATTCTTTTTAGCCGCTTTTTAAGCAGCTGGTACAATCCGTTATCAAATAACGGTTTATATAAATAGCGATTCAAATTTTATAGAAAAGGAGAAAATATTATGAAGAATTCTCTCAGAGTTTTGTCAGTTTTTTTGTCTATTGTTATGATTTTCGGTATGATTCCAATGACAGTGAATGCAGAATCTGCTGACACAAGTGGGAAGTTTTCTAACTCTCAGCTTACTGTAGCCACAGAGAAAAACTCAACTTTGGCTCCCGGTATCGCTCAGGATTCATACACAGTGTATGATAAAAACGGCGACCAGGTAAAAATGTTTATCACAACAGCCGATATGAGTGTGGATACAGTTAAATTGTTCACGTCCTATAAGGACATGGATCCTACCAATTATGGTATGTCCAAGCTCACAGAACAAGTTGATGCCTTCAATGCAAAGGCAGAAGTAGGCGATGAGTACTATCAGGGTACAGTTGTTGCCGGTATCAACTCATCTTACTACAACATGATCAACGGTAAACCTACCGGTGCATTTGTTATGAACGGTGTGGATGTTACTACTGAATCAGAAGGTAATGCATACGGCTATTTTGCTGTAATGAAAGACGGTTCTGTAAAAATCGGTAAACCCGGCGACTATTCAAACGACAAAGGCAATATCCAGGAAGCTATCGGTATTTGGACAATGCTTATCGCTGATGGTCAGATTTGCTCAGGCCTCAATACTACTCAGAAATATCCTCGTCAGACTATCGGTATTACAGCTGACGGTAATGTTATTCTTATGACAGCTGACGGTAACCAAGCTCCGAAATCAATCGGTCTTACAGTTCAGGAGCAGGCAGAGGTTATGCTTGACCTCGGTTGTGTATGGGCAGGTCATCTTGACGGTGGCGGATCCTGTACTTATGCTGCAAAGGCTGAAGGTTCAAACGATTTCGCAATTCAGAACAGCCCTTCAGACGGTTCTGAACGTTCAATCTCCAATGGTTTCATTATGGTTTCTACCGCTGTTTCTGACGGTAAATTCCATTCAGCTTCGTTGACAGCTGAAAATGAATATGTAACACCCGGCTCAACTGTTAAGGTTTCAGCTTCAGGTGTTGATAAGGCAGGCGGATCTGCTGAAGTCCCTTCAGATATTGCTTGGCAGTTAGCTGACTCATCATTTGGTACTGTTTCAAATGGTGTGTTCTCTTCAAACGGCAAAGAAGGTCAGGCTGTTATTCAGGTAGTTTACGGTGACAAGGTTGTTGGTGAAACAGTAATCAATGTTGTTGTTCCTGATAAAATTGCTTTCGCAAGTGCTGAAATGACAGTTCCTTATTCAAAGAGTGTTGACCTTGGTATCAGCGCAACATTCGGTGCAAGAGACGTTACTCTCAAACCGGCTGATATTAAATTTACTTTCTCAAATTCTGCTGTAGGTTCAGTTTCAGGCTTCACTTTCACAGCTTGTGAAGAAAACCCAGCAGTAACTTCATCGGATATTACAGCTACTCTTGTGTATGATGAAACTGTTACAGCTTCATCTAAGATTACACTTGGTAAGGGTTCCGAAGTTGTTTATGACTTCGAAGATGGCACAAATCAGGGCCTTCATTTTGATGAAACCCCCGGTACTGAATATAACTATGTATTCCCTGAAACTTCACAGGAAGTTGTTAATGGTTCAACCGGTAAGGTTCACAGCGGTAACAATGCTCTTAGTATGAATGTTAACTATGCTAATAGCCTTGAATCAGGTTATATGAAGACAAGTCTCTATGCTGAAAAAGGCAGAGTTTTTGAAAACGCTGTTCGCATTGGCGCGTGGATTTACATTCCGGATGAATTTGTTGGTCTTTGGGCTCGCTGGACACTCAAAGCAGTTAATAATATTGATGAAACAGGTAAAATTACCTGGGGTTCATCTGTTAATTCAAATACAATGGATACAACAGCTGGCGGTACAGGTGTTGTTTATACCTTTGATGAGCCCGGTTGGCATTACCTCTCAGCTGATGTATCTCAGTATTCTCGTGTAGGTTGGGCTGATAACGGTGTACTTATTCAGTTCTACATTTCTGACCGTGACGGTTCAGCATATAACTATGTAGCAGCAGATCAGAGCAATATCCCTGCAGAATATCAGCTTTATCTTGATGATATTACTGTTGACTATTCAACAGCTGTTGATGACAGAGAAGCTCCTGTATTCTCAAATGTTACTTATGCCGTAGAAGGTATGGCTGATGCAGCTGTACTTAACGGTCAGACAGTTACATCAAACAAAGTTACATTCGGTGCTTCTGTTGCTGACTATACAGGCAAAACAAACTTCACAGGCATTGATGCTTCAACAGTTAAAGCATACATTGACGGTGTTGAATATGCAGCAACTTATGCAAACGGTATGGTTTCTGTAACAGATGTTGAGCTTACAAACGGTAAGCACACAGTTAAGTTTGCTGCTTGCGACAATATGGGTAACTATGCTTCTGTTTATAGAAATATCGTTGTTAATGCTTCTGAAAGCAAGAGCACAGTTAAACTTGTTGCAACTGATGCTACTGCAACAAGAATTAAACTTGATTCAATTTACAATATGGATCTTGTAGCTACTGCTATTGAAGATGTTCAGAGTGTTGAGGTTGTTGTTGACCTTGATAACAACAGCACATGGCAACTTGAACATATGATTCTTGCTGACGGCTTCAGCGCAACATATTCAGTTGATGAAGCAGGAAACATCGCAACTATCAAATTAACAAGAACAGGTGAAAATACCCAGACTGGTGAAGCTGCTCTTGCAACAATTCCTGTTCGTGTATGGACTCTTAAAACCGGTTATGTTTATCCCAACGGAACCTTGGCAGGCTCACAGGCAAAGACCCTCAAGCAGTTCAGAGACGGTCAGGAATTCTGGAGAATGTCTGTAATCGCTGAAGTTGATAAGGGTGTTCTCACAAGAGTTGATAACTCAACATCTACCTTCACAGGTGAAAGAGTATTCTGCGACACAGAAATGTGGGGTAACTATGCAAAAATGTCTGCCACAGCAGATGGTCTTGCTTACTATAACGCATGGGATGGCGGTCATGTTCATTCAGCAGTAGCTATGGCTGACCTTGCTCCTACCTGCACAAAGACAGGTTACACAGGTAGAACATTCTGCGAAGGCTGTAACTCAGTTGCGGATTGGGGCACAACAGTTCCTGCAACAGGTCATACATATGGCTTCGTTGACGGTGTTCTTAAGTGCGCTTGCGGTGAATTGTTCAACGGTGAATACACCGACGGCAAAACTTATGTTGACGGTGTTGTTATTGCAGATGGTTGGGTAGGCGAATCCTACTATAAGTCAGGTGTAAAGCTTATCGGTTTACAGTCAGTAGACGGATACTATTACTTGTTTGACAATAGTGGCATTTGTGAAGGCAAAGCAAGAGCTGACGGTTTCTGTTACAACGAAGAAGCGGGTTCGTATATGTATATGGCTGCAGGCATTCCCTCAAAGGGAGATGTTGCAATTAACCTTGAGGTTCATTTCTTCGATGAAAATGGATATGCATACAGTGGTGAGAAAAATATTCTCGGTTATGTATGTAACTTTGATGAAAAGGGCTTGTTCCTTTCAGCTGCTGACGGTTCGGTTCTCGAGGCAGGTTGTGTGGGTACTAACCTTGAGTATGTTTTACTTGCAGATGGCACACTTCTGATTGACGGTGAAGGTGCAATGCGTGACTACACTGTAAGCGGAAGTTACGGTCCATGGTTCTATAATAATATGGCAAATGTTAAATATGTTCAGTTCGGTTCAGGCGTAACCGCCCTTGGTGAATATGCATTCAATCGTTGTGAGTATATTAAAACAGTTACTTTTGCCAATGGTAGTGAACTTGAAACAATCGGTAAATATGCGTTCAGAGCTTGTCATCGTCTTGATAGAATCAATATTCCTGCAAGCGTTACAACTATTGAAGATTATGCGTTTTTCAAGTGTGGCGGTCTTACAACAGTTGATTTTGAAGCTAACAGTAAACTGAATTATCTTGGTAGAGAAGCATTTACAGAAACACACTATCTTAAAAAGATTTTGATACCTGCAAGCGTTACAACAATAGGTGACCGTCTCTTTATCCGTAGTAAGGCAGATGTCGTTGTTCAGGTTGTAAAGGATTCTGTAGGATATTTCTATGCTGTCAATAATTCAATAAAATATGAATTAGTTGACGGTGTTGTTCCGGCTCTTTATTCAGGAGATGTAAACGAAGATATTTCTTGGGCGTTGTATCCAAATGGTTCACTTGTTATCATCGGTAGCGGTGAAATGCCCAACTATGCATCTCAGAATGCTCAGCCTTGGGCAGGCGTTCGTCATCTCGTTAAAAAAATTGTAATCGGCAAAGACATCACTTCTATCGGTAACTATGCATTTGCATATTGCGAAGGCACGGAAGAAATCGTGTTTGAAGAAGGCAGCAAGCTTGAAAAGATTGGTGTTCTTTCATTCCGTTCAGCTTATAAAGTAACAGACGTGGTTCTTCCTGAAACAGTAACATACCTTAACACTTATGCATTTGGTACTTGTAAAGCACTTGTTAATGTTTACATTCCTCAGGGTATGGGTACTATGCATGCTAAAGCATTTGTAGAATCTCCAAATGTTATTCTCAATGTTGCTGAAGGCACTTATGGTGAAAAGTACGCAGTTGACAACGGCATCAAGTATGAAACACGAGATTTTGTTTATACAGCTATTGCAAGCGGTACTTGCGGTACAAATGCAACATGGGCTTTTTATGAAAACGGCGAGCTTATCATCAGCGGAAATGGTGAAATACCTAATTTCGCTTCTCATGCTGAACAACCATGGGCAAGCGTTCGTCACCTCGTTAAGAAAATTGTAATCGGTAAAGACATAACAGCAATCGGTAACTATGCATTTGCATATTGCGAAGGCACAGAAGAAATCGTATTTGAGGAAGGCAGTAAGCTCCAGAAAATTGGTGTTCTTTCATTCCGTACAATGCGCAAGTTAACAGAGGTTATACTCCCTGAAACAGTAAATTATCTCAATGCTTATGCGTTCGGAACTTGTCCGGCACTTGTTAATGTTTACATTCCTCAGGGTATGTCATTTATGCATGTTAAGGCATTCATTGAGTCAACTAATGTAGTTCTCAACGTTGCAGAAGGTACTTATGGTGAAAAGTATGCAGTTGACAACGGTATTAATCACACAGTTCGTGATTTTGTTTATATTCCCGTTGTAAGCGGTACTTGTGGTGAAAATGCAACATGGGCATTCTATGAGAACGGTGAGCTTATTATCAGTGGTAGCGGTGAAATTCCCAACTACTCTACCCAGAAAGAACAGCCATGGGCAAGCATTCGTCACCTTGTTAAGAAAATCGTAATCGGTAAGGATATTACTGTTATTGGTAACTATGCCTTTGCTTATTGTGAAAATACAGAAGAAATCGTATTCGAAGAGGGCAGTAAGCTTGAAAAAATTGGTGTGCTTGCATTCCGTACTGCTCGAAAGGTAACAGAAATTGTTCTTCCCGAAACAGTAACCTATCTGAATGCCTATGCATTCGGAACTTGTCCTGCTCTCATTAATATTTATATTCCTCAGGGTATGGAATTTATGCATACAAAGGCATTTATTGAATCAACAAATGTAATTCTCAATGTTGCTGAGGGTACTTATGCACACAAGTATGCACAGACTAATAACCTCAAATATGAAACACGCGATTTTGTTTATACAGCAATTGCAAGTGGCTCTTGTGGCGAGAATGCAACATGGGCATTTTATGAGAATGGTGAGCTTATTATAAGCGGTAGCGGTGCTATAGATAATTATACTTCTCATAAGGAACAGCCATGGGCAAGCATTCGTCACCTTGTTAAGAAAATCGTAATCGGTAAGGATATTACTGTTATTGGTAACTATGCCTTTGCTTATTGTGAAAATACAGAAGAAATCGTATTCGAAGAGGGCAGTAAGCTTGAGAAAATTGGTGTGCTTGCATTCCGTACAGCTCGAAAGGTAACAGAAGTCATTCTTCCCGAAACAGTAACATTTATCAATGCTTATGCATTTGGTACTTGTCCTGCTCTTGTTAATGTATATATTCCTGAAGGAGCAGCATTTATTCATGCAAATGCTTTCGTTGAGTCAACAAACGTTGTTCTCAGTGTTGCAGACGGTTCTTATGCTCAGCAGTATGCAGTTAGCAACAATGTTGCATATACTGCCAGATAAAGCGTAGGAAACAATTCAAAAGTAATATTTAATCGGACAGCGATACCTATTAATGGTATCGCTGTCCCTAAAATGAAAAATATTTTTTTGCGTATGAAAATTTTAATTATTAATTCCGTATGTGGTATTCGCAGTACGGGTCGTATTGTTGCTGATTTAGCAGAACAGTATATATCAGCAGGGCACGAGTGCAGAATTGCTTATGGCCGTGAAAATGTACCTGAAAAGTATAAAAATATTTCCTATCAGATAGGAACAGAATTAAATGTAAAAGTTAACGCATTAAAAGTTAGAATTTTTGATAATGAAGCTTTTAATGCAAAAAAAGAAACACTAAAATTTATTGAATGGGCAAATAACTATAATCCTGATGTTGTGTGGTTGCACAATGTTCACGGGTATTATATTAATATAGAATTATTATTCAAGTGGATAAAATCAAGACCGGATATGGAGGTAAAGTGGACTCTTCATGATTGTTGGCCCTTTACCGGACATTGTTATCATTTTTCTTATATAAAATGTGAAAAATGGAAATATGGTTGTCACCATTGTCCGCAAAAAAGAAGTTATCCTTCAAGTATATTGCTTGACTCATCTAAAGCAAATTTTATTCGCAAAAAGGAATGCTTTTGTGGAGTGAAAAATATGACCTTGATTACACCTTCTCAATGGTTGGCAAATCTTGTTAGGAAATCTTTTTTGGGGGAATATCCTGTTGAAATTGCACACAATACCATTGATACAAGCTCGTTTAAGCCATTAGAAAGCAACTTCCGTGAAAACAATGATTTAAGTGAACGAATTATTATTCTTGGTGTTGCTTCTGCTTGGGGAGAGAGAAAAGGTCTGTATGAATTCATTGAGCTTTCTCAACGTATTGATACGAAGTACAAGATTGTTTTGGTAGGTCTAACAGAAAAACAGATTAAGAAAATGCCGACTAATATTTTGTGTGTACCCCGCACAGATTCTAAAATAGAACTGGCGGAGATATATACTTGTGCTGATGTGTTTTTGAATTTAAGTAAAGAAGAAACTTTTGGCTTGACAATTATTGAAGCTTTGTCTTGCGGAGCATATCCTATAGTTTATAAGGGCACAGCCTGTGAAGAGGTAGTTGATTGTTATGGTGGCTTGGCAGTCGAACAGAATATAAATGATGTTATTGATGCTATTTATAGAGTTACAAACCATCCTGACGTAGAAAAGTGAGAAATGTAAGTATGAAATTGCTTTATTTTGGCACAGTTTGTGATTTGAATAATTATGAAAATATACTGTCTGAGTCTGATGAAAAATCCAGTGTTGCAACAATAGTGTTTGAATCATCTTTACTTTCAGGCCTGAAACGGAATTGTATTGATGTTGATATTTTCAGTTTTCCGATGATTCCTACTTTTCCACACTCGAAGTTGTTGTGGTGGGGCAATAGGAAGGAAAATCTTGATTGCGGATATAAATGTACTTGGCTTAAAACTATTAATGTGCCAATATTCAAACAATTATCCCGTAGGCTGGATGGTCGTCGTATTCTGAAAAAGTGGATGAAAGAAAATAACGGTCAGGAATGTGCCGTCCTGTCTTACTCTATGCCACCTTTTTTGACAAGAGATATTATTAAATTCAGCAAAAAATACGGCGTGAAATGCTTTGCTGTAGTAACGGATTTATTAAGAGATATGTACATAAATTCTCTTGATAATAAGGTTGTTTCAAAATTAAAAAATTATTATCTTTCCCGTGCTATCAGGTGGCAAGGGGAGTTTGACGGATATATTTATTTAACTGAAGAAATGAAAGAGGTTGTAAACCCTGTAAAACCATTCATTGTCATGGAAGGCATTGCAGATGTTTCCGATACTTTTGCTACACATAAGACAGACAAAGCATATCCTTCTGCTATAATGTATGCGGGCATGTTAGAGGAAAAATTTGGTATATTTAACCTTATAGATGCTTTTGAAAGTGCAAAGTTAAAAGACACCGAGCTTTGGCTTTTTGGGTCAGGAAATGCCGTGGGTGAAATATTGTCTCGAGAAAAAAACAATCAGAAAATTCGATTTTTTGGTCATAAAAGTCGAGATGAAGTTTTAATGTATGAAAAAGCAGCAACTCTTTTAGTAAATCCTCGCAATGTAAATGATGAGTTTACAAAATATAGTTTCCCGTCTAAAACCATAGAATATATGCTTTCCGGAACTCCAATGCTTACCACTAAACTTAAAGGTATCCCACACGAATATTATGATTATCTTTTTATTTGTGAAAATAATGATGCTTTGTCTTTAAAGCAGGGGTTAGAGCAAGCAATGTCTGCTTCTTCGGAAGAAAGACTAGCTATGGGCGCACGAGCCCGAAAATTTATTATAGAAGAAAAAAATTCAACCAAACAAACAAATCGTATTGTTCAATTTATTACGGAGGTGTTAATGCAGTGAAAATCGTATTTAATAAGCAACACGTTTTTGCATTTACTGTTGCTTACATGCTGTCATTTCTTGCTTTATTGAACCTTGGTAATGAAATATTTAATTTGTTCGGTATGGTTAACCAACTCGATACAATTGTACTTTATGGTCTTTTGGTCGGTCTTGTTGTTTTGGGAATTTTTTTGACTTTTAACGACCGTGTGCATTTTAAGTTAGACATTTTATGCGTAGTGGTGTTTTTAGCTGTTGCTTTTGTAGTAACTTATGTACTTTTTCCTGAGAATGTAAAATATCTTTTTACTTCTTGGACTGATTTTTTTACAAACCCAATCTATATTCTATTTATATATACTCTTCCTGGGTTCGCTTTTGCTCGTCAACTGAAAGATTATGAATTCTTTAATTATATACTGAGAATATTCTCATATATCACAGTTACATTGTCAGTTATAGTATTTTTTTTCGCAAAAGGCTCATCGGCTTCACAATATATGACTTTTTCTTATAATATGTTAACACAGCTTTTCTTTTTAATTTTACACGAGCCCCAAAAGTATAAGGCTTTTCATTATATTGTTGTTATTCTCGGAATGTTTGCTTTTGCTTTTGGAGGAGCGAGAGGTGCGATGCTGTCGCTGATTATAGCGGGGTTGATTTTTTATTTCATGACATATAAACCTACCAAAAAGAATGTTTTAACATGTACAGTGATTGTGACAATAGGTGTTGCCATTGCTTTATTCAAAAGCAGTATCCTCATTTTTATCAGTGATGTTCTTGACAGGCTTTTAATTGACAGTAGAACTTTCAGGTATCTGGCTACGGGTGAAATTTTTGATGACAGCAACCGATTTCAACTTTATGAAACTTCAATTGATAACATTGGCATTCTAGGAAAAGGAATTATGGGTGACAGAGTTATTTTAGGATATTATTCACATAATTTGTTTTTGGAGTTGCTTGTACAGTTTGGCCTGTTATTAGGTATACTGTTAATTGGCGTTATTTGTGGATGTGTTATTTCAGCTATTTTAAAAAAAGATCGACCTGAATATATTTACATTATTTTGCTTTTACCCTGTGGTTTTTTGAAATTGATGATAACGGGCAGTTATCTTCACCAGGAACCTGCGTTTTATATTCTGTTAGGCCTTTGTCTTAACAGCATCTTAAGGAGTAATGATTATGCGAATACTTATGATAAATACAGTATACGCACTCGGTAGTACGGGGAAAATTGTTAAGCAAATTTCTGAAAAGGCAGATAATCAAGGCTTTGAAAGCTTAATTGCTCACCGATATGAAAGTAAAGGTAATGAATATCCTGATAATGTCATTCCGGTTAGTTCCTGGCTTGATTGTCATATTCACAACAGATTGTCTCAACTAACTATGTTTAGGGGGGGATTCTCTAGGTATAAAACATTTAAGTTTTTAAAAAAATTAGAGAATTTTAATCCTGATTTGATACATCTTCATAACATTCACGGTAACTTCATAAATCTTTCGATGCTGTTTCGCTTTATTAAAAAGAGAAATATTAAGGTTATTTGGACTTTACATGACTGCTGGCCGTTGACGGGGAATTGCAAGCATTTTGCTATGGCAGGTTGTTCAAAATGGAAAAGCGGTTGCGGGGGATGTCCTCAAAAGGGTAAAGCTTTGCTTGATAGTTCTCATTTTATGTATAAGAAAAAATTTAAAATGTTTGATGGTATAAAAGAAATGACTATTGTTACGCCGTCAGAATGGCTTGCAGATTTAGTACGCCAGTCTCCAATGAGTAGATATCCGATTGAAATAATCAACAACGGAATTGACTTGGATGTTTTTGCTCCTGCATATGGAGAATTCAGGAAAAACTACGGACTTAACGACAAAAAAGTTGTGCTTGGTGTAGCTTTTGGTTGGGATAAGCGCAAGGGTCTTGATGTGTTTGTTGAAATTTCTTCTCAATTACCAGAAGATTATCAAATTATCTTGGTAGGCACAACTGATGAAATCGATTCTGTTTTGCCTCAAAATATTATTTCAATTCACAGAACTAAGAATCAGAAGGAGCTTGCCGCTATTTATACTGCGGCAGATGTATTCGTAAATCCGACAAGGGAGGATACTTATCCAACAGTAAATATGGAAGCTTTAGCATGTGGAACCCCTGTTATAACCTTTGATACTGGTGGCAGTGGTGAAATGTTAGACGAAACCTGTGGTTATGTTGTTAAGTGTAACGATATTGATGCTCTTGTCAGTCGAATTGTTTATACTTGTGAAAATAGACCTTTCTCACAAGAAGCTTGTTTAGCAAAAGCAAAGTCGTTTAATATGAACGATAAGTTCAATGAATATATAAAACTGTATGAGGAATTAGTATGAATATTGTGCATATCTCTCCTAACGCACCTTATAACGATTGTTGGGGGTTTCAGGAGAATCTTCTACCCAAGTATCAGTCTAAACTTGGTCATAAGGTTACTTTGATTATTACCAACCTCACTCATTTTAACGGTAAAATTGAGGCGGTAGAGCCCACTACTTTTGTTTCTGAAGACGGCTTTGATGTTATTAGATTACCTTATGCGGATTATAAGATAAAAAAACTTAATGATATTTTTTTGAAGCTTGATGTATATGGTTACCTTGAAAAATTAAATCCTGATGTAATTTTTTATCATGGATTGGTAAGTCAAACCATATTTGATGTGATTAAATATCAAAAGCGGCAAAAAAATAATGGAAGAGAATGTGTTATAATTCAGGATAATCATTTAGATTATAATATTGGTCGCACGCCCAATTCTTTTAAGGAAAAGCTGTTAAGGTTTTATTATCGCTTGCTTAACCGTAAAACACAAAAATGTGTAGAGCGGGTTTACGGGGTAACACCTTGGCGCAAACAGTATGCTGAAGAATATTATAATATATCACCGTTAAAGACGGATGTTCTTATTATGGGTGCTGATGATGAGAAGATTGATTTTATAAATAGAGAACATATTCGCAATAAAATCCGCCATAAATATAATATCGTTGATGAAGATTTTTTGATTGTGACCGGCGGCAAAATCGATGCAAAGAAAAAGATACATTTTCTTATGGAAGCTTGCGGAAATCTTAGCGGTGTGAAACTCCTTGTTTTCGGCAGTATTGCAGAAGAAATGAAAAGTGAATTTCAAAAGCTTGCAGACAAATACAGCAATATAATTCCTATCGGCTGGATTGCCGCTGATAAAGTGTATGATTATTTTTTTGCAGCAGATTTGGTTTGTTTCCCCGGGCAACATTCTGTTCTATGGGAGCAGGCTTGTGCGGCAAAAGCTCCGTGTCTTTTTGCCAGTTGGCCAGGAATGGACCATGTGAATAATGGCGGGAATTCAGCATTTATTGACGAAGTTACTGTTGACTCAATCAGAATTCAAATATCTGAGTTGATTTTTAGTGAAAGATATTTCACTATGAAAGCCATCGCAGAGTCGGATGTAACAGATATTTATCTTTATAGCGAGATTGCTCGAAAATCACTCAATATATAAATAAGAAAGAGGTGAGTATCATAAGCTTGTTGAAAAGAATTGAAACTAAAAATGCAATTTGGTTGATTGCAGGAAAAGTTGTGCAAATGATACTCTCTTTGATTGTAGGAGTTCTGTCTGCAAGGTATTTAGGACCTGATAACTACGGTCTTCTTCATTACGGAACAGCATGGATTACCTTCTTTTGTGCATTTAGTAATCTTGGGATTAATTCTGTTATTGTTAAAGATTTTTTTGATTACCCAGAAGAACAGGGCAAAACGCTTGGTTCAGCTATTTTATTGCGATTTATTTCGAGTTCGCTATCGGCTGTTATTGTGATTGGTTGTGTATTCTTAATTAACGGTAATGAGCCTTTAACAATAGCAGTTGTCTCGTTGCAAAGCGTTGGTCTTATTTTCAATATTTTTGAAATAATCAACTATTGGTTTCAATCTCAATATAAATCAAAAATCACATCAATTGCAATGGTAATTGCCTATATATCGTCCTCTGTATATAAAATTGTTTTACTAAGTTTAGATAAAGATGTCCGTTGGTTTGCTTTTGCAACATCTGTTGACCATATTGCAATGGCTCTTGTATTGTGGTTTGCTTATAAAAAGTATAATGGACCTCGCCTTAGATTTTCTCTTCAAAAAGCTAAAACCCTTTTGCAAAGTAGTTATCATTATATCTTGTCATCTACAATGGTTGCTATTTATACTCAGACAGATAAAGTGATGCTCAAAGAAATGCTGGATGAAGTAGAAGTCGGATATTACTCTGTAGCCTCCGGTGTTTGTTCAATGTGGGTGTTTGTTTTAGCTGCAATTATTGATTCTATGTATCCTACTATATTAAAGCTTCATTCAGTTGATTCAGACGGTTTTAAAAAGAAAAACAAGCAGCTTTATGCAATAGTGTTTTATGTTTCCTGCGTTGTATCTGTCTTGTTTTTACTATTTGGAGATTTTGGAATTAAGCTAATTTACGGTGAGGCCTATTCTCCCGCTTCTTCGACATTGAAGATAGTGACGTGGTATACCGCATTTTCTTATCTTGGAGTGGCACGAAATGCGTGGATTGTATCCGAAGGAAAGCAAAAATATTTAAAATATATGTATTGCGGTGCAGCGATTATAAATGTTGTGTTAAATTTAATCTTCATTCCCTTAATGGGGGCTTCGGGAGCGGCCTTAGCTTCACTTATTACTCAGATTTTCACAAGCATTCTTTTGCCTATGTGCTTCAAAGAAATGCGACCTAACGCCAAACTTATGATAGATGCAATTTTATTGAAAAGTGTGTTTTAATTTACACTGGAAATCTATAATGGAATTGTTTATGAGGGATGCGTATGAAAAAATTTTTTCGTAGTTGTTTATACAAAACATCAAATAAAATAGTAGATGAATCCAAGTTGAAAGTCAGGTATCTCAAAATGCCAAAAAACGACTTATCCTACTTCAATTTGTCTTCAAATCCTATAATATCTTTCGTTCTTGATGATAAAGTACATTATTTCAGAGAGTGTCCGCGAGTCTTAGGTTTCAAAGAATATTTTCAAAATGCCGTATCAAATTTTTTTGAAACAATTCATCAACTTAACATTCCTCAGGAACATTTTAAGCAAGAAATTCCTATTAAAACAGACTTTACTAATGATGTTGTATTTTCTTTTCAACAATATTTGACTCGGTTATTAAAAAAGGATGATTTTTTCAAAAAAATTGCAGATATGGATAGGATATCTCAGCGTTTGAACTTTTCAATTTGGGAACAGCAAATCTTTACTAACGAATTGTTTAATTCATTTGGTTTATTTGACTTGCCTTATGATTGTCGAGACATAGCTGTATATTTTATTTGGTACATGAGAAATGTTTCGTCCACATACAGGACCATAAAGATTGTTCGAGGAAACGAATATTCTTATTTTTCTGCATTCAAATCTATTGCAAGCAAAATTGTTGCAGATTCTCTTAATCTTAACTCGATGGTAACATCAGCAGAGTTTTGTATGATTGAGAAGATTGGCGGTGAAAGTCTTTTTGGTATAATAAGCAATGCAGCAATTGGTGAGAGAATGGTAGATTCTAATATCACACTGAGTGGTTCTTTTCAAAGAGAGCTTATAAACCTAAATGCTCTTGATGCAATTTGTTATCAGCCTGACCACGGACCAAATAATTATTCGGTTTCTTACACTTCGGATGAGTGTTCGGTTTGCGCCTTTGATAATGATAACCCCAACACCTTTTTTCCAATACTTTCTGCTTCGATTTCTTTAGCGGGCTGTGCGCCGTTAGTTAACAAAAACGGTCTTGTTAATCGACCTTTTTTTGATAAAGATTTGGCAGAAAGAATTTTTACACTCGATATCAGGACACTTCAAAAAAGACTTAAACCATATCTTAATAAGATTCAGATAATAGCTTTGGTTTTCAGAATTAAAAATCTAAAGAAAGCTATTAAAAAAACAAGCGAAACAAATCCGTTATTTTTGCTTGAAAAATCTCAATGGAACGACCAAACCGTATCACTTGAATTAAGCGGAAAATATGGTGAAACATATCTGACAAAGGCAATAAATAAAAAAGGGGAGCAGAGGTGATTCTCTGCTCCTTTGGTTTTGCGTTTCGTATATCTGTTTTTGTTCGTTCTATTTTACATATTCCATTATAATAACATCATATTCACCGGAACGGTTGCCTTTGAAATGTAGCTCAAAATTGTCCTCGTTCCAAACTAAGAAAAAGTTGTTATTGTTAACAGGTGAAGCCACATGGTTAAATGAATAATTTCCAACTTTTTTCATTGTGAAGTCAGATGTCTTTTCATATACCATACCGCTGCCACCGTGAAGGAATGAATTTTCCATAATCATTATGCTGTGCTCACCGTCGTCTGAAGTGAATTCAAAATAATCTATATCACTTATATACCAGACTCTTATAAAAAACATTATAAAAACAATAATAACTGTAAGAATTGCAGAAATAAGAACTGATATCCATTTATGTTTGAAGTTTTTGAAAAGAAATACGGAAATTGAAGCGAGCACTAACATACATCCTGCACACAGAATTGTAAAATAAAGCGTGTCTGTGTTAATGCCGCTGAAATAGAGGAGAGTGCCCATTGTCTGAAGCACCTTAACGATAGCGTAAAGCGCTATGGTTATAACACCTATGATAAACGTAACTAACGAAAATATCGGAAAAACTAACGTCTTTTTCACTTAAAATTCCCCCTAAAACATATTATGTTGCTTTTAAAATATCATATCTTTCTTTTTATTTCAATATTTTAGTTGTAAAATAACTGTTAACAGCCCGCATCATTACGATACGGGCTGTTTGCAATCAGGGAATATTAATTTTTTATTTTATTAGCCAAAGAATCTTTTGAAAGCCTTGCTGTGACTATTTCTCGTTCCTGTAATCATACTTATTCTCGTATCCGCATTTTCCGCACCGGTATTTAACCTTATAAAAGCCAAACCCTTGTGTTTGGATAATGCTGATGCGAATGCTCTTCCCAATAGGAATACCGGTGGTAAAAGGATTTACAACCTCTTTCCATTCATCTGCATCTTTGCAGGAGGGACAACAATCAGGAATCATAAGAATAGCACCTCTTATTAGCCAAAGTATCTCTTAAGAAGACCTTCGAAAGCTTTTCCGTGGCGAGCCTCATCACGAGCCATTTCATGAACTGTGTCATGGATAGCGTCAAGGCCGGCTTCCTTAGCTCTCTTAGCAAGGTCTGTCTTGCCTGCTGTAGCGCCGTTTTCAGCTTCAACGCGCATCTCAAGGTTTTTCTTTGTTGAGTCAGTTACAACTTCACCAAGAAGCTCTGCAAATTTTGCAGCGTGTTCTGCCTCTTCATAAGCTGCCTTTTCCCAGTAAAGACCGATTTCAGGGTAGCCCTCTCTGTGAGCAACTCTTGCCATTGCGAGGTACATACCAACCTCTGTGCATTCGCCGTTGAAGTTAGCGCGAAGGTCAGCGATAATATCTTCGGAAACGCCCTGAGCAACGCCTACAACGTGCTCTGCTGCCCATGCCATACCTTCTTCCTGCTTTGAAAATTTAGAAGCAGGAACACCGCACTGTGGGCACTTTTCAGGAGCTGCATCGCCCTCGTGAACATAACCGCATACCATACATACAAACTTTGCCATAATAATTTCCTCCGTTTTTTAAATAAATTTAATTAAACACAATTTTTGCAAACACCGTAAAGTGTGAGCGAATAATTTTCGATTTCGCCGTTAACGCTTGATAAAAGCGTTTCACTGAAAGGGGACACATTATGCACATCAAACATCCCCTTGCAATTTCGGCACAAGAAGTGACAGTGGGGTTTGGCGTTGCCGTCATATCTGTCAGCGCCGTCAACCGAGATTTTGATAATCGAGCCGTCATCACAAAGAAGACCGAGGTTTCTGTAAACCGTGCCAAGGCTCAGATTAGGAAAATCCTCTTTAAGGCTCCAATATAAAGTCTCGGCGGTAGGGTGGTCGGTTCGTGAGCAAAGCTCATTGATTATTGCATCACGCTGTCGGCTGTGTTTGATACCTGCCATAATATCCTCCTTTCAATAACGATAATCGTTACTATTATTATAATTATTTTTAAGGATTTGTCAATACCTTTTTTAAAAATTTTTTGTTTACAAATAAAAATTGTTATACTATAATTATTTCAGGTGATATATATGAAAAGATTAAGTGCATTTATTCTTGTTTTATCAGTGATAATAACTGTTTTTACCGCTTGCTCAGATAAGAAAGAGCCTGAAACCACCACTATACCCACAACCGTTATGGGCGAGGTTGCAAGGTCTTATGTGAATCAATACGGTGAGGGTAAAACGGTTGTTTTTGAAACTGATAAAAAAGAAACTCTTAAGCTCGATAATTATGACAAAGACGGCAATTTGAAATACACCGAAGAGTATCTCTATGACCCTTACGGTGCGGTTTACGGATATTCTTATTATGACAAAAGCGGAACTTTTGTTGCCAAATATCTTTTTGCAGGGGAGAAGGTCGGCTATTTTTATGAAGACGGCTCTGATATGACCGAGGCTGAATTTTCTCAGAGAATGGATAGATTAGGCATTTACGGCTCTTGACAAAAACTCCATTGAGTTATACAATAATATGAAAACACTTGGGAGGGACAGTTATGTTCGGATTTGGTAAAAAGAAAAAGCAGATAAGCTTTTATGAGCTTCTTGAAAATCAGGCAAGAGTAACAATGGAAGGTATTTCTAAGTTTTGTGACTTTTGTAACGAGCCTACCGAGGAGTTAAGCAAGTCAATAAAAAATTATGAGGTTGACGGTGACAATGCCCGCCGCCTTTTGATTTCAGAAATCAATAAGACATTTATCACTCCTATTGACCGTGAGGATTTGTTCCGTCTTTCAAGTGACATTGATGATGTTATTGATGCTGCTTGGGCAACGGTTATGGAAATGAAGCTTTACAAAATTGCTCCTGATGAAACAATGCTTAAAATGGGCGATATGCTCAGAATGATGACAATCGACCTGCTTTCAGCTGTTCAGCACCTTGAGCATAATAAAGATATTTCAAACATTGACGCTGTTAAGGTTAAAAAGCTTGAAAATGAGTTTAAAACAACTTACCACACAGCCCTGGCACACCTTTATGACCAGGACGATTTCCGTATCATTTTAAAGTATAAAGAGGTTTATCACCACCTCAATGGCGCCGCCGCAAAGTGCGACACAGTTGCCGACACAATCCTCAACATCATCGTAAAAAGTAACTGATAAAAGCTCCCGAAAGGGAGCTTTTTTTAGGCTCCTTTGGCAAAGGAGCTGTCCGTAGGACTGAGGATTGGCAAAGCTTCAATCAAAATCAATCCTCCGTCATTGCTACGCAATGCCACCTCCTTTTCTAAGGAGGCAAACGGTTGCCGTCAATCAATAGTTAAACATTGTAGGGTGCGGCGATTTTTAAAATGCCGAAACCAAAATATCGAAAATGGTATTCTGCCTTTCGGCAGAGTGATATTTTATTCGCTCAAAACTGTCCGAAGGACAATAACACTATGCGAAGCATAATATCACTGCGAAGCAATACAACTCGCTGAAAGGCGAATAAAACTGCGGAGTGTTCTTATGAACACTCCGCTAATCGGTGGGATATATTTTATTTCTCAGCCTGTTTTGAATATTTGAGCTTATACACAATTCTCATAAGCAAGCATTCGTAGGCTTTGATAGGCTTGATTTTATCAATGTTTTGAGTATCAAGCATTGCCTTACAGTTCTTTTTCATAACGATTTCAACGGCTGTTGCGTTGTATTCATCGTTTGCGCAGCAATAACCGCCCTTATCCTTAAGGAGAACGCCGTTTCTGAATCTTAGCTTCTTAATAAGGTCTTTTTCTGCTTTGGCGCATTTAAGGTTAATGCCAACAAGCTGAGCAAAGTCGTCAAGATAAGGCTTAACCTTTTTACCGCTTGCAGACGCTTCAACAACATCGTCGTCAGCGCAGTGAATGATATATTTAATCTTGGGGTAAGCGTTATAAATATCTCTGTGAATGCACTGCTCAGGCGGCATTGTGAGGCTTTCGGGGTCAAAGTCAGTGTCCCAGAAATCATCGGTAAAATGAATTACTCCGTCTTTGAACTCACTCTTTGAAGCAACAACATTGTGCTTGTATTTCGGGCGTTTATATTTAGAGTCGATATATTCGCCGCAAACTCTTTCAAGCTCGTTGGCAACTGCAAATGCCTCAGCATAATCAGCGCCCATACAAACTGCACCGTGGTGAGCCATAAGAATAGCCTTTGAATCACTTCTTTCTAAAACATCATTTACGCCCTGACGGAGCTTTGGCTGACCGGGAAGACCGTATTCGGCGCAGGGGACAACCATACCGAGAATTTCGGATTCATTTTCACAGATAATATCCTTTTTTAGAATTGAAACCGCAGAAGCATTTGACTGATGAGTATGTATAACAAAGTTTACATCAGCTCTTGCTTTGTAGCAGTCGGCGTGAATTCCTTTTTCACTTGAAGGCTTGATGTTGCCCTCATAGCTCAAATCCTCAATATTAACAACAACAATGTCATCAGGGGTGAGGCCCTCATAAGGCTTGCCGCTTGGAGTGATAACAAACTGAGTGTCACTGATTCTGCAGCTGATGTTGCCCCATGTTCTCACAATGAGTCCGCAAGCGAGCAATTCTTTGCCTGCATCAATAACTGTCTGTTTAGCTTGTAAAATATCCATAATGATTATTTCTCCGCTTTAAATTAAAGTTGTCTGCACTTGCTGAATACTCTGTCAAATCTTGAAAGAGCATCGTCAATGTCTTCCTTAGTGTAAGCAGCGCTTGTGTAAAGACGGCTGCCTGCAAGAGTAACAAGACCTTCTGCCATATATGCAGCGCCCATGTGGGTCATCTCTTTCTTTCTTACATTTGTAGCATCGAGAACACCCGGAATCTGCCATACCTTTGACCAGTCGATTGAGAAGTGCATTGTGCCTACTGTATCGAGGTGGCAGATTGAGCCCTGGTTAAATGCAACGAAGGGAAGATTGTATTTCTTAATGATATCCTGAAGTCCCTTTGTAAGGTAATCGCCCATTTCGCCGGCCTTTTCGCAAGCCTTCTGCTTTTCGATTTCGCAAAGGGTGTAGTAACCTGCAACGCAAGAGATTGGTGTAGCAGCAAGAGTACCGCCCATAAATGCTTTCTTAACTTTAACTGCGCCGTCAAGACCTGCGCCGAGATATTTCATATATTCTCTCTTACCGCCGATACCGCCTGCACCGGGATATCCGCCTGCGATAACCTTACCGAAGATTGTAAGGTCAGGAGAAACGCCGTAGAAGCCCTGAGCACCTGCCATACCGATACGGAAGCCTGTAACAACTTCATCGAAGATAAGAAGTGCGCCGTACTTACGGCAGAGTCTTTCAACGCCCTTGTTAAAGTCAAAGTCAACGGGGCGAGTACCGCTTTCAGGGCCAACAGGCTCAATGAAAACAGCAGCTGTGCCGCCTGTGAGCTGGTTTAACTTAAGCTTCTTTTCAAGGTCGTTAAGGTCGTTGGGGAAGAACTCCTGAGTATGTCTGAACATATAAAGGGGAACGCCGTGAGCCTGAGTAAATTTTGAGCCGGGGATACGGATACCGTAGCCCAACTGGTCACTCCAGCCGTGGTAAGCACCGCCCATTTTAAGAATGTTCTTTTTCTTTGTAGCAAGTCTTGCAACACGGATAGCTGCCATACAAGCCTCAGTACCCGAACCGAGCATACGGAACATATCTACTGATTCAATGCTGTCAGAAATCTTCTTTGCAAGCTTATATTCATATTCGTGGAAAAGGCCTGTTGAAGGACCGCAGGTGTTAAGAAGGTCAATAACCTTTTCTCTTACCTCAGGAGGGTTACTGCCCAAAACTGTGGGGCCGCCTGCCTGAAGGAAGTCATAGTATTCGTTGCCGTCAGCGTCATAAAGCTTGTTGCCCTCAGCTTTTGTGAATACAAGGGGGAACGGATGGTTAAAAGCAAGGTTATGCTGAACACCGCCGGGGATAATCTGCTTGGCTTCTTCAATCATTGCCTTACTCTTTGAACACTTTGCATCGAAGTATTCTTTTTCGTACTTGGCAAGCTCGTCAGGGTCGATTGAATAAACCGGCTTTTTGATAAGCTCGTCAAGCTGATGGGTGACTTCCTTAGCGTCAAGGTAGTCTTTGATTGCGTAATCTGACATAAAAATCTCTCCTTTATTCAGAAAATGTAATTATGTTTTAGTTTTTCGTCACATTTGTATATTGAAAAAATACAAAAAGTTTGTTAAAATCTAACATATAATGTATCCACTACATTATACAATACTTTTTCTGAAAAATAAAGACATTTTTGTTAAATTTTTATTAAGGTAGGGTTTTTTATGGGCGAACTCAGATATGCAATATCCTATGACATCGGCACAACAGGCGTTAAAACCTGCATTTTCTCTATTGGTGACACTATTGAGCTTGTTTCAGGTGCTTCCGCAGGCTACAATCTTTATGTGCTTGACGGTGGCGGAGCAGAGCAGGACCCGGGTGAATGGTGGCACGCAATGTGCAGAACAACTGGGGAGGTTCTTGCTGATTCAGGTATTTCACCTGATAAAATTGAGGGTATTTCCTTCTGCTCACAGATGCAGGGACTTGTTTTAACTGATAAAAACGGCGAGCCTGTCCGCAGAGCTATGAGCTATATGGACCAGCGTGCAACCGAACAGCTTAAAAAGGGTATAGCTCACGGTCCGCAGATTGCCGGCGCAAATATATTCAAGCTTCTGAAATCCCTTGCCATAACAGGTGCAGTTGCCGCAAGCGTTAAGGACCCGGTATGGAAATATAAATGGGTTGAAGAAAATGAGCCTGAAAATTTCAAGCGCGCTCATAAGTGGCTTGATGTTAAGGAGTTCCTTATCTGCAAAATGACAGGGGAGTTTGTTATGACTCCCGACTCAGCGTTTGCAACCCTTCTTTATGATATCAAAAAGGAATGCTGGAGCAAGCCTATCTGCGATATGCTCGGCGTTAATATGGCACATCTGCCCGAAATTAAAGATTGCACAGCTAAAGTAGGCGAGCTCACAGCTAAGGCCGCTTCGGAGCTTGGCCTCAAGGCAGGCACGGCAGTTTTCGGCGGCGGCGGAGATGCTTCGCTCATAGGCGTTGCTTCAGGTGCAGTTGCTCCCGGTGAAACTCATCTTTATTGGGGCACTTCCGGCTGGGCAGGAACAGTTACAACCAAGAGCGTTGTTGACACCAATGCTATGATTGCCGCTATTGTCGGTGCTGATAAAGGCAGATTTTTATACTTTGCTGAGCTTGAAACAGCAGGCAAATGCTATGAATGGGTCAAAAACAATGTTGTAAGTGACCGCCTTGGTCTTTATGCTTCACACGAAACTGCTCTTGATACCTTTGATTGTATGGGTAAGGCGGCAAGTGAGGTTAATGTGGGCAGTGACGGTGTTATTTTTGCTCCGTGGCTTCACGGTAACCGTTGCCCCTTTGAAGACCCTAATTCAAGAGGTATGTTCTTTAATCTCAACCTTGAAACAGGCAAGGCTGAGCTTGTAAGAGCTGTTATTGAGGGCGTATCTTATCACCTTCGCTGGTTTGTTGAAACTCAGGATAAAAAGGTTGAAACCTCAGATGTTGTCCGCTTTGCAGGCGGCGGTGCAAAAAGTGATGTTGTCTGCCAGATTCTTGCAGATGTTCTCGGCAGAAAGGTTGAAGTTCCGTTCCAGCCTCATAATGTCGGTGCGGCAGGTGCGGCTGTTGTAACAGCGGTAGGTCTTGGCGTTGTTAAGGATATTCAGTCTGCCAAAAAGCTTATTGCTATTGAAAAATCCTTTAAGCCCGATATGAAAAAGCACGAGGAATATAATAAATATTATAATGTGTATACTCAGCTTTATAAAACTAACAAAAAGCTTTTCCACCAGCTTAATAAATAAGGAGTTACATAATGAAAAAGTATCTTGATAAAAAAGAAATATTTGCCTATGGTATAGGTCTTTTTGGTCTTGCGCTTCTCACAGGCTGGATGCCTGACTACGCAAGCACATATTTTAAAGACTTTGCTTTCAAGGGCACAAGCCTTTCTCCTGAATTTGTTTCAGGTGCAATCACCACAGTTATGTTCGTTGCAGGCATTGTGGGTGCAGTTATGGAAATTATTGTCGGCTTCCGCGTTGACCGCACAAAGAGCAAATGGGGCAAAATCCGCCCGTGGATTATTTACGGTATTGTTCCGATGTCAATCGCATCTGTTCTTGTTTTCTTTGCTCCTAAGGTTTCAAGTGAATTTTCTGCAATCGCGTGGATGATGGTTACATATTGCCTTTATACAGCTATTGCCGTTTGCGTTGAAAGTCCGGCAGGCTGCTTCGGCTCAGTTATTACTCCAAATCCAAAAGAGCGCGGTGACGCTATTTCCATTGCCAGCATTTTTAAATCCGTCGGTCAGTCAGGCGGTATGGTAGTTCTCCTTGTTGTGGGTCTTATCTTAAAGGCCGTTATGGGTGAAGAGAGATTTGAAACTGCAGAAGCAAGCGGTATGGACCTTCAGGTTTCAACCTTCGTTTGTGTTGCAGGCGCATTGATTTTCCTCTTTGTTATGGCTTTTAACACCAAAGAGCGTGTGCCTTATACCCAGGAAAAGGTAAGTATAAGAGAAAGCATTAAGATTGTTTTTACCAACAAAAATCTTCTGATGGTTGCGCTTATTAAATTGGCAGGCTTTGGCAGAGGCGTTTATTCAACCGTAAGCCTTTACATTGCAATTTATCTCCTTGGCGATAAAGACCTTAAAATCGGTCTTCTTCTCCCAATGGGTATCGGTACTGCCGTTGGTATGCTTTTTGTTAAAGCTCTTCTTAAAAGATTTGATACAAAGCGTACATTTATCATCTGCTGTGTTTACGGTGCATCAATGCTCGCAATCCTTTTTGCAGTTACAAAGGTTGTCGGCTTCTCAAGCGCACTTGTTATTCCTTTCCTTATTATTAACTTCTTTGTTGGTCTTCAGCACGGTAACACCAACATCACACCAAATGTTATGATTGCCGACTGTATTGATGAAATTGAATATAACACAGGCAAGCGTCAGGAGGGTCTTTGCTATGCGGGTATCGGCCTTTTTGCAAAGATTGCCGCCGCATTCACAAAGAGCCTTGGTGCATTCCTTGTGTTTACCTGGTCAGGCTATGTTGCTTCAACTGATGCAAATGTTGCTTATGTTGACCAGAGCCCCGAAACCCTTGATAAATTCCTTATGATTTATACAATTATTCCTGCTATTTTCGTTCTCGGTCAGGCTGTTCCAATTATCTTCTACGACCTTGTCGGTAAAAAGAAAGAGAATATCACAGCCGAGCTTATGAAGCGCCGTGAAGAGGCAGGCAACCTCATCGAGGCTAAATAATCGGAGGTCATTATGTCAAAAGCTCCACTTACTTTTACGGTTATAACCGACCTTCACTACTACGCTAAAGAAAACGGTGTTGACACCAAATCCTATGAGAGAGCCAATGCCAAAAGCCAGCTTCTGATGAAAGACAGCGCCGAGGTGCTTACAGCCGCCTTTGCTCAGATGGCTAAAGACAAAGAAAGTGACATCATCCTAATGGGCGGTGATACCACTTCAAACGGTGAATTTACCTCTCACGAGGGCTTTATCAATCTTTGCAGAGCCCTTAAAAGAGCGGGTAAAAGAGTATATACAATCACCGCTACTCACGATTTTCAGGATGACGGCAAAACTAACTGCTACCTCAGTGATGAGGCGTATAAAATCGACTGCGCCAAGCGAGAGGACCTTTATGAAATGTACCGCGAATTCGGTATGGACGAGGCTATCGCACTTCATAAAGAGAGTATGTCCTATGTTGTTCAGCTTGAAGAGGGCTACCGTCTGTTTGCCCTTAATGATGATAAAAATTTAAAGGGTGCAAGCGGATTTTCTGATGAGCTTTTTATGTGGATTGCTCTTCAGCTTAAGGATGCAAGAGAAAATGACCAGCAGGTTATTATGATGACCCATCATCCCGTTATTTCACCCTCGGAGTTTTACTCAATAATCGGCAAAAATGATATGATGGGTGAGCACGCCCTTCGCCGTGAACAGCTTGCAGATTTGGGTGTCAGCTTCATTTTTACGGGCCATTCCCATGTTCACGATATCTCTTATATGTTCTCTCAAAAGGGTAACCCGCTTTATGCAATCAGCACCACTTCACCCGTAGGTTATCCCGGCTATTACCGCCGTGTTACTCTTGACCCTGACAATGAAACTCTTGACATCAAAACCGTAAGAGTTGACGAAGATAACAATCTTTCGTTTAACGGCAAGGCACTTCCTCAGCATCTTGAAGACCAGTTCTTCGGTATGATAAGAAATGTTATTGATGCCGCCGCAACTGATATTGACGACTTAGCTGAAAAGGTGCAGGCTTTTTCCGTTAAGAAAAAGCTGATTTACAAAATCGGCTGGCTTATCAAGCCTTTTGCAAAATGGTTCAGAGGTCTTAAGGTGGGCACAGTTGCCAAATGGACTAAAAAAGAAACCGGCTTAAAGCCTGAGGATTATGCTCATATTAAGGATGAAAGGGTAGTGGACTTTGCTATAAACCTGCCTATGAATCTTTACGCAGGTGACGGTGCATACACCCCTGACACACCTTATTACAAAATCACAATGGGGCTTCTTGCTATTATTGATTCTTTCCTTGAAACAATCGGTATGCCAATCAGCAAGCTCCTCAAGGGAACTGACAGCATCCGCTCAATGGTTGAGCCTCTTCTTTATAAGCAGGGTATTCCGTCAAAGGATGTTGTTTTGCCCCTTCACCCCACAAAGGAAAAGCTTCTCACATTGTTCCCCATCCAACAAAACACCATTCACAGCAAAAAGGGTGTCGGTGTTCTCATTACACTTATTCTTCTTGTGATTGTTGCAATTCCGTTGCTTCCTGCCATTGCTTTGTTGCTTTTGATTGGCTTTGTTGTCAATCAGATAAAATACGGCAAAAAAATGAATGATTAAAATTTTATAAAGATTTTGTGAAGTCCCTTGTTAGTTGTCTTTTTCTGTTGTAAAATGGAAAAAACATAACAGGGGGCTTGTTTTATGAAAATAAAAAAGGTTATAGCAATCCTTTTATCAATATGTATTTTAATCGGTGTGGGCGCTGTGGGCATCAATGGCTATATGGTTCTGTCTGCAAAAGAAAAAATCCTCACCGTGGAGGATGCCGCAAAATTAGAGGATGTGGACTGTATTCTTGTTCTCGGTTGCCTTGTGTGGAGTGAAACCACTCCAAGCCACATGCTTGCGGACAGGCTCTCGGTGGGCGTTGAGCTTTATAAAAGCGGTGCCGCGCAAAAAATCCTTATGTCGGGCGACCACGGCAGAAAGGATTATGACGAAGTAAATGTAATGAAAAACTTTGCCGTTGACGAGGGCGTGGAGAGTGAAAACATTTTTATGGACCACGCGGGCTTTTCTACCTATGAGAGTATGTACCGAGCAAAAGAGGTCTTTAAGGCAAAGAAAATTATAATCGTAACCCAGGGTTATCATCTTCCAAGAGCCATTTACTGCGCCCAAGCCTTGGGTCTCGAAGCCTACGGTGTTTCTGCCGATTTACGCAATTACGGCAAAGAGCTTTATAACAACACAAGAGAGTTTGCCGCAAGGGTCAAGGATTTTGGCTATTGCATTGTTAAGCCCGAGCCCACATATCTCGGTGAAGCCGTTCCCATAAACGGTGACGGCAATATCACCAATGACAAATAATTCTTGCTAAAAAGCTCAATATAGTGTAAACTGTATTTATACAGGAGGCGATTCCCATGAAATTATCACTTGTTGTTCCTTGCTATAATGAACAGGATAATGTAGAAAAATTTTATACCGAAACCGTCAAGGCATTTGCAGGCTCAGATTTTTCTTATGAATTTGTTTTTGTAAATGACGGCAGTAAGGATAACACCCTCAAAGCCCTCAAAAAGCTCTATGACGAGCACAAGGAGTCAAATATTAAGGTTATCGGCTTTTCCCGAAATTTCGGCAAAGAAGCGGCAATGTATGCAGGTCTTTCAAATGCAAAGGGTGACTATGTCTGTGTGATTGATGCCGATTTGCAGCAGCGCCCCGAGGTAGCCTTGCAGATGGTAAATATTCTTGATGAAAATGAAGAATATGACTGTGTAGCCGCATATCAGGAAGAGCGCAAAGAATCTAAAATGATGATAACCCTCAAAAATGCTTTTTATAAGCTTATCAATAAAATCACAGAGGTTGACTTTGTTTCAGGCGCCAGTGATTTCAGAACATTCCGCCGTTCAATGGTTGAAGCAATTCTCAATATGACGGAATATCACCGCTTTTCAAAGGGCATTTTTTCTTGGGTAGGCTTTAACACAAAGTTTATTCCTTACGAAGTTCAGGAGCGTGAAAGCGGAGTTTCTAACTGGAATGTGTGGAAGCTTTTCAAATACGCCCTTGAGGGTATAATTTCATTCACCACAGCACCTCTTAAGTTTGCCACAGGCGTTGGTACACTTGCATTTTTTGCGTCAATAATTTATACGCTGATTATTGTTATCCGCCATTTTGTGTGGGGTGTGGATGTTGCAGGCTATGACAGCATTGTGGCCCTCATTCTTATGTTTGGCGGTCTCCAGCTTCTGTGTGTAGGTATTCTCGGTGAATACCTGGCAAAAGTCTATGTTCAGGTCAAAAACCGCCCCGTCTACATCATCAGCAAAATGTATTCTTATGAGGAGATTTAGCCTCCCCTGTGTAAGGGGAGGTGGGTTTCGCTTGTCAAAACTCGGAGGGGTTGTAAGACTCACAATCCCTCAGTCACTTCGTGACAGCTCCCTTTACACAAGGGCGCCGGAGAGGTAACTACCGTGAACCCCAACTTGTTTTTTTAGCAAGGAGTTTTTGATAATTATATAGTTGATTTCTATTGTCGCGAAGCGAGACTGATAATAAACTGAATAAAAACCAACAAGCAGGATTTACTGAACTGCCCCAAATTGTGCAGACAGTATAAAAAAGCACCTATGGTAGGTAAAATTTAATTTTAAGCAACATACTGACTTCTCTTTTCAAGGGGAGTCAGTTTTGTTTTAAGTTGGATTCTCTCGTTGTTGTAAAAGTGT
>JAFTWE010000012.1 GCA_017465465.1 Clostridia bacterium | reverse complement strand
GCCTGTGTCGCAATTCTGCTTGGTTGGCAGTTTACCGCCAACCACAGAAACAGAACTGTTTTTTCTTCTTTTACCCTCGGTTTTCATGTGAAGAGGGTCACCCGGGTCTCCGTCAAAGCGGAGATACCAGTCAAAGCCGTCTCTCTTTGCAACAATCTTCACTACAAAGGCCTCAATCACACTTTCGGGGATGTCTTTTTCATCCGCATTTGTGTACTGCTCAAGTGCATATTGAAGCACTGTCAGCTTGTCCCTGTAATCTGTAATTACAGGCTCTTTGTTAAGCTTCAGCTGAAGCTCTTCGATTTCGGCAGAAAGCTTTGCAATCTCTTCTTTAACCTCGGCAGTTTTCTTTGTGTAAGATTCTTTATCAATTTCACCCTCCGCCCTCATATCAATGAAATTACTGAGCTTCGTTCTGTGCCGTTCAACCTCTCTGCACTTTTTCTCGATGATAGCCTCATAATCCACATCATCCTCTTTATCATCAATGTGAGCTTCGAGCATTGAGTTGGCAAGAGCCAGCACCTTGTCCTTTTCAGAAAGATAATTGCGGAAAATATAGTTTGCCATCATCTGCAGCTTCCACTCGGGAATCATAGGCACACAGCAAATGCCCTCAAGAGGCAGTCCCTTTTTCTTTCGGCTCTCGTATGACCCGGTACGCACCGAGTCATAGCACTGATAACCGATAATGGATTTATCTCCCTCTTTTCTCCAGAGCTTCGTGTTGAATCTGTGACCGCATTCGCAGATAAGGAGCTTGCCCCATACTGTTGTTCTCGGTCTTTTGCCTGTTGTACTTCTTCTGCCTGTATTAAGATTTTTCATCTGAGCTGTTTTACTTGCCATAATTAATTGCACCCTTTCAAATTGTTCTTCAGTAATAATCGGCTCGTGTCTCCCTTTTACCTGTATCAGGTCAACCTCACCATAATTTTTAATCTTTTTCTGTGTGAGATAGTCGGGAGTATACTCCTTGTGGTAGGTTATGATTCCGCAGTAGAATGTGTTTTTCAGCACATGACCTATTACGGTTTCGTACCACCTTGTTTTGCCCATAGCAGTTTTTCTGCCTTGGCGTTCAAGCTCTTCCTTTATCTTGGTAAGTCCGTTGCCCGCAAGATACATATCATATATGAGCCTGACTGTTTCAGCCTGCTCCGGGTCGATAATGAAATCCACCTTTTTCTTATTGTCGGGCAGAAGCTCCTGATGTCTTCTGTAGCCTAAAATATTTCCGTTGCCGTAGAATGTGCCGTTGTTCATTGAGGTCTGCTGACCGCTTTTCACTCGCACCGAGGTTTTTCGGCTTTCGTCCTGAGCGAGAGTCGCCATAATGGTAAGACGAAGCTCTCCGTCACCGTCAAAGGTTTTGATGTTGTCGTTGATGAAAAACACCTCAACGCCCTTTGCCTTTAAATCTCTTGTGTATTGCAGAGTGTCAACGGTATTTCTCGCAAATCTTGACACCTCACGGGTGATAATCATATCGAACTTTTTCTGCTTGGCATCCCTTATCATTTTCATAAACTGCGGTCTTTTCTCGGCAGAGGTACCCGTGATACCCTCGTCAATATATCTGCCGACGAGCTCCCATTCAGGTCTTGCAGCAAGGATTGGCTCATACCAATCCAGCTGATTTTCAAGAGCCGAAATCTGTGCCTCGTGCTCAGTAGAAACTCGGGCATAGATTACAACTCTGCGTTTACCGAAATCAGAATTTATCATGCACATACCTCCTTTATCTGATTGTGGTTTCCTTTTACAAATTCGGTTTCATCAACAATGTCCGCATATTCGCTTAAAATATTGCGGAACATATACTCGGGAATCTTCCCGTCCCTGAACAACTGCTCAATGAGCTTTAAAGCCGCAAAGCAGTAATCAGAATTTTTGCTTAAATCATTTATATCAATTTTACTCATATAATTCCTCCTATACAAATGTGTGGATTACCGTGCGTCACGGTCACGGCTTCGCTGTCGCTGAAGATATTTGTAGTAATGCTCACAGGCCTTCAGTACAAAATCTTCAAAGTCTTTATCTTTAACCTTAGGTGCAATTTTCTGTAGCTTTTCAATGGGCACCTTACACATAGGCTTCTGATTCGGTTTTTCTGATGCGAGTGTGTTTTCGATACTTTCGATAGTGAGTGTACCTTCATTGAAATCCCTGTGCATATGCCACGCCTGAGAGTATGATGGTGTGCAGTCATATTTCTCAATGACACGAAGCAGGTCATACTGCATCTGCTCATCAAGGAATGAAATCTCAACCCCGACGGAGAAAGCGATTTTCTCCTCGTCCATCATATTGAGTAATTCAGGGATAAGGTTTGTAAGACGGATATATCTTTGAATTTGTCTTGCACTATCGGTAGAGTTTTCAGCAATAATTTCATCTGTTCTTAACTTCGTGCCAACTTGGCACGAAGTTAAATCTGACCTGTATCCCTGACGGCTCATTGCTTCCATTTTCAACTTATAAGCAAAGGCTCGTTCACTCGGAAGAATATGCTCACGGTGCAGATTACTATCAACGAGCATAATTGCCGCTTCATCACGGCTGACGGCATAAATAAAAGCAGGGACTTCCTTCATCCCTGCTTTGACTGTGGCGTGTAAGCGTCTATGACCGCTTATCACTTCGTATTCATCTGTGTTTTCAATAGGTCTCAGAAGAACAGGAGACAGAACTCCCTGCTCCTGAATACTTTCAATGAGTGTATTCATCTCCTCATTGTCCAAGACCTTGTAAGGATGTCCCTCAAAGGGACGGATTTTTTCTACCGGGATGTTTACCGGTGATTTCAAATTGTTATTCATTTATTTACCTCCGTAATAATATAATCTTTTACTTTCATTTCTCTGCCTGCGTTCTTCTTGCACAAGCCTTAAGAATTTTCTGTTAGAAAAGTATTTAGTACCGAAATACATATCAAGATATTCGTGCGATGTCATTTCTCGCTCATACTCCTTCTCTTCAGAGTTATTAGTTTCATTGCTTTCAATAATTCTGCAAAGCTCCTCAGGATGCATACATATCACCTCCCGTCATAATCTTTTTCTTTGTCCCTTTGTCTTTCGGGGAAGTACCATTCACGGATTAGTTGTTTTTCCGTTTCAAGCTTCTCCTCAAGTGCAGGACTGTCTTTAATAATTCTTTTGGCGAGCTTTAATTTTTCCCGAAGCTCACCGATTTCAGCCGTTAAAAAATCCCGACGGTCAACAAGCTTTTCCTTTGCCGTCGGGTCTTTGCATCTTCTTATCTGATTGTAGATTTTATTACGCTGACTTTTCAGCTCCTCAATACGAAGCTCAGTCTTTGAAATGAACTTATCAACCTCTGCAAAATCATAAAGCTTTTCATTTATTGCAAGGTCAATCTGATCCTGCATAAATTCAATCCTCGGAGTTGAGTATTTCATTTTAGGCGTAAACGGATGCGGGTTGCAGTTATTCTTCTCGGCTATTGCACCTGCAAAAAGCAAAGCAAGAAACAAAAGTGAAATAACAGGTGCACCAATTACGGCACCGCCCACAATTAGCTTTGTAAAATCAGAAACCATTCGGTTGAAATACTCAGGATGTCTGTAACATTCTCTTGATTCTTTAAACTCATAACCTTTGTAATCGAAAACAAATATCTGCCTCTTCAAAAAATCGTTAGCGTATAAATAATTTCTGAAATTGTTGTTTGCAGTAAATTTATCCTGCGAGTAAATCCGTTCTCTGATTTTTTCATAGGTGTAAATTTCACCGAGGGTTGTGAGCTTCACTGCGTGCTCATCATTGCGGTAAGCTATCTTTCCGTTATCAAACCAATAACCTTTCTGTGTCATAATTCTGAAGAATTGTTTTTCATTTGCACTTCTTATAATTGCATAATCAATATCGTCACGCATATAATCGTATTTTGTTTTAATGCCTTTCTGCATCGCTTTGTAAATGTTATAAGGAATGCGTTTACCTTTCGGCTTTTCAATAACAGATAATCCGTGCTCAAGACAAACCTCATCACTCGTCTTTCTGAAAAGCTGATACATCGCTTTGTTTTCATTCATCTTTCTTCCGTCAGCCATTGAAACAGAATTAATTACTATATGACAGTGAACACAGCTTGCATTAAGGTGAGTTGCAACAATCATTTCATAATCTTTGCCCCACATTTTGTTTGCAACCTCCATTGCAACTTTTTGTGCTTCTTCAGGTGAAACCTCACCGGGCTTAAAAGAAATATATGCGTGATAGGCAACAACACCGTCAGTCTTTCCGTAAATCTCTTTGGTATCAATCATCTGTCTTGCGGCAATATCAGGGTCGCAGTTGATACCCTCAACAAGCAGTTTCTGCTCATTTTCGAGAGTTGTTTTTTCATCATCACCTGCATAATGAAGTGCATCAATCAGGTCGGAGTATTTTGATAAATCAGTTTTGCTTTTATTTGAAGCGTAATTAACAACCTGATAAATGTTATTTTTTATAGGCCATATTCTTGTTACAGCCATTCCCGATTCGCTTCCTTACCTGACTTGAAATATTTTGCAATGTCACTTTCAAGTCTTCGCACTTCTGTTAGTACACTTTTGCATTCATCAGCATCAATATATCCGATTGAATTTGCTTTAGCTGTTAACTGATTAAGGTTAGTACCGACTCTGCGAAGTTCAATAATAAACTGTTTGTAATCAACAGGCGGAGCCTCAACTAACCTTTTACCGAGAATCAAAGCACGGATAAGCACGCTTCTGTTTACCCTTAATCTCTTACAAAGATTTTCTAATATCTGATTTTCGTCTTTACTGAGATACACGTGAAAGTCTATATATCTTGTTCTTTTACTCATAGGAATTCTCCTTTCTTTATTTTTGGGTGTTGTAAAAACGGATGTTTTTACGGATTTGAGGATACAAATCCAATGCTTGCTAAACTTCGGACAACAGAACTAAACAGCAACGCAAGCGTTGGTTTGTCCTCGTTTTAATACCGACCGGAAATAAGATTTGCTTCTTATCAGGTGCGTTTCTGATTTTTAAGATTCTTACTGTTCCGCTTTCCGTTTTCGGATTGTGCTTTCTTTGTTTCTTCGGATTGCGGTGGCAGTATCATAAAGGTGATGTTTTTGAGCTTCACTGCCGCACGAAGAAAACCGCGTTCTTCATCATCAATGATATATACTGCACCCGGAACATTTTTGTTCAGTTCAAGAATTGCTTCGTTAAGCTTCTTACTGTAGCTTTCAACCTGAATTTCATCGTCGCCTTTTTCAAACCACAAATGAGTTTCTTTAGCCTTTGACATTTTGCTTCCCTCCTTTCAAAAAATTTTAAGGTACACTTTTTCAGCATTTTTCATCGGAATACCTTCCGTGTTTTTTTAGCGTTTATCAAATAGATTTTCCCTGAACGATGATTTGTTCAAAGAAAAATTTCTATCGGCTGAACGGAAATTCCGATAAAAAAAGACCAACTGAAAAACAGTTAGTCTTAAAGCTCGGTTATTCTTTTCTGCAATGCTTTGTCACCCGGCAGTACAGACTCGAGAAAATATCTGCAGATAATGTGACTCGGTGTTATGAGCTGAGGACAGATGTGATTTTCTCCGTCATCAAGTAACAAACAGTTTTCTTCATAACAGTTACAACACCCCGTTTTAATCAGCGTTGATACTTTATCAAATAACTGCGTGTTAAGTTTTAATTTTTGCATGAGGCTTGTCTCCTTTCTTATAAATTTTGGATATAAAAATACACCCGTCAAATCTGACGAGCGCTATGTAATGAATTGTATAATTCAGGCAAAACGCATATAATAAATGCGTATTATCAGTTTTGATGATGATATTATCTTGCGTTTTGTCAGTTTTTGTTTTGGTTTTATCTTGCGTTTTATTCGTTTTTGTTGAAAAATCACCTGTATTACTGTATATATGACTATGTGCCTTTAATATCATTCTCACCCTCTGTAGTTGCAGAGGGTAAAGTTTTTAGTACTCAATAATGTTAATAATGTAAAAAATCTAACGCAGTATACATATACCGAAATCTGCATTGGTGGGGGCAGTTATCATATAATCGGGGTGTGTTGAAAGTTGTGGTTACAGTGTGGTATAATGAGTGCGACAAACAATAATTTTTGAGGTGTGAATATGAACAGACCGTACATCATTTGCCATATGGTAACCTCACTTGACGGAAAGGTTACAGGTGATTTTTTAGGAAATCCCGAATGTGCAGCTGCTTGCGAAACCTATTACGAGATTAACCGCAACTTGAAATCAAACGGATTTATCTGTGGCAGAGTCACAATGGAAGGCAGCTTTACAGGTGGATATTATCCTGACCTTTCAGAATATGAGCCCGTGCGTCACGATATGGATCTAAAGATGGATTTTATTCTTGACGATATGACCGGCTTTTACGCTATTGCCTTTGACCCGAAAGGAAAGCTTGGTTGGAAGTCGAATAAAATTATCGACCCTGACGGCGATCCGGGATATGACGGTGCACAGATTATTGAAGTGCTGACCGAACAGGCAGATGAACGATATTTAGGTTACCTTGAAAGTATGGAAATTCCGTACATATTCGCAGGTGAAACCGAAATCGATGTTAAGCTTGCACTCTTCAAGCTTAAAAGTATTATCGGATGTGATACTCTGCTTTTAGAGGGCGGAAGTATTGTAAACGGATATTTTCAGAGAGCAGATGTTATTGATGAGCTGAGCCTTGTTGTTGCCCCTGTTGTTGCTTATAAAAACGATAAGCCGTTATTTACAGACAGCACCCTTTCAACCTTTGAAGCAGTTAACGCAAAAATCGAAAACGGTGTCACAGTTCTGAACTACCTGAAAAAAGGCAAGCGTGCATCAAACAATAGCGTCGTAATTAAATGGGAAAATGCGCTTACAATAGACGAAGCTATTGAAAGCGAAAAATCTGATTCAACAGGTCTTTACTACATTTCCCGAGTTTTCGGCAACAAAGAAACAACCTTATATTTAGGCATTGCCACAAAGCATAACACCATCAGGCATAGGTTGAAGGGTCATCAGAACTGGTGGCTGAAAGAGTACAGAGGCACAATAAAGGTCAGAATAGGAAAAGTCATTTATCCGTATACAAATATTGATGAAATAATTGACCATGCTGAAAGTGCCATTTTATATGAACAGGACAAGCTATTCTTTGAAAACACTTCAAAAACAAAATCTTATACATACAATAATCTGTATTGTTTCAAAAACGTCGGTGATATTTTTGAACTAAAACCGATTATAGATATGGCAGAACAAGAATAATTCATTATATTTTAGGGAACAAATTGCACTTATTTACAGTCAGTTTGTTCCCTAAGTTTTTGTTACTTGCCGAAAGCGGAAAAATCAGACCGATTGAAAATCCGAAATCTGACCGATTGGAAAATCAAAGGGCGTTTCTGACCCTTTGATTTGAGTGCAACACTCTGTTCTTAAATCAAAATATCGTTACAGTTGTAGTAACGGGCCATTTTGGCCCATTACTGTAACCGTAACACTGTACTCACAATTTTTTTGCGTTACAGTTATTCCAAATGGCCAAAACGGCCACTTGGGGAAATGTCGTTACAGTTATAGTAAGTGACCTTTTTGTTCACTTACCTCATCCGTAACACGCTCACGGTAAGCTTTTTGTCTGCATGCACTACTGCAGTATACAGCACCTGCCCTCTTGGGTGTAAAGGTGTTCCCGCAATTTTTGCATACTGTGTTTTCACGCTTTTTGAGACTCTTTCTCCGTTTTACATACATTGCACCCACATTGCCTTGCTGACAGTGATAGCAAAACTTCACACAGTGAACCTGAGTGAAATATACCCGTTCACATCCTTTGCATTTAATTCTCCTGACGGGTGCATATTCATCCCCTCTGCCGGAAAGCTGCAGATACCAGAGATATTTAAGGTCTTCCTGATTTTCGTATTCATATTCAGCATGTGTCATTTTTATGTTCTCCTTTATTGATAGTTTAGTGATTTGGGAAACTACTGTGTTAATCTCTTTAAGTTGCTTGCCGAAAGACGAATAACCTTGTGTTTTCCCTCCTCTGATTATTTAATGTAGAAAAAACCGAAAATCATACAGAATCACGAAACAGTAAAAAACGATGTGCGAAACAAGGCTCAAATCCTTATATATCAAGGCTTTTAAGCACATATATAATTTTTAATACAATACTCGAAACAGAATTTTTTGAAAAATTAACTTCAAACCCCATAAAATAAAAAACTACCTCGCAGGATGACTATTCCTTGCGAGGTAGTTTGCAATTATAATGATATTTACATATTTCTCAAAAAGTAAAGTCCGTTTTATTGGACAGTAAAATTTGTATAATGACTATGGACTATGATATAATTTTTGTCAGGAGGTGGTAAAGAATGAATGACAAAGGCTTCTTCTATGCCGATTACAGTGTCGGAAAAGTAACTGTCGCATCAAAAACAGTTGATGCGGGACAATATACGGTTGAACTGCTCAATCAGTATTACAAGGATGATACCGCTGCAAGAATATCTGTTTTCAGAGCCGAAAATTGGGAGCTTGAAGATACGCTCTCCAAAGGCTATCTGAACCCTCGGCTTTTTGTTGAAGCTGTAACCGTAATCAACAATATATTTACTGCCCTGCCAAAGCTAAAGCCCTTTAATCTGATTGACATTGACAATGAAAAGGAAAGAATTGCAAAGCTTTTCACCTATGAAAATGCTGAAATGTTAATTGAATACTTCCACCGCAAGGGCAAGGTGCAGAATATCAAAGAGGAATATATCATCCTCGGAATCCTGCCGCCCGAATACGATAAGGGCTTTTTCACACAGGCAGAAAAACTACTGAATGATGTAAACACAACACTCGGTTTTTACGACAACCTCGGTGATGATATTACTCTTGCGTTCAATAAACTCAAAAGGTTTGTGTCAAGGCTTGATGAACTGGAGAAATTCAACAAAGAACATCTATCGCAACTTGCCACCGACATTTTCGGTGAAAAGGTTATTCCCGTCAACACAGAATACACATCGGAAAGCTTGG
Source organism: Clostridia bacterium (assembly GCA_017465465.1). Classification (GTDB taxonomy): domain Bacteria; phylum Bacillota; class Clostridia; order Oscillospirales; family Acutalibacteraceae; genus CAG-488. Next base: position 4,115 of record JAFTWE010000012.1, on the reverse strand, counting down.
TTGCACGAAGGCTGTATTTCAACAGCTTTTACAGCTTTATTGTTACGGATTTGTTTGAGGGAATACAGTACGGACATTATCCAAGGCAATGCGAAATCTGCAAAAAGCATTTTCTTATGCTGACTGCAAGACGGCAGAAATACTGCAACGGCTACGCACCTTTTAAGTACAAGGGCAAGCGGGTTACCTGCAGAAGATATGCGGCATATATAAACTTAAAAGAAAGATGCGAAAACGACCCGGCACTCAGAATATACAGAAACCGTTGCGGTTCAATACGTGTAGATAAAAGCAGAGGCAAAATCACACCTGAGTTTGCAGAGCTGGCAACAAGGCTAGCCGAAGACAGAATGTACCGTGCAGTCGAAGAAACAGAGTATGAGATTACTCAATACCCAAAGGATATGGAAAAGAAGAAGCTTTATGAGGATGCGGCAAAATCAATGAAGTAAGGAGGTGTCGCCCGTGAGAGAATGGCAACAGGACCTTGTGATGTACAGAATAACACCTGCTCCGCCTAAAATGGAGCTACAGGAATATATCGAGCTTTATTGCAAAGAGAAGGATGAAAAATACTTCTTGTGGTTTCTTCACTATTATGAAAATACGCTCAACACAAAGGTTATGGGTTGGGTACAGAACTATGCAATGCCCGGTCATTTTCAGGACATGAAGCAAGCCTTCATTATAGGGATGTGGAAAGCCTTGCAGGAATATGACCTTTCACGGGATATACCTTTTGTGAAATTTAAGGAGAACACGGCAAAGCGTGAGGTTCACGAGTACATCCGCAAAATGAGACGAGGCTTTACGGTACAGAGCTTTGATGAAGATTTAAGGCTCCGCAAAGCAATGCGTTTGTTTTATGAAAACGAAGAGAAAACCGATGATGCAACAATGCAGAAAATAGCAGATAAAATCGGTGTTACAAAAGAAAAGGCAGAAGAAATCATCCGTTCAGGCTTACAGAACACACAGTTTGTTGAGTTTTACAAGCAGTATGCCGACGAAGACGGCGAAGAAAGCCGTGAAGAGGTTGCTTCTGACAACACCTCCCGCCCTGATGTTCTGTGCGTTAAATTTGAGCGTGCAAATCTTGTAATGGATGTTTTTGAAGATGTTCTAAACTACCGTGAACGTGCCTTGGTATCGGAGCACCTTGCCTTCTGCAGAGAGTGCTATTCAACCGAGGTCCCCGATTATGAAAATCCCGACTACAAGGGCAATCCCACCTACAAACCGAGAAAGCCTAAAACCTTTGAAGAATTAGCCTTCGACCACAGAGTTTCATCCCCCGCAACAGCAGATTCAAACTACAGAAAAGCACTTAACAAGATGAAGAAAAAGCTGCTTGAAACAGGATATGATTTTTAAGAAAAGGAGCTAAACCTATGCCCGACCTTGGTGACTTTTATGCTTTCAAAATGACCTCTACCGACAGCGGTTCGGGTGGTAATAAAAACAACAACTCAGGCGGCGGAATTAGTTGTTCTACCGTGCTGATTGTCTTGGCGGTTATCGGTTGGGTGTTGTGGTTGATAGGAAATTTTTATAAATGCATTTAAATCCTTGTTGACTTTGTTTAAAAAGCAATGTATAATAGTTTGTAAGTTAACTAACTTACAAATGCTGGTGGTGATAATAACAAATGAACGAAATGAAAACAACAGCTCAACTTGTTGACATATCTATAGACAATGAGAATTTTGGCTCATATCTCAGAAAGGTCCGTTCTCTTAAAAACATATCGCTTAGACAGCTCGCAAAAGAATTAAATATAACACCTGCATATTTAAGCGATATTGAAAATAGCAACAACAAACCTCCCGATAAAGTTCTTCTTATGAGAATTATTGAATTATTGGAAGTTAGTTCCTATCCCCAAGTTAAGTGGAATTTATATGATTTAGCAGCTAAGGCTCGCAACGATATTCCAATGGATGTAAAAGAATATATTTTAAATAACATTGAGATATTAGAAGTTATAAGAGATATAAAGGAAAAAGAACAGACAGTTTCAGAACTGAGAAATTTAATCACAAAATAATAGGAGAACGTTATGCAGAGTAAAAACCCTAAAATAAGACTTAAAATTTTAAAAAGCGTTAGTAACCCTAGTTCAATGCATGGCATATATCCGTATAGAGGGAAAATATCCGCCTTGGATGCCGCAGATATTATTTCTCAACTTCCACAAAAAGGTGTGCTTTTAGATCCATTTTGTGGATCAGGTACAATCGTGTACGAAGCACAAAAACATGGCTTAGATGCTATTGGTGTTGATAATAATCCTCTTGCTATACAAATTGCCAAAGCTAAAATTGACTCTTCTTCAGATGATGTATTATCTAAGAGTATGGAAATCATTAATAAAGCTAAGTTAGATTTTGATAATGGCAATTATCTTCAAATGCCCGAGTCTGCAATTAAATCATTTCATTCTAAAACAGCAGCTGAAATTATGTGTGTGAAAAACCATTTTGATGAAATGTCTGAATACCTGAAAGGGATTTTTTTTGGAAGTATTGCTCTTGCTGCAAGAGGATGCAATGGATACATGTGGACTTCTAGCACCGTAGGAAAAAACATTGAACCTAAAACATATATAGATTTTTTTGACAAATTTATAAGTAAAGCTAAAAAACATTCAAAATATATGCTAACGCCAAAAGATAATAAATCAAAAATTATTTCTGGAGATAGCCGGCACTTATCAGATTTTATAGAGGAGAAAAGTGTTAACTTTGTTTTTACAAGTCCTCCTTATTTTGATGGACTGGATTATACTGCGTATTACGGTAAACTAATTTACGACATCTTTGAAAAAAATCGTACAGAAATTAAACAGCAACTTATTCAACACGCTGATTCATACCAAGAAGATATGAGGTTAGTTTTAGAGGAATTAGATAAAATTACAACAGATGATGCCCTGATTATTTTTGTTGTGGGAGACAAAAAAGTAAAAAACAAAGTTATAAATGGTGGCGAATTCTTTAACAATATAAAAAAGGCTTCATATATTTCGGAAAGAACTTATAGCGGGACATCAAGCCAGGTTTTTGATGTGCTAAACAAAACAGAACGAAAAGAACAAATAGTAGTTTGGGATAAACTTAATGGAGAGGTGCTTTCTTATGAATAAAAAACCGACATGCGAAATACATATTGGCGATAGCAGAAAAATGAACGAGATAGAGGATAATTCAGTTAATCTGATAATTACTAGTCCACCATATGGTGCTCTTAAAGATTATGATAACGAAGAACAAATTGGGTTAAACCAGTCATACCAAACATATATAGAGAACTTAGAAGATGTTTGGAGAGAATGCATACGTGTTTTAGCTCCCGATGGAAAACTTTGTATAAATATCATGCCTCTATTTGAATCAGGAAGTGCAACACCCTTTAACAGAAGAGTTACCCACACTGTAATTTCTGATTTGGAGAAATTTATGGATAGTACCGGAGAAATGTTTACATTTGCTCTCTATATTTGGGATAAAAGAAAAATTGCTCGTTTTAGTTCTTTTGGCAGTTATCCTTATCCAACAAACATTTTCTCGACATTTCCTTATGAATGGATTATAGTATTCTGTAAAAAAGGAAAAAGAGCACCAGTCAGCAAAGAAATAAAAGAAAAATCAAAATTAACTCACCAAGAATGGGCTGATTGGGCTATAAATTCATTTTGGGAGATGCAACCGGCAAAAGCAAAATCCGAAGGTCATCCAGCTCCATTTCCTAAAGAATTACCTCACAGATTAATTAAGTTATATAGTTTTTGGGGAGATACAGTACTTGATCCATTTATGGGAACCGGTACTACTGCTGAAGCTGCAATCGAGTTAGGTAGAAATGCTATTGGATACGAGATTAATCCTGATTTTAAAAAACTTATTGATATTAAAGTTAATAGAGCACAATCTGAACTTGATAAATAAAGAGATGCGATGCTAAAAGCATCGCATCTCAGACTGCTGACAAACCCTCGTTTCAGGAATGATTCGAGGGTTGTTTTTTTGAAAATCAAGTAAAAATAGCAATGTATTATCCACAACACATTGCTATTTTTTTTATATTCTGTGCAGCAGCCGTGAGCAGACATTGTT
>JAFTWE010000035.1 GCA_017465465.1 Clostridia bacterium | reverse complement strand
GTATTTTACCGATAAGGCTGATGAATGGACCTTCGGCAGAAAGAGCCGCAGTTATCATCTTGCAGAACTTTTAAGAAAAAATCCCAAGTTCATCAATGAGCCGTATTTTGTCCGTCAGCTTGATGATGCCGCAGAGAGCCTGCTTAAAGATTATTCCATAGGCCGTTTACTTGTTGATGGTGACAACCGATTCTTTGCGGCCGATATTATGGAATTATTCTACGAGCTTATCAGAGAAAACGGCGGGCGCCCTGACATTTACGCAGATATTAGAAATGAATTTCTTGATACAAATGAGTTTTATGCTCCCGGTGCTGTATATTCTCAGCAGGATATTTATGCTCTTCTTCGCAATCCCCATATTGCAAGAAATGAAGAAGCTCTTGTTAAGCCTTTAAAGAAGATAGGCTCTTACAGAGAAAAGTATCTTTCAGGTCTTACGGATGTTATCATGGTAAACTCTGTTTCACTTCTTGCCGAAAGACTCGGCGGTGCAGACTTTGACGGCGATATGATTAAAACTGTTGCCGAGCCGAAGCTTACCTCTTGTATTGCAAATAACTACAGTGAGGGTGATTTCTCGCTCGGCGGTAATCTTCCTCTTTTAAGCATACCCTCCGCAAAGCCGATTATCGCAGATGCTAATGATTGGTACAAACGCTTTGAAACAATACGAAATACATTCTCATCCCGTGTCGGTCAGATTTCAAATGCAGCTCTTGACAGAAGTATAATAGCCTATGATGAAAACACCGACGATGAAAAGAAGGAGCAGTACCGCAAGGAAACAGAGGTGCTTGAGATACTGACAGGTCTTGAGATAGACTCAGCTAAAAGCGGTATAAAGCCCGATTTGACAGAATATCTTGAAACCAACAAAGCTGAAAGAACATCCTTCCTTAAATACAAGGCTCTTATTGAAAAGGCAGAAGGCAAACACCGTTGGTTCGAGCCTACCTTTGATGAACGATTCAAGAAATTCTTTGACGGTCAGGATTGGGATGAGGTCAGCTCTAACCTTGAAAAGCTCCCGTATTTTGCAAGAGAGCTGAAAAAGAATACACCAAAGGCAGAAATTCGGCAGGCTGATGCAAGTGAGCTTTTTACCTTTGCAAAGCCCGGTTGGGAAAAGAAGCTTGACCCGAAGATTCTTGATTATGTAGGCAGAGTAATAGCAGATTATGAAGAATGCCTCAAAAGAATAAGGTCAAGGCGACATGCCGCAAGCAATATTAAGGCAAAACACAATGATATTAACCGTATTCTGTATATGCAGAACAAGGAAAATGATTATGAAGCCGATGAGCTTGCCGCAGTATTCATTAATCTGCCCGAAGAAAGAGTAAATGAGATATATTCTGCAGTCAGAAATGAAAATTGGCACTTTATGAAAGAGGATGAAAGATACGCCTTTCTCATAAAGCATCTGCCCGAAGAAGAGTACAGAGAGTATTATGATATCTTCGCTGATTTCCGTTTCGGAGGGTACAAATTACTACCCGATATTATTACTGAAACACGGAACTACAATATCTCTGCAAATGCTTCTGCTATGCAGTATCCAAACGATTCCGAGGAGCTGACATTGATGGTAAAAGCCTATCTCAGAAATCCTGTAGGCAATTACCGCGAAACTGTTTCAAGGGAAGCAGCAAGGATAATAGAAACCCACGTTATCTCTTTTAATGCTTCGGTTAAGTACATTGTTGCTCTCGGAAAGCGTGATTTCCTTTATGATGCTTATTACAGACACATCAACAGATTTGCAAGGAAGGGAGATAAAATTGACTAACGAATGGCTTGAATTCAAGGCATATACAGATGCTCCCGTTTTCCTTGCAGAAAACAAGCAATCAACTGCTTTCATAGGCAGATTTACAGTAAGAATGATTAAGCAGAACAAGGGCTTCAGTCGTATATTTACCGTTCTTGCAAGAGGATATCTTTTTCATAATGCTGACGGTACACTTCGCACCGATGACCCATACAAAAGAATTGATAAGGCAAGAGAGTTTTTATGTGCCTGGTGCAGTCTGCCTTATGAAACAGTATCAAACAAATCCTTGGCATTTCACACATCATTCCCTGAGCTTCACAGTAAGTTCCCCAATATTATTGATCAAAACGGTGCGGGATGGTATTACAGATACTTACATTCACTGTCAGATTACATCAAGAAAAACAAAGAGGATGTTACAAAGAAGCTTCATTGCTTTGCCGAAAAGAAGACCTTAAAAACCATTGAAAGCACTTGGGCTAACAAGCTGATACAGTATCAGTATTCCGTATACAATGACAGGTCTTCTGCTGATTTTCCTCTGCTTTTTGACACGGCTATTGCAGATGCGCTTGTACTCGGACCGTTGCATACTGAAGCGGTTGTGCTACCCGATGAAACACTGCAAAAAATCAAGGCTTACGGTGTAAATGCAAAAACTGAACGGCTTATGATTACACTTGCTGAATACTATATCGCAAACAAAGAGCCCGACTCCGACTGGGTTATTATACCGAGAACTAATATCTCTGCTTATCTCGGTTCTGCGACATATATGGAAGCGTATGAAAGCAAGATACCTGATGAGTTTATGGAGAAAAAGCCTGAAATGGGTGGGGTATCTGCGGTGAAGATTATCGTATAAGAATTGTAGAAATACGCAATTTATTAAAGTGGTTTTATTGACTTTACTTGTATAGTATGATAAAATACTGATAACAAAACTGTAGAAATACGCAATTTATTAAAATGAGGTATATGTGCTATGATTGAAAGAAAAAAATATCTCGACAAATTAATAAGCCGAAAGAAAAACGGACTTGTAAAGGTAATTACTGGTATCAGACGATGCGGTAAGTCTTATCTGCTTTTCAATATCTATAAAGACTATCTGAAATCAATCGGCGTTGAGGAAGATTGTATTATTTGTCTTGCCCTCGATGATGATGAAAACATCAGATACCGTAACCCTTTGGAATTGGGTAAATATATTCGCAGCGTAACTTCCGATGAAAGCAAGGAATACTATGTTTTCCTTGACGAAATTCAAAAGGTTGTCACTATTCAGAATCCTTATGTTGAAGGTGTAGAGGATAAAATCAGCTTTGTTGATGTTGTTCTCGGTCTTATGAAGCGTGAAAACATTGATGTGTATGTATCCGGCAGCAACTCAAAAATGCTGTCAAGCGATATTCTCACCGAGTTTCGTGGCAGAGGCGACGAAATCCGTGTTAACCCCTTATCCTTTGCAGAATTTTATAATGCATTTGAGGGTGATAAGCGTGATGCTTGGCAGGAATATTACACCTACGGTGGTTTGCCGTTGGTTCTTGCAAAAAAAGGTCACGAGGAGAAAGCAAAATATCTCAGCACTCTGTTTGATACTATCTACCTTAGCGATATTATGGACAGAAACAGCCTTGCTCACGAGAAAAACTTGCTTGATGATATTTTGAATTTAATTTCATCATCTATCGGCTCGCTTACCAACGCAAACAAGATTGCCAACACCTTCAAAAGCGAGCGACAGATTTCCGTCAGTCACGCAACCATTTCAAAATATCTTGATTATTTAATAGATTCATTCCTTATCTATAGTGCCTCACGCTATGATGTTAAGGGGAGAAAATATATCGGCTCACCATATAAATACTATTTCAGCGATGTCGGACTTCGCAATGCTCGTCTCAATTTCCGTCAGCAGGAAGAAAACCACATCATGGAAAACATTATATATAACGAGCTTTGCATTCGTGATTTTAACGTTGATGTCGGTATAGTTGAATACTGCTATAAGGATGCTGAAAAGAAAAGTAAACGAGCTTATCTTGAAATCGACTTTATTGCCAACAAGGGCAGTAAAAAGTATTATGTTCAGTCAGCACTTACTGTTGCAGACGAAGAAAAGCGTGAGCAGGAAATACGCTCACTAAAGCGTGTCGGCGATTCGTTCAAAAAGATTGTTGTTGTCAAGGATAACATTATACCTTGGCACGACGATGACGGTATATTGTATATCGGTATTGAGCAATTCTTGCTTGATGAGAATGCGATGGATATGTGATTTATTAACGGAGCAGGATATCCGAAGGTTTTATTGAGAAAAAACCTGAAATGGGCGGTGTGTCTGCGGTGAGAATTACTGTATAACGAAAAAACTCCTTGAATCGGTGTCAGTCGAGACAAGGAGTTTAACTAATAATATTTTAATAAATGAAGAGCAATAGCAAACTATTCATATGGCACACCATAAATTTTTGTGTAAAAAGACTTGGGACAGTCGAAGAAAAAGGCTGATTCGGTGTGGCTTGATGGAACAAGCACAGTATGGTTTTGCCCGATAATTGAACACAATCCCGAATTCGGTGTAAGGTATGCACGCTACGGCGTGAATACCGGCAGCGTATTCGGGATAAACTTTTTTCAGGGGCAAATCATGCAGATATTCTGCCTTCAAACATGATATCAAGCTGACTGAGTACAAGGTCCCAGTTTCGACATCTTTGTGTCCAGCGTTCGACAATCTTTTTCGACGCCAGATACAGCATTTTACGCAGACTGTCATCGTTTGTGAACGAAGGCTTGTTCTTCGTAATCTGTCGGAACTGCCTGTTCAATCCTTCGATAATGTTTGTCGTATATATTATCCGGCGTATGTCGGGCGGATATGCATAGAATGTTGAAAGAATATCCCAGTTATCTTCCCAACTTTTTACGCATGATGGGTATGATTTGCCCCACTTTTCTTTAAATCTGATAAGGTTGTTCATAGCTTCATCCTCCGTTACTGCCTGATAAACTGTTTTCAGATCTGACATAAGCTGCTTAATATCTTTGTAGCTTACATAGCGTGTTGATGAACGTATCTGATGGATAACACAACGCTGGATATGCGCATCGGGATATACTGCTCCTATTGCTTCTCTGAATCCTGCAAGACCGTCAACACAGAACAGAAATACATCCTTTACTCCTCTTGTTTTGAGTTCATTCAACACATTAAGCCAAAATTTGCTGCTCTCATTTTCGCCAATCCATATGCCGAGAATATCCTTGTTTCCGTCAAGAGTTATGCCTAAGACTACATACGCAGCTTTTGTGATATACTGATGATTTTCTTTGACCTTGTAGTGAATTGCATCCATAAAAACGAACGGATATACGCTGTCCAAAGGACGGTTCTGCCATGCGGTAACTTCGGGCATTATCTTTTCGCTGATTTTGCTTACGAGTTCGGGAGAAATCTCTACATCATACAGATTTTTGATTTGTTCGGCGATGTCACGCTGACTCATACCGCAGGCATAGAGTGACAGAATCTTTTCTTCCATACCGTCTGCATTGCGGTTGTATTTGCCGATGATTTTGGGTTCATATTCTCCGTTCCTGTCACGGGGGATTTTCAGTTCGACCTCGCCGAGCTGCGTTTTGACTGTTTTTTGAGAATATCCGTTGCGGTAATTTTTCGACTTATTTCCACAGTCAGGGTTCGACTCTCTTTGACTTTTTTCATAGCCCAGTTCATCGCTCAATTCGCACTCCATTACCTGCTGAAGCACCTCCTTGAACATTTCTTTCATTGCTGCCATTACTTCTTCCGTGCTGGTGAATTTCTGGCTGCGCACGTATTCCTTCATAAGTTCACTCGGTGTTTTTGTCATAAAAAAGACTTCCTTTCAGTTTGGATTTTTTCTTACCTTAATCCTTGTCTGTCCGGAAGTCTTTTATTCACTTTTACACAAAATTTGCGGCGGTCTCATTCATATTTCACCAAACAAGATTTACACTATGAAGGGAGCAGTATCCATCGTTATCTTCCGCAATAAATTCAGCATTTTCGCGATTCTTTCCTATTACATCGGCATTTGAACCTTCCTCGTTTTTCTCAATAACAATCACATAGTCCGTACCCTTTGGTACAGTGAGTTCTTCAGGTGCATTTTCAGGTTTGAAGGTTTCCTCTTTAATTGCTTTGTTATCCTCGTTCATAAATATAAATTCAATCTGAGAAGGCACATAGACAGGAATGTAGTTGATTGTTACCTTTGACTGATATACTATTTCCTCACCGTTATCGTTGATGGTGATTTTGTCGCTGAGGGTCTGACTTCCGCTTGAAGTCCCATCAATCGAACCCTTGTCACCCGAAACAGCATAACCCATACCTTCAACGCAGTAAATATCCCCGTCACTTTCCTGATAAACGGGATTCATATAGAAAACAGTACCCCATTTTTCGTAGGAATAATAAATATCGGCAGTCAGTTCAATTTCCTCAACTCCGTTATCTGTATGGTGAACCTTTGAATTAACATTTGAAATTCCACCCTCAGAACAAAGGCAGGTGTAGCTTTCCTCTGTTTCGGTTGAGGGTATCTTTGCATCAAAAATCCAAAATCCGTCTATGTCATCAAAAACATACTCCTTGTGAGTTGTTTTTTTACCATCTTCGGTTATATCCTCTTTTATAACCTGTCGAGCATAGATTTTGTTATTATAATTATGCTTATCTTCAGTGTTTACAGTATGATTTTCGTCTTTGACAATATTGTCTATGTTTTCATTAAGATATGCTTCCATATCAAAAGTGTTCAGACCTTCCGTTGTTATAACAGTACCGATAAGCCTGTCACCGATTGTGCTTTTGTTTTCACTCTCAGGCTTTTTCAGCTGAGCACCGCTGAGAGCTGCCCCGATTACACACAAAGCTATAAGAAGCGCAATAATTTTAATCTTCATTTTCTTCACCGTCCAGTTCTCCGTCAAATTTAAGTATATCGCCTACATCACATTCCAGGTAGTAACAGATTTTATTAATCGTTGAAAAACGCACACCTTTGGCTTTTCCGCTTCTGAGAATAGAGAGATTTGCTTCGGTAATACCGACAAGTGCACACAGTTCCTTTGAGGTCATTTCTTTTTTCTTAAGTACATCTTCAAGATAAACTTTTATAGCCATACTCTCACCTTATATAAATGAATCGTTATCCTCTTTCAGTGCCTTGCTATCTTTAAGGAAATTTGACAGTATAAGCACAAGAAGAATAAATCCGAATGACAGAATCGGTATGTCAACACTGAAATTTACGTTTGAAAGTTCATTTATAAACCTCAGCTGAAGTACAGAGAAGAGAGCTGTAACACTCACGGTAACTCTTAATGCAAGTATGCAAACAGAGGAGAGTTTTTCGATGGCTTTTAATGTGTTTTCACTGTATCGGTCAAGTGCAAATTCCGAAAGAACATTTAAACAGTAAATTACGATAAGAACACCGAAAATAGATGGCAGAATCGTGTTTGCAAAAGAAAGCACAGTAACAATGCCGATTTCAGTTGTTACAAGCTCTGCACTGCAAATAGCAAATACAAAAACTGCACCGGTGATTTTCAATACGAGAGAAAGAAGCTTTTCTGTTCTTTTGCCCTCAGTGTTTTTAACAATGTCTGCAAATTTGAGCACCAAATAACCAACAAGAAGCGACCAGAAAGAGAATGCTACCATAGAAGCTTCTTCTCCTAAACCGTGAAGTCCCATTTCTGATGGATTTATAAGCAGATAAACAACTACAAAAAGCACGGCGGAAATAAGCACAAGCAAGCTGTCTATTTTTGTGAAGGTCTTGTTTTTCATTCTGAAAAGCATCACAAAAACAGGTATTAGACAGAAGAGCGAATAAATTAGAATTGCCGCTGCATTTCCAATACTTCCCGAAAGAGACATTGCACCGAGAAAATCAGCCATCTTCACAAGTGGATAAGAAAGCAACTCAAACACACTTTCTGCCTTCACTCTCATAACCTTTGTAATACCGATTCCCCCTACCGCTTCAAATAAAAGAAACAGCAGATATTTTTTGAATTTCATCTTCATTCCTCCTTAAAGTTCGACTACCTTCGTTCAAATTATTGTTTTACAATAATTATTACATCTTCATTATACACATAAATTATTGTTTGTCAATAATTTTCTGAATTTCTTGTCGTTTCACCTGAAATTGTTCCTGACCCGTAATCTTACCGCAGCGTTGCCTTGCTCGTATCATCGCAAAGTCGCATCACCTTCAGACGGTTATTAAATTTTCAAGGTGCATAAAAAATCCCCGTTGAAGCAGGGAGCCCTACGACAACGGGGATTATATGTTATTTTATGGTCCTTCTCTTGTGCTTATTACTTTCCAGTTTCCGTCAGCATCTTTCTCGATTTCCCATAAAGAGAGAATTTCCCCATGACCTGCAACAGCCTCACCGTTTTCACCTATGGCTTGCTGCGAATGTTCCACAAATATATATCCATGATTTTCGTCTATATGTGCAGATAAGAGTTCTATAGAATGTGTTTCATAAAGTGCTTTTCGTTCGCCTCTTGTTTCATCAAAGTAATGTAAATCAAATGGATATCTTCCTAATTCTCCATAGAGTTTTAAGTTTTCTTCGTAAGTATGAGTTACATCAGAAAAAACAATATTATCAGCATAATTGAGGATTTCTGTTGCAATTTCTCTATCTCCGGGTGTTCCGATATATGCTAACATCCATCTTTCTTCGCTTGTAAACGAAGTGTCCCATTTGTTTTGAAAAACTCTGTAAACCGGAAATACTTGCAATGTTGCCAAAAGCCCCACAACACCAATACAAATAGCCAAGAATATAATGCAAAACCTTTTAAAAACCTTTTTTCTTAATTTTTTCAAAGTGTTTACTACTTCTTGTTCCGTGCTTTTATTTTCGTTTTTCATAATGATACCACCTTCTTTAATTCGTTCATACATCGTAGAACATTCAGCACAAGCTTGAAGATGCTCCTCAACAAAGGAAATGGTATCATCGCTGACCATATCTTCTGCATAAAGGGGTAAAATGTCACGAATTATATTACATTCATTTCTCATTGTTGTTTTCCTCCAATCTTCGTTAATCATTTCTTTTGAACGGTGATATGTAACGCAAGCCCAATTGTCAGATTTACCGAATATTTGTCCTATCTGCTTAAAACTCAATTCTGCAAAAACTCGCCACATAAACACCTCTCTGTATGGCTCAGAGATAGTGTGCAGAATTTTTTTGATTTGCATAGACTCATCTTTCTGAATAATGGCATCGTCAATGAGAATATTATCGTCTATTAAATTCAGCACTTCCTCATCATCAAGATTTGCAGTATTTCTTCTTTTCTTGATGTATGCGAAATAGCTGTTTTTTGCTATTTGACAAAGCCAAACTCTCATATCGCAGTCACCGCGGAATTTATTGATAGAATAAAGAGCTTTATAAAATGTATCACTCGTTATTTCTTCTGCAATATGTTCATCTCCTGAAAGTCTGCGGACATATAAATAAACATCGTTAAAATATTTACGGTATGCTTCTTCAAATTCCATTGCGTTATCACCACCTTTCACTTATATGATTCTTTTCAAAGGTGAAATCTTACAGATTTTTACGAATTTTTTTAATTTTATCACAAGAAATTGAAAATATCAAATAAGCGTGATTAGTGGGTGCAGTTATTATAATAATGGAAATCTCAACTATTTTACACTGAATGTAAGTTTTAATTAATTTTTTCTCAATAGATATATGTTTAATTATATTTTAGCTAAAAGATTTAACCCCAAAATTTGTTAAGGCATACTATGGCAAGGGTTTGTGTATTGAAATTTATGATAAAAATATGATATAATTTTCCTATAAAAATATATTCTTTTCCATTAATACAAAAGGAGTGTGATTTTATGTATAAATACGAATATGAAACTGTCAGATGCGATTTTGGCGGTTGGGGTTTAGGCTCAGGTAATATTTATTCTATTGAAGATTATCGTTCAATTATAAATAAAAAAGCCGAACAAGGATGGAGATATGTAGGTTATATCCCCACAAAACAACGTGGTACAGGTCACACGCAAGAACTTGACTTAATTTTTGAAAAAGAGATATAAACTTATGGATATAAAATCATTTAAGAAAACGAAAATTGATTTATCACTTTTAGGCTTTGATATGAATGGAGATTTTGAGCTTTATTATTGCACACCTAAAAAGGCTCAAATAATTGCTTCATCAGGTATTGACGGCATACATTACTGCACTATTCCGCAGTTTGGTGAAATAATCTTTGCTGTAAGTCCGATGAATTTCGGTGACTGTGTGCATCCTATCTCACGAAGCTTTGAAGATTTACTCCGTTTGTTGTTACATTGCGGTGACATTGCAGCATTGGAACAGTGTTACGCTTGGGATGAAGAGCAATATAAAGCGTTTCTTATAGATTGTCCAATAACAGAAAAGCAGCAGGCAATATTGGATGAAATAAAGAACGAATGCGGTCTTGAGCCTATTGTTGATTCATTTTCTTATGTTAAAGAATTGCAGGCTGAATTCGATTTATCTCAAATTCCATACACCGAAGATTATTTCGACCCCGAAATGAATGCGGCAGCTCCCGAAGTGCCGACAGAATGGGCAGTATATTTTGAACACGGTTTTTGGAATCGAAATGCAAAAGGTAAACCGGGAGAAGAAATAGCAATAAACAAGACTTTTTCTTGGGGCGATGAGATATGGCACATTCCTGCAGTTTACTCTTGTTCAAAAGGCTTGGTTGTTGATTTCTGTATTGAAATACAACCCGAAAAAGAAAAAGCTTTTATTGACAAGTGGTATCCCGTTCTTGCAAAAGATGAAAATATCAGTGATGAACTCCGTGAACAAATTGAGCAGGAAAATCCGATTGATGTAAATTTCAGAACGCATTTACAGGTTAACGGAAAACCCGTTATTGCTAAACACGGTAATTCTGTTCAATGGCTTCCTGAAAACTGTCTGCCTGACGGTGTCAGAAACGAAAGCGAGTCCAAAGAGATAATCAGACATTACGGTTTGGATGAAAGAAAGGTTTGGTCTTTTCATCGTTGGTCTTTTCTTTGGTCATCGAAAAGAAAGCCCGAAATCAAATCTATCAGCTTAAAGTTAGAACGAGATCCCGTCACAATTCAAGGTGTTCATTTCAAAAATCCTTCTGTCGGTGATGTAATTTCTTTTGTTCATCCTATTTCTGATGCTGAACACAAATTGACGGTTCTTGCTTATGAAAAACAAGAGTTCCCACGCCAAGGATTTCAGCACGAGGAATATGAATTTCCGACACTTCATACTGCTATGACTTATACATTAGAACCTGAACTGCCGGGAAGAAACTTTCAGGTTCGAGATTGTCTTCAGAATGAACAGCCTAAACGAAAACCACGCAATCAGTTTGAGCCTGAAGCAAATTATGATGCTTGTGCGATTGCAATCATCGGTGGTGCAGACGGTCCGACAGCAGTTTTTGTTTCGGGCGGACAAAATTCAGAACAGCACAGAGCTTTGTCTGCTTTGCGGTTTGAACACGCAGATGATATTGAGTGGAAAATAGTATTCCGTGAAAAAATGATGGAAGATATAGAAGTTGAATTAATATAAAACTTACTGATTGTTGTAAATTAAAAGGAGGAACATTATGGCAAAGTTAGAACAGACCCTTAGCGGTAATTTTAATCAGATACTTAATAAAATTGAGCAAGGAATACTCAATGGCAGTATGTCTGCTTCGCTTGAAGAATCAAGTGATTTTTATAGTGGAGATGCTCGCTGCAGTGTTCGTGTTTTTGAGCGTTACAGCTATTCAGGCGGCAACCGTGTTAGCTTGAGTGTTACACTTTTTCAAAACGGAAATGACGCTATTCATTTATCTGCTATCACAACTGGCGGAAGTCAGGCTATGTTCTTTAAGATTAACACCTTTGGTGAAGAGGCTTTCCTTGATAAGCTGAGAGAGCTTTTATAATTTCGGTGAATTTTATGGTGGACAGAGATAAGTTTATTTATTTTCAAAATTGTGGTCGGCATAAAGGATTCTATAATGATGAGAATTTTGACGATGTGTTAAATCATATTTACTACGAGGACTTTTTTGAGTATCCTGATGACGAAGAGTTTCCGTACACATCTGCATCACAATTACTTCGGGGTTCCTGCAATCTTTTTGTATTAGGATTGCAGAATATTCTCGGCTATACTCCGTACATCATTGAGGGAGATAACAAAAAAGGTTTTCATGCCTTTTCTCAGGCATATAAAAATAGGACTTGGTATTACATAGATGCACGTGGAGTAACTACAAGTTTTGATGAATTTATGGCTGTTGCCAAAGAATTTGTGTCTGATAAATATACAATCAGAGTAGCTGATGAAAACGATATTGACGATTGGAAAGATGATAACTATTACGATGAAGCCATTGCCTTTGCAGAAGCTGTTATAGAAAAATATAAAGAATGCTATACCGTATAAAACATTTTTATATGTCAAAGCACAAAGCCATCGGCGTTAAACCGATGGCTTTATTGTTTATATAGTTGTCATTGCAAAGGGGTCGGGGATAAAACCATATCATTTTCTCCCAATAAGTATATTACAAACACATTGTTTATTTGTGCAGGATAGCTTTCAGCTATTTCTCCGTTATAAATCACTCTAACTCTATCGCCGACTTTAATGGTCGGAACAGGAATGTCGGAAATAACATCCAAAGACACATGTATTTTGCTTGCCGATTTAGTTTCTTTTGAATCATCATCAGGCTTTACAAGTATGTTTTTCTCGGTGACTTCCAACACTTCTGCATTAAAATATGGATTAGCACCGGGCTGAACAGATTTCTCCGTCTTTGAGTATTGTATTTCAAATTTGTCCAAATCAGAAATAGTAATTTCACCAGCTGTCAGTGCATCTTTGACATTGTTTTTTGTACCATCATCAAATTCAACAATAATATATTGGCTTATAATATTAGAAAAATAGTAATTATATTTATCATCAGTATAAAAAAGTTCAAATGCGTTATCGTAAGAAACACCATCATCTACCGAATGATCAACAATACGTTCAATGCTTTTAGTTTTTGTTGCACTCTGTGAATTATTAGATACATCCACATTTGAGCTGTCCTTCCAAAACAATTCTTTAACCTTTGTACGATAGGCGGTATCTATATTATAAACATAACTAGAAAATGGATTGATAACCGGCTGAACGGTAATATCTTTCTGTTCTACATCATATGTGCTTAAAATTGCACGCATTTCCGAAATAGATGCACCAATATCATAAGCAAAACTGTTATCAGATATTGCTTCCATAGAGGTGTTTGCAAGATAGCAACTGTAGTTATCCTTTGACATCTGCCAAATATAAACAGTTAGACCACCATCAGTTGATACATTAAAGAATTGCGGGTATTTAACTTTTAATCCATCTATTGTTGTGCTGACAATGACATTCGAGGGTCCATCAGCACCGCCTACTGTGCTATCATAACTGTTTTCAATGTTCCCTTTATATTCAAGCTTATAAATATAACGAATTCTTGTTGGTGCTCCGTTTTCAAAATCAGCAAAAATCATACATAGAGTGCCATCCTTTTGCAACAGTAACATATACGGATATCCACCTATATCATCGGGAGTGTTATGACACCATGCTTTTTTATTGTTTTTTAATAAGTCCTCGAGATTTATATCAGCAGACCATATCTCCATATTATCAAACAGGTTAGAAAAATTTGATTTGTTGAGCTTTACTTCTTCATAACGTGCTCCGGTAGAAAGCACTTCACCTGTAAAATGGTAAATGTGCATACCACCATTGGTTTTGATTTCAATTCTGTCGTTTTCAAAATTTGGAGCATAACTATATGCGCCGTTAAAATATATCTCCTTTGAAAGCTTGTATGAGCCGTTTGGAATATCGCTTTTATTAATTCTGTTAAGCTTAAACACGCTCATTATTCTGCCGTCGGAAAAGAATTGCACAAGATAAACAGTGCCGTTGCTCTTTTGCAGGAATATACAATCAGAAAGCTCATAAGCGTTTCTGATGCTGCCGATACTTAGCTTTTTATCCTGACTTTTCATTGCCGCTTCAAGATCCTCGGCTGTATAGTCAGATTCTTTAAGAACGCCAAGTTCCTCTGTTGTGCCGTCTCCAAAGGTTTTGTAAACCTTGCCATCAGAGGTAATATCAAAAATAAGCTCGTTGCTTTTTGTTTCCTTGTCTGCGCTCACCACATCGCTATATAAGCACTTGCCCGTTTCGTATCTGTTGTTGTAAATAGAAGAGTTTGCGGGGTTTGTAAGAAAACAGACTGCTACGGTAATGCTTGCAATAATAGCAACAATAATAATCCAGAATGCAGGCTTTTTATAATTGAGTACAGATTTTATTCTATCCTTGACACCTACCTCACCAAAAGCAAGGGGACAAGCAGCAATCATCCGTCTGTTTACACTGCAAGCAAGCAGAGCCTCAGAATAGTCTGCGCGTTGCTCATTGTTAAGCTCTTTTACAACCTTTTCATCGCAGGCAAGCTCAATGTCACGGCAGAGCAGAATATAACCGAGCCAAACCATAGGATTGAACCAATGGAGAGTGAGAATCAAGAAACCAAGAGGTTTCCACAAATGGTCTTTTCTGCGAATATGGGCTTGTTCATGGGCAATAACGTGGTCCATATCCTGACCGTTCATATTAAAAGGTAAATAGATTTTCGGCTTGATTATACCGAGAACGAAAGGCGATACCACAGCTTCACTCTGATAAATGTTATCACGAAGCAGAACCGCTGTTCCTATTTTTCTCTTTAATCTTAAGAAGCTGATAAGTGTATAAATTAACAGAGCTGCAATCCCCACAAGCCATACACCTGCTAAATAAGGCATAATAAACTGAAATAAATTAACATCCTTTTCAGGTTGAAGGGATATAGTTGCTTCACCGATAATGGGGTTTATCACATTATCAATAATTGTTACGCCCGAATCTATAACGGGAGCATTAAGAGCTATTTCAGGGTTTATTGTTTGAGAACTTGGTATCAGACTTAATACACTTTCGAAAGAGAATGGGCAGATAAGACGCACTGCAACTATTCCCCAAAGTAGAACATTTATCCATTTTGGAGCTTTTTTAAGTAATAATCTGAGTAAAAGAACTGCACAAACAAGCCAACTTGCAGAAATGCTCATATTAACAACATTTAAGAAGAATTCAGTCATTTTCATTCTCCTTTCCTAAAACGGTCAATCATCCTTTGAACTTCATCGATTTCCTTTTCAGAGATTTTCTGATGCTTCGTAAAGGCTGCAATAAATGCAGGCAGAGAGCCTTCAAAGGTCTTTTCAACCATTTCATTGATTTCGGACGCCTGTATTTCATCCTTTGAAACCAAAGAGGAGACAATTGTGTTTTCGTTTTTAAGCACTCCTCTTTCGGATAAGCGCTTGATAACGGTATACGTAGTGGTAGGCTTCCAACCCAACTGCTCTTTGCAAAGATTAACGAGCTCACTGCTTTTGATTGGCTCGTGCTCCCACAAAATCAAGCAAAAACGATATTCACTTTCAAAAACTTTTGGTGTTTCCATAATGAATTCTCCTTTCTCTAATCTATTAGAGTACATTTTAACTCTAACATACTAGAGTTAAAATGTCAATATTTTTTTATGAAAATAGCGATGAGAAAATACATTTCCCACCGCTGCAACTTATTTGTATATTAATTCAGTTGTAACTATCTCTCGTGCCCTTGCTTCGATATTCTGCATGCGGCCAATCCACTCCATCTGATTTTCTTCTTTCAGCAGTTCGGTAACACCTTCAGCTTCTTTCATCTGCTCAACAAGAGTATCAAACATATCCTGTGCCTGCTTTTCTACTTCTGCACAGTGTTGATAAAGTTTGCCTTGACCAAGCAGCAAGCTAAAAAATATCTTCTTGTTTTTTTCAAGATAAGATTTGTGCATCATTCCCCATTTGCCAAGGGTAACCCTTGCTTCTTCGGGCGAGAGTGTGAGGTTCGGGATAAAATAATCACC
>JAFTWE010000011.1 GCA_017465465.1 Clostridia bacterium | reverse complement strand
TTAATTCCACAATTTCTCTTTCATATTCTTGTATGTGTCCATAACTTCTTGGCATAAAAATTCCCCTTATGGTAGTTTTCTTAAATTCTACCATAAGGGGCTTCTTTTTTCTATTGTCCGTTTTTACTGGACTTGTTCATTTCCTTGGGGTGCAGTTAATTTTATTTATCAAAGCTTGGGTTAAATGCGTAGAAGTTCTTGCAGTCAAGTCTGTCGGTTGCAAGGCGCAAGCCTTCACCGAAGCGCTGATAGTGAACAATTTCTCTTGCTCTGAGGAACTTTATCGGCTCGCGGACATCAGGGTCATCCACGAGGCGAAGAATGTTGTCGTAGGTAGTTCTTGCCTTTTGCTCGGCGGCAAGGTTTTCGTGAAGGTCGGTAATAAGGTCGCCCTTAGATTGCATGCTTGCGGCGCTCCAGGGGAATCCGCTTGCCGCTGTGGGGTAAACGCCCGTTGTGTGGTCAACAAAATATGCGTCAAATCCCGATTTTTTGATTTCATCGGGAGATAAGTTTCGAGTTAACTGGTAAACGATTGCACCAATCATTTCAAGGTGAGAAAGCTCTTCCGTTCCTATGTCAGTAAGAAGACCCTTAAGCTCAGCAAAGGGCATTGAATAACGCTGGCTGAGGTATCTGAGCGATGCTCCCAACTCGCCGTCCGGCCCACCATACTGACTTATGATTATCTGAGCGTACTTAGGGTTGGGGTTAGAGATTTTAACAGGGAATTGAAGCTTTTTTTCATAGACAAACATCAGCAACCGCCTCCTTCATAATCCCACGGCCACGGGTTCTTGAGCCATCTTACGCCGGGGGTGCCTCGGGTTGAATAAAGAGGTCCGAACTTTGCCTCATATTCTTCCAGCAAGGCGCAATACTTTTCTTCATACTTGTTATAGAGCTTAAGTGCGCTGATGTCTTCGGGGTGAGTGTCAAGGTAAAGGTGAAGCTCCCACATTGCAAACTGAATTGCAGAAAGCTGGGTGCTCATATTTTTCATATCGTTCATTATGCCCCACGACCTTTAAAAGGCTTGCTAAGGCATGGAAAAAGAGTGCCGCAGGCGAGTGCTTGCATTTCAGGGAAGGTTGTGGTGTCTGTCTGGAAAGGAACATACGCCATAGCAACCGCAGGGTTAGCAGGCAACGGAGTTATCGCAACAGGAAAATCCTTTTGCTGACAAACCATTGAGCTCACTTGCCGGGCAGCAGGTGAATAATTCATAACATTTCTCCTTTGCATATTAGTTCAGGTTAGCGCCTGAATCCATTATTATCCTATGCAAGTAAGAAATTTTTGACAGAACTCTTATAATGCGGTATAATCATAAAGAGGTGGTTTAGTGATTTATGTAACTTCAGATTTGCACGGCTATCCCGTTGATAAATTCAAATCAATGCTTTCTTCTGTGGGATTTTGTGATGACGACTTTCTCTATGTCCTGGGTGATGTTATTGACAGGGGAGATGACGGAATAAAAATTCTCCGCCTTTTGATGTCAATGCCCAATGCCCAGCTTATTCTCGGCAATCACGAGGCTATGCTTCTTTCCTGTGATTTCCTTTTTGAAGAGATTACCGATGAATCAATCGCAAACCTCAACGGCTCAAAGCTTGATATTTATTCCACCTGGGTTGCCAACGGCGGTCAGCCCACAGTTTCGGCACTTAAAACAATGAGAAAATCAGAGGTGAAATATCTTCTTGAATATCTTAGTGATGCACCTTTATATGATGTGCTGACGGTAGGTGAAAGGGATTTCATTTTAACCCACAGCGGCCTCGGCTCTTTTGATGAGAAGAAAAAGCTTTCGCAATATTCCAAAACCGACCTGCTTTGGAACAGACCGAGCCTCAATCAACGGTATTTTGATGATATAACGGTGATTTTCGGTCATACCCCGACTTTGTATTACGGCAACGAGTATCAGGGCAGGGCTATTGTTACCGACACCTGGATAGATATTGACACAGGCGCGGCAAGGGGGCTTCCGCCTATGCTTCTGCGCCTTGACGATATGAAAGAAATATATTTTGATGAGGAGAATTAGTATGTATATTATCAATCAGCTCACAGCACTTATTTTGTCAATTATGTTCACTTTGGGGTCTTTCACTCCCGAGAGCTTTGTTATCGACAATGTTCCCCAAAAATCAGCCGACACAGTGAGAATTGTATCCTTTAATGTCCGTTGTAAGGATGATACTTTCGGCTCTGTTGAGGGCAGAAGTCAGCTTATCTGCGCCGCTTTGGAGCAGTATGCGCCCGATTCATTCGGTGTTCAGGAGGCTACACAGGAATGGCTTGATATTCTTGGTGAGAATCTTACTGATTATGCGAGTGTAAGTCAAATGCGTGACGGTAAAAAGAGCTCTGAGGCTTCGGCTGTGTTTTATCTTAAAGATAAATATAATCTCATTGAAAGCGGAACAATCTGGCTTTCCGACACTCCAGATGAATTTGCGTCAAAATTTACTTTCTCGTTCTGCCCCAGAATTGCAACATGGGCAACACTTCAGAATAAGACAACAGGTGAAGTTTATACCCACATCAACACCCACCTTGACCATGTGTTTGAAGCTGTTCGTGTTGAGCAGATAAATGTTCTCAAAGCTAAGATTGAAGAGCTTAAGACAAATGGCTATCCCATAGTTTGCACAGGTGACTTTAACACCAAAGAGGGTGCAGATGCTTATAACGAAATGAAAAACTGCTTGCTTGATTCAAAATACCTTGCCAAAAATTCAGATGACGGCGCAACATTTTTAAATTACGGTAAAAATATTTTTGAATCAAGACCTATTGACTTTATATTTGTGTCTGAGGGCACAGAGGTTGAAACTTATAAAATCATCGATGAAAAAATCGGTGATATGTACCTCTCCGACCACGCCGCCCTCTGCGCAGATGTGAGATTTTAAAATTGCAGGAACGACTTGTGTGTCATTCTGTAAGGGAGGGTCTGCGCCCTCCCGTTTTGTTTTATCTTACAAAACGGGTTACCGGTGTTGTTAGTTCTTGTGCGGTGCTTTCGTCTTGGGCTCCTTTGGCAAAGGAGCTGTCCGTAGGACTGAGGATTGGAAAGGAAAGATAAGGTCGCAAGTATATTTCTGACAATTCATAAAAAATTACACAAAAATCCCTCTTACGATTTGCTCGTAAGAGGGACTCTTTTATTTATTCTTGTTTCTGTACTGAATCGGTGTGAGGCCGTGCATCTTCTTAAATCTTCTGTTAAAATGCTCAACGCTTGGGTAGCCTGCACTTTCTGCAACCTTTTCAACGGTCATCGTTGTGGTGGTAAGCAGCTCTTCAGCCTTCTTCATTCTGACCTTTTTAACATTATCGCAGAAGGTCATGCCTGACTTTTCTTTAATATATTTTGAAATATACTGCTTTGAAAGGAAGAACTTTGAAGCAAGCTCATCAAGGGTAACTGTTTTGTAGTTATCTCTGATGTAGTCAATCATTTCAATGATTCTCGGGTCAATGTTTACCTGAAAATTCTTAACCTTTTCAATCTGGTTAACGGCAACAACAAGAGCATCAATAGAGGATTTGATAATATCTTCATCAATTCCAACACCCCAGAACACATTTTCACCGCTGTTGATGCTTACATAAGAAACAGCCTTTGAGGTTGAACCTGTGGTGAGGGCGTGCTGTTCGTAGATGTCAATATCAAATTCAACATCGAAGTATTTCTGCAAAGCCTTAGCAACAGCGTCAAGGCGGCCGTTACCCTCAGATTTAACATTAAATATATTGCCTGATGAAAGCTCAATATTGATTTCAGCCTTAACACTTGAATCGTGCTGGAAAAAGTTTTTAACAATCTTGAAAATAGGAGTATTGGTGATGTATTTTTCACTGAATACGCCGTAAACAAGGTCGGGAGTAAGCTCCTTATGCTCGTGGTCAGAAACCGATTTAACGGTGTAGCCCAATTCCTCACGCATTTTGTCGGGAATCTGAAGACCGAAGCTTCTGTTAAGTATGTATGCAACGCCGCCCTTACCGGACTGGCTGTTGATACGGATAACATCGGAATCGTAAGTTCTGCCGACATCCATCGGGTCGATTGGGAGATACGGAACATTCCAGATGTCAAGCTTCTTTTCTTCTCTGAATTTCATACCCTTTGCAATAGCATCCTGATGTGAGCCTGAGAAAGCTGAGAAAACAAGTGAGCCTGCATAAGGTGAACGCTCATAAACATGCATACCTGTAAAACGCTCATATTTCTGAACAATTTCGGGAATATTTGAAAAGTCAAGTCCCGGGTCAACACCGTGAGAGAACATATTCATTGCAAGAGTGATGATGTCAACATTACCTGTTCTTTCACCGTTGCCGAAAAGTGTACCTTCAATTCTGTCAGCGCCTGCAAGCATTGCAAATTCAGCGTCGCAAACGCCGCAGCCTCTGTCATTATGAGGATGAATGCAAAGTGTAACAGCGTCTCTGTATTTAAGGTTTTTGCTCATAAATTCAACCTGTGAAGCAAAAACATGAGGCATTGAATTTTCTACAGTTGTAGGAAGATTGATAATAGCCTTGTTGTCTTTGGTGGGCTGCCAGATGTCAAGCACAGCGTTGCACACATCAAGCGCATAGTCAACCTCTGTGCCGGGGAAGCTCTCAGGGCTGTACTGGAAAGAGAAGTTGCCGTCTGTTTCACTTGCAATGTCACGAAGGAGCTTTGCACCCTTGATTGCAATTTCCTTAACCTCTTCCTTGCTCTTTCTGAACACCTGCTCACGCTGAGCAACTGAAGTGGAATTGTAAAGGTGAATTACTGCGTGGGGAGCGCCCTTAACAGCCTCAAAGGTTTTGCGGATAATGTGCTCTCTTGACTGAGTGAGCACCTGAACGGTAACATCATCGGGGATAAGTCCGTCATCAATAAGACGGCGCATAAATGTATATTCAGTTTCAGAAGCGGCAGGGAAGCCTACTTCAATTTCTTTAAATCCGATTTCAACAAGGAGCTTAAAAAATTCAAGCTTTTCTTCAAGGCTCATTGGCTCAATAAGTGCCTGGTTGCCGTCACGAAGGTCAACACTGCACCAGATTGGGGGAGCGTCGATATGGTCTTTTTTAACCCAGTCGTAAGTCACGACGGGGGGCATAAAATACTGGGGTTCATATTTCTGATAGTTTTTCATAGTTTTCTCCTTTTTGCGTTAAGACAATTAAATCGCCCCTGTTCATGGCAGGGACGCCACGAACAGAGACGAAAGATTAAATCTTACGCGGTACCACTCTGTTTCACGCTTAAGCGTGCTCTCCGGGCACAGCCGTGGGGCTTATGCCTTGCTCAGGTAACGGTGAGCCTCCGACTGCGTCTACTCTTTTCATTTCGGGCAGTAGCTCCGAGGTGAGTTCGCCGCAAACACTCTGCTGTTTCACACCTGCCAACAGCTCTCTGAAAGGGGGATATACGGTTACTGCTCCTCTTCACAGCATTTTTGATTTATTTACTCCAACATTATATCATACAAAACAGTTTACTTAAGTGAGTTTTTTAACCAAAGCATTGATTTATTTTAACATAAACACTGTTTTGATTTAGCACACTAAAGGATTTCAATTATTTCAATTTTACCGCTGTAAATTCGTTAACTGTTTTCAATTCCGCAAATTTCAAGGCATTGAGCTTTCTGCTGTCTGATTTTATTACCCAATCCTCAGGTAAAATCAAATAGCCGTAGCAGTCCTCGGGAATATTGATTTTTATAGTTGCGGTGTCGCCGTCTTTATCCCAACGGACAAAAATCTTGCCATTGACCGAATTATGCCAACCCTCAGCAAAAGTAAGGGTGTCAATAAAGTTCGGCTTAATGTCAACTCTCTGAAGGTCATCTCTGTTGGGGTTAACCCTGATACCTGCAACCTGCTGAAGATACCAGGAAGAAACATCGCCCCAGAAATGGTGGTTAAGTGATTCAAAGCCCTTAAGGTGGAAGCTTTCGCACAAAGCTGTGTAGCCCTGCTCAATCCAGTAGCCGTAAGAGGGGAAGCCGGGTCCGCTTATCATCTTATATGCAAGCTCAGCATATCCGCAATCGGCAAGTGCGTGGAAAACGCATCTTCCGCCCAAAGCACCGGTGTCAAACAAATCTCCTGCCTGATGCACAAGCTCTGCAAGACGCTTGGCGGCAAGAGGGATTTCTGCCTTTTCAAAAACACCGTAGTAGATTGCCATTGAAACAGCTGACTGAGTGTCGCTGAATACGGTCATTTTGTTAAAGTCAACAAGGTGCTTTCTGATGGCTTCTCTGAATTCGTTGTAAAGAGTGCTTGCGAATTCATACTGTGCTTTCATATTAAGCTCATTGAATATATATGCTGCTTTTTCGCAGATTGTCATGCAGTAGATGCTGTCTGTTACAATAAGGGGGCAGGTAGGGTCGCCTGCGTTTCTCTCGGGCTGAACCCAGTCACCGAGTCCGATTGCAACAAGTCCGTTTTTGTCACGGCGTGAAGAAATATAGTTGAGGTATCTGAAAATGGCAGTTGCATTTTCTTCAATAATCTCTCTGTCGCCTGTGTAAATATATGTGTAATAGGGGAGGAAAGTGAGCACAGCATCCCACGCAGGGCCGTTACCCCATTCATAACCCCAATCGCCTGTGGGAACAATACCGGGCAAAGCGCCTTCAGCGTTCATAGCCTTTCTGATGCTGCGAAGCCATTCCTTGTAGCTGTTGCCCACGCTGAAATTCAAAGTCATCTGCTCTGCAGAAAGTGCGGCGTCACCTGTCCAGCCGTTCTTTTCGCGGTGAGGGCAGTCTGTGGGGAAGTAGAAGAAATTGGCAACATCAGCGGTTAAAGTCATTTTTTCAATGGTGTTAGCTGTTTCGTCAGAGCAGAAGAAGCCTCCCTTTTGTTCAAGTCGGGTGTGAGCCTCAATGTAAGTAACGGTGTCTTCACTTACCTGAGAATCATCAAGACCTGTAACAAGAAGATATCTGTAGCCGTGATATGTAAAGTCGGGGATAAAGCTTTCTTCTCCGCCCTTGCAGATGTAAATGTCACGCTGACCGTAATATTTGGGGAAGAATTTTGCAAAATTATAAGTGTCAAGGTCGCCGTTTTCGTCAAGTGTTTCAGAGGTGAAAAATTCAATTCTTGTGCCGGGCTTTGCACCGCTTATTTTAAATTCAAACACGCCTGCGGTGTTAATTCCGAAGTCAAAAATATGGCCCTCGGTTGTTTCGGGAATTTCAAGGCTGGTCCAGTGAAGCTTTCTTTCAGGCTCATAATCAATAAGCTTGCCCTTGGTGATTGCAACGGGCTTCATTCTTTTGCTTGCAACAATGGGGTCAGCTTTGCAAAGGCGGGCTTCACCGCGTGGGATTTCGCAATAAAACGCGTTGCCCCAGCCGCTGTCATCAAAGTCGGGGGTGTTCCAGCCGTTCTGCTCCTTAAGTGCATTATAAAAAACGCCGCTTCTCAGGTCATCAAACCAAATCGGGCTTTCGCTTACCTTAAAGCTTTCATCAGCCTCAAATTCTTCACTTCCGCCGTCAGCAAAGCGAAGCTCAGCAGTGAGGGCAACCTTCGGAGCACTGCGCCATTTTGCTTTTTCAAATTCCCATACCGCACCGCCGGGGCAGTTGAGCATACCGTTACCAAGGATAATGCCGATAACGTTTTTGCCCTTTTTGAGAAGAGGGGCAATGTTATAGCTGTCATAATATAAAATGTGGTCAGGGTTTGAAATATACGGCGCAAGCATACCTTTAGTGATATCCTTGCCGTTTATATAAAGCTTGTAAAAGCCTAATCCGCAGATAGTAATTTCAGCAGAGTCAATATCCTTTTCAATTTCAAATGCTTTTCTGAAAAGGGGAGCAGGGATATGCTCAAAATATGTATTGTATTTTTTTGTTGCTGAAATGAATTTTGTTGAAAATTTCATAGCGCACCTCCAAGAGATAGTTCTTTGACATTATATATCGGTTTAAAAATAAATGCAATAATTTATAAAGAACCTGCAAATATTATTGACGGGGAAATTTTAAAGTGATAGAATAGATACACTCACGCGAAACAGGGAGATATAATTACAATGATGTCGAAAAAGAAAAAAACCTTGGTTACTGTTGCGTCGGTTATTATGGTTATTGCAACGGTTCTCGGGTGCGTGGTTATAGCTCAGAAAATTCCCGCCGATTCTGTTAAGACAACGGGAACAACCGCGGGCAGCCCAACCACAACTGCCACAACCACTCAATCCACAACTACAACCACCACTACCACCACAACAACAACTACTACTACAACTACAACAACCACCACAGCCAAACCAACAACCACCAAGAAAAAAACAACCACAACCAAAAAGAAAACCACTACCACCGCTAAGGAAGAAAAAATTACCACCACCAAATACACAACCACTCAGGTCTATAACCCCGACAGAAAGGCTTATCTTGAATCAATCAAAGGCAACAAAAAGCTCATTGCTCTCACCTTTGATGACGGTCCTACCAATAACTACACTGTGAAGCTTCTTGATAATCTTGATAAGTATAATGCCCGGGTAACCTTCTTTGTTGTGGGTGACAGGGTGAGCAAATATTCTTCAACCCTTAATCGGGCTTATAAAATGGGCAATGAAATCGGCTCTCATACCTACAGCCACAAGGATTTAGCACAGCTGAAGCCTGCCGAGCTTCAAAAGCAGATAGAAAAAACAAACGAAGAGGTCAAAAAGGTTATCGGTGTTTACCCGAGCCTTATGCGTCCTCCTTACGGCAGTTATAACAACACCGTAAAGTCTGCCGCAGGTGTGCCGATTATTATGTGGAATATCGACACTCTTGACTGGAAGCACAGGGACAAAAATAAGGTTTGCCAGAATATAGTCAAAAACGCTCACGACGGTGCAATAGTTCTTATGCACGATTTGTACGGTTCAACCGTTGACGGTGCTATTATGGCTATGGACAAGCTTCAGCACGAGGGTTATGCTTTTGTAACGGTCAGCGAGCTTGCTTATTTAAAAGGCAAAACTCTTGAACCCGGAAAGGTATACAATTCTATCAAATAACAGCAAAGTTCACAACCTCAGTCGAAAGGCTGAGGTTATTTTATTTATAAATACCAAAAATATTGACAAAATATGATAACTATGATATCTTTAATTGTATATTAAGGCTGTTGCCTGAATATAAATTGTAGGAGGATGTTTATGACAAAGTCTAAAAAAGTTATCCTTGCGGTAGCCATCGTTACCATTATCGGTTTGTTGGCTTATATCGGCATTTCGGGTGCTTCTCTCGGCACTGTTCCTTGCTCCGATTGCGGTGCGGCAGGTGTTGTTGAAGAGGTTGCTTGTGAAACCTGCGGCGGTGAAGGCACCGTCAGAGCTTCTATGTGGGCATTGCTTCCGCCGGTTATTGCTATCGGTCTTGCTCTTATCACAAAAGAAGTTTATTCTTCACTCTTTATCGGTATTTTATCAGGTGCTCTTCTTTCTTCAAATTTCTCATTTACGGGCACTATGGACGACCTTATCGGCACAGGCCTTCAGGAGGCTGTTATCGGCAATGCCGGTATCTTCATTTTCCTTGTTCAGTTGGGTATTATCGTTGCCCTTGTTAATAAAGCTGGCGGTTCAGCCGCTTTCGGTAAATGGGCACAGAAGCACATCAAATCCCGTGCAGGTGCAATCCTTGCCACAATGGCTCTTGGCGTTCTCATCTTCATTGATGACTATTTCAACTGCCTCACAGTCGGCTCAGTTATGCGCCCTGTTACAGACAGCCACAAAATTTCAAGAGCCAAGCTTTCATACCTTATCGACGCAACAGCAGCTCCCATTTGTATGATTGCTCCCATTTCAAGCTGGGCAGCAGCAGTTTCAAGCTATGCTCCCGAAGGTGAGGGTCTTAAGCTCTTCATCAGCGCAATTCCTTATAACTTCTATTCAATTCTTTCAATCGTATTCATCATCGGCATCACTCTTATGAAGTTTGATTACGGTCCTATGCGTATTCACGAATTCAACGCTATGACAAAGGGCGACCTTTATACCTCAGGTGAAAAGAACGAGGTTGAGGTTGAAAACGCTTCTTCAAAGGGCAAGGTTATCGACCTTATTCTTCCGATTGTTGTTTTAATTGCAATCAGCGTATTTGCTCTTGTTTATGTTGGCGGAATCCTTGACGGTGAAACATTCATCAACGCTTTTGCAAACACAGATGCAACCTTCGGCCTTCCTTGGGGCGGTATGATTGCTCTTGTTTTCATCATTCTCTATCTTGTTGCAAGAAAGCTCATCACATTTAAAGATGCTATGGCAGCAGTTCCAAAGGGCTTTATCGCTATGGTTCCTGCTATCCTTATTCTCACATTCGCAACTGCTCTTAAGAATATGACAGCCTCTCTCGGTGCTAAATATTTCGTTGCTGATGTTATGAGCAATGCGGCAGAAGGCCTTGATAAGCTCCTTCCCGCAATTATCTTCCTTGTTGCTTGCTTCCTTGCTTTTGCAACAGGTACTTCTTGGGGAACATTCGGTATCCTTATTCCAATCGTTACCTACATTTTTGCAGGTGCGGAAAATGCCGAGCTTATGATTATCGGTATTTCAGCTTGCCTTGCAGGTGCAGTTTGCGGCGACCATTGCTCACCGATTTCTGATACAACAATTATGTCATCAGCAGGCGGTCAGTGCAATCACCTTAACCATGTTTCAACTCAGATGCCTTATGCTATAAGCGTTGCGGTTGTTTCATTTGTGATGTTTATAGTTGCGGGCTTTGTTCAGAACGCTTGGATTTGCTTGCCTTTGAGCATAGTTATTCTCTTTGCGTTCCTCTTTGCTGCTAAAATCGTTACAAATAAAAAGTATTCAAAAGCGGCTAAATAAACCCAGTTTTAAAGCCGATGGCAGCAGTGTCATCGGCTTGATTTTTATATAGCAGACTTTCGGGAGGTAATGGATTGGAAATCAAGAAAAAGATAACCGCTCTGGTTGACCAGGTCAGATTATATTGGAGCACTCCGCCTGAGGGCAGATATATGGCTTTTAAAGAAATTGCGGCCTATTCGGGCGGTGGTATCGGTGCTTATATGATTATTACTATGGGCACTGCATGCTTGCTTGCAACGGGTAACACGCTCATCTCAAGTGCTTTGGGCGTTGACGCAATGGATATGTATGTTATGTATGTCATTGCTGTTCTTGCAAATATTCCTTTGACAGGTATCAGAGCCAATATTATAGACAACACACGAAACAAAGCAGGTAAGTATCGCCCATACATAGTCACAATGGCAATCCCCAGTGCAATAATCTGTATTGCAATGGTGTGGTTCCCGTATTCATGGCTTGAGAGCCTTTTCGGCGACAGAATTATATTCGGTGAAAGTGCCGGTTATGTTGCAAAATGTGCGTTGATACTTCTGTTTAACCTCATATTGCATTTCTTCTATTACTTCTTTTATGACGGATATGAAAATCTTATCCATGTTTTATCTCCGAACACTCAGGAGCGAGCAGATGTAGCATCAATTAAGAGTATTGTATATTCCTTTGCTCCCACGGTTGTTAACCTCATCTCTCCGCTTATCGCTCAGCATATTTTCCACACTAACTCAACGGATATCCGCGTTTATCGCTTGCTTTATCCTATTCTTGCTGTTTTGGGTATTCTTCTTTGCATTGTTGTTTATAAGCATACTGAAGAAAAAATTGTTCAGGCAAAGTCCCATGTTGTTCAGATTAAATTCATCGATGCTCTTCGTGCCGTTGCAGGAAATAAATATTTCTGGATTATTTCTCTCGCAGGCTGGATTAGCTTCCTTGAGCTTGCTTATGCCAACATTATGTATTGGCTTTATAACTACGGCGGTGCCTGCACAGGCACTCAGTACAGCCTGATTTATGCCCTTTACGGCAAT
>JAFTWE010000010.1 GCA_017465465.1 Clostridia bacterium | reverse complement strand
CCATTGGTGGGAACAACAGGGCTCGAACCTGTGACCCTCTGCTTGTAAGGCAGATGCTCTCCCAGCTGAGCTATGCTCCCACACTTTTTCTTCATCACTGTGGCTGTGCAACAGCGACTTTGATACTATACACCATTAAGACGAATTTGTCAACACTTTTTTTGAAAATTTTTCAAAAATATTTTTTGCTCCGCATTTTTTGCCGAAAATAAAGTTGAAATGTCAATATGCATAAATAATAAAAGGTACATTTGTTAAAATGCACAAAACAACTCGGTTAAAACACACAAATATTGAACACCATTTTTTGTGCAATTTGCTTGACAAATTTCTGACAATCGCTATAATATTAGTGTAATCAAAAAATGAAAGGGGAAATAAATAATGAGTAAAGAACTTTACAGCTATGAGCAGAAGCTCCTTAAAGAAGTTTCAAAAGAAAAGTTTTCTCTTAAGAAAATTTTAAAGCTCGTTAAGCTTTGTGAGCTTTCATCTCGCTCATACTAAGCTTTGCCGTAAGCGAACGTAACTTGCGGCAGATGTTAAAATTAGCGCCTCGGCGCATCATATATATGAAAGAATAGCATAATTCTTTCTCCTTTAAGAATTTACACACTCTCGGACATCAGTCCTTGAGTGTGTTTTTGTTTTTTGCAAAGCTTTTGGGCGTTGTGCCTACAAATTCTTTAAAAACTCTGCAAAAGGTTTTTGAATCGTTAAATCCCACCATTTCTCCAACTTCAAAAACTGACATATCAGTGTGCCTTAAAAAGAATTTTGACCTCTCAATCCGATAGTTGTTTAGGTATTGGTGAAATGTGACACCTGTGGTGTTTTTAAAAATTTTGCAAAAATTACTTTTGCCGTAGCCTGCAACCTGTGCGGCGATGTCAACGGTGATTTGCTCTGAATAGCTGTGATGAATTAAATCCAGTGCCTTTTCAATATTTTTAATCTTCGTGTTTTCTTTAATCTGATTTTCAGCTTCACTGTACGAAATCTCATTAAGAAAAAGTCCGAAAATTTTTGTAACATTTCCTTTGATTATGAGCTCATTTGGCTGAAAGCCTGATTTTTGCTCAATTATTTCTTCCAGCAGAGGAAGGATATTTTTACCACAGCTACTTTCGTTTAAGTCGAAAATAAAAGATTCAAGCTCAGAAAAGGAAATTATATCAAAATAATTTCCTAAAAATAACGGTCCTGCTTCAATCAGAAGCTGCAGACTTTCTTCATTGGTTTTAACCGTTTCGTGGGGAACAAGGCATGGGATAAAAGCAAGCATTCCCTCAGTGAGCAAATGTGGTTCATTGTTTATAATAACCTTATATGAGCCTTTTGCACAGTAAAGAATTTCTATTTCATAATGCTTATGGATAGGAAAATCTCCTAGATTTTCCAATACAACTGCAAGTGAATTTTCGTGACTTAATATAGGCTGATACAGCATAAAACACACCTCTTAATCCCAATAGTACCACAGGATTTCTGCCAAAGTCAAATAAAAGTGAATTTTTGGGTATAATTTGAGAATTTGCGGTATTGTTATTGTCGGCTCAAAAAGCTAAAATCAAAACGGAAGGTGATTTTATGAAAGAAAAACTTAAATTGGGTGTTGCCGTTGCAGACATCACTCCTCCTGTTGGAACACTGCTTTTTGGCTACAGACCTGATTTACATTCCGAAAGTGTAAACGATAATTTAACCGCAACTGCCTTTGCTTTTTCTCAGGGTGAAGAAAAATATGTTATGGTTACAGTTTGTGTATGCTTGCTTGATACCACTGTAACCGACGAGTTAAGGGATATAATCAGCCGCGAGCACGGTGTGGAAAAAGGTAACATTTTAATCTGCGCCACCCATACTCACTCAGGCCCGTCAACCAACAATATGCCCGGTTGGGGCGAAGTTGATATGCCATATTATGAGTCAATTCTCAAGCCAAATCTTATCAAAGCTGTTGCAGATGCCTTTGATAACATTCAGTATGTTACAATGGGCGTGGGGGTTGGCAAAAGTGACCTTGGAGTTAACCGCCGTCAGCTTGAAAAAGATAATTCCGTCAGCCTCGGTCAATGCCACTGGGGCGCTTATAACCCTCAGATGACAGTTCTTTCTTTTAAAAATGAAGAGGGCAAAGTGATAGCCAACCTCATTCATTACGGCTGTCACGGCACCTGTGCGGGTGTTAATAAAGAAATCAGCCGCGACTGGTCGGGTGTTATGACCGATGCTCTTGAAGCCCATTCAGGTGCAATAACCGCTTTCTTTAATGGCCCTGAGGGTGATGTTGGCCCTCGTCTTTCCAACGGAGCCACAACTGCAGAATTGAGATATATCTATGAAGTCGGCGAAATCGGCGCAAAGGATGCAATCAGAATTTTTGACAGCATTCAGGAATATAAAAATGTTTCCGTTTCTTCCTTTTCAGGCAAAGTCAAACTCCCTTATGACAAGAGAGTTCCTTATGAAGAGGCGGTTGAAGCCTGCAAGCAATCCGCAGATGATTTGATAAATAAAGACAAACAGATAGCTGTTTATTATAATAAAGTAAAAGAGTCATATGAAAACGGCTATGTTGAAAAGGATTTTACCGAAATCGAGCAGAGCATAATAAGAATAGGCGATGTTGCTTTTGCAGGATTCCCTTATGAACTGTTTTCAGAAATAGGAATGAGAATCAATAAGGCTGTTGATGACCTGAATGTTCTTTCTCTCTCCAATGCCAATGGCTCAAAGGGTTATTTTCCCACACAAGACCAGCTTTGCCGCGGTGGATATGAAATAACAATGTTTAAGTTTAACAGCGTTCAATGCTTTACTGATGATGCAGATTTCCATCTTATGACAGGCACATTAAAAAATATAGAAAAATTAGAAAGGTAAGACATTATGTTCAGAATAGGTAAAGAAGAAATAGATGCAGTTGCAAGAGTAATAAATTCCAAACAGCTTTTTAAATGTAACGACGGCTTAAAAGAAACCGAAAACTGCGAAAGAGAAATGCGCGAGCTTTTTGAAATCGACCACGCTGTACTTATGACATCGGGTAAAGCGGCTCTTGTTTCGGCCCTTATCGGCATGGGTATCGGCCCCGGAGATGAAGTAATTATTCCTGCGTATACATACATTGCAACAGCTATTGCCGTTGTTGCAACAGGTGCAATGCCTGTTATTGCCGAGGTTGATGAAACATTGATGCTTGACCCTCAGGATATTGAAAACAAAATCAATGAAAGAACAAAGGCGATCATTCCCGTTCATATGATGGGTTACCCCTGCGATATGGATTCAATTATGAAAATCGCCAAAAAGCACAATCTTTTTGTTCTTGAAGATGCTTGCCAGGCAAACGGTGCAAAGTTCCGCGGTCAACGTGTGGGCACAATCGGCGATGCAGGCGCATTGAGCTTTAATTTCTTCAAAATCATCAGTGCAGGCGAGGGCGGTGCTCTTTTAACCGACAGCAAGGAGATTTTTGAAAAAGCACTTATTTATCACGACAGCAGTGCAGTTGCTTATTTCGGCGACCAGATGAAGGATTTTTCAACCGAGCCTTTCTGCGGAACAGAATTCCGCGTTGGTGAAATCACATCTGCAATTCTTCGTCAGCAGTTTAAAAAGCTCGACGGAATTGTTGCTGATTTAAGAAAGAATAAAGCTCTTTTAAAAGAAGCTCTTGGTGACGGCTTTGATTATACCCCTTGCAATGATGATGACGGTGAAAGCGCAATAGCCATTACTTTCCGCTTTAAAACTATTGAGGAGTGTCGGGTTTTTGCTGAAAAAACAGGCGCTACAATTCCCGGTTTTACAGGCAAGCACGTTTACAATGACTGGAAGCCTATTCTTGAAAAGCGCGGTGCGGCTCATCCTCTTATGGACCCGTTTAAATGGGACTGTAACAAAAATGTCAGCTACAGCGAGGATATGTGCCAAAAGAGCCTTGAAATTCTGAAACGCAGTGCCCACATTTTTATGGATGCTGACTG
The DNA here is from genome assembly GCA_017465465.1 of Clostridia bacterium. Classification (GTDB taxonomy): domain Bacteria; phylum Bacillota; class Clostridia; order Oscillospirales; family Acutalibacteraceae; genus CAG-488. Next base: position 217 of record JAFTWE010000010.1, on the reverse strand, counting down.
GACTCAGGATGATATTGATGCTATGGCAGAAAAAATTAAAAATGCGGTAAAATGAACAAGGGAGGCATTAGCCTCCCTCAGACTGCTGACAAACCCTCGTTTCAGGAATGATTCGAGGGTTGTTTTTTTGAAAATCAAGTAAAAATAGCAATGTATTATCCACAACACATTGCTATTTTTTTTATATTCTGTGCAGCAGCCGTGAGCAGACATTGTT
>JAFTWE010000001.1 GCA_017465465.1 Clostridia bacterium | reverse complement strand
TCATTTACAACACCTCAAAAAAATTATAACACATAATAAAAAATAAAGCAAAAATAATCGTTTTATTTACAAAAATTTAACCGTTAGATATTGTAAAACTTGATTAGTTTGTGATATAATGTTACGAATAATAGTATAAGTATAGGTGTACCTATGCCACGAAACGGAGGAATAGCTTTGAAAACAAGAATAGTTGCTTTAATAATGAGCGTTGTTATGATTGCTTTGCTGTTTAACGGCTGTTCCTTAAGCCTTAAAGCTCCTGAAACTCTTATGAGCCCTCCCAAGCTTACGGGCGGACATCAGGCCTTGCAGGATATTTTTGAAACTGAAGTCGGCACCAATGCCGCACTTATTGCCCCTATCAACGGTGAGCATAAGTCTGCATTTATCATTGACGATTTTAATTCAGATTCTATGGAAGAAGCAATGGTTTTCTATTCGGTTAAAGAAACTGAAGAAACTGTCAGCGTAGGTATTTTTCAAAAAGAAAATGAAGAGTGGAAATATATAAAGTCCGTAACAGGTCTCGGCTCTTCTATTGACACCGTTGTTATTGAGGATATGAACGGCGACGGCATAAAAGAAATTATTATCGGCTGGAATCTTTCCACCTTTAATAAGCAGGTTTCGGTTTATGAGCCTGATTTATCTCTTCCTAATGCCTTTACGGGCCTTGGCTCATATCAATACAATCTGCTTGAAATGATTGATGTTGATTCAGACGGCGGCAAGGAGCTGTTTTTTGTAAACCTTGATACAACAGGGGTTGTTCCGTCAGCTACGGCAAATGTGTTTAAAATTGAAGAAAATAAGCGCGCAATAAATGAGCTTTCTACAATAAGCATTGACGGCAATGTTTCGGGCTATAATCAGATTACTGTGGGCGATGACGGTTATATTTATGTTGATGCTTTTAAAAATGAGCACGATATGATAACCGAAATCCTCAGCTGGGATGATAAAACCAACTCCCTTAACGCTCCGCTGTTTGATTCTGAAACCCAGTCAACCACCGCCACCTGGCGAAGCTTCCGAATTCCTGTGAGCGATATTGACTCTGACGGCAAGCTTGAAGTTCCCGTGGGTGTTGAGGTTGTAGGCTCCACTCAGGTAAAATCGGGCGCTTTGCAGGAAGAAAGCATCTATTATGTTAAATGGTGTTCTTTTGCAGACGGCAAATTAAAGGCAGAAAAATATTGCCTTTATAACACCGCAGAGGGCTATTCGCTTGATATTCCGAGCAGTTGGGTTGGTAAAATCACAATCACAAGCCTTGACTCTCAGTGGTATTTCTACCGATGGAATAAATCTGCCAGCGAGCATCTCGGAGATTTGCTGTTTACCGTTGTTTCTCACGCAACCGACACACCGGGTCTTGACGGCTACAGCAGATTGACCGAATATAACAATAAAGCTTATGAATACCTGATTACAGCATCGGGTAAATCATTCGGAGTTAAAGATAATCATTTTAAAGACGGCTTTTCCGTTACTGACATAGGAGGGTGAGATATGGCAAAAAGAGTTCTTGTTGCCGAGGACGAACAGGCAATCAGAGAATTTATTGTAATTAACTTAAAGCGTGCAGGCTATGAAACAATAGAAGCCGCCGACGGACTTGAGGCTTTGGCAAAATATGAGGCTTGTGACGGTGATGTTGCCGTAGCGCTTCTTGATATTATGATGCCTAATATGGACGGCCTTGAGGTGTGCAAGCGCCTGAGAGAAAAAAGCAATTCTCTCGGCATTATGATGCTCACCGCCAAAACTCAGGAGATGGACAAGGTCACAGGTCTTTTAAACGGTGCAGACGATTATGTTACAAAGCCATTTTCTCCCTCGGAGCTTATGGCAAGAGTAGATGCAATTTACCGCCGCGTGGCAATGCTTGAAAAGCCTGCAGATTCAAATGATGAAATTGTATCAGGCGCTTTCAGACTTAATACCAAAAACAGAGTTTTAACCAAAAACAATATTCCCATTGACCTTACTCAGGTTGAGTTCCAGATTTTGCAGTATTTCTTTGAAAATCAGGGTTCAGCTCTCAGCCGTACCTCCATTCTCAAAAAGGTGTGGGGCGAGGGTCATGAGGATGAAGATAAAATCGTGGATGTAAATATCAGAAGAATCCGCAAAAAGATTGAAGATGAGCCGTCAAACCCCAAGCATCTTTTAACAATCTGGGGTATGGGCTACAAATGGGTTTCATAAATAATTTATTCTGAAAGGAGTGAGCAAAATGGCAAAGCAGAAGAAAGAAAAGTCACCGAAGCTTGTAGGTCTTACAAAGCGTTGGTTTTTAAAATCTGCCACAGTTACCATAGCCATTCTTGCGATTTTGTGTGTAATCAGCTCACTTTTTATCAGAAGCTATTATTATGAAGCTGTTTCTAATAAGCTCAAAAGCTATTCAAACGGAATTGTTACCCACTACTTTGATAACTACACCACCGATGCCGAATTTTTAAACGGCGCAAGGGAATATGTTTCAGAATTTTCTGAAAAATCCTTTATTGAGGTCTGGGTTATTGATAAAACAGGTAAGGTGATTATTTCATCAAGCGGCTTTAGTGTGGAATACCCCGAAATGCCCGATTATTACGAGGCTATCGACAGCGAAGAAGAGCTTCTTTACACCACCTGGACGGGAGAACTAAAATCAGGCGAAAAAATAATGTCTGTCACCAACCTTATTAAGGATGATTCTTCAAACATCCGCGGTGCTGTGAGATATATCACTTCTCTTGAAGCTATTGATGAGCAGATTGTAACCCTTTACATCGTTATTGTTCTGGTGTTCCTGCTTCTTGTGGGGCTTGTGCTTATTTCAGGTATGATTTTTGTAAGCTCCATTGTAAAGCCCATTCGTGAAATCAACGACACCACCAAGCTCATAGCAGGTGGCAACCTTGATGCAAGGATTGACCATTACCTTTATGATGATGAAATCGGTCAGCTTTGCCGTTCAATTAACGATATGGCAACTGAAATCAGCGCGGCTGACAGGCTGAAAAATGACTTTATTTCTACGGTTTCTCACGAACTCAGAACTCCTCTTACCGCCATCAAGGGCTGGGGTGAAACAATCCTTCAGGTTAGTGACACCGACCCGGTGCTTACCCAAAGAGGTATGAATGTTATTATTGATGAGGCAACGCGACTTTCGGGAATTGTTGAAGAATTGCTTGATTTCTCCCGAATTCAGAACGGCGGTCTTGCTTTGAGAATTGAAAAAATGGATGTTCTCGCCGAGCTTGACGAAACGGTTTTTGCTTTTAAAGACCGTTCCACAAGAGAGGGTGTTGACCTTGTTTATAATGCACCCGACCTGCCCGCACCTATGGACGGCGATGCCGACAGAATTAAGCAGGTATTTGTCAATATTCTTGACAATGCCCTTAAATACACAAAGCAGGGCGGCAAAATTATGGTTACTGCAGAGATTGCAAATGACACCATAGTTATTTCAATCACCGATACAGGCTGCGGTATTTCTCCTGAAGATTTGCCCCATGTTAAAGAGAAATTTTATAAAACAAATATGACAGTCCACGGCTCAGGTATCGGACTTGCCGTTGCAGATGAAATTGTTAAGCTTCATAACGGCACTCTTGAGCTTGACAGTGTTCTCGGTGAGGGAACAACCGTTACGATTTCGTTTGACATTGACCATGTTGAAATCGGCGAGGAGTGGGACATAGAAGCAGCTATTGCGGCTGAAAATGAACGAATTTCACAGGAGGATGAATGATGTCACAGGAAAATAAAAAATACTCAATCGGCGGCTCAGCGCTGATGGAGGGTATTATGATGATTGGCCCCGAGGGTGTGGGTATGTCTTTGAGAATGCCTGACGGCTCAATCGAAACACAGCTCAAAGAGCAGAAAATGCTCAAGGATAAATTAAAGCTTGCAAAAATTCCTTTTATCAGAGGTCCAATCAATTTTGTGGACCAGATGATTTTCTCATATAAGGCTATTATGGAATCTGCCGAAAAGACCTCTATGGAGCTTGAAGACGGCAATGAAGAAGAAATGTCAAAGCTTGATAAATGGCTTACCGACCATTTCGGACCTAAGATGATGGCTGTAATCGGCGTTATTTCAGCTGTTCTCGGCTTCGGTCTTGCATTTTTGCTTTTTGTTTATCTTCCCAGCCTTTTAGCTGACGGTATTGATTATTTGCTTGAAGCCGATATCACAAAATTCAAGCCTCTTATTGAGGGCATAGTACGCGGTGTGCTTTTTGTCGGTTATATGTACGCTGTCAGCTTTATGAAAGAAATCCGAAGAATGTTTATGTATCACGGTGCGGAGCATAAGTCCATAGCCTGTTACGAAAGCGGACTGGACTTAACCGTTGAAAATATCAAAAAGCAGACACGCTTCCACCCAAGATGCGGAACAAGCTTTATTTTCCTTGTTATTCTTATAAGCATTGTTGTAACAAGCCTTGTTGCTATTCTTTTCCCGGGTCTTCGTGAGTCAAGACTTGTTTGGATGGCTGTTAAAATTCTTCTTTTGCCTGTGCTTCTTTCCATTGGCTACGAGGTTTTGAAATATGCAGGCGCACACAACAACCTTTTTGTGAAAATAACATCAGCTCCCGGCTTGTGGATGCAGAGAATTACCACAAAAGAGCCTACTGATGATATTATTGAAGTAGCTATTGCCGCTACTAAAAAATGCCTCGGTATTGAAGAAGAAGAGGTTATTATCCCCGTTGAATTAACAGAGGAAGATGAATAATGACAGTTAATGAGCTTTACCGTCAAGGGGCAGAAATGCTCGATTATGCTTTTGTTGAAAACGCATTTTTTGATGCCCGTTGGCTTATTGAAAAAGCATTGGGAATAAACTCAGCTCAGTTTGCTCTCAAAAAGGATAAAGAGGTCAACAAAAAAACTGAGGTGGAGTTTCTGTCGCTTATCCGAAGGAGGATAGCAGGGGAGCCGCTGCAATATATTCTCGGCGAGTGGGAATTTATGGGCTACCCGTTTTATGTGGGTGAAGGTGTGCTTATCCCAAGACCCGAAACCGAGCTTCTTGTGGACTTTGCAAAGGATAATCTGAAGGATAAAAAGGCTCCCGTTGTTTTTGATTTGTGCTCAGGCAGCGGTTGCATCGCCGTGAGTGTTGCCAAGCTTTTTCCTAAGGCAAAGGTTTATGCCGTTGAAAAGTCACAGGATGCACTCACATACCTTAAAAAGAATATTAAGCTCAATAAGGCAAAAAATGTTGAAATTATCAGCGGTGATATTGCCGACAAAAGGCTGTTGCAGGGGATTACCCCCGATTTGATTTTGTCAAATCCGCCGTATATCAAATCAGATGAATTGCCGACTCTTCAAAAGGAAGTTCAGCGCGAGCCGTCTATGGCTCTTGACGGCGGAAAAGACGGTCTTGATTTTTATAAAATTCTTGCAGAAAACTGGCTTTACCGCTTGCAAAAGGGTAGCTTTATGGCTGTTGAGTGCGGTGAAGCTCAGGCTGAGGATGTGTCACAGCTTTTCTTCCTTGCAGGAAGTATTACCGATACAATTAACGATTTAAGCGGTATTCAAAGAGTAGTTACCGCCGCTAAAAACAGGTGATTATATGTTATTAGACTTAATAATGGGCGGAGATATGGTTGATATAATTATCGGCCTTTGCGTCAGCGCCTTTGTGGTGTTCTGCGTTTTGCCCATTCACGAATTTGCTCACGGTTGGGTTGCTTATAAAATGGGCGATGAAACTGCCAACAATCAGGGCAGACTCACTCTGTCGCCATTTGCCCATATTGACTGGATTGGCGCAATTATGATTTTGCTCGTCGGCTTCGGCTATGCAAAGCCCGTTCCCGTAAACCTCGGCAGAGTTAAAATGAAAAACAAAAAGCTTGCAGGCGCAATAATTGCCCTTGCAGGACCGATATCAAATTTGATTATGGCATTTTTGAGCACCTTTGTTTTTGTGTTTATCGGTCAGAATTTTACTTCCGATAACACAGTTGCTCTGGCACTTTATGTTTTCTTTCAGTATTGCGCCATAATCAATGTAAACCTTGCAGTGTTCAATCTCATTCCCATTCCGCCCCTTGACGGCTCAAGAGTGCTCACCGCAGTGCTTCCGTCACATCTTTATTTTAAGCTTATGAAGTATGAGCGTTATCTTATTCTTGTGATTATGGCTCTTCTTCTTTTCGGTGTGCTTTCAACACCGCTGTCCTATGCAACCAATTTCATTCTGAATTTGTTTAAGCAGGCGGCATTATTAGTTTTTTAACGGAGTATTTTATGGAAACTTTATCCTACAAATTAGAGGTGTTTGAAGGCCCTATGGACCTGCTTTTGCACCTTATAAGTAAGCATAAAATTGATATAAACGATATCCCGATTCTTCAGCTTGTGGAGCAATACCTTGAGTATGTCCGTATGATGCAGGAGGCGGATATGGGTGTTGCCAGTGAATTTATTGAAATGGCGGCACGATTGGTTTATATCAAAACCGTGTCACTTCTTCCCGTTCACGAGGAGGAGGCACAGGCACTTAAGGAAGAGCTTCAGGGTGAGCTTTCGGAATACCGCGACTGCCAGATTATGGCTAAAAAATTAAGCGAGCAGGTTGATTTGGAGCATATTGCAAGAGCGCCTGAGAAGATTCCGCCCGATATGAAATATAAGAGGCTTCACGAGCCGTTGGAGCTTTTCAGAGCGTATCTTTCGGCTGTCGGCAGAGGTAAAAGAAACCTGCCTCCGCCTATTGAAGCATTTTCAGGAATTGTTGCTCACAAAATTGTTCCTATTGCGGCAAGGGTTAAATACATAATGACCCGACTTTTTAAAAAGAAAAAGCAGAAATTCACGGAGTTTTTTGAAACGGCAGATTCCCGTTCCGAAATGGTGGCAACCTTCCTTGCGTTGCTGTCATTGACTAAGGATAAAAAAATTGCCGTTTCGGGTGAGGGCAATGAAATGGAAATTGAAATGATTGCCGATGACCCTGATTATGAAATTGGAGAGGATTATTTTGAAGGTTGACGAGATGCAGGCGGCGGTTGAAGCAATACTTTTTGCTTCGGGCGAGCCTATTGAATATGAGCGCATAGCAGAGGCTCTTGAAATCGAGCCCGAATATGCGGAAAATCTGCTTATGAATCTCGGAGCATCGCTTGATGAAAGAGGCAGCGGAATCTGCCTTGTGCGTATGGACAATCAGTTCCAGCTTTGCACCCGTTCCGAGTATGCCGATAAAATCAGAGCAGTGCTTGAAATTAAAAAGAATTCACCGCTTTCAACAGCCGCTTTTGAGGTGCTTGCAGTTGTGGCATATAATCAGCCTGTTACAAAGTCTTTTATTGAGCAGGTGAGAGGTGTGGATTGCTCAGGCGTTATTTCAACCCTTTGTCAGAAGGGTCTTGTAGAAGAAAAGGGCAGACTTGATTTGCCGGGAAGACCCCTTCTTTACGGCACAACACCCGAATTTTTAAAATGCTTCAGCGTAACTTCTCTCGACGAATTACCCGACTTGCCGGAGCATGAGGATTTACCGGAAAAGCAAGAGTTACCCGACCAGCTCTCCCTCGACTTAGCAGGAGAAAGCGAAGAAAAAAGCGAATAAATCAGTTTAAATTTATCAGGAGGTGATTGAATGTTAGCTTTATATATTATTCTCGGTATACTTTTGTTTTTGCTGGTGATACTGTCGTTACCTGTGAATGTTTACGCCGAATATAAAGAAAGCTTCGTGCTTGCTGTGCGTTGGCTTTTTGTGAAGTTTTACATTTATCCGCCTGCAGACAAGAAAAAGAAAAAACCGAAGAAAGAAAAGAAACCCAAAGAAGAAAAGCCTGCGGAGGAAAAGCCGGCCGAAGAGCCGCAGACACCCGCCGAGCCTAAAGAAAATTTCATCAAAACCTTCTATAACAACCAAGGTGTTACGGGAATTTTAGAGCTTATTTCAAACATAGCCAAAAAGCTTGGTTCAGGTTTAAAAGGTATCGGAAGAAGCTTTTATATCCGCCGATTGTGGCTTCGTATCAATGTAGGCGGCGGTAACAGTGCAGATGCCGCAATCAGCTACGGTAAAATGTGCAGTGCTGTTTACCCTGCAATGGGCTATATTTTAAGTATTGTTCATTCTAAAAATTGCTCAGTTAAGGTTCAGCCCGATTTCCTCGGGGGTAAAACCGAAGGTGCTTTTTCTCTTCACCTTGCAGTTATTCCCTCAAAGCTTATCGGTGCGGCATTGGTAATGGGTATCAAGCTTCTGGTTGAGCTTATTAAGGTGTTTATTTCAAATGCCAAAAATCAACCAAAAACAGAAAAAACGGATAACACGGCTCCTCAGGGAACCGATAATAATAATCAATCAACCGCTGAGGCTGAGGCTTCAGCTAAGAAAGGTGGAACTATATAATGAAAGAACAGTCAGCAGCAGGTATCTTAGGTACTACTATTGAAAAAATCAAGGATATGGTTGACTCCCGCACAATCATCGGTGACCCTATTGATGCAGGTAACGGCATTAAGGTTATTCCTGTTTCAAAGGTAACCTACGGCTTTGCTTCAGGCGGAACAGATTTCCCCACAAAGTCATCTAAAGACCTTTTCGGCGGTGGCGGCGGAGCAGGTGTAACCCTCACTCCCGTGGCTTTCCTTGTTATCAATAACGGCAATGTTTCAATCAAATATATTTCAGAGGGTCCCGATGCTTCTGTTGAAAGAGTTGTGGGTATGATTCCCGACCTTGTAGACAAGCTTACCGAGGTTGTAGACAAGCTTAAGGGCAAAAAGGATGCCCCTACAGAAGTAATTGAAGATAACTCTGTTTTTGAGCAGAACAACTGATTTTTGTCATAGCCTGTGCATATAATGTACGGGTGATGATTGAATGAAACGGTTATTGTCATTTGTTTTAGCTGTCATAATGGCGTTTAGTGCTTTTTGCTTTAATGTTAATGCGCTTGAAACGCCGCAAATCAGCGCTGAGTGTGCCGCACTTATGTGTGTGCAGACGGGTGAGCTGATTTATGAAAAAAACGCTTATGAAAAGCACTCAATGGCCAGCACAACCAAAATTATGACCTCGCTTTTAGCCATTGAAGAATATACCCCAAACCGAAAAATTAAAGTAACTTCATCTATGCTTGGCATAGAAGGAACTTCAATGGGGCTTCTCCCCGGGGATACTGTTACTTTGGAGGGATTAGCTTACGGTATGCTTCTTCAATCGGGCAATGATGCCGCCAATGTTACGGCAATCGCCTTGGGCGGAAGTGTGGAAAATTTTGCTTTGATGATGAATAACCGTGCCAAAAAAATCGGTATGAAAAATACCAATTTCGTAACTCCGTCAGGCCTTGATGACCAAAATCATTATTCCACGGCTTACGATATGGCTTTGCTCGGCTGTGAAGCCGTTAAAAATACCGAGTTTCTTTATATCTGCTCTCAAAAAAGTGCCGCGGTGTATTACGGAAATCCTCCCTACCGCAGAACACTTACCAATCATAACCGTCTGCTTTCAAGCTATGACGGTGCAGTAGGCATCAAAACCGGCTTTACCAAAAAAAGCGGACGATGTCTTGTTTCCTGCGCACAGCGTGGCGGAGTTACCCTTGTTGCGGTTACACTCAATGCTCCTGATGATTGGCAGGACCACCGTGAAATGCTTGATTACGGCTTTTCTGTGACCCAAAGCTTTGAATGTGCTTTTTCTGCTGACGGTTTAACTCTTCCTGTTGTGGGCGGAATAAGTAACAGCGTTTCACTCAGTTGTGAAAAGGCTTTGGCCGTGGGCAAAACAGACGATGTTAAAAGTGTGTTTTTATCTGAGCACTTTTTATATGCTCCTGTTAAAAAAGGGCAGGTAGTGGGGCAGGTAAGGTGGTTCCAGGGTGATGAAGTTATTGCAGCTTCACCTGTAACAGCTAATGAAGATGTCACTTTGCAAAAAACAGAAAATAAAAAAGAAAAGCAGTCGCTTTTCACCCGAATAAAAAACTATTTTAAGGAGAAATTCCAATGACTGATGGTAGAATCAGGCTTCAAAAATTCCTTTCCCAGTGTGCAATAGCCTCACGCCGCAAGGCAGAGGAGCTTATTCTTAACGGCAAGGTTAAGGTAAACGGCAGACCTGCACAGCTTGGTGATAAAATCAATCCCAAAAAGGATACAGTTACCGTCAACGGTAAAAAGGTTGTCTTTTCTAAAAAACTGTATTATGTAATGCTTCATAAGCCGAGAGGCTTTATAACCACTATGGAGGATGAGCGCGGCAGAAAGTGTGTGGCTCAGCTTGTTGAAGATGTTGGCGCAAGGGTTTACCCCGTGGGCAGATTAGACAAGGATTCCGAGGGTATGCTTCTTTTAACAAATGACGGAGCCTTTGCCAACGCAATGACTCACCCATCAAAGCACGTTCCCAAAACCTACAGAGTTACGGTCCGCCCTCAGGTTACCGAAGATATGCTCGTGAAATTCAGCACAGGTATTGAAATTGACGGCAAAATGACTGCCCCTGCAGATGCCCGCATTATTCAAAAAGAAGAGGGCAGAGTTGTGCTTGAAATGATACTTCACGAGGGCAGAAACCGCCAGATAAGAAAGATGTGCGAAGCTATGGGGCTTGAGGTTGCAAGGCTTAAGAGAACTGCAATCGGTTCAATAAAATTAGGTATGCTTCAGCAGGGTAAATGGCGTAACCTCACAGATGATGAAGTTCATAAGCTTATGGTTTCATCAGGTATGAAAACCGCTAAGAAATAAGGAGAAGCTATGTTAACCTTTAAACCCAAAACAAATAAAGAACTTCCCGAAAAATATAAAAACGATGACCGTGCCCTGGGCTATATCGGCTATGATGAAAGCGGAAAAGAATGCGGTCTTTCAGTGTTTTATCTTGACGGATATACTATGGAAATAATCGAGGTTTCCGTTTTTGATAAAGACCCTGAAACTCAGGAGGGGCTTATAAGAAGCTCTCTAAATTACGGTGCCAACAGAAATGCTTACATAGCTTATTACTCTGCAGATGAAGCCGTTGAGGTTGCCAAAATGTTAGGCTTTGAAAAAAACGGGGACAGGCTTTCAGGTGAAATTCCGTTTTTGTTGGCAGGCCATTGTTGCAAACATTAAGTGAAAGGAACAGCGAAAATGATAAAGAGTATGACCGGTTACGGCAGAGCCAATAAAAGCATTGACTCTCTTAATGTAACTGTTGAAATAAAAAGTGTAAACCACAGATATTTTGAATTTTCTTCAAGATACCCGAGAATTTACGGTTTCCTTGATGAAAAAATGAAATCTTTTGTTCAGTCTAAGGTAGCCAGAGGTAAAATTGAATGCTACATTCAGGTTGAAAATCTTGAGGATGATAATGTTGTTGTTGAAGTAAACCATTCTCTTGCAAAGGGATATGTTGACGCTTTCAATGAGCTTTCAGAGCGTTACGGAATTGACAACGGCATCAACGCTTCTTCTTTAGGCAGATTTCAGGATGTTCTTCTTGTCCGCCGTGAAGAGGCTGATGAAGAAAAAATCTGGGCGGCTGTTAAGGCTACCGCAGAGGAGGCTGTTGACAGCTTTATCAATATGAGAGCTGTTGAGGGTGAAAAAATGAAGAACGACATTTCTTCAAGAGCTGATTTTATTCTTGAAAATGTTGCTTTTATAGAAAAGCGTTCACCTGAAACGGTTAAAGAATATAACGAAAAGCTCCTTGCAAGAATGAGAGATGTTTTGGGTGACACCCATGTTGAAGAACAGCGTCTTTTAACTGAGGCCGCAATTTATGCCGACAAAATTGCCGTTGCGGAAGAAACTGTAAGACTTCGTTCTCATATCGACCAGCTTCGCACCTTCCTTGACTGTGAAGAGGCTATCGGCAGAAAGATGGACTTCCTTGTTCAGGAAATGAACCGTGAGGCTAACACAATCGGCTCAAAGGCTCAGGATGTTGAAATTGCAAGACGCGTGCTTGATATCAAGTCTGAAATTGAAAAAATCCGCGAACAGGTGCAGAATATAGAGTAAGTTGGAGGTCGTATGAAACTTGTTAATATCGGCTTCGGCAGTATGTTTAATGCCGAAAGAATGACAGCTATAGTAAACCCCGATTCAGCACCGATTAAGCGCCTGATTCAGGATTACAGAGAAAAGGGCAGGCTTATTGATGCCACCCACGGCAGAAAGACAAGGGCAGTTGTAATCACCGACTGCGACCAGATTATCCTTTCTTATCTGCAGACAGAAACACTTGCTAACCGTGTAGGCGAGCTTGTGGGGGAGGGAAATGACGGTGTCTGACGGAACATTATTAGTCTTTTCAGGCCCTGCAGGTGCAGGTAAGGATTCAGTTCTTATAGAATACCTTAAGAAAAAGGTCCCCGGTGTGTGGAAATCCGTTTCATACACCACCCGTGCTCCCCGTGACGGAGAGGTTGACGGTGTTGACTATAAATTTGTTTCGGTTGATGAGTTTGAAAAGCTCATTGAGCAGAACTTTTTTCTTGAATATGCAAGATACGGTGTCAATTATTACGGCACACCTAAATCCTATGTAGATGAACACCTGAAAAACGGTGATATTGTTATTTTAAAAATTGAGGTTCAGGGTGCGGAACAAATCAAGCAGATTTATCCTCATTCAATCGGTGCTTTTATTGTGCCGCCAAGCCTTGAAATTCTTGAAAAACGCCTTCGCGAAAGAGGAACAGAAACTGACGAAGATATTCTTCGCAGGCTCAATATCGCACAGGACGAGCTTGCATACAGCCCCAATTATGATTATCACATAATAAATGACAGGCTTGAGGACGCTGTTGATGATTTAACAGCCGTAATCAGAGCCTTGCAGTTAAAAAAATAATAATTTAAAGGAGATATAATCATGTTTACACAGGACAGAGATTTAAAATTCAACCCCGATTTGAAGGAAGTTCTTTCAGGTCACATCAGCCGTTACTCATTGGTAAGAGCAACTGCTAAAAGAGCAAGAGAAATTTCAGAAGAAGCTGAAGAAAATAAGATTATCCTTACAGAAAAGCCTGTAAGCATCGCTATTGATGAAATCGTAAAGGGCGAATACGAAATCGTAGAGCCTGAAGAAATCAGAAATCTTTAATAAAACTACTTACATAATTCAGGGAGGTGCGGTATGTCTTCTAAAACGGCTGTAACCGTTGCTGTTGAAAATACGGCGTATCATTTTGATATAGAATATACATACCTGCTCCCCGCCGAATTTGCCGAAAAAGCTGTTCCCGGTTGCAGGGTTATGGTGCCTTTCGGGGCTGGCAACAAGGGCAGGCAGGGCTTTATTGTGAGCAAAACAGAGGTTGACTCTGCAAAGGGACTGAAGTGTGTTTTAAAGCTTATTGATGAAGCTCCGCTTATTAACGGTGAAATGCTGGAGCTGGTGCTCTGGCTTAAAGACAGAACCTTCTGTACGCTGTTTGAAGCGTATAAAGCTGTTTTGCCCGTAGGTGTAACTCATAAAACCGTTGTTACCTACACAGCCGTTCCCGATGCCGACACTTCTTCCATGACCGCTGACGAAAAGGAAATTTATTCCTTTTTACAAAAGTCAAACGAGTATAAAGAGGGCGCCAAAATCCTTTCAAAATACGGCTATAAAAATGACAGCGGTATTCTTGAACGGATGCTGAAAAAAGGCTGGCTTTGCACCAACAACGAGGCTGTCCGCCGACTTGGCGATAAAACAGTCCGTATGGTGCGCCTGACTGAAGACGGCGAGAGGGCTGTTGACGGTGAATTAAAGCTTTCGGCAAAGCAAAAAGAGGTGCTTCATCTCTTGCAGGATGTAGGCACAGCTTCAATCAAAGAAATCTGCTATTTCACAGGCTTCACCCCTGCGGTGGTGTCTGCCCTTGAAAGAAAGGGCCTTGTTAGTTACTATGACAATGAAATCAGCAGAAATCCTTATGAAGATATTGCTTCTCCCGAAGCCCCGAAAGAAATTGTTTTAACCGAAGAGCAGCAAAATGCTTACGAAAATGTCCTTTCTCTTTATAATGAGGGCAAGGGCGGTGCTTCACTTCTTTTTGGTGTAACGGGCTCGGGCAAAACCAGCGTATACCTTCGCCTTATTGATGAAATAATCAAAAAAGGCAAAACCGTTATTGTTATGGTGCCCGAAATTTCCCTGACCCCTCAGACGCTCAATCTTTTTCACAAGCGTTACGGCAAGGAAATTGCTGTTTTTCACTCCGCCCTTTCAGTCGGTCAGCGTGCCGATGAATGGAAGAGAGTTAAAAACAAAGAGGCTAAAATCGTTATCGGCACCCGAAGCGCAGTTTTTGCCCCTGTTGAAAATATCGGTCTTATTATTATTGATGAGGAGCAGGAGCATACCTACAAATCTGAGCAGACTCCGCGCTACAATGCCAAGGATGTTGCCCGCTTCAGGTGTGTTAAAAACAAAGCTGTTCTTGTGCTTGCTTCGGCAACGCCTTCTATTGAAACCTATGCACTTGCCAAAAGCGGAAAATATCAGCTCAACCGCCTTTCAAAGCGCTATGCTCAGGCTCAGCTTCCGAAGGTTAAGGTTGTTGATATGCTCTTAAACGGGCTTGATGATTCTATGGGTCTTAGCCACGATTTGGCAGATGCCCTTAAGGAAAACCTCCAAAACAAGCGCCAGTCAATTTTATTGATGAACAGGCGAGGCTTCAATACCTTTGTTGCCTGCAAAAGCTGTGGTGAGGTTGTGACCTGCCCGTCGTGCAGTATTTCAATGACATATCATCACGCTAACGGCAGATTGATGTGCCATTACTGCGGTTACTCAGTTCCTTTTACCACAAAATGCCCTGAGTGCGGCAGTAACGATATGCGATATTCAGGCTTTGGCACTCAAAAAATTCAGGAGGAGCTTGAAAATCTGCTCCCTGGAGCAAGGGTACTGAGAATGGATGCCGATACCACAATGTCACGCTTTTCTCACGAAGAAAAGCTAAAGGCATTTGCAAATCACGAGTATGATATTATGCTCGGCACTCAGATGGTGGCTAAAGGGCTTGACTTTGAAAATGTAACCCTGGTTGGTGTAATTTCAGCCGACAGTCAGCTTTTCAGCGATGATTTCCGTTCTCAGGAGCGCACATTTGATTTAATCACTCAGGTGGTCGGCCGCTCAGGCAGAGGTCAGTATGAGGGCACGGCAATCATACAGACAATTAACCCCGAAAATGAAGTGATTCGTCTTGCCGCCGAGCAGGATTATGACAGCTTCTATAATGAAGAAATTGAAATGCGAAAAATGCTGATTTATCCGCCGTTTTGCGATTTATGCTTAATCGGCTTTGTTGGCACAAATGAAGCAAAGATAAGGGCAGCTTCGCAGAGCTTTTTCGAAATGGTGAAGTCCTCACTTTCTGCCCATAATCTTATTGCTCTTGGTCCTATGCCTGCAAGGGTGTCCAAAATCAGCAATAAATACAGACACAGACTTATTTTAAAATGCAAAAACAGTACCCGTTTCAGAAAGGATTTGGGGGATTTACTGATATCTTTTTTAAAGAAAAATTCTTTCAGCGATGTTACTGTTTACATTGATATGAATTCACAGACTTTAATTTAGAGGTAATAACTATGGCTTTAAGAAAAATTGTAACTAAAGAAGACCCGATTTTGCGTAAAACCAGCCGTAAGGTTGAAGTGTTTGACAAACGCCTGTGGGACCTTCTTGACGATATGAAAGAAACTCTTTATAAAGCCGAGGGTGCAGGTCTTGCCGCGCCTCAGGTTGGTGTGTTAAAAAGAGTTGTTGTAATTGATGTGGGTGACGGCTATATTGAGCTTGTTAATCCCGAAATTACCGAAAAAAGTGAAGAAATTCAGGAAGAGGCAGAGGGTTGCCTTTCCGTTCCCGGTGAATACGGTATTACCCGCCGTCCGAAGTGGGTTATTGTAAAGGCTCAGAACCGTGAGGGTAAATGGGTTATTTACAAAGGTGAAGATTTAAAGGCGCGTTGCTTCTGCCACGAGCTTGACCACCTTGACGGAACTCTTTATATTGATAAGGTTGTCAGAATGTTGGAACCTGATGAGGTAGAATAATGAAAGTTGTTTTTATGGGAACACCCGAGTTTTCTGTTCCTTGCCTTGAAAGATTGGTAAGTGACGGTCACGAGGTTGCCGCAGTTTACACTCAGCCCGACAAGCCAAAGGGCAGAGGTCATCACATGATGCCTCCTCCCGTTAAAGAAACTGCTTTAAAATATGATATTCCTGTTTATCAGCCTCAAAGGCTTCGTAACAGTGACGCTTTTGAAGTGCTGAGTGAAATTAACCCCGATATCATAATCGTTGTGGCTTACGGTCAGATTTTGCCGAAGAATATACTTGATATTCCGAAATACGGCTGTGTCAATATCCACGCATCTCTTCTTCCGAAATACAGAGGCGCCGCACCTATTCAGTGGAGCGTTGTTGACGGTGAAAAGGTCAGCGGTGTTACTTCAATGCAGATGGATGTGGGTCTTGATACAGGTGATATGCTTTTAAAGGCTGAAACTAAAATCGGTGAAAACGAAACTGCAGGTGAGCTTCACGATAAATTAAGTGTTATGGGCGCTCAGGTTATGAGTGATACCATCAAAGCCTTGGAAAAGGGTGAAATCACACCTCAGAAGCAGGACGATTCACTTTCAAATTATGCACCGATGCTCACAAAAGAGCTTTGCCCCATTGATTGGAATTTAACTGCCGCAGAAGTTCATAATAAAGTAAGAGGACTTTCTCCCTGGCCCGGTGCAACTGCTGTTTGCGGTGAAAGACTGTTTAAAATTCACAAAACAATTCTTGCAGGTGCAGTTAAAGGCTCAGCGGGTGAAATTGTTGAAAGCGGTAAGCGTCTTGTTGTTGCCTGCGGTGACGGCAACGGTGTTGAAATAGTAACACTTCAGGCTCAGGGCAAAAAGGCTATGCCCGCCGCCGACTTTTTGAGGGGAAATCCTATTCCGGCAGGGGAATATTTTAAATAAGGATTGATTCTATGTTTTACGGTTACGGTTATTTTTCATATCTTCTTTTTATGCTTCCTGTTTTTATTCTTGGTCTGATTGCTCAGGCTAAGGTAAAGGGCGCATATAACAAGTATTCATCAGTCAGAAATATGAAGGGCTTAACAGGAGCTGCCGCGGCGCAGATGATTTTAAATCACTACGGCGTTACCGATGTTACAATTCAGCCCGTTTCAGGCAAGCTGACCGACCATTATTCACCTAACGAAAAGGTAATCAGACTTTCAGAGGGTGTTTATAACAGCACATCTGTTGCCGCTGTTGGTATTGCTTGCCACGAGGCAGGTCACGCCGCTCAGCACGCTGAGGGCTATCTTCCCAACAAAATCCGCACAGCCCTTGTTCCTGTTTGCAACTTTGGCTCAAGATACGGTATTCTGATTGCTTTTATCGGTATGTTTGTTGCCGCCCTTGCAAATATGGCTGCTATCGGTGAAATGATGATTTATGTCGGTCTCGGTCTTTACGGCTTGGTTGCTGTTTTTCAGCTTGTAACACTTCCTGTTGAATTCAATGCAAGCAAACGAGCTATGGATGTTATTGAGTCTGACGGTCTTTTATATGATGCAGGCGAAATTCAGGGCGCTAAAAAAGTGCTTTCAGCCGCCGCAATGACTTATGTTGCCGCTTTGGCAACCTCAGTTGCAAACCTTCTTTATTATATTTTGCGCTTCACAGGTAACCGAAGGAGATAATTATGAAATCACCAAGGCAAAGTGCTTTTGATATTCTTTTAAAAATTCATAAAGACTCTGCTTATTCTAACCTTGCTCTTGATGCCGAGCTTGATGCTCAGAACTTAAGCTCGGTGGATAAAGCCTTTGTTTCTGCCTTGGTTTACGGCACTGTTGAAAGAATAATCACCCTTGATTATCAGCTTGAGCAGTGCCTCACTCAGCCTCTTTCAAAGCTTAAGGCGCAGGTGCTGACCGCTTTGAGAATGGGCGCATATCAGCTTTTGTTTATGGATAAAATTCCACCCTCAGCCGCAGTTAATGAAAGTGTTAAGCTCGTTAAAAATAACGGCTGTTCCTTTGCCTCAGGGCTTGTGAATGCGGTGCTTCGCAAAATTGATAAGCAAGGGCTTGTTCTTCCCGATAAAAAGGGCCTTTACTATTATTCAATCAAATATTCCTGCCCCAAGTGGCTCATAAAGCTGTGGAAGGACGCTTACGGTGAAGAAAATGCCGTAGGCATTGCCAAGGCATCGTTGGGCGGGGCAGAAACAGTTCTCAGGGTCAACACCCTTAAAACCACAAGAGATGAGCTGGTTGAAGCTCTCCTTTCTCAGAATGTCAACTGCCGTAAGGCTGATTTTGATGAGAATGCAATTATTCTCGAAAAAGCAGGCAGCCTGAAAAAGCTCAGTGCTTATGATGACGGACTTTTCCATGTGCAGGATACAGCTTCTCAGCTTTGCTGCAGGGCACTTAACGCAAAAGCAGGGGAAACTGTTCTTGATATCTGCTCAGCCCCCGGCGGTAAGTCTTTTACCACAGCTCAGTATATGAAAAATCAGGGTAAAATCATTGCCTGTGATATTTACGAGGGCAGACTTAATCTTATTAAAAGCGGTGCCGAAAGGCTCGGAATTTCCGTAATCGACACCGTTTCAAACGACGGAAGCTTACATAACAGCACTTTTCCGTCGGCTGATAAAATCCTTTGCGATGTTCCCTGTGCAGGGCTTGGTGTTATCCGCCGCAAGCCTGAGATACGCTTCAAGAACGGCGCTGAGGTTGACAAATTACCTGAAATACAGTATTCTATATTGAAAGTGTCTGCCGATTATCTTAAAAAAGGCGGAGTTCTGGTGTATTCCACCTGCTCCCTCAACCCGGCAGAAAATGAAGAAATTATTATGCGTTTTCTCAGTGAAAACAGCGATTTTGAATCAGTCAGGGTGCTTCCCGAGCTGCAACGCTTCGGGGAAGATACCGACTGGATAACATTGATGCCCCACATTCATAACAGTGACGGCTTCTTTGTTTCAGCTATTCGCAGGAGGATTGACTCTTGAGCCTTGTTACCGACATAAAATCAATGAATAATGACGAAATCCGTCAGCTTTGCTCCGACTTGGGTCTTCCTAAGTTCAGAGCAGACCAGCTTTATTCCTGGCTTCAGAAGGCCGGCGTTTCAAGCTATGATGAGATGACCAACATCTCAAAGGATTTGCGTCAGACTCTGAGTGAAAAATATCCTCTTCATTGTTGTGAAATCGAGTTAAAACGAGTTTCAAAAATTGACGGAACGGTTAAGTACCTTTTCCGTCTTCATGACGGTGAGTTTATTGAATCCGTTTTAATGAAATATAAATACGGCTATACTCTGTGCATTTCATCACAGGTGGGCTGTAAAATGGGATGTATGTTCTGCGCCTCCACCAAAAGCGGATGTGTCCGCAACCTCTCAGCAGGTGAAATGATAGGCCAGATTCACGCCGCCCAAAGGGATATGAATATCCGTGTTTCTCATGTTGTTATAATGGGAATGGGTGAGCCCCTTGATAATTTTGACAATGCTATGCGTTTTCTCGCTTTAGCAGGGGATGACAAAGGGCTGAACCTGGGTATGAGAAATATATCTCTTTCAACCTGCGGAATTGTTCCGCGTATGTATGAGCTTATGGAAAAGAATCTGCAGATAACCCTGTCTGTTTCTCTCCACGCTCCCGAAAATGAACTGCGCTCAAAGATTATGCCCGTCAACCGTAAATATCCGTTAGACGAGCTTATGAAGGTTTGCAGATTATATGCTAAAAAAACTTCCAGAAGAATTTCTTTTGAATATGCAATGATTGCAGGTTTCAATGATTCACCCGAATGTGCAAAGCGCCTGGCACAGCTTGTTAAAGGTATGCTTTGCCATGTTAATCTGATTCCTGCCAATGAAATTGACGAAAGCTCCCATAAACGGAGCGGAGAAAAAGCACTCAAAACTTTCTGTGACATTCTCAGTTCCCAAGGTGTGAATGTTACTGTGAGAAGAAGCCTTGGTTCAGATATAGATGCCTCTTGCGGTCAGCTTCGCTCAAGGCACGAAAAACAATCTCCATCAGGGAGGGAGTAACAATGAAAATATCTGCAAAAAGTGATAAAGGCATAGTCCGTGCCAACAATCAGGATTCTTACGCCGCCGGAGAGCTTCCGGGTAATGTGGCGTGGGCAGTTGTGTGTGACGGTATGGGCGGCACCGCAGGCGGTAATGTTGCCTCTGCAACTGCCGTAAAGGTTATTTCAGAAAAAATAGCAACCTGTTACCACCAGGGGATGAGTGACAATTCTATCAAAAATCTTCTTGTTTCTGCTATTGAAAGTGCAAACGCTCTTGTGCTTGATGCGGCAAAGATGAATGAAGCTCTTGCAGGAATGGGCACAACCGTTGTTGCGGTTATTGTTAATGTTGATATTGTTTATGTTGCCAGCGTTGGTGACAGCAGAGCATATATCATCTCCGATTCTCTTTTCCAGGTTACCACCGACCATTCTGTTGTTCAGGGTATGGTTGACAGAGGTGAAATTACCAAGGAAGAGGCAAGATATCACCCGAAGAAGAATATTATCACAAGAGCTTTAGGTGTTGATGAAGAAGTCAGAGCGGACTTCTTCCGTGAAGAAATGAACAAAGAAAATGATATTGTTCTCATTTGCACAGACGGCTTGACAAACTATGTCAGCGAAGCTGATATTTATTCCGTTTCGCAGGACAGTGACAGATATGAAATAGCAGACAGCCTTGTTAAGCTTGCCAACGAAAACGGCGGCGGCGATAACATTACGGTTGTAGCTCTTTCAAACTGAGGTGAATTGTATGGAAAGTTATGTAGGAAAACGACTTGACGGCAGATATGAAATCCGTGAAATAATCGGCGTTGGCGGCATGGCAGTTGTTTATAAGGCTTATGACATTATTGATGACCGCATTGTTGCTGTTAAGGTGCTTAAAGACGAATACCTTGCCAATGAAGAATTCCGCCGCAGATTTAAAAATGAATCCAAGGCTATCGCAGTTCTTTCTCACCCCAACATCGTAAGAGTTTTTGATGTGAGCTACGGTGATAAGCTTCAATACATAGTTATGGAATATGTTGAAGGCATCACTCTTAAGGAATATATCGAGCAGCAGGAGGTTATCAACCAGAAGGAAGCTGTGTATTTTGTTATGCAGATTCTTCGCGCCCTCCAGCACGCTCACGATAAGGGCGTTGTTCACAGAGATATCAAGCCTCAGAACATTATGCTCCTTGAAAACGGAACAATCAGAGTTACCGACTTTGGTATTGCCCGCTTCAGCAGAAGTGAAACACGCACTCTTTCCGATTCAACAATCGGCTCCGTTCACTACATCAGCCCTGAGCAGGCGAGGGGCGATGTTACCGATGACAGAGCAGATTTATATTCCGTAGGCGTAATGTTCTATGAAATGCTCACAGGTAAGTTGCCCTTTGTGGCAGACAGCTCTGTTTCTGTTGCTATTATGCAGCTTCAGAATGACCCCGAGCTTCCCACCAAGGTTAATCCCGACATTCCTGTAGGCCTTGAGCAGATTATTATGCGCGCTATGAAAAAGAATGTCAATGAGCGTTATCAGTCTGCGGCTGAAATGATTCTTGACCTTGAAGAGTTCAAGCGCAATCCGTCAATCCGATTTAATTATTCTTTCTTTGTTGATACAGAGCCTACAAAGCCGATAAAGAAAGCTCCCGTTTCAAAGGCCCCCGTTAAAATCGAAGATGAAGAAGACGAGGAAGAAGAGGTTGTTAAAAACCGAACAATTCCCGTTCTTGTGGGCATTATTGCCGCTTTGGTTGTGGCAATCGGTGTGTTAAGCGTTGCCGCCGTTCACTTCGGTTGGGTAGATATCGGTCTTTTCAGCAAAACAGAAGTGCCCAAATTTGTGGGTATGAATTATTATAATGAAATCGACGGAGTTTATGAGGACTTTAACTTTGCCGAGCCCCTTGTTACAAATGATGACTCTAAGGCTCCCGGAACTGTTATTACCCAGACTCCTGAGGCAGGCACAAAAATTGATGCCGATAAAACCGTTATTCAGCTCACCATTGCTGTCAGCAGTGAGCAGATTGCAATTCCCGATAATCTCGTAGGCAACGATTATGCCTATGTTGTTTCTCAGCTTGAGGGCTTGGGCTTTACCGTTAAGCCCCGTAAGGTTGAGCTTGCAGGCATTGACCCGGGTACGGTTGTTAAGGTTTCTCCGTCATCAGGCGCTATGGCAACAGTCGGCGATGTTGTAACTGTTGAATATAACGCTTATGAGGGCGAAGAAATTGAATATGTAACCGTTAAAGATGTAACAGGTCTTAAAACTGCCGACGCAAAAACACTCCTCGCTTCGTTAAACCTTGATGTTAAGGTTGAAGAGGTTTTTGACGAAACAATCCCTGTTGGTATTGTAACAGCTCAGAGCGTTGCCGACAAAGCCAAGGTTCCCGAAGGCACAGAGGTTATCATCTATGTAAGTAAGGGTCCTGACCCAAGCGTTACAACCACAGTTAAGTTCAGACTTCCTCTTTCAGGTGATTTTAGAAAGGTTGAGGTTCTCCTCAACGGAGAGGTTATTAAAACTGATGAAAATGTGCTTATGATTGGCATAGATTATTCTGTTGAGGTTAAGGGATACGGTGCAAATGATAAGCTTGAGGCTTATATTGACAATCAGCTTTATTATGAATGCTCAATCAATTTCACATCGGCTTCACCCAATATTTATAATGAAACAACTCATATTCTTCAGCAGCCAACCGAGCCTGTTGAAGACCCCACAGAACCATCTTCAACCGAACCATCATCAGAATACACAGGTGTATAATGCAGTACGACGGAATTATTATTAAAGGCATTGGCGGCTTCTATTATGTAGAGGCCGCCAACCAAATATTTGAATGTAAAGCCAAGGGAATTTTTCGTAAAGAAAAAATCACTCCCGTGGCAGGTGATAAGGTAACAATCAGCGTGCAGGAAACCGGTTATAACTCTATCGAGGCTATCGCACCGAGGAAGAATGTTCTTGCCCGCCCGCCTGTTGCTAATATTGATAAGCTTTTTGTGGTTTCCTCCACCTGCGAGCCAAACCCAAACACGCTTATAATTGACAGGCTCACCGTTATTGCCGAGCATAATAAAATTGAGCCTATAGTGGTGTTTACCAAAACAGACTTAAAGCCTTGCGACGAGCTTTTGGAAATTTATCGTCTTGCAGGGATTAAGGCTTATGCCTTTTCTTCACAAGACGGCAGCGGTGCTGATGAAATCAAAGCAGAAATCGCAGGCTGCACAAGCGCCTTTACCGGAAATACCGGTGTAGGTAAGTCAACACTTCTCAATTTCATTGACCCCGAACAAAACCGTGAAACAGGGGAGATAAGCTCAAAGCTTGGCCGCGGACGCCATACCACACGCCATGTTGAGCTTTATAAAATCGGTGACGGATATGTTGCCGATACACCGGGCTTTTCTTCGCTCGATTTTGAAAGCGGAGAGATTATTTTAAAAGACGATTTGCAGTATTGCTTTAAAGAGTTTGATGAGTACATCGGCACCTGCAAATTTACCTCCTGCGCCCATGTGAATGATAAGGGCTGCAGTATCATAAAAGCCGTTGAAAACGGTGAAATCAGCGAATCAAGACACCTCAGCTACAAAACCTTGTATAATGAGGTTAAGGATATTAAGGAGTGGCAGCTTTGAAAAGATGGGTAATTTTAGGCGCGGCAGAAATCAAAGATTATTCTGCAATTAAGCCAAAGATTGCAGAGGATGATTTTATCGTCTGCGCAGACGGCGGTCAGAAACACCTTGAGCCGTTGGGCTTGAAAGCAGATTTATATTTAGGTGATTTTGATTCCTCCAAAAAGCCTGATACCGATACTGAAATTCTCACTTTTCCCATTGAAAAGGATGACACCGATACAATGCTCGCTGTTAAAGAAGGCATTAAAAGAGGCTGTAAGAGCTTTGTGATTTTCGGCGGAATGGGCGGTCGGTTTGACCACACCTTTGCCAATATCCAGACACTCCTGTTTGCCGACAAAAAGGGTGCAACTGCTATTCTTGCCGACGAAAATAACTTTGCGTTTATTCTCAAAAACGATAAAGCCTTTATTGAAAGAAATGTCAATGAAAAGGTATCGTTCTTCCCGCTCAACGGACCTGCTCACGGAGTAACTATGGAAGGCTTTTATTATGAGGTTGATAACATCTCACTTTTTCCTTACGATACTCTTGCAACAAGCAACTTTGTAATTGCACCCCAAGGCAAGGTAACCGTTAAAAAAGGTACACTCTTAGTTGTAATTTCAAAAGAAAATCAGTAACCGAATTTCACCGCCGTCATAGTATGTAGTAAAAGCTATGACGGTGGTGTTTTTATGAGATGTCGCGGCGGCAGGCGAGGGAATGTCAACTGGGGAGCAATAATAGCAGCATTCGGCTTAGGGCTGGTGGTGTCATTTTGTTGCTCAAATTCAATTCTCATAGCAGTTCTTGCTGTTGTGATAATAATTCTCGGCATCGTCATAGCAAAGTAAGGAGGAGCACTATGCAAGTTGTATTGGTAAAAAGCCCAAAGGCACTTCGAGGAATTCTCAGACTCATCTTCGGCATCAAAAAAGAGGATATTACATAACTGTTTGGCAGGAGTAATCCTGCCTTAGTTTTTTCTTGCAATAATTTGTGGTTGTGGTACAATGGAACCGGTGATTTTATGAACATTCAGGAAAGCTTATTTTCAATGCAGGATTCAGGTTATCGCGATTTTCATTCACGCCTTATGCCTACGGTAGATAAAAATACGGTTATAGGTGTGCGTGTGCCTGAGCTTCGTAAATTTGCAAAAAGTATTTACGGCACTCCTGAGGCAGAGGCTTTTTTGCAAAAGCTTCCCCACACTTATTATGAAGAAAATAATCTTCACGCTTTTCTTATTGAAATGAATAAGGATTATGACAAAACCCTTTGCCTGCTCGAAGCATTTTTGCCGTATATCGACAACTGGGCAACCTGCGATATGCTGACTCCGAAGTGCTTTAAAAAGAACCTGCCTGATATCAAAGCTATTGAGTGGATGAATTCTTCTCATTCGTATACTGTGCGTTTTGGTATTGAAATGCTGATGAAATTTTTCCTTGACGATAAATTTGACCCCAAATATCTTGATATGGTAGCTTCGGTGAGAAGTGAGCATTATTATGTTAAAATGATGATAGCTTGGTATTTCGCAACTGCTCTGAGCAAGCAGTACGATGAAGCTATAAAAATATTTACCAATAAAAAGCTACCTGTGTGGGAGCATAATAAGGCAATTCAAAAGGCAACTGAGAGCCTAAGAATCACACCTGAACAAAAATATTTTCTGAAAAAGCTAAAAATAAAATAATAATAGGGTTATTTTGTTGATTTTTTTTGTTGGTTATGTTAAACTAAATTGGTTAAAAAATAAAACGAAGCATTTGCTTGCGGAGGTTATAAAAGTGGCTAAAAAATATTTGATTGTTAATGCAGACGATTACGGAATGTGTAACGCTGCCAACGAAGCTGTTGAAGAACTTTTTGAAGGCGGCTGGCTCAAATCATCAACCGTTATGATTCCTTGCCCTGCGGCTAAGCACGCTGTTGATTTTTCGATTGCACAT
This sequence comes from Clostridia bacterium, assembly GCA_017465465.1. Taxonomy (GTDB): domain Bacteria; phylum Bacillota; class Clostridia; order Oscillospirales; family Acutalibacteraceae; genus CAG-488. The sequence continues at coordinate 89,771 of JAFTWE010000001.1, read as the reverse complement.
CCTGAATATCCTATCGGTGTTCACCTCACAATGACAAGTGAATGGGGCAAATACCGTTGGAAGCCCCTTACCGACGGCAAATCTCTTCTTGATGAAGAGGGCTTTATGTGGCACGAAAGTGACCAGGTTGAAAAGAACGCTTCTTATGAAGACCTTGAAAAGGAAATCCGCGCTCAGATTGACCTTGCTCATTCTTGGGGAATGAAGCCTTCACATATCGACAATCACATGGGTTCTCTCTACGGTCATTACACAGGCAGACTGGGCCTTTCTAAAATGACTCTTCGCATCTGCGGTGAATACGGCTATGCTTATCGCCTTTATGTTAAGCATGATAAGCGTATCTGCCCCAATGGCACACCTTATATCCTTTACAGCGCAGTTACTCTTCTTTCAAAGCGCTGGGGTAAAAAGTATAATGTTATTATTCCCGATTATCTTATGTTCCCTGATTGGAACGATGATATGCGTGAAAGCTATGAAAAATACCGTGAAATCATTCTCAAGCAGTGGACAGATATTCCTGAAGGCGTAACAGAAACCTTCATTCATCCGTCGGTTGAGTGTGATGAGCTTAAGGGTATTACCGCAAGATGGCAGGACAGAGTATGGGAATACCAGCTTATGAAGGACCCGTATGTACATAAGTATCTTGAGGACCACGGCGTTGAGCTTATCAGCTACAGAGAGCTTATTAAAATGCGTTCAAAGTAATTCAGAGCCGCCGAAAGGTGGCTCTTTGTGTTAGAAGGAATTATATGTCTTATAAATATGAGCTTCATTGCCACACAGGGGAGGTAAGCACCTGCGCCACGGCCCCTGCGACACAAACAGTTGAAAAATATAAAAATGCAGGCTATGACGGAATTGTAATCACCGACCATTTTTCAGGGCTTACCTTTCCGCCGTACAGTTATTTTAATTATAAAAAGAATGCCGAGCGTTATCTGAGCGGGTACAAAGCCGCTCTTGATGCGGCGGGTGATGATTTTACCGTTTTGCTCGGTATGGAAATCCGATTTTTATTTACCCCCAATGATTATCTTGTTTACGGAATTGATGAAGATTTTGTCAGAAATTCGGGCAATTTTCTTCTTGATAATCAAAAGACCTTGTATGAAAAGGTAAAGTCAGCAGGCGCAGTTCTTGTTCAGGCGCACCCTTTCAGGGGATATGTCCGCCGTGCCAAGCCGCGATTCCTTGATGGGGTTGAGGTACATAACGGCAAAACCAAAAATCCCATTGAAAATGAAAAATCCCTTTTATGGGCAAGGGGAGAGGGGCTTGAAATTTTAACATCAGGCAGTGATTATCACCACCCCGACAGCAAAATTTCAGGCGGCATTGAAACAAAAGAAAAAATAAAAACAAACAGCGATTTACTGCGTATTCTCCGCTCAGGTGAATACACATTGATAAAGGAGTAACACTTATGGCTAAAATTATCAGCGGCAAAGAGGTTTCCGCTTTCATTCAATCAAAAATGACCGATGAGGTTAAATATCTCAATGAAAAAGGCATCAGCGTTTCGTTAGCTGTTATCATTGTTGGTGAAGACCCTGCCTCAAAGGTGTATGTTGCTAATAAAAAGAAGGCTTGCGAAAAGCTCGGCATAGTTTCTTATGAATATGCCTTGCCTGAAAACACCACTCAGCAGGAGCTTCTTGATTTGGTAAACGAGCTTAATCAGAGAGCCGATGTTAACGGAATTCTCTGTCAGCTTCCTTTGCCAAAGCATCTTGATGAAACCTCAGTTATAAACGCCATTGACCCCGATAAGGATGTTGACTGCTTCCACCCTGTAAATGTGGGTAAGGTTTCAATCGGTAACGGCAAGCTTTTGCCCTGTACCCCTGCAGGAATTATGGAAATGATGAAATATGAAGGCATTTCACCTGAGGGAAAAAACTGCGTTGTAATCGGCAGAAGTAATATCGTTGGTAAGCCAATCAGCTCTTTGCTTCTTAATGCTAACGGAACTGTTACCACCTGCCATTCCAAAACAAAAAATCTTGCCGAAATCACATCACAGGCAGATATTCTTGTTGCCGCCGTCGGCAGACCGCTGTTTGTAACTGCCGATATGGTAAAAGAGGGCGCAGTCGTAATTGATGTTGGTATTCACCGCGATGAAAACAACAAGCTCTGCGGCGATGTTGATTTTGCTTCGGTTGAACCCAAGGCTGGCTATATTACCCCGGTGCCCGGCGGAGTAGGACCGATGACTATTGCAATGCTTATGTGTAACACAGTTACCGCCGCTAAAATTCAAAATGGAGTGATTTGATGAAAAAGCTGATTTCTGTTTTATTGCTGTTGTCGGTTGTGCTTTGCTTCACTTCCTGCAAAAAGGAGGAGGAAGTAAAGAGCGAGCGTGAAATTCCCAAAGAGGCGGAGCAAATTGCTCATCAATTAGAGGAGCTTGCTACCAAAAAAGACTCATCGGTTATCGAAAATCTTTCTGAGCCTCAGAAAAAGTATTTTGATTCTATCGGTGAAACCGACGAGGGGGAAAAGCTCGTTGCTTATATTGACACAGTTCACTACACCCTTGTTTATGAATGTAAATTCAAAGACAATGTTGTGTCAAGCGTAACTGTTTACCGCATTGTTAAAAATGATGCTTATTTCAATGCCCTTGAGGCAGGTATAAATGCCAAGAGTGAGGCTACTGTTGATAAGAAAAACAAGATAATAAAAGCCGATAAAACTAAGGATTATAAATCCAAAACCTATGACGAAATGCTAAAAGAGCTTTCAAAATACACTATTGTTGAATAGGGTGATTTTATGTGTAACTTGTTCACAAGAATTTTTTCAGGCTTTCTCAGCTTTATTGCTTTAATTTGTATGGCGTTGGACATTCCCTTTTATGCCGTTGGTGATGAAGTGGATATGTCAAAATTTACCCTCACTTTCAGCGATGAATTTGATGCTGAGCTTGACCGCAGTGTGTGGTCAGGTCACTATACTTACGGTGATTCTTCCGAGGTCAGAAAGGGCAGTTACTGGAATCAGTACCTTGCCGAAACTAAAGACGGCAATATGATTATCCCCGTAACATACCTTTCAGAGGGAATGGGCGGCAAGGGTGCAGGCTGGTACTCTGCAGGTATTGATACCGATTCCGATGCACCAAACGGATTTAGTCAGCGCTACGGCTATTTTGAGTGCCGCTGTATTCTTCCAAAGGGTGTGGGCATCTGGAGTGCATTCTGGATGATGAATGACGGTGTGTATCAGGAAAACGGAACAGGCACTGACGGCACCGAAATTGATATTATGGAAAGCCCTTATTACGGTGAATTTCAGGAAAATGCAGTTTCAGCCAACCTTCATTTTGACGGCTACGGTGACGCTCATCAGCAGTGGAGGGCAAAGAAATCTCTTCTGAAAGGCAACCCTTATGAGGAGTTTAACACTTACGCTGTTGAATGGAATGAAAACGAATATATCTTTTACATAAACGGCAAAGAGAGCTACCGCACCGACTTCGGAGGAGTAAGTCAGGAGCCTGAATACCTTATTCTTTCTGTTGAAATGAGCGGCGAAAATGCTGTGCCCGGCAGCAATGTCGACATACCCGATAACGGTGAGGGCTGTGAATTTATAGTCGATTATGTAAGAGCATATCAATATACAGATAAGATGTGATACTATGATTAAAGTTTGTTTTGTGTGCCATGGGAACATCTGTCGTTCACCTATGGCAGAGTTTGTTTTAAAAGATATTGTCAAAAAGCAGGGGATAGCGGATAAATTCTTTATCGCCTCTGCTGCAACAAGTACCGAAGAAATCGGAAACCCCGTTCACCGAGGAACGGCCAACATTCTTGCCCGCCACGATATTTCCGTCAAGGGCAAAACTGCGGTGCAGATAACCAAAAGTGATTACGATAAATATGATTTTATCATCATTATGGATTCATTTAATCTGCGTAACCTGATGCGGATAATCGGCTCAGACCCTGATGGCAAGGTGAGCTTTTTGCTTGATTATGCCAACCGACCCGGTGAAAGCATTGCCGACCCATGGTACACCGGTGATTTTCAGGAAACATACCTTGATGTGTGCCAAGGCTGTAACGGCTTTGTGAACTATCTTCGTGAAAACGGTCTTGTTTGACACAAACCTTATTTTTATGATAAAATCTGCTGAAAGCAGAGGAGTGATACTGTGAATAATAAAAATGAAAAATTAGTTAAGGTGTTGCAGATTGCGTCATCAGTTTTTATGGTGATTATGCTCGTTGCTATGGTTGTGTTGATGATAAAATATAACATAACACCTGCAAACGCAAAAGAGCTTTCAACCTATTTTCAGGGCGGAGCAGTTACAATAGCGGTGCTTATGATAGTGATTTCTGTTGTAAAATCCTTTGCTCTTGTGTTCCCTCCGGCTCTTCTTTTTGCAATATCGGGAATTGTGTTTGACAACTTCTGGGTTGCTGTTGCTGTTAACTTTGTAGGCAATGCTCTTAGTATGCTCCTTACATATTTCCTCGGCAGATTTACAGGTAAGTCAATGGTTGACACCCTTAAAAAGAAATTCCCCAAGGTAAAGAAGATTGATGATTTCACCGAAGCCAATCAGTCCGCAGTTGTATTTTGCATTAAGGCGTCAGGCCTTTTGCCCAGCGACCTTTCAAGCGTGCTTTTCGGTGCAATGAACATAAGCTTCCCCAAGTATCTTATTGCCGCCAATTTAGGTATGCTTCCCATTGATATTTTGTGGACACTTCTCGGCTATAAGGGCGATGTTTCAAACCCGCTGAGCTTCCTTTATATTTTGCCCATTCCGATTTTTGCGGTTTGTGCAACTGTGCTTATGAAAAAGATGTCTAACAAAAAGAAAAAACCTGAATAATGCGAAATCGGGCCTTAGAAATAAGAGGTCCGATTTTTGTGAATTTAAGTGCTGAATGTGACTTAATCTGACAACTTTCAAACAAATTCTTTTTTAAAAATATTGACATTTTGTTAAATATATTTTATCCTATTAGTTAGTTAAATTTCTTGCCTCATACGGCAAAGAGAGGGGCTGCATAATTGAAAAACAATCCTGTAGTTATTGATTTAAAAAATATCTCGATTGAGCTTGGAGGTAACAAGATTCTGGAAAACCTGAATCTTTACATCCGAGATAAGGAGTTTATTACTTTTTTAGGTCCTTCGGGCTGCGGTAAGACAACTACTTTAAGAATCATTGCAGGCTTCCTTGAGCCTGACAGTGGCGAGGTTATATTCGGTAATAAAGTAGTTAATGGTGTACCGCCTCATAAGAGACAGGTTAACACCATTTTTCAGCGTTATGCCCTTTTCCCGAACCTGAATGTTTATGAAAATATTGCTTTCGGCCTGCGACTCAAGAAAATGAAAGAGTCCGATATCCGCGACAAGGTTAAAGAAATGCTTGCTCTTGTTAACCTCAACGGCTTTGAAAAGCGTTCGGTAGACTGCCTTTCAGGCGGTCAGCAGCAGCGTGTTGCCATTGCCCGAGCTTTGGCGGTTGACCCCAAGGTGCTTTTGCTTGATGAGCCTCTCGGCGCCCTTGACCTTAAATTGCGTAAGGATATGCAGGTTGAGCTTAAAAATATACAGCAGAGATTGGGTATCACATTCATTTATGTTACCCACGACCAGGAAGAAGCCCTTTCAATGTCTGACACCATTGTTGTTATGGACGGCGGTGTTATTCAGCAAATCGGCACTCCTGAGGATATTTATAACGAGCCCAAGAATGCCTTTGTTGCCGACTTTATCGGTGAAAGTAACATTCTTGACGGCTATATGCTCGAAGACTTCAAATGTAAGTTCTCGGGCGCAGAATTTGAATGCCTTGATAAAGGCTTTGCCAAGGGTGAGGCTGTTGACGTTGTTGTCCGCCCTGAGGATGTTGACATTGTCCCCATTGAAAAGGGTATGCTCACAGGCGTGGTAACTTCTGTTACCTTCAAGGGCGTTCATTTTGAAATTATTGTTGACATCGGCGGCTTTAAGTGGATGATTCAGACTACCGACTACGAAGCCGTAGGCAACAAAATCGGTCTTTTCATTGAGCCTGATGCAATTCACATTATGAAAAAGTCAAAGTATTCAGGCAAGTTCGGCGATTACAGCTCATTCAGTGATGAAATTGAACATCTTTCCGACATCGTTGAGGAGGAGTGAGCATGAACAAAAAGAATCTTTTGCGTCAGAAGCTCTGCGCCGCACCCCACCTTGTCTGGTCTGCAATTTTTATTGTTGTTCCTCTTATAATGGTTGCATATTATTCCTTTACCAATGCACAAGGGGAATTCACTCTTGAAAATATCTATCGACTCAGTGATTATACCGACACATTTCTCCGAAGCCTGTGGTACGGTATTGTTGCAACCGTTATCTGCCTTGTGATTGCATATCCTCTGGCATATATCATTTCACAGATGAAGGTCAGAGTGCAGACAACAATGATGATGCTTGTTATGATTCCTATGTGGATGAATTTTCTTATCCGCACCTATGCGTGGATGAACATTCTTGAAGATTCAGGAATTATAAATAAGCTCCTCGGTTTGTTAGGTATGGAGCCTGTTCACATGATTAACACGGGCGGAGCCGTTATTTTAGGTATGGTTTATAACTTCCTGCCTTATATGATTCTGCCTATTTATACCGTTCTTGCCAAGCTTGACAGGAGCCTTATTGAGGCAGCTCAGGATTTGGGCGCAGGCAAAATCAGAGTGTTTTCAAAGGTGGTTTTTCCGCTGTCTGTTTCAGGTGTTGTTTCAGGCGTTACAATGGTGTTTGTGCCGAGCGTCAGCACCTTTTACATTTCACAAAAATTGGGCGGAGGCACCTTTGCTCTTATCGGTGACGTTATTGAAATGCAGTTCCAGGTTTCAAACAACTTCAATTTCGGCGCCGCACTTTCGCTTGTTCTTATGGTGTTGATTTTAATTTGTATGGCATTTATGAATAAATTCAGCAGCTCTGAGGATGTTGGGGGAGGTATGGTCTTATGAAAAAAGCCAAGCTTCCGTCAACGATATATGTTCTTCTCGTTTTTGCATTTTTGTATGTGCCAATGCTCATTGTTGCGGTGTATTCCTTTAATTCATCCAACTCAACGGGCGTTTTTGAAGGCTTTTCTTTCAGATGGTATCAGGAGCTTTTTAAAGATGAAGAAACAATCAAAGCCTTTTATAACACACTCATTCTTGCAATAACCTCAGCCGTAACTTCCACGGTTATCGGTACTCTGGCGGCTTTGGGTATTGACAAAATGAAAAAATCCTGGCGCCGTTCAGGTATTATGACTATTACCAATATCCCTATGATGAATCCCGAAATCGTAACAGGTGTTTCAATGATGCTCCTGTTCGTTTTTATCGGCTCATTTCTCAGAATCAACGGTGTGCTCGGTTTCTGGACATTGTTTATTGCCCATGTAACCTTCAGCCTTCCTTATGTTATTCTCAACATAATGCCGAAGCTGGAGCAGATTAACCCCAACCTTGCCGAAGCCGCGCAGGATTTGGGCTGTGCACCGGGTAAAGCTATCCGCAAGGTAGTTTTGCCTGCAATTAAGCCGGGAATTATGTCTGGCTTTATAATGGCTTTTACTTTATCTCTTGATGACTTTATCATCAGCTATTTTGTAAGCGGACCAAAGTTTCAGACCTTGCCTATCAGGATTTATTCAATGACTAAGAAGCGAGTAACTCCCGATATGTATGCTCTTTCAACAATTATTTTTGTTGTGATTTTGATTTTGCTCGTTTTGGTTAATATGAACAGCCTTAAGGGCGAGCAGTCAAAGGAAAAGGGGGCAGTGAAATGAAAAAAGTGATGTGCATTATTGCCTGCCTTTTAGTTTGCGCTTTGAGCGTTGTTCCTGCCTTTGCCGCAGAAAATAAAGATTATTCCCACCTCAAAGGCACAGAAATCAATGTGTATAACTGGGGTGAATATATTTCAGACGGCGCTGATGACACCCTCGATGTTAACGCCCTTTTTGAAGAAGAAACGGGCATCAAGGTTAACTACACAACCTTTGACTCTAATGAAAATATGTATAACAAGCTCAAATCAGGCGGTGCGGATTATGATATAGTAATTCCCTCTGATTATATGATTGAGCGCCTGATTGCTGAGGAGCTTGTGCAAAAGATTGATTTCAGCAATATTCCCAATTATTCAAACATAATGGACGAATACAAAAATTTGTATTTCGACCCTAATAACGAATATTCAGTTCCTTATAATGTGGGTATGGTAGGCGTTATTTATAACACCACCGTAGTTGAGGGTGAGCCTGACAGCTGGTCTTTAATGTGGGATGAAAAGTATTCGGGGCAAATTATGAATTTTAATAACCCCCGTGATGCTTTTGCCACCGCTCAGTGGTATGCGGGTCTTGATATCAATTCCACCAACGGAGCTGATTGGGATAAGGCATATGAGCTTTTAAAGGCTCAGAAGCCCCTTGTTCAGTCTTATGTAATGGATGAGGTCTATAATAAAATGGAAAGCGGAGAGGCGGCAATCTGCGCATATTATGCAGGGGACTTCCTTTCTATGTATGATAACAACTCTGACCTTGCATTTTATTATCCGAAAGAGGGCACAAACATTTTTGTGGATTCAATCTGCATCCCCACAAGCTCACAGAACAAAGAAGCAGCAGAGCTTTATATAAACTTCCTGCTTCGTGAGGATGTTGCCCTTGCAAACGCAGAGTATATCTGCTACGCAACTCCCAATAAAACGGTTATCAATAACGATGATTATTCTTTCAAGGGTAATGAGATTCTGTACCCCTCAAAAGAGGATATGCCTGTGACTAACTATTTCCACCACCTTGACTCACAGACACAGCTTATGATGACCTCTCTTTGGGATAACCTTAAAATCGACGGCAATGAAAACACAGGTATTTACATAGGCCTGATTTCATTCTGCGTTATTTCCATTGCTTTGGTGATTTTTGTAAAAGTCCGCCAGCGAATCAGAGCTTCTTATTACGATTAAAAGCTGCTCCCTGAAAGTAATTTTTCGGGGAGCAAAAATTTTTTCAAAAAAATTAAAAAAACTTTTAAAAAAGTGTTGACAAACGATAACTCATCTGCTATAATCTCTAATGTTGTCAGCGAGATAACAAAGATACGCGAGAGTGGCGGAATCGGCAGACGCGCACGTTTGAGGGGCGTGTGGTAATCCCGTACGGGTTCAAGTCCCGTCTCTCGCACCAAATTAACCGAATGTCTTTTGACATTCGGTTATTTTTTTTTGTCTTGACGGGACTTGAACCCCAAGGGGGTGAGGAGCGTTAAGAAAACAGTTCGGTGAACTGTTTTTAGCGACGAAGTCTGAGGCGGGTACTGTTGCTTAGCGACGGTCGCCGAAGACGCAGGATTTGCGTAGCAAAGCCGTGTCCCGTCTCTCGCACCAAGAATCTCAAGTCTTCAGGGACTTGAGATTTTTCTTTTGCTCAAATTCAGGTTTGGCGAAGAACAGTCATGTTACACGTTGTTTCAAAATCTCTTGAAGCCTTTAGCTATCAAGGGATTTTTCTTTTTTTCAAACACAGCCGCAAAATAGTAGGGTCAATTCACGAATTGGCCGCAAACGGGTCGCCGAGGTCGTCGACCCTTACAAAACATGCCTACGTCAACCTGCAATATCGTAGGGGCTGCCATTGGCAGTCCGCTTTTTGTTATTTAAAATAACTTATTGATTTTTTACGAAAAAGAGTATATACTGATTATGCTACACAAACTGAATAATTAGAATTAGAGGTATCATTTTCTTTTTTAGGGATAATTATACCTTTATTTGGTCATACATATTTTGAGAGTTGGTAAAACCGCAAACTCCACTAAATATGTATGATGGATAAATATACCCTAATTCTGATTTAGTTTGTGTAGCGACAATCGGAGTTTGCGTTTTCGGTGCGTTCAACTTCGGTTGGCGCACTTTTTTATTTTGCGGAGATAAAAAGGTGTTATATCACTTGGTGCGGTGTTAATAAATTGTTCCGCAATAATAAAAAAAGGAAGATAATCATGAAAAAAATTATCGCATTACTCTTGGTTGCAATAATGAGCTTGTCATTTGTTGCTTGTGATAGTGGCTCGAAAAATGAATATTCAGTTGGTGACATGGTTTCTACTGATTGTGCACAATTGACATTACAATCTTGTGAATTTGCTGAAACCTATAATTCCATTGGAATGGGAGATGGCAAAATTTTTGTAATTCTCACTTTTTCAATAAAAAATATAGGAAAAACTAAATTAGGTTATATCAAAACCATAGATGGAAATAAGGATTCATTAATGTACTCGGCAATTCCTTGCGTAGATTATAATGACGGATATTTATTTTCATATGATGATATGTTAGGTAATCTTGATTTATGTTCAACTGACTCTGTTTTGAGCGATTTAGAGCCTCTAAGTGATGCAGTAACTGTTGAAGTTGCGATTGCTGTTCCCACAGAAGTTGAGGAGCAAGAAAATAATCCTCTTGTTATTAAAATGGCAGTTCCAACCACTAAAGGAACAAAGGTTTTTTCTTATAAAATTCGCTAAAAATGCACTAACTATAAATATAATCAAACAAATAATTTTTAATAATCCACTATGAACACTCGCACCAAAATCTCAAGTCTTCAGGGACTTGAGATTTTTTTGAATTTTACACGGTCTAATAGGATTCTTTTAACTTGATATTTTGCCAATAAAAATACCGCAGTCGATACGCTTGTATCTTCTGCGGTAAATTATTAAACTTGAACTTCAACCTCTTCTGCGTCCATCTGCTCTGCAATAGCCTTGCGTCTTTCGGCAAGGTCAGCATACATTCTGTCGCGAACCTGGTTGTTGATTGGATAAAACAGCTTTGGAATAATTCCCAAACTGCTTGTAATAATCGGAATTCCTGTTCCCAATGCAAAGAGCCACCATTTTGCTCTGTCGCTCTGGGTGCCGATTTTTTTACCCTGAACATATCCGATTTTGGAAAGCACAAGGTTTGTAACCGAGCTCATAATAATGCCCTGAATTTTTGTAACAAGGCTTTTGGCAACGCCTGTCATAGCTTCAACTCGGTAGCCGTTTTTCCATTCACAATAGTCCATTGCTTCGTTGCGAAGCTCTTCTGGAATGGTGTGGCGTACACCGTAAACAAACATTTCAACAAATTCCTCAATCATCATTGTAGGAATCATAAATTTGCGGCTCATAAAGTTTTTGTTGATAGAGCCGACGCCGAACACAACCAGCCAGCAGATGTCGGTCCATAAATCTTCAACAACCCAAAGTGTTTTTGAGGTGAATTTTCTTCTCAACGGGGCAACCCAAAGATAGCTCAGGTTAAGAATAGGGTAGGCGGGGATGCCTACGATAGTCTGCAACGAGGCACTGCCCAAAACATCAATGTAATAGTCTGAACGGCTCTGACCTATGCTGAAGCCCGCAAAGAAATCTGAAAGGGTAATAATCAGAAGAGGCTTGTTGTTAAGTATGGCCTTAAATCCTTGCATAATGCTTGGCTTTTCTACCGACTGCATAACACGCTCTTTTGAAACCATATAGAACCAGAAGGTCATTAAGGATGAAAGAATGGCTGTTGCCGCACCCATACCGATAAAAAGATTTTGCAGCTTCCACTTGACCGCTTTAGAATTGATAAGGTCAATTAGTATGCCCATTATCCATTCCGGCAGCTGCTCGCCAAGAAACCTTGAAAACAGATTCGCCTGAGAAATAAGCCGCACCCTCTCTTCGGGATTTGGCGTTATGGTGGAAAGCAGACCTGTTTTTGAAATGGACATAAAGGTGTTGGCGGTTTCATTTATTATGTTGAATGCAAAATAATAAATAAGCTTCGGAAGATAAGTCGGTGCCGTATTTGGAAAGAATATGGGAGTGAACCAAAACAGCATACCGAATAGGGTAAGAGGCATTTTCATCCATATAAGATAAGGTCTGAATTTGCCCCAACGGGTTCTCGTTCTGTCAACAATGGCGCTGATGAAGGTGTCGTTGATAACATCCCACGCGCCGGTAAACAGAGTGACGGCCGCATTTATTTTAAAGTCAATGCCAACAACGTCCCAGATAAATCTGTTCTGATATTTGCCGATGGAAAAGCTGTCCGCAAAGTCCTGCGCTATGTAAGCAATGGTTTCTGCTCTGCCGACATACCGTCGCCCGCGGGCAATCGTTCGGTTAGCTTTTTCTTGAGTAGCCATAGCCTGCCTCCTTTTCACTTTATAATTTAATTTTACTTTATGATTCTTTTTTAGTCAAGTGTTAAGAAAAAATCGTGGAAGCAATTTAAACTAAAAGCAACACTAAGTCAGAAACTGTCGGCGGCTTTCGATTGACAGAAATTTCCTGTTATGATAAAATATTCCCATAATTTTTTAGGAGGAACTTATGAAAATCAAAAGATTTGTACCCCGTGTTCTTGCAATTTTACTTGTATTGATTACGGTGATATCTGTTTCACCGTTGAATGCGTTTGCTTCTGAGCAGGCTGACGGCTCTCTTAGTGAGGGTCACGCACTCGTTATGAAAAGTGACCACCTTTCAGTAGCTAAAAGAAAAACAATTCAGATGACCGCTACCGTAACCAATGTTGATGTTCAGCCCGAAATCACCTGGACTTCTTCTGACGAAAATGTTGCAACGGTTGACAGCAACGGTGTTGTTAAAGGTGTGAATGTAGGCAGAGCAATTATCAGAGCTCAGGCTGTGGTTGAGGGTGAAACCCTGACAGGCGACTTTGCTATCAATGTTACCAAAAACTCTTCATGGTTAAAAAATCTCCTTGAAGATAAACAGGTGCTCAGCTATCAGTACAGCTATGTTGACGATTATTATTACACCAACGACAAAGAGGCCTGGCAGTATAATTTCGGCTTCGGCAAAATTTATGACTTCGTTTCACCCTATATTCTTCTTGAATATGACTATATCCGCGTTTTCTTCACTTATGAAGATAAGGACTGGATGCTCCAAATGTGGAAGGGTCAGTACGGTCTCGTGTTCTACGGCGGTGAAATCGGCATTTATAACAAACCTCATTCTGATGACGGTATTGATGCCTGGACAATGTTCAACTGCCCAGCAGAAGAGGATTGGCTCAAAATGGAAATGACTCTCTGGCACGAGGATATCCAGGGCAACTGGAACCGTGAATTTACAAGAGAATATGATTATTATTGGTGGTGCACAGGCTTTAAAAACGGACACCTCAGGCAGGAGGAGCCTGCTGACGAGCTTCGTTTAACAGGCAGAATTACCTTTAAGGATGAAGAAATGACCGCCCTTGTGGCTGACGGTCTGGCAGAATGCGGACTTGAACTCAGCGAAACAAAGGATGCTATGGGAACAGACTCATTCTATATCGAGGGCAGTGATATTCACTTCAGCTGGCAGAATGTGTCTGAGGCTGAAAGCACAATGCTCATTAAGGTCGGCGCAGGTATTGTGGGCTCACTTCTTGTACTTCCCGTGGCTCCGATACTTCTTCCGTTTGTAGGCGCTTTTGCGGTTTTGGTTTTGCTCACATCAGCTGTTCTTTAATATTTTAAGGCAGGGTTAATCCCTGCCTTTTTGTTATATTCTCTTGCAAAGGTGCGTGCTTATATTATATAATAATCATCAACACAGCAAAGGAGAGCTTTTATGAAACCGTCTTTTTTTGACCATATAATTCACGGAGGGGACTACAACCCCGACCAATGGATAGATACCCCCGAAATCTGGGATGAGGATATGCGCCTTATGAATCTGGCTCATGTCAACAGTGCAACAGTCGGCATCTTTTCCTGGGCAATGCTTGAGCCTGAGGAGGGTGTGTATAACTTCGATTTTCTTGATGAAATTCTTGATAAGCTCCATAAAAACGGCAAGGATGTTATTCTGGCTACTCCGTCGGGCGCAAGACCTGTATGGCTGAGTCAGAAGTATCCTGAGGTGCTTCGTGTTGAAGAAACGGGAATCCGCAATGAATACGGCGTTCGCCACAATCATTGCCTCACTTCACCTGTTTACAGAGAAAAGGTGCAAAATATCAACCGCCGCCTTGCAGAAAGATACAAAAATCATCCTGCTGTTAAAATGTGGCATATTTCAAATGAATATTGCGGTGAGTGCCATTGTGACCTTTGTCAGCAGGCTTTCAGAGATTGGCTTAAGGTAGAATATCATAACAGCCTTGATGAGCTTAATTTTAAGTGGTGGAACGGCTTCTGGAGCCATCAGGTAACTGACTGGTCACAAATCAATTCACCTAAATTCAGGGGAGAAAACCATGTTTCTGCAATGAAGCTTGCCTGGCGCCGTTTTGTAACCGACAGCCACATTTCTTTCTTTGAAAATGAAATTGCGCCTTTGCGTGAAATCACTCCCGATATTCCCGTAACCACTAACTTTATGAAGCTTTATGACGGCATTGATTATCAGAAATTTGCCAAAAAGCTTGACCTTGTTTCCTGGGATAATTACCCCGCGTGGGACAGAGGATATAACGAAAAAGAAGCCTGTGACACAGCATTTGTTCACGACGCTTTCCGCACAATGGGCGGCGGCAAGCCCTTCTTTATGATGGAAAGCACACCGTCACTTGTTAACTGGCACAATGTAAATAAACTGCCTCGCCCCGGCAGGCAGGAGCTTTCGTCAATTCAGGCGGTTGCCCACGGTGCAGACAGCGTGCAGTATTTCCAATGGCGCAAAAGCCGCGGCGGACACGAAAAGTATCACGGTGCTGTGGTTGACCATTGCGGACACGAAAACACAAGAGTATTCAAAGAGGTTTCACATCTTGGCGAGGTTCTTGAAAAGCTCAGCGATGTTGTTGGCGAAGAGTGCAATAGTCAGGTTGCCGTTGTTGCTGACTGGGAAAACAGTTGGGCAGTTAAATATTTTTGTGGCTATAATAACGACCACCGTGATTACTTTGATGAATGTATCAAGTGGTACAAGGCTTTCTGGAAAAAAGGCGTCAGCGTTGATGTTATTTCAATGGAAGACGATTTTTCTGAGTATAAGCTGGTTGTGGCTCCGTTTTTGTATATGCTCAAGGACGGAACAAAAGAGCGCATTGAATCTTATGTTAAAAACGGCGGTAATTTTGTTACTACATACCTTTCCTGCCTTGTAGATAAAGACGACCTTTGTTACCTCGGCGGTTTCCCTGCAGATAATCTTAAGGATATTTTCGGTATCTGGTGTGAAGAAACCGATTCACTTCCCGACACTATGAAAAATTCAGTTTCATATTCGGGTAAGAGCTACGATGTTGTCAAGGTCTGTGATTTGATTCATTCAAATGGTGCAACCGTTCTCGGTGAATATGAAGAGGATTTCTACAAAAACCGTCCTGCAGTAACAGTAAATAATTACGGCAACGGCAAGGCCTATTATGTAGCTTTCAGAAACGACGGCGATTTTGCCGATGAATTCTGCAACAAGCTTTCAGGTGAAGCTTCAATCACTCCCGACTGCTCTATTAAAGCAGGTGAGGGCATAAGCGTCAGAAAACGCGGCAATCTCATTTTTGTAATGAACTTTGCCGACGGTGAAGCTAAGGCTACTCTTGACAGAGAGTATACAGATGTTTTAAACGGTAAAGCTCTCAGCGGTGAAATCACACTCCCTATTTGCGGATATCTGGTTTTGGAATAAATGGAGGACTTTTTAAATGATTAACTCAACCACTGCAAAGCCTTTGAGGTTTAATTCAGACGGCAGATTAAAGGTTATGCACATTACCGACACCCACCTTGAGGATGATAATATAGAAGCGTCAGTTTGGCTTATGGCAAATGCTTGCGACCGGGAAAAGCCCGATGCTGTAATCATCACGGGTGACAATGTTCAGAACTGTGATGACTCCGCCAAAACCAAAGGCTACATAGATAAGCTTATGAATGTGTTTGAAGCAAGAAAAATCCCTGTTGCAGTAACTTTCGGTAATCACGATTCTGAGGTCGGCTCTATGTCACGAGAGGAGCTTATGGCTTATTACAACACCTATTCCTGCTCAATCAGCATTGATGACGGTGATTTGCTTTCAGGTTGCGGAACGTATAATATCCCTGTTTTGTCAAGTAATGGGGAAAAGATGAAATTCAACCTCTGGGTCTTTGACTCAAACGATTACGACGGCAAGGGTCATTACGGCTGTGTTCTTGCTGACCAGGTTGAATGGTATAAGCAAAAATCTGATGAGCTCACCAAGGCTAACGGTGAAAAGGTTTATTCTTTTGCTTTTCAGCACATGATTGTTGCAGATGTGTATGATGCTTTAAAAAAGAGTGATAAAAAGCGCTTTTTCTCATACAGCCACATGTATAATAAAGATGACTATTATATGTTTGACCCATGCAAAGAAAATTTCGGCACTCTCACCGAAACACCCTGCAGCGGATATGAAAATTACGGCCAGTTTGAAGCAATGGTTGAAAAGGGCGATGTGCTTGCTATTTTTTCGGGTCACGACCATACAAATGCTTTCGGTGTAAAGCACAAGGGGATTGACATCTGCAATTCTTTGAGCACCCGCTATAACGGTGATGCCTTTTCATCTCAATGCGGCTACAGAATTTTGGAAGTGAACGAGAAAACTCCAAGCACCTACACAAGCCGTGTTGTTCATTGGTATGATATGATTACCATGAAAGATGTTAAAGCCGCTAAAGCAAAAGGTGACACCTTCGGCTGCAAAACAGCCTTTGATGTTAAATGGAGAGGCACTTTGATGAAATCCTCCCACCGCTTCGGCAGATTCTGGATTCACAAATTAACCGGCAGAAAGGTTACATATAAAGATTAAAGAGCTCCGATAGGGGCTCTTTTATCTTGATATTGAAGCGGGTATTGATGACGCTTTCAAACAGGGCGAGCTTGACCGTGCAATGCTCCGCACAGCTTCACACGAGCTGACACACTTCATTGAAAAGTGGTCTCCTGAGCAGTACAGAAACCTGAGAAACTTTGTTTATGATACCCTTAACAGCAGAGATTCTAATACCGTAAAGAGATTGATTGCGGCACAGAGAGATAACGCAGAAAAGGCAGGTCACAAACTCAGTTATGACGAGGCCTCTCGTGAAGTTGTGGCAGATGCCTGTGAAATGTTGCTCAAAGACAGCAATGCCGTTGAACGCCTTGCAAAAGAAAACCTCACCCTTGCCCGGAAAATCAGGGACTGGGTATCAGATTTTGTGAATAAAATCAAAAAAGCCTTTGAGGGAGTTACCGCAAGAACCATTGAAGCCCGAATTTTTGAAGAAAACATCCGTCAGTGGAGTGAAATTCAGGCTCTTTGGGATAACGCTCTTGAAGATGCCCTGCGTTCAAATACCGTAATCGGTACTCAGGGTGAAAATACGGTTGAAACTGACGGCGGAATGGAGTATAGTAAAAGAAGTTACTATGATGAATACACTTCTCTTGTTATGAGGTGGGCAAACAGTGCCGGCACGAAAGAAGGAGACACAAAAATCTTCTGCAAAAAGTCAGGGGATTACCGACTTCTTGAAGCTGACGGCAACGGAGGAACAATTGAAATAACAAGAGGCAATTATAAGAAAGTGAGTGCGATATATGAACGCTTATACAGAAAAAAACTGACTCATTTTATGGGAATGTTGTCGGCTTGCGGTCTGAGCAAGGAGGAGATTTTCGCAACCTGCTCGGAAATGAAAACCGAAAAAATGATGTTGGATATAGCGGACAAATTGGAAAAAAAATATCCGAATCTGACTCCGCAGGAAACGATGAACATAATCGGACAGGTGATAAAAGAGAATCAGTAAAGTTTTCCAACCGTCAATACCTTGATGCAGTTGAGTCGGGAGAAATGGAAACCGCTCAGCGTATGGTTGATGAAGTGGCGGAAAATGCAATGCCTGACAGTTTAATCAGAGATGAGAACGGAAAATTATTGACGGTTTATCACGGTAGTACAGGTAAATTCGTTAGGGAGAGTCTGAGTGCCCTCTCGATTTTTTTCTTTGCAAATTTGTAGGGCAGGGGCTTGCTCCTGCCGTATGTAGTGTACGATGACCATATCTGTCAAAGGGATGACTGTAATCCCCGATTTAATTCATTCTTTAACAATTGTTGACATTGATTGTTTAAACTGATAAAATATTCTTATAACTCTTTCAATATTGAAATGGAGGATAAATTATGAAGCAATATGATGTAATTGTTATCGGTGCAGGTAACGGCGGCCTTGCCGCGGCGGCAACCTGTGCCAGAGAGGGGCTTTCTACCTTACTTCTTGAAAGGCACAATATCCCCGGCGGTTCTGCATCTTCATTTGTTCGCGGAAGATTTGAGTTTGAGCCGTCACTCCACGAGCTTGCAGGTGTTGGTGCACCCGACGAGGTTGGCACTATTGAGGATATGTTTAACCGCTTTGAGGGCGATGTGGATTGGCACAGACACGATTCCACCTTCCGCCTTGTTGTTCCTGCAAAAGAGGGCGATACAGATACCTTTATCAATGAAGACGGTGTAGAGGTTACCGTTGATGCCCGTATGCCTGTAGGCTTTCATAACTTTGCAAAGAAGCTCGAAGAGCTTGTTCCAGGCTCTTATGATAGCTGTATGGCGGCATTTGATTTATCCACCCGTATGTTTAAGGCTTTTGATAACCTTGAAAATCCATCAAAGCTTGTTGGCAGTGTTAAAGATTTGCCCGATATTATGAGAATGGTTTCTCACACCATGAACGAAGGTCTTGATGCCCTTGGTATGCCCAAAAAGGCTCAGGATATTTTCAATACATATTGGTGTTATTTAGGCTCACCCGGCTCTCAGCTTGACTTCCTTTATTACCTTGCCATGGTTCACAGCTATATTAAAAACGGCACAGGTATTCCACACCTCAGAAGCCACGAAATGAGCCTTGCTATTGATGATGTTATCCGCAGAAACGGCGGAGATATCTGGTATAATTCCGAGGTTACCAAGGTTATTATGAAAGACGGTAAGCCTGCCGCAGTTGTAATCAACGGTGAAAAAACTGTTTACGGCAAATATTTTATCTGCAACTCTTCACCAAACGCTGTTTGGGCAGATTTGTTTGATGAAAAAGATATTCCCGCAAAGCAGCTTAAAATGCTCAATTCCAGAAAGGTTGCTTGCTCACTTACCACAGTATATCTCGGTATGAACAAAACAAAAGAGGAGCTTGGCATTAAGGATTATTCAGTTTTCATTGCTCCCGATTCGGATTCTGACAAGCAGTACGAAGCTGCGCAGGATTTCTTCAGCGGTTTTTGCATTATCAACTGTCTTAATGAAATTATTCCTGATTGCACACCTGAGGGTACAAGCCAGCTTTTCTTAACAACTATGACCTTCGGCGATGTTATGAAGGATGTTAAGCCTCAGGATTATAAAAAGTTTAAGACCAAGGTTGCAAAGGATATGATTGAAACCTGCGAAAAGGCTCTTAACATTTCAATCACACCTTATATTGAAGAGATTGAAATTGCTCTTCCTCCCACATTTGCCCGTTATCTTAACACTCCGTTTGGAACACCTTACGGCTATATGCTCGAAAAGTGGGATAGTATGATTCCGAGAACAGTTCAGTATATACAAGACCAGCCGTTCAGCAATTTCTTCTTCTGCGGCGCTTCACAGGAGCGCGGTGACGGCTACGGCTGTGCATATTACACAGGTGAAAAAGCCGGCGGAATTGTTGTTAAAAAAGTAAAGGAGGGCAAATAATATGGCAAATCTCAAATCATTAAAAGCAAAGAAATTTTTGTCAATGCTTTCATACCGTCAGGGAAGATTTGACGAAGCTAAAGCAGAACTGCCGAATTTCGGTGACAACGCAATGGCTCTTGCCAAAGCTCTTCACCCAAAGCGTCAGTATCTTAAAATCGCTGAAGTTGTTGAACGTTCAGAGGATTGCAGAAGCTACACTCTTGTTCCTGACCCCGACAGAGGCACTGATGCTCTTGCATATTTCGGTGCAGGTAAATATCTCACCGTGTTTGAAACAATAGAAGATATGCCGATTACCAGAGCGTATTCAATTTCATCTTCACCCAAAGAATCTCTTGAGGGTAAGTATGTTTTAACAATTAAATTAGTTGACGGCGGACTTATGTCAAAGTACATTTTTGACACATGGACTGTAGGCCGTGAGGTTGAGGTTTCTGCTCCGTCAGGTAACTTTGAATATCAGCCATTACGCGATGCAAAAAAAGTTCTCTGCCTTGCAGGCGGAAGCGGCATCACTCCGTTTATTTCAATGGCCAATGCTATTGCAGACGGTGATGAAGATTTTGAGCTCACCTTGCTTTACGGTAGCCGTGATGCTAAAAATATCCTCTTTAAAGAAGAACTTGATGAGCTTGCTGACAAATGCGACAAAATCAAGGTTGTTCATATTCTGAGCAATCAAAAAGGCAGATGCCCCAAGGGAATGGAAAAAGGCTTTATCACAGCCGAGCTTATCAAAAAATATGCTCCTGCAGATGAAGCATATTCAGTTTTCCTTTGCGGACCTCAGCAGATGTATCAATTTGTTGATAAAGAGCTTGAAAAGCTTGATTTGGAAAAGAAATATATCCGTCACGAAATGTTCGGAGAATTCCACAATCCTGCTACTCAGGCAGATTACCCCCAGAGTGTGCCCGAAACAGTTAAAATTACCGTAACAATTCAGGATAACACCTATGTTGTTGAGGGTAACAGCGGAGATTCTGTTATGCAGACTCTTGAAAAGAACGGTATTTCTGTTCCTGCTCGTTGCAGAAGCGGTGAGTGCGGATTCTGCCATTCACATCTTCTTTCAGGTAAGGTTTATGTTCCGAAGGCTCTTGAATACCGCCGCCTTGCAGACTATAAGTTCGGCTGTATCCATCCTTGCTGCTCCTTCCCTCTTACCGACCTTGAAATCAATGTCCCCGTTGCGAAATAAGCGAAAGCGTAGGATACGGCTAAATGAATGATTTGCAAAATAAAAAGGTGTCAATCATCGTTCCGATTTATAACAGAGAGGATTACATTGACAGATGTATTTCCTCAATGGTAAATCAGACTTACAAAAATATTGAAATTATTTTAGTTGATGATGGTTCAACCGACAAAAGCGCTGAAATCTGCGATACTTATGCAGGAAAAGATAGCAGGGTTATTGTTATTCACAAGCCAAACGGAGGCGTAAGTTCTGCAAGAAATGCAGGCCTTGACATTATGACAGGGGACTATGTTTGCTTTTGTGACAGCGATGATTACTTTGAAACCACAATGGTTGAAAAATCTCTTGAACAAATCCTCGCTGAAAAAGCGGATATGTGCACATTCAAAAACTACCATAATAATGAAAAGGTCGAAAATGTTTTTGACCCTGTTAATATTGATATTGAGATTTTTGATTGTGCAAGCTTTTTTGCAAATTACATTCATAAAGGTCAGGCGCCTTATTGTGTGTGGTCATCAATATATAACGCTTCTTTAATTAAGGAGTTTAACATAAGATTTTGTGATTACAAAAAGGTGTTTTCAGAAGATTCATTATTCAATTTGATGTTCTGGACTGTCTGCAAAAAATATACACATTTAAATGATTGTTTATATTATTATTTTCGCCACGAAAATTCTCTTATGACAAGCTCGGTTCCGGGTGACTACATCAGGCGCCATATAGCCCTTATTGAGGACTATGAGAATTTTGTCAGGTCTAATAAAATCAAAGCAAAGCTTGGCTCTGCAACAGCTTGCCTGATGTGGGATTTTGTGCGAATAGCTTGTGCAAGGTCTAAAAAGCAGACGGATATTGTTGTTAAAGATTTTCAAAGCGTGTCAGATAATAAACTGTTTAAACGCAAGTGCTTTGATATGGCTTTTGGAAGAGCAGGCTCAATGTATTGCAAAAATCACAAAATCACAGGAAAAAATGCCCTTCACATCCGCTATATAGCGGGATTATTGCTTCTCAATAAATATGAGCAAGCCGCAAAAGAATATTTCCTATAAAAATCAGGCTGCTTCACCTTGGTGAAACAGCCTGTAGCTTTTATATCAATTTGTCAACATCTGAAAGCTTGAGCCTTTTTGAAACAACATAGGTCTGATATTTTCCGTCAGCAGTTTTGTTACCGAAACAGCCGTAGGTTGATGTAACAATCATACCGTCTTCAAAAACAACATTTCCGCAGTAGCCTGTGTCGGCATTGGCCGAAAGCGCAGGCTCTTTTTGATTTTTGAGGTAAGTGTGAGCAAGCTTAATTCTGTATTGACCCTCTTTGCCGTTTTTTAGGTCATCGTAAGTGCCTACCCATGCAACCCAACCCTCGCTGAACCATTTTTTGCCGCGCTCAGCGGAGTGCTTTTTTGCTTTATCCTTGCCTCTTTCAATAGAGCGGAAGGTGATAAAAAGTCTGTCGTCAGGGGAGTAGTCAGCCTTGTGCCGTTCGCCGTTGAGTGAAGAGGGAACAAACCTCGGCTCTGACCAGGTCTTACCTTCGTCGTTTGAAAATGAAATCAAAGAGTTATACTTTTTGTTGTTGCTTCTTGCAATCAGGCAAAGCTCATCGCCTTGACCTTGCTGAGAACGGATTACTTCAACCTCACACATATTTGCCTTTTTCTCAATGGCTCTGTGCTGAGCAAAATACGGTTCGGGTATGCTCCATACGGGCTTTCCGTTTTCAAAAGAAAGAATTGTTTTGTAGTTTACAAACTTGCTGTCGTGGAAAAATCCCATCCATTTATCAACAAATTTACCGTTTTCCTTAAGCCTTGTAAGTGAAGCCATTGAAACAATGGGAAGTACGGTAACCTCATCTTTTTTTGAAAAGCAAAGCTCGAATTCGCTCCAGCTTTTACCCTCGTCATCCGAAAGTGAAAAGTTGAATCCGCCGATTGAACCCTTTCCGTCGTGCCAGTCAGGGTTGCCTGAAACAAGAAGAATTTTATCGGGAGTTCCGTCGGAAAATTCAAGTCGATAAATTGTGGGTGTTTCTCTTGAGGTTTCCCAGGATTTTGGCTGATTTTCAATTTCGCCTGTATATGTTACTCCGCCGTCATAGCTTATTCTGCTTCTGACAGCGCCTTTGCCGTGGCCTGACGGGTAAACATCCAGAATGCTTCCGTCTTTTAATAAGATTGCATCGGGATGTCCGATATAATCAAGCCCGTCATCAACGGTGGAAATTTCGTAAAGATATTTAAGCTCTTCAGGCGTACCGTCGGGCATAACATCAAGCCGCACAAGGGGAATTGAATAATCGCCTGCACCGTTGCTGAAAAAAATCTTATCAGTCAGTTTTTTGAACATTCAGAATCACGCTCACTTTTTATAAAGATTCTGCAACCTTCTTCATTGCGTCCCAACCGTCTTTGCTCAATGGGAGGAAAGGCTTGCGGCAGGGGCCCATATCAATGCCAAGGTGTGTAAGCACAGCTTTTTCACACTGGAAAACACCGTATTTAATCATTTCTGCAATAATTAAATTGGCTTCGTTCTGGATTTCCTGTGCCTTTTTGATGTTGCCGTTGTGGAATTCATCATAAATCTTAAGGAATTTATCACCCATAAAGTTATATGTGCTTCCGATTGCACCGTCTGCACCCATTGAAAGTCCGCCGAGGCACATTTCATCAAAGCCGTTAAAAACAGTTACGCCGTCAATTTTTTCTTTGAACTGCTGAAGGGTGTAAAGGTCAGCGGATGTGTGCTTGATTCCGCAGAAGCGCTTGTCCTGAAACATCTCAGCGGCATAGTCTGCTGTGAATGTAAATCCGTTACCGCCGGGGAAGTTGTAAACAACCATAGGAATGTTTACACTGTCAACGATGTCGGTGTAATACTGCTTGATAGCAGGAGCGGGGAAAGAATAATAAAACGGAGCAACAGCAGAAACAGCATTGTAGCCGAGGCTTTCTGCAGTCTTAGCCATATCAATAGCCGCGTCAGTTGAAATTGCGCCGCAGTGTGCAATCATAGGAACTTTATCTCCTGCGGCTTCTTTAACGATTCTGAAAACTTCTTTTCTTTCCTCGTTGGTCATAACCATGCTTTCGCCTGTGCTACCGCCGACATAAAAGCCGTTGATGCCTTTTTCAAGGTTGAATTCAACTAACTTTTTAAGTGCTGATTCGTTGATTGTGTAATCCTCTTTAAATGGGGTGAGAAGTGCTGTAAAAATACCTTTCATACTTAAAACTCCTATACAAATCTTATAATTGTGATGCAAGATATGCCGCGCCGAGCTTGTTGGCGTCATTGCCCATAAGGGCTTTAACTACCTTAACCTTGCGAAAGCTTGCCATAAGCTCGTTTTGCAGTCTTTTGTTTATTTCCTGAGTAATATATTCTTCATTCATTATTCCGCCGCCTGCAACAATAAGAGCGGGGTTAAAAATATAAATGAGCCCTTTAAGTCCTGTTACAATTTCGTCAATCCATTCGTCAATAATAAGTCTGATTTCAGGATTGCTGAAGCTTTCAAAAATCTCGCGGCCGTTTAAATCCTTGTGAAGCTTTTCTTTAACTGCGTTTGCCAACGCACTTGTTGAAGCATAAGCCTCATAACAGCCGTTACCGCCGCAGGTGCAATCTTTACCGCCTTTGTGGGTTACAATATGACCGAATTCGCCTGCAGAAAATGAGTTGCCTGTAAACAGCTTGCCGTCAAGATAAATTGCTCCGCCGATTCCCGTGCCGTAGGTAAGGCAAATAAAATTCTGATATCCTTTAGCCGCACCGAAAACAGCCTCGCCGACAGCGGCAGAATTAACATCGTTTTCAACAGCGGTGGGGATACCTGTCTGCTTTTCAACCAGTTCCTTAATTTTAACGCCTGTGTATCCGGGAATGGTGTCTGTAGCGTAAACGATTTCACCCTTAACGCTGTCAACCTGACCTGCTGTGGAAATGCCGATTCGGTCAATTCCGCTAAAGGACTTAATAATTTCAATAACCCGCTCAATTATTTTTGGGCCGCCCTCGTGGGCATTGGTGGGTATCGAATTTTTTTCGGTCAAATTAAAATTCTCATCGCACAAAGCATATTTTATTTCAGTTCCGCCTATGTCAAAGGTGAGAATTTTCATCTGCTTTCCTCCAACGCTTTAACAAAACGCTTAGTAATGTCCATAGGTCTTGTAATGGCTGTTCCCACAACTGCCGCGTGAGCGCCGCTCTCAAAAGCTTTTACCAATTCGTCAGGTGCCCAGATACCGCCTTCGGCAATAACAGTTGCACCAAGCTCCTCTTTGTAACGCTTCATAAGAGTGAAGTCAGGAAGGGGAGTGCCTTTGGTGTAAGGAGTGTAACCGCTCATTGTTGTGCCGAGCAAGTCAAAGCCCAGCTCAAGGGCAAGCTTGCCCTCATCAAAGCAAGAGGTGTCTGCCATAAAGAGCTGGTCGGGGTATTTTTGGCGAACTTCTTTAAAAAATTCGCTGAAAGTAACTCCGCCCGGTCTCACTCTGTTTGTTGCATCAAGAGCAATAATTTCACACCCGATTTCAACGAGTGCATCAACCTCTTTCATAGTAGGGGTGATGTAAACATCGCTGTCGGGATATTCCTCTTTGATGATTCCGATAATCGGGAGGCTGACCCTTTCTCTGATGGCGAGAATGTCAACAACAGTATTTGCTCTAATTCCCACGGCACCGCCGAGAGATGCGGCATAAGCTATTTTGCTCATTATGTAGCTGTCATATAATGGCTCTGTTGACAACGCCTGGCAGGAAACAATAAGTCCGCCTTCGATTTGCTTTAATATTTGTTTGTTTTTAATATTTTCCATGGTTAAAATTATATCACAACCAAAAACTGAATTCAATATTTATTGATATTTTATGGAAAATATGTTAGAATTCAGTAAATCTGAAATAAGGAGAAAAAATATGTTTATTATAAGAAAGCTTATGTCGATAATCACTTTACCCATTTTACTTATCACTTTGCTCACAAGCCCCGTTGCTCAGAGCACTGAATCTGCCGAGCTTGTTTCTCAGGATGTTTTGGTTTTTGAAAAAGCACTGCTTTCAGGCCAGGGAATAACTACAGACGGTGAGTATTACTACACAAGCGGCTCTTTGGCTGCAATAAATTTTACTATTCTCGGCAAGTTTACAGTTGAAGATATGGAGCTTCAGAAAAGCCGTATCAATCCGTTGCCCGATAAATGCTCCGACCGCGGCAATAACCACATCGGAGGAATCAGCTATTATAACGGCAAAATCTATGCCCCGGTTGAAGGCGGCGACGAGGTTTATGCCTGCATAGTTGTGTTTGACTGTGAAACACTTAAACCTACCGGTGAGGTTTATGACCTTCCTAATGAAATTTATGACGATGGTGTGCCTTGGTGTGCCGTTGACCCTGACACAGGCTATTTGTATGCTTCAAAATGGTCTCACGCTAAAACAGTTTATGCTTATGATGTTAACAACTCAATGAAGCTCGTTAAAGAAATCCCGATTAAAGGTCTTGACGAGATTGACCGCATCCAGGGCGGTGAATTTTATAACGGAACACTTTACCTTTCTAACGATATTGAAAACAACGGCAATTACAAAAATATCCTCAGCTTCAATGTTGAAACAGGTGAAACTGCCGTGAAATTTATACGCGATGTAGGCGGTGACAATGTTGAGGCAGAGGGCTTAACCTTCTTGCCTACAGAGGACGGCGCCGTTATGCACGTGCTTGACTATAACAAGGTTTTAGGTGTATTTGTTCATCATTACAAAGTTGATTTCTGATATGAAAAATCGCTATTTTGTTCTTGATGCTCTTCGCGGCTTCGCCCTTGTGAATATGATTTTATATCACGCCTTGTGGGATGTTGTAAATATCTTTCACGCTGATGTGCCGTGGTTTACCTCTGACGGTGCACATATATGGCAACAGCTTATCTGCCACACATTTATTCTGCTTTCTGGCTTTTGCTGGCACTTTGGCAAAAAGAAGCTGAAAAATGGTATCATTGTGCTGGGCGCATCTGTAATCATAACAGCCGTTACCGCTGTGTTTATGAAAAACAGCATTATTCTTTTTGGTGTGCTTTGCCTGTTGGGCTCGTCAATGCTTTTGATGATTCCTCTTGATAAGGCTTTGAAAAAAATAAATCCGTTTTTAGGCTTTGCGGTTTTCCTTTTAATGTTTTTGCTCACCAAAAATATTTCAGACGGCTTCATAGGAATAGGGGAAACGGTGCTTTTTGAAATCCCGGAAGATTTTTATAAAAACTATCTCACTGCTTATCTCGGCTTTCCGTTCAGAGGCTTTTATTCAGCCGATTATTTTCCGATAATTCCGTGGCTTTTCCTTTTTGTTTGCGGATATTATCTGAATCCTGTTTTTAGCAGGTTGAAGCTGATGAAACATCTGTCTTCGTTCAGGTGCAGACCTCTTGAATTTTTAGGCCGTCATTCACTGATTTTTTATATGATACATCAGCCTGTTGTGTATGGCATATTGCTTGTGATTTTATAACTGTTTACAAAAGTACAGCCTTTCATTTGTTTAAAACATAGAAAATAAAAAACTGATTTACATTCATTTTTATGTGTGTTATAATCCTCTTGTCTTAGTATATAAGGCAGGAGGTTTTATTTTATGAAAATTACATTTATGGGTGCAGGAAGCACCGTTTTTGCAAGAAATGTTATTGGTGACTGTATGTGCACCGAAGCTCTTCGTGACAGCGTTTTTGCTCTTTACGATATCGATGCAACACGCCTTGAAGAGAGCAGAACAATCCTTGAAGCAATGCGTGAAACAAAGGGCGGCTACGGCAAAATTGAATGCTACCTCGGTGTTGAGCAGAGAAAGGATGCCCTCAGAGGCGCAAACTTCGTTGTTGATGCTATTCAGGTTGGTCTTTATGACCCTTGCACAATTATAGATTTTGAAGTTCCCAAGAAATACGGACTTCGTCAGACTATCGGTGATACTCTCGGCATCGGCGGAATTATGCGCGCTCTTCGCACAATTCCCGTGCTTAAAGATTTTGCTGATGATATGGCTGAGGTTTGCCCTGATGCACTTTTCCTTAATTACACCAATCCTATGGCTATGCTTTCAGGCTATATGCAGAGATATACTCCCATTAACACTGTAGGTCTTTGCCACAGCGTTCAATCCTGCACAGAGGACCTTCTTCGCGACCTTGGTATGGAAGATAAGCTGGAAGGCAGAAAAGAGCTTATTGCAGGTATTAACCACATGGGCTGGCTTCTTGAAATCAAAGATAAAAACGGCGTTGACCTTTACCCTGAAATCAAGTCAAGAGTTGATGCTTATCTTGCAGACCCTGAAAAGAAAAACAAGGTCAGAATGGACTACATCAAGCATTTTGGCTATTACTGCACAGAGTCAAGCGAGCATAATGCAGAATATAATATGTTCTACATAAAGAGCAAATACCCTGAACTTATTGACCGCTATAACATTCCTCTTGATGAATATCCCCGCCGCTGTGTAAATCAGATTGAGGGCTGGAAAAAGGAATATCAGGAAATGCTTGAAAAGGGCGTTAAGGAGCATAACCGTTCCAACGAATACGCTTCACATATTATGGAATCAATCGTAACAGGCAACCCATATAAAATCGGAGGTAATGTGCTTAACACAGGTCACCT
Organism: Clostridia bacterium; assembly: GCA_017465465.1. Taxonomy (GTDB): domain Bacteria; phylum Bacillota; class Clostridia; order Oscillospirales; family Acutalibacteraceae; genus CAG-488. Next base: position 61,131 of record JAFTWE010000001.1, on the reverse strand, counting down.
TATCACAAACCTTCCTGCAGATGCCTGCGTTGAGGTTCCTTGCCTTGTTGACGGCTACGGTGTTCATCCTTGCCATGTTGGTGCTCTTCCTGTTCAGTGTGCCGCAATGAATATGACAAACATCAATGTTCAGCTTCTCACCATAGAAGCCGCCGCAACTCTTAAGAAAGAGCATATCTATCAGGCGGCAATGCTTGACCCGCATACAGGCAGTGAGCTTGATATCGACACAATCAAAAAGATGGTCGACGACCTTATCGAAGCCCACGGCGACTTCCTTCCAAAATATCATTAAAATTGCATACCACTGTTTTTATCCGAGTGTTCTTTGTAACACTCGGTTTTTTCTTTACTTTCAAGAAATTGAATGAATTTTTCAAAATCATAGTGATTAAAATTTTTATTTCTTTTTGCAGCTTCTATTTCACTAAGGAATATTGTATCTTGTTCTTTTAATATTTCTTCCCAAGTTTTTTTATCTCTTAAAGCATTTTTAAGTGAATCAACAGTCATAGTTTTCTCCTTTATTTGGTGTCGTTAAATAAAACTATTATATTTGGTATTACCAAATAAATCAAGCCTCTTTAAACATATAATAACTGTTGAAGGGGGTGAGCAACATCAAACCGAGAAAACTTGAACTTGGCAACAAGAATATAATTGGAGCCAGAGTAACCGAGGCGCGAAAATCCCAAGGTATGAAACAAATTGAGTTGCTCACCAAACTCCAACTCAAAGGGATTGAAATGAGCACGCCGGCATTGTCTTTGCTTGAAGGACAAAAACGGCCTGTATCTGATATAGAACTCAATGCTATTGCCGATATACTTGGCGTTTCGGTAAATTGGCTGTTGGGTCGTGATGAATGAACTGAGATAACACGGAATAGCACCGTGTTATCTTTTTTTATGAGCAAATACGCCATATCCTGAAAAATGCCACCGTCAGCATCGTAGGGGCGCCCATTGGGCATCTGCCAAAAAATAGAAAAATTTCGATTTATTACAATCCCTCAGTCACTTCGTGACAGCTCCCTTTGCACAAGGGAGCCGGATACCCTTGACAAAGCAACCTCGAAAGCATAGAATTAACTCGGTGATAAAATGAAAGCTTTTATTGAAAAATATATTCCGAAAGAATACCGCTTTTACATAATTTTATATCTCGTTTTTCTTGCGGTGCATCTTGTCTTGCCTCTTAACTGGGGTGATGATAAAATCTTCCTGTCAAAGTCTGCCGATGCAGGTCTTTTTGACTTTCTGCAGGGGAGTGCAAGACCTTTCACTGACGGGCTTACCTACATTTTTTCTCGTTTTCATTTTTTGTGGAGAATTTTAAATCCTGCGGTGCTGACAGTTTTGGTTTGGGTAATCCCCAAAATTCTGCCATCAGATAATGTTCACAAAGCGTTACCGATACTTGCTGTTTACCCTACAATGTGTATGGTAGATGCAGGCTTTGTTGCAACCACCGTTAATTACCTTTGGCCTGTAACCTTTGGTATAATCAGCCTTTTACCGCTTAAAAATTTAATTTACGGTAAAAGAACAAAGCTTTCTGTAAGGCTTCTTGTTCTGCCGTTGATGCTTTATGCCACCAATATGCAGCAAATGGCTGTGGTGATGCTCGTGGCTTTGCTTGCAGGTAATGTTTATCTTCTCTCAAAGCGTACGGTAAATTTCTACCTCATTTTTCAAAACATAATTGTGGCAGGTATGACTGCTTATTCTTATTACATCAATACCGTCGGTGAAAACAACCGTATGGTGCGTGAAACCGGCAGGTACTTCCCTGAGTTTTTATCTCTCAATATTTTTGAAAAGCTGGAGCTTGGCTTTTCTTCAACCTTTTACGGCTTAACTTCTCAGATTTATTTTACCCTTGCAGGCTCGCTGGCATTTATGATTTTTCTTTGCGTTATGTCATTTAAGCAAAGCACAAAGCTCAGGCTGTTGTCGTTATTGCCTCCTGCCTTAAGTGGGGTGCTGTGCTTTATTTCACCTTATATTTTCGGTGAGCTTAAGAATTACAAAATGCAAAAGGCAGTCTATTCCTTTGAGCCTGTTGCGGATATAATTTTTATTATAATCGGTGTTTTGGTTGTAATCAGCATATTGAGCCTTGTGAAATCCAACGGTAATAAAATTTACTGTATGAGTGTTCTGGTTTTAGGGCTTGGAAGCCGAATGATGATGGGATTTTCGCCCACTGTCTGGGCATCAGGCTGCAGAACCTTTTGCATTATGCTCATATCGTTTATCTTAATTACTCTTGTAATAGTTGAGGAGAAAAATAGAAATGAAACCTCAGTTTATATGCCATCCTGATTTCTGCAATCTTGTTCCCGTAAATGTTTTTCATAAAGAACACAGCGGAGAAAGAATGCCGAATTCTCCCGAAGGATTTCAAAACAGACACATTCTTTTCAGAAAGAAATTCACTTTAAAAAGAGCCAAAAAAGCAACTCTCAAAATAACTGCCGACGATTATTATAAGCTTTATATCAACGGTCAATTTGTCACTCAGGGCCCTGCATCATCTTATCCAGACTCAAATTATTATAATGAAATTGATGTAACGCCGTACCTTGCAGAGGGCGACAATACCTTTGCGGTGCATTGCTATTACCAGGGGCTTATCAACCGCGTGTGGGTGTCAGGGGATTTAAGGCAGATGCTGTGGCTGTCACTTGATGCTGACGGTGAAACCGTTCTTGTCAGCGATGAAAGCTGGCTTTGCCAAAATCACACGGGATTTTCTGCACTTGAAAAAGTTGGTTATGACACCGCATTTTGTGAATGTTATGACAGCCGCGATAAAAATGTAAATTTTTTTGCAACAGATTTTGATGATTCTGATTGGGGTAAGTCGGCTGTATATAAAAACGCTGATTATACTCTCGTTAAACAACCAACAAAACAGCTTGAAATTTATGATGTTAAACCCAAAGAAGTCAAAAAGATTCACGGCGGCCTTTTTGTTGATTTCGGCTTTGAAGCGGTTGGCTATATCAAACTCAGAGCAAAGGGCGGCAGGGGAGACACCGTTACAATCAGATTGGGTGAGGAGCTCAATAACGACGGCTCTGTCCGCTACGATATGCGTTGCAACTGCACCTATGAAGATAAATGGATTCTTTCAGGCGGAAATGATGAATTAAGTCAGTTTGACTATAAGGCTTTTCGCTATGCTGAAATTCTGTTTCCTGAAGCTGTTAATCTTAATGAAATTCTGCTTACTGTCAGGCATTATCCCTTTGAGGATAATTCATCTTACACCACTCAAAGCCCTGACCTTTTAAAAATACTTGAGCTTTGCAAACATACCGTGAAATACGGCACTCAGGAATGCTTCTCCGATTGCCCGTCGAGAGAAAAAGGTCAGTATCTCGGGGACGCTTCTGTTTCTGCAAGGGCGCAGGTTGCCGTTACCGGAGACACAGCTATGATGAAAAAGGCTATCATGGATTTTTGCCATTCTTCTTTTATATGCCCGGGGCTTATGGCTGTTTCGGGCGCATCGCTTATGCAGGAAATTGCTGATTACTCCCTCCAGCTTCCCGCTCAGGTGTGTTGGGTTTACAGCGTAGATAATGACCTTGATTTTGTTAAAAAGACTGAGCCGTATCTTACAGGGATGTATAAGCATTTTTCTCAGTATATGAATGAAGATTTTTTGCTTGACGGAGTAAAGGATAAGTGGAATCTTGTGGATTGGCCTGATAACTTCCGTGACGGCTACGATTTCCCCTTAACCAAACCCATAGGAGACGGAGTGCATAATGTTATCAATGCCTTCTGGTGCGGATTTTTGCAGTCAATGGATGAAATATATTCGCTTTTGAACAAGCCTATTACAGGTATAACCAAAAAGGCGGAAGAGAGTTATTTGGATTATTTTTACAACAGCGAAACTAATTTGTTTTGTGACAGCCGTGAAACTTCACATTCCGCAATCCATTCAAATATTCTTCCTCTTCTTTTTAATATCGGAATTGATGAAAAAACAAAGCAGGCCATAATTGACCTGCTGAAAGAAAAAAGACTTAACTCAATGGGTGTGTATATGGCATATTTTGCCCTTGCCGCCCTTGTAAAGCAAGGGGAAAGGGAGCTTGCCGAAGAGCTTGCAACCGACGAAAGCTGTTGGCTGAATATGCTCAAAGAGGGTGCAACCACCACCTTTGAAGCCTGGGGCAAGGAGCAGAAGAAAAACACAAGCCTTTTCCACCCTTGGGCAACAGCTCCGCTGATTGTGTTCTCGGATAAAGTAAAGCCTTATTAAAAGCAAAAAAATAAGACCGTAGGTTAACTCCTACGGTCTTTTGTTATGTCTTAGAATGTGTCTGTCTTAATTACATAGTAGAGAATCTTAGGAAGATTAAATACTGTTTTGATAAGCCAGTTGCCGATAGCATAAGCTGCAAGGCTGAGGAATGAGGGAACAACATCGAGAGCGTATTCAAATGTTGATGTTGAATTGTCGCCTTCAAATGTAGCTTCGTTTTCACCTGTTTCTTTGGTGATAGTCATTTCGTCGATGAGCTTGAGCTCCTGTGTTTCATCGTTAACAACATAAGCTTCAAACTTGAGCTCGCCGCCGTCAATGCTCATTGTTGAGAATACACCGCCGATTCTTTCGGGGTCAGTCTGGTCCCAATCTTCGCCGTCCCAGTAGTTGCCGTAGCCGTTCTTCTGGATTGTGAGAGCGTCGATGAATTCTGTCTGCATATATGTGCCGGGCATAAATTCGCGAACCTCGTATCTCTTTGTGCCTGCGGTACCTGCAAGGATGTATGTTGTGCCGTTGCCGTCTTCTGCTACTGCGTTGTCATAAAGTGACTTTGTGCGAAGATACTGATGGTCGTGACCTGACATAACAACATCAACATTGCACTCATCAAGAACATTTGTCAAAGCCTCTGAAAGGTAGAGGGCATCAGGCCATTTACCGTCCTTACCGAGAGTGTAAGGTGATTTGTGCATGAGCACGATTTTCCAGTCAGCGTCTGTTGAGTTCATATCGTTTCTGAGCCAGTTGAGCTGAGCGTTTGAAATAGCAATAAGGTCGTTGGTGTTAAGAACAGCAAAGTGAACATTACCGTAATCGAATGAGTAGTTTACACCGTTGAGATTCTGAACGCTTTCGCTTGTGTCAAGAGCGAACATGTTCTCAAACCAATGCCAAACACCAAGTCCGTCATGGTTACCTGCAACAGGAACATGAGTAGCCATATTGTTATATTTCTGGAAATATTTGAAGTAAGCGTCCCATTCTTCGTTTGTGCTGTCGTTAGTGTAGTCACCAAGGTTAGCAACAAAGTCTGCGTTGGGCATCATTTTTGCGGCAGCTTCCATAACATAAGAAGCTTTTTCAAAGTTCTCTTCAGAGCTTGCCTGAACGTCTGCGATTGTGATGAAGTTGATTTTGTCATCACCGTCGTCGGTTGTGAATGTGCCTACATCGCTCCATACATTGCCGTCACCAACAACATAGGTGTAAAGTGTGCCTGCTTCAAGGCCTGAAACAGTTACCTGATGCATATAGTGACCTTCCCACTCTTCACACTTAACATTTGAAAGGGTGAGGGTGTCTGTTACATCAGCAACAGCATTTTTGAAAATTTTGATTTCTGTTGCGGTTTCTGCCTCTGTGTACCAGGTGAAGCCTCTCTGAGAAGCTGTGTCACCGTTAACAACACAAGAAACTCTTTCAACTGCTGTGCCATCTGTTGCAAATGCTGAAACCATACCCATTGAAAGGAGAAGGCTAAGGCAAAGAACAACACTGATGACTTTTCTGCATATCTTGTTCATTTGAAAATTACCTCCGTTTAAAAGATAAATAATTATACCATTATTTTCTCATTTATGCAATATTTTTGATATTTGTATTTTGCACAAATCAAACACGAATGTTTTGTTTAATTATCTCAATATTTTTTGTTTTAGGTTATTGACACAAGAGGAATTAAGGTATATAATTGTGGTACATCTGGGAATAGAAAGGGAGTGAGTGTGGAATGGAATTTGCAAAAAAACCTGAGCTTTTTGTGGGCAAACAGTGCACAAGAACATTAGACGACAAAAGCAGAATCTCTCTTCCTGCCCGTTTCCGCACTCAGCTTGAACGCTCTCAGAAGGAATATGACGCTGTTTATGTTTTCTGCGCTCCTCACCGTAAGGAGATTTGCATCTACACTTACGACGGCTGGCTTGAATTCGCTCAGCCCAAAATTGACGCTATCCAGAACCCGAAAGACCGCATAGCAATGTCTAACCGCATATACTCCTTGCTTGATGAGCAGACTGTTGACTCTCAGGGCAGACTTAAAATTGACAAGGATTTCCTCAAAGCTATCGGCGTTGAAAAAACAGTTCAGCTTTCAGGTAACGGCCGCAGTCTTCTTCTTAAAGCTGCTGAGGATGATAAGGATATCTTCAATATTACCGACAAAGAAGCCGACTTTATCGACAGCCTGTATTTCTAAGGCGGAGGAGAGTTTATGGAATTTAAACACATCACCGTTTTAAGAGAGCAGACAGTTGAAGCCCTCAATATCAAACCCGACGGCGTATATCTTGATTGCACAGCGGGCGGCGGCGGTCACAGCGCACTTGCTCTTGAATCAATAACCTACGGCAGAATGATTTGCATTGACCAGGACCCTTCGGCTATTGAAACTCTGACTAACCGTTTTGACGGCGATAAGAGAGTAACGATTGTTCACGACAATTTTGTTAATATAAATGAAATTATGACATCCTTAGGCTATGAAGAAAACGGAGCCGACGGAATAATGGCAGACCTTGGTGTCAGCTCTCATCAGCTTGACACAGGGGAGAGGGGCTTCTCTTTTCACAAGGATGCACCGCTTGATATGCGAATGAGCCAGCGGGGTGTTTCAGCCGCAGATTTGGTTAATTCACTTTCACAGCAGGAGCTTCAGAGAATTCTTTTTACTTACGGTGACGAAAAGTTTGCTCCGCAGATTTCAAGGAATATTGTTAAAGCGAGAGAGCAAAAGCCTATTGAAACCACCTTTGAGCTTGCAGATATCGTAAGAGATTCAGTTCCTGCCAAGTTCAGGCGTGACGGTCACCCGGCAAGAAAAACCTTTCAGGCTTTAAGAATCCAGGTCAACGGAGAAATAGACAAGCTTGAAACAGCCCTTGATTATATGTTTGAACGCCTCAATGTCGGCGGCAGACTTGCGATAATCACTTTCCATTCTCTTGAAGACAGAGTGGTTAAAAATAAATTCAAAAAGTTCTGCGAGGGTTGCATTTGCCCTCCCGAATTTCCTGTATGTGTGTGCGGCAGAGTTCCCAAGGGTAAAATTCCGTTCAAGCCCGTAACACCTTCAAAAAATGAAATTGAAGAAAATTCACGCTCACGAAGTGCAAAATTAAGAGTGATTGAAAAGATAAATTTGTAACATAAGAAAGGACGGTGCACATGGCTACCAATAATTTAGCTTACGATTTTGATTTATTTGACAATACAATTAACAGAAAAAGCTCGGCGGCTCCTAAGGTTGACGCTCCCGTCAAACCCCATGTTGTACCCAAAAAGCCCCGCAGTCGCAGAGATTTAAAGGAAGAGGCAAAATACTCACGCCGTCAGGCTGTTAAAATTGCCCTTGTGTCACTTTTACTCCTCGTTTTCCTTGGTTCTTCTGTTTATTGCAGAGCTGTTGTAATGGACCTTGACGCTCAGAAGCAGGAGCTTGAAACAGTTATGCAGGAAGCAGAAAGTGAAAATGTAAGGCTCAGAAGCACTGTTGATTCAATGTATTCAATAGTCAATATCTCTGCTTATGCTGAGAAAAATCTCGGTATGATTAAAAAAGACGGCTATCAGATTAACTATTATGAAGTAAACTGAAAGCCCTGTAAAAATGAATAATAAGAATGATAAAAATCATATTATAAAAGGGCGGATTTCTCATCCGCCCTTGCGGTGATTTTAAAACCACCCAAATTTTTGACGATTACAGATGAAATTTGCTGATTATTATGCTTATAAGGGGGAAATGCTATGGCCGGCAAAAAATCCAAAAAGGTAACAAGAAAAGAAACAATGATAAGAAGTATTGTTGTTTTAGCTCTGATAATAATTCTTTTCATAGCTAACATTGCCTCGCTGTTTTATGTGCAGATAGTAAACGGAGATACATACAAGGCCTACGCTGAAAATAACCAGCTTGAAGATAATGTTATAACCGCCCAAAGAGGTGTGATTTATGACTGCAATATGAACATCCTTGCTGAAAGCGCCGCAGTGTGGAAGGTGTATGTTAACCCCAGCAACTTCACAACATCCCAAAGCAAAATTCCCGAATCAGTGCTCAAGCAGGGTCTTGATGATGTAAGCAATAAGCTCGCAGAGATTTTTGAGCTTGATGCCGCAGAGCTTAAAGAAAAGTTTGTCAGTCAGTCAAGCTACAAATATGTTCTTGTAAAAGCCAAGGTTGAAAAAACTCAGCGCGATTTGGTAAGCGACTTTATGAAGCAGTATATTCTTTATAAAGACTCTTCAAACAATGACCGAATGGTTTATTACAGCTTTTTTATCGGCATTGAGGCTGATACCAAGCGCTATTACCCGAGCGGAAATCTTGCTTCAACCCTCATCGGCTTTACGGGTGACGGTGATACAGGCCGCTACGGTCTTGAATATGAATATGACGAGATTTTAACAGGTACCGACGGCAGACAGATTTATTCAAACAGCGCAATGAACACAAATTCATCCGTTGATTTTGAAACCGTTTATGATGCTGAGCAGGGTTCAAGCCTTGTTTTAACCATTGATGAAACAATTCAGCGTTATCTTGAAGATGCTCTTGACCAGTGCTATAAAGATACAAAGTGCGACACCTGTTACGGCATAATTATGGATGTTGACACAGGCGCAATCCTCGCAATGTCAACAAAAAATGACTATGACCCCAACTCTCCCAGCACAATTTACAACGAATCTGTAATGGCTCAGATTGATGAAATTGTTGATGAAAAAGCAAAAAATGAAGCTATTTCATCAGCAAGACAAAATCAGTGGAGTAACAACGCAGTTTCTGATGTCTACGAGCCGGGCTCAGTTTTTAAGGTTTTTACTCTTGCGGCAGGTATTGAAGAAAATGAGGTTATGGACAGTTTCAACTGCACAAGCCATATCAAAATTATTGATACACCTTATAACTGCTTTAAAAATAAGGCTCACGGTCTTGAAACTCCGAACACAGCCTTGGCAAACTCCTGTAACACCTACTTCATCACAGTTGGTCAGCGTTTGGGAGTAAGCAGCTTTTGCAAATACTTTGAAGCCTTCGGATTTACCGAAAAAACAGGCATTGACCTTCCCGGTGAGGGCAAATCCATTTACTTTGACCCCGATGAAATGAGCAAGGTTAACCTTGCAAGCTGTTCCTTCGGTCAGTCCTTCGGCGTTACCGGTATTCAGATGATTACCGCAGTCAATGCAATCGCCAACGGCGGCAAGCTTATGCAGCCCTATGTTGTAAGCAAGGTTGTTGATAACGACGGCAATGTGGTTAAAGAAACTCAGCCTTATGCCCGCCGTCAGGTAATCTCCGAGTCAACCTGCCGCCAGGTGCTTGATGCAATGGTGCAGACCGTTGAAACAGGTACGGCGAAAAATGCTTATGTTGCAGGCTACAATGTAGCAGGCAAAACAGGTACCTCCGATAACCTTACCAATGTAGGTCAGGTTGCGGCTTCGTTTGCAGGCATTGCTCCTGCCAATGACCCCGAAATTTCAATTATAATTGTTGTTGATAACCCCAAAAGCACCTCCAACACAGGCGGCGCAGTTGCAGCTCCCGTTGCGGCAGAGGTTATTGAAAACACCTTGACATATCTCAATGTAAAGAGAAATTACACCAAGGAAGAAGCAGGCGAGCTTAATGTGGATGTTGCCAACTTTGTAGGCACTGATATTGAAACCGCCAAGAAAAATGCCCGTGATGCAGGCTTTACCGTTAAGGTATCAGGCGAGGGAGATACTGTTGTATCTCAGTGCCCCGCTTACGGTCAATACATTCCTCAGGACGGCGTAATTATTCTTTACACCGAAAAAGATTCTAAAACAGTTAAAGCAAAAGTTCCTGATTTCACGGGAATGGGCGTTTCCGCAGTAATAGGTACAGCCACACAGGCGGGGGTTAATATAAAAATTTCAGGCAACGCTCTTTCTTCATCGGGTCTTGTAGCTTACAGGCAAAATATAGAAAAAGACACTGAGGTTGCTTACGGCAGTACAGTAACCGTATATTTCAAATCAGGCTCTGTTATTGCTGACGGCTGATTTTACAAAACACAGCGAACTAACTTACGAGGTAAATGATATGCACACACTTTCATTAAAAGAAATAGCAAAGGGAATAGGCGCCGAAGCTGTTAAAGATGCTCTGCTCAGCGGAATTTCTATTGACAGCCGAGCCGTTGAAAAGGGTGACTTGTATATCGCTATCAAGGGCGAAAACTTTGACGGTCATGACTTTTCAAAAAGTGCCGTTGAAAACGGTGCGGCGGCAGTAATGTGCCACAAGGATATTGATGTTGATTGCCCTAAAATTATTGTAAACGACACTCAGGAGGCTTTTTTGAGCCTTGCTTCGTGGTACAGAGATACCTTCTCTTTTCCTGTAATCGGTCTTACAGGCAGTGTTGGTAAAACCACCACCAAAGAGATGATTTGTGCCGCCCTTTCAAGTGAGCTTAACACCTTGAAAACCGAGGGTAACCTCAATAACCAGATTGGTGTGCCCAAAACTCTTATGCGACTCAATTCTGATTTTGAGGCGGCCGTTATCGAAATGGGTATGGATAATAAGGGTCAGATTTCTGTTCTCAGCAGATGCGTAAAGCCCACCGCCGCAGTAATTACAAATATCGGCGTTTCTCACATGGAAAATTTAGGCTCCCGTGAGGGAATTCTTGCCGCAAAGCTTGAAATTCTTGAAGGGCTTTCAGACGGTGCACCTGTATTTTTAAACGGCGACGACCCTTATCTTATGAGCGCACAGATTGAAAATCATCCGGTTATTTATTACGGAATAAATAACTCAATCTGCAAATACAAGGCTGAAAATATTGTGCCTGACGGAACTTCAACTTCCTTTGAAATTCATTGTGACGGCGATGTTTATAATGTTAGAATACCTACAATCGGCAAGCACAATGTGTATAATGCCGTTGCCGCTTTTGCCGTTGCCAAAGAAACAGGCATAGCACCCGAAAATGCCATTAAAGGTCTTTTAAATTATGAGCCTTCAGGTATGCGCCAGCGCATTAACCAAAAGGGTGGGGTAACATTTATTGAAGATTGCTATAACGCAAGCCCCGATTCAGTAAGAGCGGCAATTAACACCCTTGCTTCCTTTAAAACGGGTCGCAGAGTGGCGGTTCTTGGCGATATGCTTGAACTCGGCACCGTCAGCGACGATGCTCACCGTGATTCAGGTATGCTTGCGGCTAAAAAAGGCATAGATGCTGTGTTTACCTACGGCGAAAAATCAGTTCTCACTTCTATGAAGGCTCAGGAAATGGGCATTAGTGAAACAGCTCACTTCACCTCTCACGAGGCTCTTGCAGAAAGAATCAACGCTTATATAAAGCCTGACGATGTGGTTTTGTTTAAAGCAAGCCGCGGAATGAAGCTTGAAAATGTTATTGAATTGGTTTATAAAAATTTAAAATAAAGGGGTATTAAGAATGAACGGTTTTTTATTGATGGTTATTGCCGCAGTTGTTGCTTTTGCAGGCACTGCTGTATTGGGTAAGTTTATGATTCCCTGGCTTCATAAGCTTAAGTTTGGTCAGACAATCCTTGATATCGGTCCGTCGTGGCACAAAAATAAGCAGGGCACACCCACAATGGGCGGTATTACATTTATCCTTGCAATCAGCCTTGCCTGCGTTCTGACTCTCGTTATGAATGCTGCGGCCGACAACTTCCTTATGATAAGCGGTGAAACTCAGACAAAGCTTTGGGCAGGTCTTATTATGGCTTTGCTTTTTGGTCTTATCGGCTTTGCTGATGACTACATAAAGGTTGTTAAAAAGAGAAATTTAGGTCTTACAATCATTCAGAAAACCGTTGTTCAGGTGCTCGTTTGTGCAGGCTATCTTGTAAGCCTTTATCTTTCAATGGGCAAGGACCCATATATGACTGTTCCTTTTTTTGGTAATGTCCGTTTAGGATTCTGGTTCTGGATTTTAGGCGTATGCGTGCTTTACGGTGCTATCAATGCAGTAAACTTCACAGACGGCATCGACGGCCTTTGCTCAAGTGTTACCGTAACCTGCGCTTTCGGCTTTATTGTAATAGCTGTTTTAAACAAGGTTTTCGGTATGGGTATTCTTGCCTCTGCTCTTCTGGGCGGCTGTGCAGGCTTCCTTGTATGGAACAAGCACCCTGCTAAAGTGTTTATGGGTGACACAGGCTCAATGTTTTTGGGTGGTATGGTTGTAGCCCTTGCTTATGCTATTGATACCCCCTGGATTCTTCTTCTTCTCGGTCTTATCTATGTTGTTGAGGCAGTTTCAGATGTGCTTCAGATTGGCTATTTCAAAATCACCCACGGTAAGCGAATTTTTAAAATGGCTCCAATTCATCATCATTTTGAAATGAGCGGCTGGAGTGAAAATAAAATTGTTACCGTATTTTCAGTTGTAAACCTTATCGGCTGTGCAATCGGCATAGCTTTAATGTATTTCGGAAAAATTGTTTAACTTCAGGGCGAAAAATATAAAAAGGGGGAGTAAAGATGCCTGCAGTTCCAAATTCAAGAAAGAATGTAAAGTCCCGTAAAAAGCTTTCACAAATTCCCCGAATTGTGCCCAAAGCAAAGGACTATGAAGACAAAGGCCTTTTTGCAAAAGGCGGATTTGATATAATTTTTCTCCTGCTTGTGTGCGTTTTGCTTACAATCGGCGTGGTTATGATGTTTTCAGCAAGCTATATCAGCGCCAAAAACAGCGCAACAACAGGCGGCGACCCGTATTATTACCTCAAGCGTCAGGCGATTTTTGCCGTTATCGGCTTGGTTGCAATGCTGTTGATTTCCAAAATCAACCACAATGTTTTCAGAAAAATAGCTCCCATTTTCTTTGTGATTTCTTTTGCGCTTCTTGTAATCGTTCTCTTTGCCCCTGCAGAGGTTGACGGTAAAGAGCAGTTCAAGCGTTGGCTGGAAATTCCTGTTATCGGTCTTCGTTTCCAACCGTCGGAGGTTGCAAAATTCGGTCTGATAATCTTCCTTGCCTGGGCATTTGAAAGATATCAGAAGCATTTTGAAATCCGCAAATGGACTATGACATTTATCTTCTTCGGAATCGTAATCGGCTTTGCTGTGCTCGTTTTTGCAGAAGACCACCTTTCGGGTGCAATTCTGATGCTCGGTATCGGCCTTTTAATGGGCTTTTTAGGCGGAGTTGACTGGAAGCTGTATGCCTTAGGCGCTCTGTTTGCCGTGTTGGCAGTTGTTATAGTTATCGTATATGTTAAAAATATCCCCGATGAAGAAAAAGAGCTTCAGAATTATATGATAAAGCGTATCATATCCTGGCTCGATAAGAATTACACCGATACCGACCAGCGTTATCAGACAAACCAATCACTCTTTGCTCTTGGTTCAGGCGGATTTTTCGGCTTAGGTCTCGGTAATTCAAAGCAGAAGTTCCTCTACCTTCCCGAGCCTCAGAACGACTTTATCTTTGCTATCGTCGGCGAAGAATTAGGCTTCCTCGGCTGTGCATTTATAGTTGTTCTCTTTGCCCTTCTCGTTTGGAGAGGCTTTTCAATCGCACTTAAAGCCCGTTCTGTTTTCGGCAGACTTATAACAATGGGTATTGTTGTTCAGGTCGGGTTACAAACAATTTTGAATATCCTCGTTGTAACCGATATGATGCCAAACACAGGTATCAGCCTTCCGTTTTTCAGCTACGGCGGTTCATCTCTCGTTATGCTCCTTGCAGAAATGGGATTTGTTCTTTCGGTTTCAAGAAGTTCAAGAATAAGCAAAAAACACTGATTTAAGGGTGTGTAAATATGTTAAATAACAAAAAAATTCTTTTTGCCGCAGGCGGTACAGGCGGTCACATTAACCCTGCACTTGCTGTTGCAGGCTATATCAGAGAAAATTACCCTGATGCACAGATTCTCTTTGCAGGAACTCCCAATAAAATGGAGGCAAAGCTCGTTCCTGCCGCAGGCTTTGATTTCACAACTATTGAGGTCAGCGGTTTTCAGCGTGATTTCAGCATTCAGGGCATTAAAGATAACATTTCTACCGTTATAAAGCTCATCAAATCCTTGCCCAGAGCAAAGGCTATTATCAAGGATTTTCAGCCCGATGTTGTTATCGGCTTCGGCGGTTATGTAAGCGGCCCTGTTGTGCGCGCGGCGGCTAAAATGGGTGTTCCCACCGCTGTTCACGAGCAGAACGCTTTCCCCGGAGTTACCAACAAAATGCTTGCTAAAAAGGTTGACCGCGTAATGGTTACAACCAAAGCGGCAGAGGAATATTTTGAAGCAAAAAATCCCGTTACCGTAACCGGTCTTCCCGTAAGAGGGGAGATGCTCAAGGCTGACCGCGAATTAAGCAGAGCAGAGCTTGGTGTAAGGGATGATATGCCTCTTATCCTTTCAATGGGAGGTAGCCTTGGTGCTTTGGCAATCAACAAAGCAGTTAAAGAGCTTATTTTAAGCCGCTATGAGTCTAAAAAGTGTGCTTTTCTTCACGCAACAGGCTCAAACGGCGTTACTATGATTGACGACCTTAATTCAAAAATTGATATGAGCGCTAACCCTCATGTTATGCTCAGGGAATATATCAATGATATGGACAGATGTATGGCCGCCGCTGATTTGGTTATCTGCCGTGCAGGCGCAAGCACTCTCAGCGAGCTTCAGGTTATGGGCAAGGCTTCAATTCTTGTACCTTATCCTTATGCCGCAGAAAATCATCAGTTCTTTAATGCTAAGGATTTGGCAGATAACAATGCCGCAATCATCATCGAGGAAAAAGACTTAAGCGGTGAGAAGCTTATTTCTGTTGTTGACCTTCTTGTTTCAAATATGGATAAGGTTAACGAATTTGGCGCAAATGCCAAAAAAATGGCAGTAACCGACGCTTCGGCGCGAATTACAAAATGCCTTTGTGACATAGTAAAATAATGTAACCCTTTTTACCCCTCAGCATAAGATGTTAGCAGATTATATTGACACTTGAGGGGTTATTATGAGTTGCTTGATAATTAACGGAAAGAAAAAGTTAGGCGGAGAAATTTCTGTTCACGGAGCCAAAAACAGCGCCCTTCCCATTCTTGCGGCAAGCGTGGCTGTAGGGGAAGAGTGTGTAATTTCAAATTGTCCTCAGCTTTCCGATATCAGGGCAACAATCAATATTTTAGACGGTCTCGGTTGCTTTAAAAGCGCAGACGGTACCACCGTTACCGTAAATTCCCGTGACCTCACCGCTAATGAAATACCCGATTATCTTATGCGGGAGCTTCGCTCTTCATTTATATTTATGGGAGCGTTAGTTTCCAAAACGGGCAGGGCTGTGATGTGCGCCCCCGGCGGTTGTGAAATCGGTGTCCGCCCCGTTGATATTCATTTGCTGGCCTTAAGGCAGATGGGTGCAGATATCCGCGAGGATTCAGGCAAAATTATCTGCGAAGCCCCAAAGGGCTTAACGGGTGCTGAAATCAATCTTTCTTTTCCCAGCGTAGGCGCAACAGAAAATGTTATCCTTGCCGCAGTCAGGGCAAAGGGAATAACCTACATAAAAAATGCCGCCGCCGAGCCCGAAATCAAAGACCTTGCCGACTTTCTCAATGCCTGCGGTGCAGACATAAAAGGAGCAGGGGGAAGCACAATCGTCATAAACGGCAAAGATAAGCTTCACTCAGCAGAATTTACTGTTATGCCCGACCGAATTGTGGCAGTCAGCTACCTTGCCGCCGCGGCGGTAACAGGCTCACAGCTCCTTGTTAAAAATGCTCACGCTGAGCATATCGGAACAGTTATTTCAACCTTTGAACAGTCAGGCTGCAGATTTGACTTTGATAACAATCGCATTTATATAAAAGCCCCCGAAAGACTTCATAAAATGGGAACAATCAGAACAATGCCGTATCCCGGCTTTCCTACAGATTGCCAGGCAATAATTATGGCAATGGCAGCTGTTGCAAAAGGCACAACCATCGTGAATGAAAACATTTTTGAAAGCCGTTTTCGCCATGTGGGCGAGCTTAACCGAATGGGTGCGGATGTTACCGTAACAGGCAGAAGTGCCATTGTAAACGGAGTCAGAAGTCTTTACGGCTCCTGCGTTAAGGCAACGGATTTAAGAGGCGGAATGGCACTTGTGCTGGCGTCCCTCAGTGCAGAGGGCGAAAGCATTATAGAAAACACCGAGTTTATCGACAGAGGCTATGAAAAAATTGAGCGTGATTTGAGCCTTATAGGCGCAGATATACGGAGGGAATAAAATGGCAGGACTCACACAGGAAGAATTGGGCAGAATGCTCCCTGAAAGGCGCAGAGCCTATGAAAAACGACGCAAAAAAGTCAGACGAAACAGAATTATATTTACATCTTTTGTTTCAATACTTATATTGCTTTTAACCGTTCTTGTGCTGTCATTAACGGTGTTTTTCAAAATAGACACAATCACAGTCAACGGCACAAGCCGATACGATACCGAGCAGATTATCTCTGTGTCGGGCATTCAGAAGGGCAAAAATCTCTTCCTTTCAAGCGTCAATAAAGCTCAGGAAAAAATATCCTCTCAGCTTACTTATCTATCAGAGGTTACGGTTACAAGAAAGCTTCCTTCAACCATTGTTATTGAGGTTGTGGGCTCCAATGCAGATTTTTGTTATCAGACCTCAGGCGGATATGCCCTTACAGATTCAAACAGCAAGGTGCTTGAAATCGTAAATGCAGATGCGGTTCCTCAGACTGCCGCAGTAATTAAAACAAACGGTGCCTTCGTTGCCGTTGTGGGTGAGGAGATAGAGGTTGACAAAAATAAAACCGACGAACAGCAACAGGCTGACAAAAAGGAGCTTGAGCTTTTAAAATCGGTGCTCACAGCCATTGACGAAAGTAAAATCAAGGATATTACCGAAATCAATATAACAACCCCCACAAGCATATATCTCACTTATCAGAACAGATTCAAATTAAACCTCGGAAACTCCCTTGAGCTCACATATAAGCTCAAGTCTGCCGTGGAGATAATTGCTAAAGAAGATGAAATAAGTCCGACCACTTCAGGCGAAATAAATCTTGATAATCCGGGCAGCGCGTATGTTTCACCGAACGATAGCAAATAAACAGCAAATTTGTTGAAATTTGTATGTCAAAATTAGAAAAAAAGTCAAAATAACTATTGAATTTGAATTTTTAATATGGTAAAATACTTAAGTATTTACCTTGAGAAAATATAAGATTATTAAAACGGAGGTTTACAAAATGGCATTCGGAATTGACAACGAATACGAGAGCGAAGTTCAAATAAAAGTAATAGGCGTCGGTGGCGGCGGCGGTAACGCTGTTAACACTATGATTGCTGCAGGTATGCAGGGCGCTGAATTCATTGTAGTTAACACAGATAAGCAGGTTCTTGCCAACTCACAGGCAACTCACAAGATTCAGATTGGTGAGAAGTCAACAAAGGGTCAGGGCGCAGGCGGCCGTCCCGAAGTTGGTGAAAAAGCTGCTGAAGAAAGCAGAGAAGAAATCACAGCAATCCTCAAGGGCACAGATATGGTATTTGTTACCGCTGGTATGGGCGGCGGCACAGGCACAGGTGCAGCTCCCGTTATTGCAGGTCTTGCTAAAGAAATGGGCATTCTCACAGTCGGCGTTGTTACAAAGCCCTTCAAATTTGAAGGTAAAAAGCGCAGCGTTCTTGCAGAGCAGGGTATCGCTAAGCTTGCTGAAAATGTGGACAGCCTTATCGTTATCCCCAACGACCGTTTGAAGCTCCTTTCAGACCGTTGCAAGACTCTCACAGAAGCCTTTATCGTTGCTGACGAAGTTCTTTCTCAGGGCGTTAAGAGCATTTCTGACCTTATCAAAATCCCCGGCTTTGTTAACCTCGACTTTGCAGACGTTTGCAGCGTAATGCGCGATGCAGGCTATGCTCACATGGGCGTTGGTACAGCTAAGGGTAAGGATAAGAGCCTTCAGGCTGCTGATATTGCAACATCAAGTCCTCTTCTTGAAACATCAATTTCAGGCGCTAAGGGCGTTATTATCAGCATCACATCTTCACCCGACATCGGTCTTGAAGAAGTTGAAAATGCAGCTGAGTCAATCACAGAAAAGGCTCATCCCGATGCAAACATCACTTGGGGTGTTTCATTCGACCCCAATATGGAAGACGAAATCACAATCGTTGTTGTTGCAACAGGCTTTGAAAAAGAGAATGCAACCGAAAACTTCGGCAGCATCCCCACTTTCCAGGGTCAGACAGCATCTGCAACTCCTATGCGCGCTCAGGCTCCTATTGAGCCTCCCGTTGTTGGCGGTGCAGCAGCTCCCAAGCCAGCATCAAGCGGTGTGGCTGATGATGATTTCTATGTAATCCTTAACGACATCATCAAAAAGAAGCCCGAATAATATAACAAAATATACCCCGACCTTGAGTCGGGGTTTTTTTGGAGGTATTTTATGAAAATCAAATATTTAGGCTCAGGTGCTTCAGAGGGTTTTCCTGCAATGTTTTGCACCTGTGATAATTGTAAAAGAGCAAAGCTTGCAGGTGGTAAAAACATCCGCACCCGCTCACAAACCTTGATAAATGATGATTTATTGTTGGATTTCAATCAGGATACTTATGCCCATGTGGTTTACGGCGGACTTGATTTGTTGCCCGTTAAAAACATTTTTATCACTCATTATCACGAAGACCACCTTTGCGGTCACGAGTTTATAAATCTCCGTCCGCCATTTGCCGTTGAGGCAGAGAATATGGTAAAGCCTGATGTCTTTGCTTCAAAAGCAACTATTGACTTTTTGCAAAAGGATTTGGATTATGCGTTGGTTACCGATGAATTTATAACGGTGCACACCCTTACACCATTCGAAAAGGTGAAAGCAGGCAATTATGATGTAACACCTCTGACTGCTAATCACGACCCCAAAACCGAGCCGCTGATTTACATTGTTTCAGACGGTGAAAAGAGCATTCTTTATGCCCACGATACAGGCTGGTTTACAAAAGAAACCTGGGATTTCCTTAAAGAAAACAAGCCATATTTCAGCCTTGTTTCTCTTGATTGCACCTGCACCTGTGATAAAATTTCCAAACCCGACGGTCACATGAATCTTATATCCTGCGATAATGCAAGAAATGAGCTGATTAAAATGGGCTGTGCAGATGAAAACACGAGTTTTGTCCTCAATCATTTTTCTCACAACGGCGGTTATACATACGATGAACTTGTTCCCGTTGCCGCAGAAATGAATTTCACAGTCACTTACGACGGAATTGAAATTGATTGTTGAATTATTTTAGAATAGTGATATAATTATACGGTAAATTATTCTAAAGGGGAATTATTATGATTTTTGCATTCAGACAGCTTATGGCACTTATTCTTTCTGCTCTTTTAACTGCAGGCGTTTTTAACCCTGCTAATCTTACTATCAGAAATATCCCCGATAAAGCCGAAGAAGCAACAAGAATCGTGTCTTTCAATGTTCGTTATACCGATGATGACTACGGCTCAGTTGAGGGCAGAAGCAAGCTTATCTGCGCCGCATTGGAGCAGTATGCGCCCGATTCATTCGGTGTACAGGAGGCAACACAGCAGTGGCTTGATATTTTTGCAGAAAATCTCACATATTACGCTTGCGTAGGTCAGATGCGAGATGCCTTGGAAGGTGCTGAGGCCAATGCCGTGTATTATCTTAAAGATAAATACACTCTTCTTGACAGCGGAACAATCTGGCTTTCAGACACTCCTGATGTGTTTGGCTCAAAATATGAAGGCTCAGGCTGTGCAAGAATTGCAACATGGGCAACGCTCAAAAACAATTCAACAGGCAAAATTTATACCCACATCAACACTCACCTTGATTTCAACTATGAAACAGTTCAGTCTGCCCAGATTAAGGTTCTCAAAGCCAAAATTGAAGAGCTTAAAGCCAAAGGGTATCCGGTTGTATGCACAGGCGATTTCAACTCACAGGAAGGCTCAGCCGCATATAACGATATGACCGCTTTAATGAATGACACAAAGTATCTTGCCAAAAAATCCGATAAAGGCGCAACCTATAATGATTACGGTAGGAATGTTTTTTCAACAAAACCCATTGACTTTATCTTTGTTTCAGATGGCGTTGAGGTTGATACATATAAAATAATTGATGAGAGAATCAAAATGATGTATCTTTCAGACCATGCAGGTCTTTGCGCAGATGTAAGATTTTAATAATGAAATCAAATAAGCAGGAGGACCGCCCTCCTGCTTTTTTGTAAATTTTGTAGGGAACCATCCGCGTGTTTAAGGTTAAACTTGAAAAATGAAACAGAAAAGGCACTCTCGAGAGTGCCTTTAATCTTAAAACAATCCTGAAATTGTGCCGTTTTCATCAACATCAATTTTTTCTGCTGCGGGAACCTTAGGAAGTCCGGGCATTGTCATAATGTCACCTGTCAGGGCAACTATGAAGCCTGCGCCTGCTGAAACCTTGATGTTCTTAACTGTAACCGTAAAGCCCTCGGGTGCGCCCATTTTTGCAGGGTCGTCTGAGAAGCTGTACTGTGTTTTTGCCATACATACGGGCAATTTATCATAACCGAGGTCGGTGAGCTGCTGAATCTGCTTTTTAACCTTGGGGAGCAAAGCAACGCCGTCGCCGCCGTAAATTCTCTTGATGATTGTGTCAATCTTTTCTTCAATGCTCAAATCAAGGTCGTAGCAGAATGAGAAATCGTTATCCTGTTCGCAAAGGCGAACAACCTCTTCGGCAAGCTCTACACCGCCGTTTCCGCCCTCTGCCCATACATTTGAAAGCACAACATTAACGCCCAATTCCTTGCATTTTTCAATAATGAGGTTAATTTCAGCGTCTGTGTCGGTGGGGAAGCGGTTAACCGCAACAACGCTTGGAAGCTTATATACATTTTTGATGTTGGAAACATGACGAAGAAGGTTTGGAATACCTTTTTCAAGAGCTTCAAGGTTTTCTGCGCCCAGCTCTGTTTTTGCAACACCGCCGTGCATTTTAAGGGCACGGACTGTTGCAACAATAACAACTGCTGATGGGTTAAGCCCTGCGTAACGGCACTTGATGTCAAGGAACTTTTCTGCGCCGAGGTCTGCACCGAAGCCTGCTTCGGTAACAGCATAATCACCCAACTTCATTGCAAGCTTAGTTGCGGTAACTGAGTTACAGCCGTGAGCAATGTTGGCAAACGGTCCGCCGTGAACAAGTGCGGGAGTGCCTTCAAGGGTCTGAACAAGGTTTGGCTTAAGTGCATCTTTGAGAAGGGCAGTCATTGCACCTGCGGCATTAAGCTGACCTGCTGTAACGGGTTCTTCGTTATAAGTGTAGCCAACAATAATTCTTGAAAGTCTTTCTTTAAGGTCTGTGATAGAGTTTGAAAGGCAAAGCACAGCCATAATTTCAGATGCAACAGTGATGTCATAGCCGTCTTCACGGGGAACACCGTTGATTCTGCCGCCTAAGCCGTCAGTAACAAAACGAAGCTGACGGTCGTTCATATCAACACAGCGCTTCCAGGTGATTCTTCTGGGGTCAATATTTAATTTGTTGCCCTGATAAATGTGGTTATCAAGCATAGCGGCAAGAAGATTGTTAGCCGCGCCGATAGCGTGGAAGTCACCTGTGAAGTGAAGGTTAATATCTTCCATAGGAACAACCTGAGCATAACCGCCACCTGCGGCACCGCCCTTAACACCAAAAACAGGTCCTAATGAAGGCTCACGAAGAGCAATAACAACATTCTTGCCGACTTTCTTAAGTCCGTCAGCAAGTCCGATTGATGTGGTGGTTTTACCCTCTCCGGCAGGGGTAGGGGTGATAGCTGTAACAAGAATGAGCTTGCCGTCAGGCTTCTCATTTTCTTTAAGAATAGAAAGGTCAACCTTTGCTTTATATTTGCCGTACTGCTCAAGGTATTTGTCATCAATACCGGCAGTTTTGGCAATTTCTGTAATCGGTAACATTTTCGCGCTCTGAGCAATTTCAATGTCGGTCATTTCAAAAACTCCTTTTTAGGGTAACGAGTATAATCCTAACCGTGTTTTTTATCGGATTATTTTCGTCACTTCTTCGTTAAAATACTCGCAAATCCGAAAGGATTTGCTGCGTTTTGTGCCTTGAATTGCCAAAAATCCTCACGATAAAAAATCTTCGACCCGAAAGTTAAGAATTTTCAGATGATTTTTGGCTGTTGAGGGTGAAGACAGGCTGACGCCTTTCAAACCCGAAACGCCGAAAAGCGATGAAAAGGCTCACTTTCGGGCAGGTTCGGATTTATATTCGTCACCCTAACAAAATAGGGCAGATTCCCCAAGAGAAATCTGCCCAGACGGTCGGCTGAATGGGCGATTGCCCTGAATTCCCGCTTCACGATGTTCAACATCTTTATCCGTCAGTCACGGGAACAACCAAATGATATCATAATTCTTTGATTAAATCAAGTGTTTTATTTATTTTACAAGTCTGAATGTCTTAACCTCGTGAGGCTTCATTGTGAATGAGAACTTTTTGCCCTCAACGGGGATTTCTTGTTCGTCAACCTCCATAAGGTTACATTCAATAACGCGGCTGTAATCAAGCTCAAATTCCATTTCAACATCTGTTCTTCTTGTTTCTGCTTCATACACTCTGACGATAATTCCGTTACCGTCCTGAGCGGCTTTAACAGCGTCAAGAATAACATTTTCTTTGTTGATTGAAGCAAATGAATGACCGCAATCATTACCGCCGTTGCCCTCAATGTAGCTTGCTTTGAGGCGGATATTTTCATTAAAGCCAAGTTTAACTGTGTCTGCCTCTCTCCAGGCGCCTGCGTGAGGATAAAGTGAATAGCGGAAAGTGCTGATTCCTTCGTCTGCAGTGCCGTCGGGGTTGTTGGGCGCTCTCATAAGGGTGATTTTCATAACATTGTCGTGAACATTGTAGCCGTATTTGCAGTCATTGAGAATACTTACACCGTAGCCGCCCTCAGAAAGGTCAGCCCACTTATGAGCGCAGAATTCAAACTTAGCCTGGTCATAGCAGGTGTTGTAGTGTGTGGGATATTCTGCGGCACCGTGAGCAATTTCACAGCTTGCGTTTCTGTTTCTGATGTCAACGGGGAATGCGGCCTTAAGCACCTTTTCTTTTTCCCACCAATCAACTGTTGTGTCAAAGTCAACGGTTTTCTTGCCTTTTTCAAGGATGATATCCTGAGTGATTGTGGATTTGTTGAACTTTCTCACAACTCTGACAACGCCGCGAAGCTCACTTGCTTCTTTAACTTCAATGCTTTCAGCAGTGAGAAGCTCCCATTGCTTCATCTGATAGTCAAATTCCATATTCCAAGCGCTTTCAATAATGGGCTTATCCATTGAAATTGTCATAAGGTTGCCCTTGCCTGTAAGAATCTGACGGTTAGCTTCTTTGTCAATTACTTTATCGAGAAGTCCGTTTTCATCAAGCTCAACTCTGAGGTATTCATTTTCAATGCAGTTAACTGTTGCCTGAACTTTGCCAAACTCAGCCTTTTCTTCACTGAGGGTATAAATTCCGTAGCCGAGAGCAGGAACAGCCTTTGCAATAAATTCAATCACATAACAGCCGTCAGCTTCAGTAACAGCGCAGGGGAGAGCATTGCCGTCTTTGTCGCAAATTCCGCTGGCTTTAAATGGGATTTCTGCCTTAACCATACCGTCAACGGGCCAGGTGAGCATATTCCATACAATGACGGAATTCTTCGGAGCATTGATTTTGCTTTCAAGAGCTTGCTTTGCCTTAGAAATAAGGGCGTTGCCCTCTTTGTGCATAAGAGCATATTCTTCACGGCAAACCTCAAACACCTCGTGAATTGAAGTGCCGGGGAGAATGTCGTGGAACTGATTTATTAAAAGAAGCTTCCATACTTCTTCAATCTTTTCTTTGGGGTAATCTCCGCCTGCAAGAACAGTCAGAAGCTCAACCTCACGTATCAGGTATTCGCCTTGACGGTTGTTCTTTTTAACAAAAGCCTGGCTTGTGAAGGTGCCGCGGTGATTTTCATAATACATTTCGCCGTCCCAAACGGGGAGCTTATCGGCAACCTTGTCAATCTCTTTGAAAAATTCAGAAACATGAGCATTGCGGGATTTCGGAAGACCGGGGAGCTTTTCAATTCTCTTTCCCTGCTCGAGCATCTGATATGTGCATCCGCCACCGCCGTCGCCGTAGCCGAACATACCAAAGGATGTGTCAACAATATTGTTCTGGCGGTTAGAGCTTCTTGTTCTGCGAACATAGTCAGGGTCATAGTCACCCTGATAATGAACCTTTTGCATATATGCCACAACCTCGTCACCGCTGTGAGCCTTCCAACGGAAAACACTTAAGGGGAACTCATTTGTGTCATTATACTGAAGCTTTGAGGTGAGGAAATATTTCATACCTGAACGCTTGATAATCTGAGGAAGAGCCCAGGTAAAGCCGAAGCAGTCAGGAAGCCAGTAGGTGTCAGAATCAACACCGAATTCTGTTTTGAAGAACTCTCTTCCGTAAAGGAGCTGGCGGATAAGAGCTTCGCCGCTTGCAATGTTGGTGTCAGCCTCAACCCAGGCGTTGCCAACGATTTCCCACTGTCCGTTTTTAATCTTTTCTTTAACACGCTCATAAATATCGGGGTAGTGCTTTTTCATAAAGTCATAAAGCACAGCCTGACTCTGGGTAAACTTAAAGTCAGGGTAATTATCCATAAGAGCGAGGTTGTTTGCAAATGTTCTTGCAGTTTTTCTTGTGATTTCTCTCACTGTCCACAGCCAGGCAACGTCAAGATGGCTGTGACCGCCGATAAGAACCTCACCGGGGGTAGAGTATTCGATTTTATCAATAAGCTCCCAAAGCTTTGCAATGGCGTTGGGAACACTCTTTCTGAAAGCCTCACCGCCAAGGTCAAAGTCGAGCTGATGAACGGATTCGTCAATGGCAATAAAAAGGCGTGGCTTTATGTATTCATCATCGCAATACTGATAAGCCTGATGAGCTGTGGTGATATCAAACCAATAGCTCTCTGTTGCTTCGTCAACTGCAACAAGCTCAGCCTTTACCATCTGATATTCCATATATTCCTTGCCTTCATACACATTAAAAGCGCAGAAAGCGGCGGTGTCAACAGTGCCTTCAATCTGAATATCAAGCTTTTCGCCTGCTTTAAGAGGTCCTTTAAAGAGGATTTCACTGCGGCCTACCCAGCCTGAGTTTGCTCGTGAGCTGACAGCACCAACGATTTCGCCGTTGATTCTCACAAGGCTTTCACCGCCGATATCAATGTCAAGATAAACCTTTTTGCCGGCAAGATTTTCGGGAACAATAACGCTTGTTTCAAAATATCTTGTGTCGTGATAAGCCACTCTCCAACGGTCGCCAAGGTGCATTGTGGTCTTGGGCTTGCCGTCGAGAACTATGTTGTTGGGGCTTTCGTGAAAGCCGGTATATGTAACCCATTCGTCGAGAACAAGCTTGTCGGTGGTTACATAGGGCTTGATTTGTTTAATCTGATTTTCTAATACTCTCGGGTTTAAGGTTGGCATGGCTTACACTCCTATCTGTAGCATTCAACGAGTTTTAAATTGCCTTTAACGGTGAACTTATCTTTAGCCGCAACAGGCATAAAGAAATAATCACCTTTTTTAATATCTTTTTTATATCCGTCAGCAGTGATTTCACCGCTTCCTTGTGTTACAACATAAATTGTTGCACCCTTGTCGAGTGCGAATTCACCGCCTGAAAGAGTAACTGTTTTAACGCTGAAGCTTGTGGTCATTCGCTCATCAATAACGGATTCGTACTTAACACCGTCACTTTCGCTCACCGTAACAGGTGTGAGGGGAGCAGGGAAGGTCTTTTCCATATCGAAGCATTCAAGAGAAGTCTTTTTATCAAGGCCTAAATACATCTCATTGTCTGAAAGTCTGTAATCACCGCACCAACGCTCAGGCTGAATGGTGAAATCGGTTGGTTCCTGAACTTCAAGCAGAAGGCAACCTGCGCCGATTGCGTGTACCATCTTTGCAGGAATATAAATCACATCACCTGTTTTAACAGGGAAGGATTCAAGCAAATCCTCCATTGCGGTTGTGCTGGTTTCGCTTTCTTCAATGGCTTTTTCAAACTGTTCAAGTGTAACACCTTTTTTAAAGCCGTAAAAAATTCTTGCATCAGGTCTTGTGGCAAGAATAATCCAGCTTTCCTCCTTGCCGTAGCCTGAATTAAAATGCTCTCTTGAAAATGCCTTGTCAGGGTGAGCCTGAACAGGGAGCCTTATTGCGCTGTCGAGAATTTTGGTAAGAATACCGATATCCTCCCTGTCGCCGATAAGCTCAGTTTTATATTCTTTTAAAGCATCGCTTAAATAAAGGTCTGTGCCTTTAATTTTTGAAATGCCTTCGTATTCATCTGTACTGCCCTCATTAAGAGCGTGAACGGCAGAAACTACCCATTCTTCGGGGTAATTGCCGTCTTCGGAGTTGTCAGAGAAAAAGTCAGAAAAAAGCTTGCCGCCTTTATAAACTCTGAAAACCCTGTTCTTTTCAAAAAAGATTGGTTCGTTATAAAACATCTTTTATTCTCCTTTGTATCTAATGAGCCTGCGTGCTTCGTCAAGCGGCTTAATTTTTGCTCCTGCCATTGAGGTGAGCGCCGCACCGTAAGCGGCCTCTTCCTTGTAGAAAGGCACCTGAACCTGACAGCCGAATTTCTTTGAAGTAATTTCTCTCAAAGCGGCATTTTTTCTGATTCCGTTGCCTGAGCAAACAAGTGAAACACACTTTTTGCCCGATGAAGCGTACATACCGTAAAGCTCATCTGTCATAGCATAAAGGGTTGAAAGGAGCATATCCTCGGGAGTAAAGTTGTTTTCGGTAATCCCTGAATATGAGCCTGTAACCGACGGGTCAAGCCTTGTTCCGCAAAAGCGGCTGTCAGCCTTCATATCAGTTTCCTTTTTGCTTTCAAGAATTTTATCAATCTGAGGGTAAATGCTCGCAGGCTTTACTCCTGTTGCAATTTCTGCCGCGCGGGCTAAAAATCTTTCAACCATCGCAAAGGCTCTGCCGCCGCAAAGGGCACAGCCGGCGGCAAGATATTTTTCTCCGTCAAAGGGTCTTGCTTCAAGGCTTTCACCCACATCAGGTGTGTCACAGATAACCGATACCTGTGAGCCTGTGCCCACATTTATAAGTGCGGTGTCATTGTCTTTAACCGAGCCTATAAAGCTTGCCTGATTGTCGCCAACCGAAACCGTTACGGGAATACCCTTGTATTCTCCGACAACGGCAAAATCCTTTGTAATTTCAGGAAGATACGGCAAATCAACCGTAAACCTGCTTTCTTTTATATCAAAGCAGCCGAAAGCCGCGCCGTTTGTAATGTGCATAAGAGGCTCAGCTTTTCCGCAAAGCTTCATAGTGGCATAGTCACCAATGCTCATACAATAGGCTGTATCTTGCGGCACAAGGGAGTTTACTCGGTTATAAAAATCCGTCACAAGTCCGTAGCCTGCAAAGCCGCCGATTGTCTGGGCGTAGGTTTTGCCGTCTTTGTAAATTTCGTTGCCTCTTGCATCTTGCCAGATATAAAGGGGGGAGAGGGCATTGCCGTTTTTGTCTGTGTATAAAATTCCGTGCATCTGGTTTGAAAATCCGATTGAAGCGGTGTCCTTGTCAGCAAGCTTCTCAACAAGCTCAAACACTTTTTTAAGGATTTTTTCGCTGTCCTGAATTCTTTCAAAAGCCTTGTCGGTTTCAATAAAAGAATCGTTACTGAGAGTAACAGATTTTAAAATTTCACCGCTGTCGCAATCGGCGCAGATTCCGCAGATGCTGGTTGTTCCTATGTCAATACCAATACTGTTCATATAAGCTCCATTATGCCAACTTGGCTGAACCGGGGTCAAGTCTTGTTATAATATCCTGCTGAATTGCAGGTGAGAGGTCAAGGAAGTTAACGAAAGTTCCGTGAATTCTCATAATATAAACTCCGCTGGGGGCATATTTCTGTGGGTTTGCAAGCACCTTTCTGAGAATCTCGGCAGTTGTAACATTAACATAAAGATAGAAAGGTGAAACACCCTCTTTAAGAGGATTGAAGAACAGAGGATTAACTATTTTATCTCTGAATTCAACACCCTTGCCCTCGTAGCTGTCTGAAGTGAAATATTTGGGGTCAACACCAAGGTGTGATGCGTAGCCGCCGTTCATTTTGTTAAAGGGCAATTTCATATTTGAAAGCATACGGAAGCCAAGTCCGTTTTCTGCACTGCCGTAAAGGGGGTCAACACCGTAGCCCAGCATATCTCTTGACTTTCTGCCGTCGGGAGTAGCACCAACCCAGTAGCCGTAAAGAAGGTGGGTTGACGGGCTTGAAAAGTCGGGGCGGAAGGAGTTGCCGAGATAGTTCTTTTCACCTGCAACAATGTCTGCTACCTTTGAAGCAATTTCACCTGCTTCCAGGTCAACCTTTTCAATGTTGTTGCCGAATTTGTCTGCACTTAAAAGGAAGTCGCGCAAATCCTCATAGCCTTCAAAGTTTTTCATAAGAGCGTCAACTAATTTGTCAGCGTCCTCGGGGCGTTCAGCCAATAATTTATCTATTGCGCTGAAGCTGTCTGCAATAACGGTTGTGCCGTGAATAAGGCAACCGCTGCCGTTATATTTTGTGCCCTGACGGTTAATATCGCGGGCGTCAATGCCGTTATCCTTGCCGCCCATAAGGCATGAGAGGAAAGGAACCCTCTGAGTTGAAAGAGCAACAGAAGCACCGTTTGCGGCCTTTGCCATTTCGTCACAGAAGAACTGAACATTTTTATAAAATTCTTCTCTGATATTCTTAAGGTCGGCTTTTTTCATATCAACAAGCTTTTCGCCTGTAACAGTTGAAACACCGCCTGTAAGAGTCATTTCAAGAATTTTGGGAAGGTTGAGCCAGCTGTTAGTTGTGTTGCCGTTATCCTTACCCATAATCAGAGGTTCCTGACAGCCTGCAATAGAAATATCGCAAAGGTCATTTTCGTCAGTTCCGTTTTCTTTGAGGGTTTCAAACAAAGCGTCGTCATTAAAAAGTGAAGGGGTAAGCACACCGGGGGAGAAGAAAAATCTGCCCATTTCTTCATAAAGCTTCTGAGGTGTGTTCTTATGAAGCTTAACTGAGAGAATCGGCTGAGGCAAATTCATATCATAATATGCATCAAGAAGAGCATAAGTTGTGTCATTTGTAAGGTCATTGCCCTCAATGTCGCGTCCGCTTACAATAAGGTTTTGTGAAATTGCCCAGCTTCTGTCAGCAACATTGTAAAACACAAGCAGGTGCTTGAGAAGTGCGGCAGCTTCGTCACGGTTAAGGTCATTTCTGTAAGGCTCAAAAATTCTGTCTGCATTGCCAACAGAAAATGCAAAGGGGTTTGGTGTCTGCTCAAGGCACATAACCTGCCACATTAAAATAAAGCTCTGAATTGCTTCGTACATATTTTCAGCAGGGTATTCGGGCACCTTTTTAAGAGTCTGAGCCATAAGCTCAAACTGCTTTTTGGTGTCGCCGTCAGCCTTTTCTGCCATTTCAAGAGCCATAGCAGAATATCTGTGTGCAAGGTCAATTACAGCTTCAAGGGCTATAATAAACGCCTTATAGCCGTCGCCCTGCTTGCCCTTCATTTCTTCAATCATCTGCTTTACGCCGTGGTGCAAGGCATAGCGGAAATCGGCAATAAGATGACCTGTAACCTGCTCCACAAAGAAGATAACTTCTTTCGTATAATCCTCGCATTCAGCGTAAACCTTGCTGAGCTTTTCGGCATATTCGGTTTTTTCAAACTTTACCCTTGCTGCGGCAATTCTTTCTGCTGTAAATTCTTCATCTGGCTCAATGTCACCAAAAACAGCGGCAGGGTCGCAGTAACCGCAAAACTCCTCAACCTTAAATGAGGGGTTAATAAGTGCATAGCTTCTTGCAAAGGCATCGTCCTGAGTGCCTGCAAAAATCTGGTTTTCATCAAGGTAAAGGGGAATGTCTTTTATAATCTCTTTAAGGATAGTGGCTTTTTTAATTTCTTCGTCCATACCCTCAAAGCTGTCATAAATTTCAAGCTCTTTTTCTTTTGCGATAAACCAACCGTCAAGGCGCATTTTTGCTCTTTCGTGCTTAAAAAGCTCCTTGGCCATTGTAGTGAGTTTTTCGGGTGTAAAAATGTTATATATCATAATCAGCACTCCTTTAAGTTTTGATTAAATTAACAACTGCTTTTAATTTATCGGTAAATTCTTTCAGCTTTTCTTCACTGACAAAGCCGTCCTTGATTTCATACTCCTCAACCCACTTGCACTTGCCGTATTCGTGATAGGGGAGGATTTCTACATTGACATTACTCATATCAAGAGAAGAAAAAAGCCGAATGAATTCATCTGCATCTGTGTTTACATTATTTATAAGCGGAATTCTTACAAGCAACTGCTTTCTGCTCTTTGTTAAAAGCTCAAGATTTTTAAGTGTAGTCTTGTTAGAATGTTCCGTATATTTTTTATGTATTTCATCGTTGGGTTGCTTAATATCCATTATAAAAAAGTCAACATATTCGCTAAGCTCCAAAAGCCTTGGATGTGAGCCGTTGGTTTCGATAGCCGTATGGATATCAGCCTCTTTGAGCTTTTTGAGTGTCTGAAGCAGCTCTTCAAACTGCAGGGTAGGCTCACCGCCCGTAAAGGTAACACCTCCGCCGCCGAAAAACATCATTTTGCTTCTTTCTGCTTCATTTACAATTTCATCCACAGAGTAAATTCTGCATTTTTCATAATCAGCTTTCATGCTTTCGGGGTTTGAGCACCATTTGCATCTGAAATTGCATCCCTGCAGGTGATAAACAAGCCTGTTGCCGGGTCCGTCCTGCGAATAATTAAAGCCTTTTTGTAATACTTTCATAATATCCCAACTTAATCATTAAATACTTTAATATGCTATCACAAAGAAGTCTTAAATTCAATAACAAATTGTTAATTTTTCTAATTTGGTAGTGACAAATTTTTAAAAGTATGTTAAAATACATTCACCAAAAAAATATGAAAGGAAATGTTATTATGAAAATGTTTAAAAGAGTGCTTTCTCTTCTCCTCGTTTCTTGCCTTTTGTTCTGTGCAATGCCTACAGCTTTTGCGGCAGAATCAGCAGACACTACAGTAACCGAAGAAGAGGATATCCTCGACAACCCAATCTTCTCAGGCGCTGTTGAAGAAATCATTGCTTCATTTATTGCATCCCTCACCGAGATTTTCAACCGCTATGTTGAGATTATCAAAACTCTCCTTGCTTCACTTGAGCTTCCCGAAATGAACCTTCCCGTTCTTCCCGAAGCCCCCGATGCAGGCGATGACACCGATGCTCCTTCAGTTGAAGAACCTGCAGAAGGTGAAAGTGACGACGCACAGCTCGCCGCTTAAATTACATAACAAAACCGACTCACACGAGTCGGTTTTTCTTTGCCTATTTTTTGTTTTTAAATATAAAAAGCTTACTGAAGATGTAATTGAGAATAACCACAATTATGCTCAGAAAAATCTTTGCAACCATAGTTCCGCTGATTTCGTGTGAAAGCACTTCAAACACCTTTTCATCTGCGTGGAAGAAAAACTGAGCTATCCAAAGCCCTAATTCTTCAACCCCCAATGAAAATAATCTTGCTCCCGCAAAAGGAAAAAATTCCTTTGAAAGTGTTTTGGTATCCATACCTTTGCTGTGAAATACAAAGAATTTGTTTGTAACAAAAGCAAATATAACCGCAACTATCCAGGCAATCGCGTTTGAAATCAGGGGAATCCCTGTACCGAAACGCTTTTCGCAAAGCGCCATAACACCAAGGTTGACAACCGTTGTCAGCACTCCGAAAAACAAATAATCAAACATTTCACGGCTGATAATCTTCTTTGCAAGTGTATTCAGCTTTTCATTTTTTATAAGCTTATCTATGATTTTGTCGGTAAATTCAAAAATCTTATTCATCTTTTATCAAATCCTTTATTATTTCACCTGCCATTATAAGCCCTGCCACACTCGGCAAAAATGCCACACTGCCGGGGGGCTGCCTTTTTTGGTGATTGCCGTTTTCCTTACCGCATTCAAGGGGAGTGAGTGCAGGCTCTTTTGAATACACAACCTTAAGCTTTTTAATCCCTCTTTTTTTAAGCTCCCGCCTCATAACCCTTGCAAGGGGGCAGGTTTCGGTTTTGTATATGTCAGTTACTTCAAATCGGGTCGGGTCAAGCTTGTTGCCTGCTCCCATAGAAGAAATAACACAAGTGCCTGCTTCGTTGCAACGCATAATTATTTCAATTTTGCCGGTAACAGTATCAATGGCATCTGCAACATAATCATACTGTGAAAAATCAAATTCATCTGCAGTTTCAGGTGTAAAGAACTTCTGATGAATGTTTATTTTGCAGTCAGAATTAATGTCAAGAAACCTTTCTTTTGCCGCTTGAACCTTAGCCTTGCCAACCGTTGAAAGGGTGGCAACAGCCTGACGGTTGATGTTAGAAACGCTGACAATGTCATCGTCAATCAAATCAATTTCACCAACACCGCTTCTCACAAGAGCCTCTGCAAGGTGGCCGCCGACTCCGCCGATTCCAAAAACTGCAACGCGGCTGTTTTTTAACTTTTCAATACCTTCGTCACCCAGAAGAAGCCGGGTGCGCTCAAACTGTTCATTTATCATAATAATCTAAAAATGAATGCTCCTCATTATGAATTTTGTAGCCGGGGAGTGTGTCGATGTTTGCGGCGTGAACACTGTTAAAAATGTTCTTTTCAATATTGGGGTTTATCTTTTTAAGCTGAGCAATAAGCTCCTTGATTTCTTTTCTTTTAGAAAGGCTTTCGTGAGCGTTATAATCATCTTTAGTGAATTTACAGGCGCACTGAATAAAGTGCAAATCGTTATATCTTGCCCAGGCAATAATATCCTTTTCGTTTACTCTGTAAAGAGGGCGGATAAGCTCCATTCCGGGGAAGTTGGTGCTGTGAAGCTTGGGCATCATGCCCTGAATCTGCGCTCCGTAAAACATACCCATAACCGTTGTTTCAATAACATCATTAAGGTGATGGCCAAGGGCGATTTTGTTACAGCCAAGCTTTTGAGCCATTGAATAAAGATGACCTCGCCTCATCCTTGCACAAAGGTAGCAGGGATTTTTCTCCACACCGTCAACCACACCGAAAATGTCGGTTTCAAACACTTTTACGGGGATTTCAAGCGTCGCGGCATTTTCTTCAATTCTCTTGCGGTTTTCGGGGTTATATCCCGGGTCCATAACAATGTATTCAACTTCAAAGGGTACTTCGCTTATTTGGTGAAGCTGTTTCATAAGAAGTGCCATAAGCATAGAGTCCTTGCCGCCTGAAATGCACACTGCAATCTTATCGTGGGGGAGTATAAGCTCATACTTTTTAACTCCGCCCACAAAAGGATTCCATATCTCTTTTCTGTATTTTTTCAGCACACTTCGCTGTGCAATCTGAAATTTTGATAATTCTCTGTCCATAACACAATACCTCACCTTGAATTATACCACCAACAAGACGAAAAAGCAATATCACATAGGTTCCCTTGTGCAAATGGCAATAAGCATAATTCCGCATTCCGAATTCCGAATTGTTTTGTTATATTTCCTCCTTTGGTTAATAAACTAATACCAAGGAGGGATTTTATGTTAGTTACAAGCATAAATAAAAAGCAGTTAATCACAAGTTTGTTGATTCCGCTTCTGGTGGGTGGTCTTGCTACCGCAATCAATTTTTCAGGTTTCCAGGAATTTCAGTCACTCAATCAGCCTGCTCTGACCCCGCCGCCCTGGGTATTTTCGGTGGTGTGGACAATTCTCTATGCGCTTATGGGTCTGTCATTTTATCTTATTTATGAAAGTGAAAAAGCCAACAAAACCTTGGCTTACTCCTTTTATGCCGCACAGCTTTTTCTTAACTTCCTGTGGACCTTTATTTTCTTCACTCTTGATAACTATTCGCTCTCATTGTTTGTGATAATTTTATTGCTTGTTGCAATAGCGGGGATGATAATAACCTTTTATCCGATTAACAAAAAAGCGGCATATTTGCAGCTTCCTTACTTCCTTTGGGTGTGCTTTGCCACATATCTTAATTGGCAAATTTATATTTTAAATCAATAATATACAAAATTATGTATATTATGCAAAGAATATGCAGTAAAAATGAATAAATATACTTTTTGGCACTTGACATTTTGGTAAAATGTTGTATAATTGCCTGTATAGTTTATTTGTGGAGGTATTTCTTTGTATAAGGTTTTTATCGACGGAAAGGCCGGAACAACAGGTTTAAGAATATACGACCGTCTTTCCCAAAGAGAAGATATACAGTTAATAACATTAAGTGAAGATGAGCGCAAAAGCCCCGATGCCAGAAAGCGAGCAATTAACTCCTCTGACATCACATTTTTGTGCCTTCCCGACGATGCGGCAAGAGAATCGGTTTCATTTGTTGAAAATCCCGATGTCCGCATTTTAGACACCTCCACAGCCCACCGAACAGCCGCTGATTGGAGCTACGGTTTCCCTGAGCTTTCACAAGAGCACAGAGAAAATGTAAAATCAGGCAAGAGGGTTGCTGTTCCCGGTTGCCACGCAAGCGGATTTATCGCTCTTGTTTATCCTCTTGTTAAAGAGGGGATTATTTCGCCCGATTACCCCTTGAGCAGCTTTTCTGTAACAGGCTACAGCGGCGGCGGCAAAAAGATGATTGCCGATTATGAAAGCAATGAGCGTCCTCAGGAGTTTGATGCTCCCCGTCAGTATGCAACGGCTCAGGCTCATAAGCATTTAAAAGAAATGCAGGCAATCACAGGCATTTCAAAAGCCCCTGTGTTCAGCCCCGTAGTTGCTTCTTTCTATAGCGGAATGGAGGTAACCGTGCCTTTGTTCCCTGAGCTTTTTAAAAAGAAATGCTCACCCGAAGAGCTTGCTGAAATTTTTAACAGCTATTATAACTCTTCCAAAATGGTTAAGAGTGCAGGCTATATCGGTGAAAATGAATTTGTCAGCGCCTTGCAGTTAGGCGGTAAGGACTCAATGGAGGTTGCTGTCAGAGGTAACAGTGAGAGAATTATTCTCACCTCAGTTTATGATAATTTAGGTAAGGGCGCATCAGGTGCGGCTTTGCAGTGTATGAATATTATGCTCGGTCTTGATGAAACAACAGGCCTTGAGCTTTGAGTTGAAAGGAAATATATAATGGAATTTGTAAAAGGCGGCGTTTGTGCCGCAAAGGGATTTAAAGCATCTGGTATCCATTGCGGAATCCGTAAAAATAAAACTAAAAAAGATTTGGCTTTGATTGTGTCAGATGTTAAGGCAAGTGCCGCTGCAGTTTATACCTCAAACCTTGTTAAGGGCGCACCTATTTATGTTACTAAAGAAAATATTGCTGACGGCACAGCAAGAGCAGTTATCTGCAACTCAGGTAACGCTAACACTTGCAACTCCAACGGAGTTGAAATTGCAAAGGCAATGTGTGACCTTGTTCAGGAGAGTACAGATGTTGCCGCAAGTGATGTTGTTGTTGCCTCAACAGGCGTTATCGGTCAGCCTCTTGATATTACACCTATTAAAGACGGTATGGCAGAGCTTGTTTGCGCTCTTAATTATAACGGAAGCGAAGATGCCGCCAATGCAATTATGACCACCGATACAGTGCTTAAAGAAATCGCAGTTGAATTTACTCTGAGCGGCAAAAAATGCACAATGGGCGGTATTGCTAAAGGCTCAGGTATGATTCACCCCAACCTTGCAACAATGCTTGTGTTTATTACCACCGATGCCGCAGTCAGCCCCGAAATGCTCAATAAGGCTCTCAAAAACGATGTTGCCGACACATTTAATATGGTAAGTGTTGACGGTGACACCTCTACTAACGATATGGTGTGTGTTCTTGCAAACGGTCTTGCAGGCAATGCTGAAATCACCGCAGAAGGTGAAGATTTTGATGCTTTTTGCAAAGCTCTCGGTGAGGTTAACTCCTATCTTTGCCGTGAAATTGCCAAGGATGGTGAGGGCGCAACAAAGCTTCTTGAATGTAAGGTTTTCTCAGCTTCTGAAAAAGCAATCGCCAGAACAGTTGCCAAGAGCGTAGTTTGCTCAAGCCTTGTAAAAGCGGCAATGTTTGGTGCAGACGCTAACTGGGGCAGAATTCTCTGCGCAATCGGTTACAGCGGTGCAGATGTTGATATTAACAAAATTGATGTTTCTTTCAAGTCTGAAGCAGGTGAAATCCCTGTTTGCAAAAACGGTATGGGTATTGACTTCAGCGAAGAAATTGCAAAAGAAATTCTTCTCAAAGATGAAATTCAGGTGCTCATCGACCTGAACAGCGGTGATGAGTTTGCAGTTGCAAGAGGCTGTGACCTTACTTATGACTATGTTAAAATCAACGGAGATTACAGAACTTGATAGGGGAAAATCAAATGGAATTTTCAAATTCAGACAGGGCGCAGGTGCTTGTTCAGGCGCTCCCATACATAAAAAAATACACAGGTAAGGTCTGCGTTATCAAATACGGCGGCAACGCTATGATTAACGAAACTCTCAAGCAGGCAGTTATGCGCGATATGGTGCTTCTCAACCTGGTTGGAGTTAAGGTTGTGCTTGTTCACGGCGGCGGACCCGAAATTTCTTCAATGCTTACAAAAATCGGCAAGAAGAGTGAATTTGTCAACGGACTTCGTGTAACTGATGAAGAAACTATTGACATCGTTCAGATGGTGCTTGCAGGTAAGGTTAATAAGGATTTGGTTGCTCTTATCAATCAGGCAGGCGGCAATGCCATCGGTCTTAGCGGTATTGACGGCAAAATGATTCAGGCAACCTGCAAGGACAAGGCCCTCGGCTATGTCGGTGAAATTAAATACATTGACCCTCAGCCTATTCACGATGTGCTTGACAGAGGCTATATCCCTGTTATTTCAACCGTTGGCTGTGACAATGAATGCAACGCTTATAATGTAAATGCAGATACTGCGGCGGCAAAAATTGCGGCGGCTTTAAATGCTGAAACCCTCATTTCAATGTCTGATATTCCCGGACTTCTCCGCGATGTCAATAACCCGGACTCTCTTATTCCCTCTGTGGATATCAAAGAAGTTCCCGCTCTTATTGAAAGCGGAGTTATCAGCGGCGGCATGATACCTAAGGTTGAATGCTGCACCGATGCACTTAAAGACGGTGTTGGCAGAGTGTTTATTATTGACGGCAGAGTAGAGCATTCAATTATTATCGAAATGCTTACCGATGAAGGTATCGGTACTATGTTTACAAATAAAAAGGGTGTAAGAAATAAATACACCTTCTTTTCAGATTAAGGTGAAAGCAATGGACATTTTTTCATTAGATAAAGAATATATAGCAAATACTTACGGCAGACTTAATGTTGCTTTCAAAAGCGGCAAAGGCTCTGTTCTTACTGATTTTGACGGCAAGGAATATATTGACCTCGGAAGCGGTATTGCCGTAACATCCTTCGGTATTGCCGACGATGTGTGGGTTGATGCTGTAGTTAAGCAGTTAAACTCAGTTCAGCATGTTTCCAACTATTATTATACAGAGCCTCAGGCAAAGCTTGCACAGCTCCTTTGTGAAAAGACGGGTATGAAAAAGGTCTTTTTCGGAAATTCGGGCGCAGAGGCTAACGAATGTGCAATTAAGGTTGCACGAAAATACGGAAACTCTGTTATGGGAATTGAAGCTCCCGTAATTATTACCCTTAAAAACAGCTTCCACGGCAGAACCGTTACCACTCTCACCGCAACGGGTCAGGATGTTTTTCATAAGGATTTCGGTCCGTTTACTCCCGGCTTTGTTTATGCCGAGGCAAACAATAAGGACGAGCTTGTAAAGCTTACAGAAGAAAATACCTGCTGTGCAGTTATGATGGAGCTTATTCAGGGCGAGGGCGGAGTTATGGCTCTTGACCCGGATTATGTTAAGTTCGTGCGTGAGCTTTGCGATAAAAATAATATGCTTCTTTTAATTGACGAGGTGCAGACAGGCAACGGCAGAACAGGTGAGCTTTATGCCTTTATGAATTACGGCATTCAGCCTGATGTTTTCACAACAGCCAAGGGTCTTGGCGGAGGGCTTCCCATCGGTGCCTGCGTTCTTGGTGAAAAGGTGCAGGATGTTCTCAAGGCAGGGGACCACGGCTCAACCTTCGGAGGTAATCCCGTTTGCGCCGCAGGTGCGGTGAGCATCATCGAAAGGCTTGACAACGAGCTTCTTGAAAGTGTAAAATCAAAGAGTGAATACATAATCTCACAGCTTCAGAATGCTGACGGTGTTGAATCAATCAGCGGTCTTGGCCTTATGCTCGGTATCAAAACTAAAAAGGATGCCAAGGTTATTCTTAAGGAATGTCTTGAAAAGGGCGTTCTTGTTCTCACCGCTAAAGATAAGGTCCGTCTTGTTCCTGCACTGAATATTCCTATGCAGGAGCTTAAAAAAGCTGTTGAGATTTTAAAAGAAGTTATAGCTGAATGATGCTGATGAGGTGCCGCAATGAAAAAAGAGCCTGATAAAATGCCCGTGCTTACCTTACCGTGGCTGATAATTGCCATTTCTTCAATGGTTATGTTTATGGCATTTCTTATTTCAATGTTTTATGAATTTCACACAGCCGTATTCTTTGCAATATGGATGTGGATAATCGCTGCTTCTCTTTTTGTTGACGGTGTTTCTAAGCGCAAGCGTAACAAATTAAAAGGCAACATCACGCTGATTATGGGCGTTCTTGCCGTAATTGCAGGCGTTTTTGTTGTCGCTTTATAATCAAAAATATCACTTTTTCTGCGAGTCGTGATTTTTCGTCACGGCTCGATTTTTGCTTTTGTGCACAATGTAAAAATGTGAAAGAAATTCACAAAATATTTGAAAATCTGTTGACAATCAAAGATTTCGGTGCTAAGATAAATGTGAATTTAATTCACAGGAGGATTTATATATGAATACCACAATTAAAGTAATGTTAGCAGAAAACAACACCGAATTTTCACAAAAGTGCGTACGGGTTCTTTCATCCTACGGTTATGATGTCACCGCGGTGGAAAAGGACGGCAATCAGGTGCTTTCCAAGGTCAAGGTCAGCCCGCCCGACATACTGATTATGGATGCCTTTATGCTTCACATTGACGCTTTGGGGGTAATGAAGCAGCTTGAGGGTATGCACCTTAAGTCAAAGCCTATGATAGTGATTATGTCAGGAGTGGACAATCCCAGATTTGAAAAAGAGGTTCTCTCAAGCGGTGCAGACTATTATTTTCTCAAGCCCTTTGAAATTGAGGTTATGGCTCAGCGTCTTATGCAGATGAGGGAATGGAGCAACGACGGTGCTCAGAGCAAATCAGGCTCAAACATAGAAATTGTAATTTCAGATATTATGCATCAAATCGGAGTGCCTGCCCATATTAAAGGATATCAGTATCTTCGATATGCAATTATTCTTTCAATCGAAAATCCCGAGATGATAAGCTCCGTTACCAAGGTGCTTTACCCTGCAATTGCTAAAAAATATGCAACCACAGCTTCAAGGGTTGAGCGTGCAATCCGCCATGCCATTGAGGTTGCGTGGGACAGGGGAGATGTAGATGTTCTTTCTTCTTATTTCGGTTACACCATTCAGTCTTCCCGCGGAAAGCCAACTAATTCAGAATTTATCGCAATGATTGCCGATAAGCTTCGTCTTAATTTAAAAGCTTCCTAAAAAACTTTGAAAAATGTTTAAAAAACCAAAAAAAACTGTTGCATTTTGTAAAATAGTGTGTTAGAATAGCTGTTGCGTAATAGAGACCGAAAGAGGTGAAAATCATGAAGGAAGGACTTCATCCTAAGTATGAGACAGTAAGCGTACGTTGTGCTTGCGGTAATGTAATCGAAACACGTTCAACAAAAGGCGATATGCGTGTTGATATTTGCTCAGCTTGCCACCCATTCTTTACAGGTAAGCAGAAGCTCGTTGATACAGGCGGACGCGTAGACAGATTCAAGAAGCGTTATAATCTTGATAAATAATTATGAAGCGGTGCATTTTTGTGCGCCGCTGAATTTTTTAGGTGAGTTTTATGGAATATAAGACTATCGAAAAAGAATCCTGCGATGAATTTATAGAAAAAAGGTCGCGTTTTATCGGCTATATAAAGCCTGTAACAACTAAAGAAGAAGCGGTTGAATACATCAATTCAATCAAGTCAAAGCATTGGGACGCTACGCATAATGTATACGCCTATGTCTTGCGTGACGGTCAGACCCGCCGCTATTCTGACGACGGCGAGCCTCAGGGCACTGCAGGCATCCCTGTGCTTGATGTTCTTATTAAAGAAAATGTTGTTGACTGTGTTGTTGTTGCCACCCGATATTTCGGCGGCATCCTCTTAGGTGGAGGCGGCCTCGTGCGCGCATATTCTCACACCGCCAAAATTGCCGTTGATGCAGGCGGAGTTATCACAATGCGCCTTTGCTCGCTGATGAATGTAAGGTGTGATTATACCTTTTACGGCAGGCTCAATTCACTTATTCCCGAGTTCGGGGGAGTAATTGACGACACCGTTTTTGAAGAAGATGTTAAAATAAAATTTCATCTTCCTGCCGATATTGAGGGCGAGTTTAATGCAAAGCTCATTGATTCAAGCTTCGGTAAAGTAAAGGCCGAAAAAACAGGAGAAATTTTTTGTAAAATTTAAAAGGAATTTAAACTTTAACGGCGTATAAGATAGTAGAGGCATTTGAAAGGAGTGAATTTATGGCTAAAACAATAAGAGAAATGACCTGTGAAGCGGAGCATACCATGCTTTCGCAGTACGCTTGCTTTGCCGATGAAAGTAAGGGCAGGCTCAGAGCGGAGCCCGAATGTGAAATCAGAACCTGCTTTCAGCGAGACCGTGACCGTATAATTCACTCAAATTCCTTCCGCCGTCTTAAGCATAAGACCCAGGTTTTCCTTTCTCCCGAGGGGGATTATTACCGCACCCGCCTTACTCACACTCTGGAGGTTGCGCAGATTGGCAGAACAATCGCAGTGGCCCTCAGGCTTAATGAAAATCTCACCGAGGCTATTGCCCTTGGACACGATTTGGGTCACACACCATTTGGTCATGCAGGTGAAAGGGCGCTTAACAGCGTTTGCCCCGACGGCTTCAGGCATTATGAGCACAGCCTTCGCGTGGTTGACACTATTGAAAAAAACGGTGAAGGGCTTAACCTTACTTATGAAGTCAGAAACGGCATTGAACGCCACACCAACGGTGAGCAGGCTGCCACCCTTGAGGGCAGAATTGTCCGCCTTTCTGACCGTATTGCTTATATAAATCACGATATTGACGATGCAATTCACGGCAAGGTTATTTCTGAGGACGATATTCCTCTTGCCGTTAAAAATGTATTGGGCTTCAATAAGTCTGCCCGCATTAACACCCTTGTTCGTTCCTGTATTGAAAACAGCGGTGACGATATCAGATTAAATGACGAAATTCAGCAGGCATTTGATGAAATTCACACATTTATGTTTAAGAATGTATACACAAACCCTGTTTGCAAAAGTGAAGAAACAAAGGCTATGGATATGATTTGCTGGCTTTATGACTATTTTTCAAACAATCCGTTAGAATTGCCTCAGGAATACACCTTGCTTTGCTTAAAAGAGGGTCCTCAGAGAGCCGCTTGCGACTATATTGCAGGTATGACGGACCGTTATGCAGTCCGCACCTTCAACCGTCTGCTTGTTCCCGGCTCGTGGAATTTATAAAAATCAAAAAATCAGTTTAAAGGAGGGGTTATCTTGGCTTTCAGTGATGAATTTTTAGAAGAGCTTCGTGACAGAAATGATATTGAAGGCGTTATTTCATCTTATGTCAATCTTAAGCGCCAGGGCAAGCTCCTTAAAGGTCTTTGCCCCTTTCATAATGAAAAGACCCCTTCTTTCACCGTTTATCCCGATACCCGTTCTTTTTATTGCTTCGGTTGCGGAGCGGGGGGCGAGGTAATCACCTTTATCAGAAGAATAGAAAATCTCGATTATGTTGAAGCAATCAAGCTCCTTGCCGACAGAGCAGGTCTGCAGATGCCAAATGACGGTTATGACGATTCCTTGGCTAAACACCGCCAGAGGCTTCTTGCCGCCAACCGTGAGGCCGCAAGGTTTTTTCACGCAAGCCTTATGTCGCCCAAAGGTAAAACAGCTCTTGATTACTTCTTAAACCGCGGGCTTTCAATGTCCACAATCAAGCACTTTGGTCTGGGCTATGCTCCCGACAGTTGGGATTCTTTGATTTCTCACCTCAAATCCAAAGGCTTTTCCCTTGCGGAAATGTTTGATGCAAACCTTGTAAAACGCAGTGAGCGTGACGGCAAAACCAGGTATTACGATAACTTCCGTAACAGAGTAATGACCCCTATTATTGACCTGAGAGGCAATGTTATTGCTTTTGGCGGCCGAGTTCTTGATGACTCAAAGCCTAAGTATATCAACACCTCTGACACCCTTGTTTATAAAAAGACCGACAATGTTTTTGCCCTCAATTTTGCCAAAAACGGCAACCCCGGCTCTTTGATTTTAGCAGAAGGGTATATGGATGTTATTGCTCTTCATCAGGCAGGCTTTACCAATGCCGTTGCATCTTTGGGAACTGCTCTTACCCGCGAGCAGGCAAGCCTCATCAGCCGATATACCGAAGAGGTTATTATCTCTTACGATGCTGACGAAGCAGGGCAGGAGGCCACACAGAAGGCTATCCGCATTTTTTCAGAAACAGGGCTTAAGGTTCGCGTTCTCAGGCTTGAGGGCGGCAAGGACCCTGATGAAATCATCAAAAAACACGGCAAAGAGCGATATAAGGCTCTTCTTGACGGTGCCGCAAACGATATTGAATACGGCATTTTAAAAATCAGAAACAAGTATGATATTGCATTCCCCGACGGCAAAATGGGCTTTTTAAATGAAGCTACCGATTTGCTCGCAGGGTGCAACGATATAGAGCTTGATATTTATTCAGGACGACTTTCTCAGGAGCTGGAGGTTGACAAAACCGCAATCGTCAACGAAGCTAAGAAAAAGCGCGCAAGAAGGCGTTCAAATGAGCGCAAAAATGCTTTTGAAGAAATCAAGCGTACAGCTATCACCCCTAAGGATGAAATTAACCCTCAGCGCAAGCAGTTTGTCAGAGCCGCCAGAGCAGAGGATATATTGCTTTCATCTCTTATCAATAACCCCGACTTTTTTGACCAGCTTCGGAACAGGCTTTTACCCGAAACGTTTTTAACGGATTTTAACAAAAGGGTTTATTCAAGCCTTTATTCCCGACTTAATGAGGGGCTGAGCATTGACCTTTCGGTTTTCGCAGGTGAGTTTACTCCTGAAGAAAACGGAAGAATTGCCAAATTTGTGGCAATGAAAAAGGAAATCAGTAACACTTTAAACGAGTGTTTTGATTGCATAAAAGTTCTTGAAGAAGAAAAGCAGAAGCATAATTCCGTTGACCCTGCCAATGCAAGCGATGACGAATTTATGAGCTTTTTCAGGAAAAAATCTAATTAGGAAGTAAAAGTAAAGGAGATTTACTATGGAAACTGTCGATAAAAAAACGTCGATAAAAGCCCTGATTGAAAAAGGTAAAGCCAATAACGGCAAGCTTACCACTCAGGATATCGACACAGCCATTCTTGAAATGGATTTTGACATTGAAGAGCTTGACAAGCTCTATGAAACCATTGAAAATCAGAACATTGAGATTATTGATGATTTCAATGCAGAATCTCTTGAAAATCTTGATTTCAATGTGGATTTGCCCAAGTCCTCCGAGCTTGACAATGTGAGCGTGGACGACAAAAATCAGGGCGCAGACGACCCTGTTAAGGTTTACCTTAAGGAAATCGGCCGTGTGCCTCTTCTTTCTCCCGAAGAGGAGATTGAGCTTGCTATGCGAATTGCAGACAATGACGAATTTGCAAAGAAAAGGCTTGCAGAGGCTAACCTCCGCCTTGTTGTCAGTATTGCAAAGCGTTATGTGGGCAGAGGTATGCAGTTCCTTGATTTGATTCAGGAGGGTAACCTCGGTCTTATTAAAGCTGTTGATAAGTTTGACCACACCAAGGGCTTTAAGTTTTCAACTTATGCAACCTGGTGGATTCGTCAGGCTATTACAAGAGCTATTGCTGACCAGGCAAGAACAATCCGTATTCCCGTTCACATGGTTGAAACTATCAATAAAGTTAAAAAGACTAACAGCCAGCTTCTTCACAAAAACGGCAGAGACCCAACCGCAGAAGAAATTGCCAACGAGCTTGGTATGACTGTGGGCAAGGTCAGAGAAATTCTTCGTGTTGCTCAGGAGCCTGTTTCACTTGAAACTCCAATCGGTGAGGAGGAAGACAGCCATCTTGGTGACTTCATCCCCGATGATGATGCTCCTGCACCTGCAGATG
Organism: Clostridia bacterium; assembly: GCA_017465465.1. Taxonomy (GTDB): domain Bacteria; phylum Bacillota; class Clostridia; order Oscillospirales; family Acutalibacteraceae; genus CAG-488. The sequence continues at coordinate 16,372 of JAFTWE010000001.1, read as the reverse complement.
CCGCATCAATTCTCCTTCTTAAAGAGCAGCTTGATGAAGTTCTTCAGACTCTTACCCCAAGAGAAGCAAAGGTTCTCTCAATGCGATTTGGTCTTGAGGGCGGTCATCCTCACACTCTTGAAGAGGTTGGTAAGTACTTCGATGTTACAAGAGAGCGTATCCGCCAGATTGAAGCCAAGGCTCTTCGTAAGCTACGCCACCCCAGCAGAAGCAAAAAGCTCAAGGACTTCCTTGACTAATCAAATTCAAAAGCCTCCTTTCAGGAGGCTTACTTTTTAACAGGAGGAATTCCTATGAACAAAGAAATTGCAAAGCAAAAAGCAAAAGAGCTTGTTGCTCAGATGACGGTTGAAGAAAAAATCTCTCAGCTTCTTTATACATCAGCTCCTATTGAAAGGTTGGGCATCAAAGCCTATAACTGGTGGAACGAAGGCTCACACGGCGTTGCCCGCTCAGGAACAGCCACCGTTTTCCCTCACGCAATCGCTATGGCTGCAACCTTTAACCCGAAGCTTGTTAACAAGGTTGCAGATGTTATTTCAACCGAGGGCAGAGTTAAATATAATCAGCATGTAAAATATAACGATTTTGATATTTTCAAGGGCATTACTTTCTGGGCGCCCAATATCAATATTGTCCGTGACCCCCGTTGGGGCAGAGGTCAGGAGACCTTTGGTGAAGACCCGTTCCTCACCGCAACTCTCGGTGAAGAGTTTATCAAGGGTATTCAGGGTGACGGTGAATTTTATAAAGCCACCGCTTGCTCAAAGCATTATGCCGTTCACTCAGGACCTGAAAAAGACCGCCACGGCTTTGACGCCATTGCTTCTATGCACGATATGTATGAAACATATCTTCCTGCCTTTGAAAAGACGGTTAAGGCAGGTGTTGCAGGTGTTATGGGTGCATATAACCGCACCAACGGTGAGCCCTGCTGTGCCCATTCTTACCTTTTGGGTGAAGTTCTCCGTAAGGATTGGAACTTTGACGGCTATGTTGTTTCTGACTGCGGAGCGCTTAATGATATTTATGAGTTCCATAAATGTGCTTCTACCAAGGCAGAGGCCGCCGCAATCTCACTCAAAAATACCTGTGACCTTAACTGCGGTCAGATTTATGAGCACCTTGTAGATGCTTATGAGCAGGATTTGGTAACCGAAGAAGAAATCACCGCCGCCGCTGAAAGGCTTTATACAATCCGTTACCTTCTTGGTGAATTTGAAGAAAACAGACCTTATTCAGACATCGGCTATGATAAGCTTGACTGCAAAGAGCACAGAGAGTTAAACCTCAAAACTGCTCAGGAAAGTGTTGTTCTTCTCCAAAATAAAAGCTTCCTTCCTCTTGATAAAAATACAGACAAAAAGATTGCCGTTGTAGGCCCTAACTCAATGTCTGTATCCGCCCTTGAGGGTAACTACAATGCTTATGCTTCCGAATACATAACAGTTGCCGACGGTATGAGAAGAGTGTTCAATAACGCTCATATCACCGTTGAAAAGGGCGCTCATTATTGCCACGAGCTTACCAATGACTGGGGCGGCTTCGGTAACCTTATCAGTGACGGTGTAGCCGCCGCAGAGCAGGCAGATATAACCGTTCTTGCCCTTGGTCTTGACTGCTCAATCGAGGGTGAAGACACAGGCTATGATAACGACTACACAGCCTGCGGTGATAAAAAGCACATTTCGCTCCCTGCAACTCAGCAGAAATTAGCAGATGCAGTTTGTGATGTTTGCGATAATGTTATTGTTGTGCTTATGTGCGGCAGCTCCATTGATGTTGGTGAAAAGGTAAGAAGCCATGCCAAAGCAATCATTCACGCCTGGTATCCAGGCTCATTAGGCGGGCTTAGTGTTGCAAATCTTATTGCAGGTGAGTTTTCTCCAAGCGGCAAATTACCTGTTACAATTTATAACAGCAAGCATAATCTTCCCGATTTCAAGGATTATGATATGCGCGGCAGAACCTACCGTTATATTGACGGCGATGCTCTTTATCCCTTTGGCTTCGGTCTTTCATACACAAGCTTTGATTACAGCGATGCAAAGCTCACAGAAGAAAGCGATGAAGCTCTCAAAATCAGCGTAGATGTTGAAAACACAGGCGCTATGGACGGTATCGACAAGGTTCAGGTGTATGCAAAATATAAAGATTCAAGAATTCACACACCTCACTTCCAGCTTTGCGGAATAAAATCAGTTGAGCTGAAAAAGGGTGAAAAGGCAACAGTAACTGTTGATATTGACCGTTATTGGATTAAGGCAGTTACCGAAGACGGTAAGAGAGTAACCCCCGACGGTGAAATTACACTTTATATCGGCAACCACCAGCCCGATAATGTAAGTAATACCCTCACTGGTACACAGTGCCTCACAATTAAATTACAGTAAAAATAACCCTGTATCGTAGCTGATACAGGGTTATTATCATAGAAGGGCAGGGGCTTGCTCCTGCCGCATTCGGCTCCCTTGTGTAAAGAGAACGAATTGCCTTAGTCTTTTCGGGCGGGCAACGGAGACCCGCCCTTACTGTTGACAAAGCCCGGCTCTGTGATATAATATTGTTGAAAATTGCAGTGCAGAGGGGGATGTTTATGGGAAACAATATAATCAGAATTGTAGCAACTATGTTTGTTGGTATGATTGTTAAAACGCTGATTGATTTTATCAAACAAAAAGACGGAAAAGGTTATGTAAAAGGTCAGCCGTTGCGTGTGCCTAAATTAAGTTTTTATGTGGGTTTTGTTGGTAGCCTTATAATTCCGTTTATGCTTTTCATTTGTGCAAAAGACGGTGTTAAACTGTCGGATACGCAAGCAGTTACTCTTATATTACCGTTTTTATTATTGGTAGGTTTAGGTTCTTTTTATTTGTGCTCAGTGTATTTTAATTTCAGAGTAGAGTATGACGATGAAAAATTCATTAAGACAAGCTGTTTCAGAAGAAAGAGTACCATTTATTATCACGAAATTACTAAGATTGCATATAGCAACTCAACTTTTTATGTTTACACAGGCGCAAAGCGTCACAGAGTAACACCTGCATGTATAGGCTTTCAGGATTTTCTTGCAAAGCTGCGTAGCAAAACAGGCTTAAAGGTGGACACAATATAACAGTAAGGGAGGGCCTCCGTGCCCTCCCGTTTTCTTTTGCTGTTTTGCGGGTCGCCGAGGTCGTCAACCCTTACGGAACGCTACTGTTAACCGTCGTAAGGTGCGACGACCACGGCGCACCGCGAAAAGCCTTATTCTTAAGGAAAAGCCCCCAACTTTATCTTCTTCACAAAAAATCGGCTCCCTGTATAAGGGAGCCGAAAAATTTTATTTAAAATACTTAACTGCTGAGCGGAACATACCGATATCGTAGTTACCGGGAACATTCTTATAAAGACCGTTGCCGATTCTTTCTGAGTGACCCATTTTACCGAATACTCTGCCGTCGGGAGAGGTGATACCCTCGATAGCGCAGGCTGAGTTGTTGGGGTTAAAGTGAATGTCACTTGTGGGGTTGCCGTTAAGGTCAACATACTGAGTGGCAATCTGTCCGTTTTCGGCAAGTGTCTTAATAAGCTCGTCACTTGCAAGGAAACGACCCTCACCGTGTGAAATCGGAACAGAGAACACATCGCCTGCATTTGTTTCCATAAGCCAAGGTGACTTGTTGGAAGCAATTCTTGTGCGAACAATTCTTGACTGATGTCTGCCGATTGTATTGAAGGTCAATGTTGGGCAGTTTTCGTCAGTGTCAATAATTTCACCGTAAGGAACAAGACCCAACTTAATAAGAGCCTGGAATCCGTTACAGATACCGCACATAAGACCGTCACGGTTTTTAAGAAGCTCGTGAACCTCGTTTTTGATTTCGGGGTTGCGGAAGAAAGCTGTAATGAATTTACCTGAGCCGTCAGGTTCGTCACCGCCTGAGAAGCCGCCCGGAATAAATACAATCTGTGATTCCTTGAGCTTAGCGGCAAAGGTTTCAACGCTCTGAGCAATGCCCTTTGAAGTAAGGTTGTTGATTACAAAAATTTCGGGCTCTGCACCTGCGTCTGCCATAGCCTTAGCTGAGTCAAATTCGCAGTTAGTGCCGGGGAATACAGGAATAAGCACCTTCGGCTTTGCAACCTTGATTGCAGGGGCTACGCGGCTTTCAGCATTATATGTGAATGTGGGAACTTCCTTTTCACCCTGCTGAATATTGCAAGAGAAAATAGGCTCAAGCTTGTTTTCATAAATTTCGCAAAGGTCAGCAAGAACAACTGCTTCACTGCCGAGAGCAATGCTAAGCTCAGCTGTTGTTTCACCAAGAAGCTCACCGTATTCAGCCTCGCCGTTGAATTCAAGAATGAATGCACCGTAATTATAGCCGAAAATGTCTTCCATAGAAACGCCGTCAGCGTATTTAAAGCCGATGTCGTTACCCATAGCCATTTTAAGAACAGCCTCTGCAACACCGCCATAGGTGGGAGTGTATGCTGCGGCAATTTTGCCGTCTCTCATAAGAGCGTTAACATTTGCAAAAATTTCTTTTACGCTGTCAACAACGGGAAGTCCGTTTTCATAAGCGGGTTTAACAAGAGTAACCTTGTGACCGGCCTGCTTGAATTCGGGAGTGATAACATCATCAGTAACACCTGTTGTAACTGCAAATGAAACAAGGGTAGGGGGAACATCAATGTCTTCAAATGAGCCGCTCATTGAGTCCTTACCGCCGATAGCGGCAATTTCATATTCCATCTGAGCCTTGAAAGCACCGAGAAGTGCGGCAAGGGGCTTGCCCCAACGCTTGCCGTCTTTAAGAGGCTTTTCAAAGTATTCCTGGAATGTGAGGTAAACATCCTCAAATTTTGCACCTGCGGCAACAAGCTTTGCAACTGATTCAACAACTGCAAGATATGCGCCGTGGTATGGGCTCTTTTCTGTAATAAACGGGTTGTAACCCCAAGCCATAAATGAGCAGGCGTCTGTGTGCTTTTTCTCAACAGAAATCTTATTAACCATTGTCTGGTTAGGTGTGAGCTGATTTTTACCGCCGAAAGGCATCATAACTGTGCCTGCGCCGATTGTTGAGTCAAAACGCTCAGAAAGACCTCTCTTTGAGCAAACATTGAGGTCAGCGGCAAGTGCTTTGTAGCCCTTTGTGAAGCTTTCGGGAACTTCCTTTTTATAATCCTCAGGGTTTGCAGGGGTAATATCAATGTGCTTTTCGGCACCGTTTGAGTTAAGGAATTCGCGTGAAATGTCAACAATGGTGTTGCCGTTCCAGTGCATTCTGAGTCTTGGCTCGGATTTAACAACTGCGACTACAGTTGCTTCAAGGTTTTCACTTTCAGCAAGCTCCTTGAAGCGCTCAACATTTTCTTTTTCTACAACAACAGCCATTCTCTCCTGAGATTCGCTGATTGCAAGCTCTGTTCCGTCAAGTCCGTCATATTTCTTCGGAACTGCATTAAGGTCAATTTCAAGACCGTCTGCAAGCTCACCAATAGCAACTGAAACACCGCCTGCGCCGAAGTCGTTACAGCGCTTGATAAGAAGAGAAGCTTCTTTGTTTCTGAAAAGGCGCTGAAGCTTTCTTTCTTCAGGGGCATTACCTTTCTGAACCTCTGCACCGCAGGATTCAAGTGATTCAAGGGTGTGAGATTTTGAAGAGCCTGTAGCACCGCCGCAACCGTCGCGACCTGTACGACCGCCGAGAAGAATAACAATGTCACCCTCCTCAGGGCGTTCACGGCGAACATTCTCTGCAGGAGCAGCAGCAATAACTGCGCCGATTTCCATTCTTTTTGCTGTGTAGCCGTGGTGATAAAGCTCGTCAACCTGACCTGTAGCAAGACCAATCTGGTTACCGTATGAGCTGTAGCCTGCGGCAGCAGTTGTAACAATCTTTCTCTGGGGGAGCTTGCCCTTGATGGTTTCACTAACAGGCTTCAACGGGTCAGCCGCACCTGTAACACGCATAGCGGCATAAACATAAGAACGGCCTGAAAGGGGGTCACGGATAGCACCGCCGATGCAGGTGGCCGCACCGCCGAAAGGCTCAATTTCTGTGGGATGGTTGTGGGTTTCGTTTTTGAAGAGAAGAAGCCATTCTTCCTTTTCACCCTCAACATCAATGTAAATCTTAACTGTGCAGGCGTTGATTTCTTCACTTTCATCAAGGTGAGGGATTTTGCCGTTTTTGTTAAGATATTTTGTTGCGATAGTTGCAATGTCCATAAGATTCATCGGCTTTGTTCTGCCGATAGCTTCTCTGGTTTTAACATATTCATCAAAAGCCGCCTGAAGAGTTGGGTCTTCAAACTTAGCGTTATCAATAGTTGTAAGGAATGTTGTGTGACGGCAGTGGTCTGACCAATATGTATCAATCATTCTGATTTCTGTAATTGTCGGGTCACGGTCTTCAGATTTAAAATACTGCTGGCAGAATTTGATGTCGTCAAGGTCCATAGCAAGACCGTAGCTTTTAACAAAATCCTTAAGTCCGTCTTCGTCGAGGGCATTGAAGCCGTCAAGAGTCTGAACGGTGGTAGGAATTTCGTAATCAACAGCAAGAGTTTCAACTCTGTCAAGTGAAGCTTCACGGCTTTCAACAGGGTTGATAACATACTTTTTAAGAGCGTCAATTCCTTCGTCAGAAACATTGCCGTAAACCATATAGATTTTAGCTGTTCTTACAAGAGGGCGGTCACCCTTTGAAATAATCTGAATGCACTGTGAGGCTGAGTCTGCTCGCTGGTCAAACTGACCGGGGAGATACTCAACAGCAAACACCTTGCAGTCATCCTTTTCTCCGATATGGTCATACAAATCATCAAGCTGTGGCTCTGAAAAAACTGTATTTTTGCACTTTTCAAAAAGCTCAGCATCAATGTTTTCAACATCATATCTGTTAAGAATTCTGATTTTTTCAACGCCGTCAATCATAAGAAGATTTTTAGCGTCATTGGTCATATTATCAGCCTCAATGGTAAGGCCTTTTTTCTTTTCAACATAAACTCTGTAAACCATTTTAAAAACCTCCTTAGTTTCTGGCTTTTAAAGCTCTCTGTCCGATGTCTTTTCTGTAAAAAGCGTTGTCAAAGTGAACACCGTCAACTGCTTTGTAGGATTTTTTGATTGCTTCTTCAAGGCTGTCTGCTGTAGCAGTAACGCCAAGAACGCGGCCGCCTGATGTTACAACCTTGCCGTCTTTAAGTGCGGCACCTGCAACATAAATGCAAGCATCAACATCATTATCCACGGTGATTTCAAAGCCTTTTTCATACTTTGTGGGGTAGCCCTCAGAAGCCATAACAACACAGCAAGCGTGCTGATTGCTGAATTTAACCAAATCCTCTGTAAGCTCACCGTTTTCAACAGCCTTCATAATTGTGAAAAGGTCGCTTTCAAGAAGCGGGAGAACAACCTGGGTTTCGGGGTCACCGAAACGGCAGTTATATTCAATAACCTTAGGGCCGTTCTTTGTGAGCATAAGTCCGAAATAAAGGCAACCCTTAAAGCTTCTGCCCTCGGCATTCATAGCGTTGATTGTGGGCAAAAAGATTTTATCCATACACTCTTTTGCTACAGCTTCTGTGTAGTAGGGGTTAGGAGCAACTGTTCCCATACCGCCGGTGTTAAGACCCATATCATTGTCAAGGGCACGCTTGTGGTCCATTGAAGAAATCATAGGAACAACAGTTTTGCCGTCTGTAAAAGAAAGCACGCTGATTTCAGGTCCTTCAAGGAATTCTTCAATAACAACATTACTGCCGCTTTCACCGAAGATTTTATCCTCCATCATTGAGCGGATAGCTTCCACGGCTTCTTCTCTTGTCATGGCGATGATAACACCCTTACCGAGAGCAAGACCGTCAGCCTTGATAACTGTGGGAATAGGGCAGGTTTCAGCATATTTAAGAGCAGATTCCATATCGCTGAAAACTTCATATTCTGCGGTAGGAATACCGTATTTTTTCATAAGATTTTTTGAAAAAACCTTACTGCCTTCAATAATAGCCGCATCCTTTGACGGGCCGAAGCAGGGGACACCGATTTCTCTCAAAGCGTCTGCCATACCAAGCACCAACGGGTCGTCGGGAGTAACAACACAAAAGTCAATGCTGTTATTCTTTGCAAATTCAACTGCACCCTTAATGTCGGTTGCGCCTATATTAACACATTCGGCATCCTGTGCAATTCCGCCGTTACCGGGGAGCGCATAGATTTTTTCAATATCTTTGTTTTCTTTGAGCTTTTTTATGATGGCGTGTTCTCTTCCGCCGCCACCGATAACCATAATTTTCATTTCGTTACCTCATCAATGGTGGAAAAGACGCATACCTGTAAACGCCATAACCATTCCTTTTTTGTTGCAGGTGTCAATAACAACATCATCTCTGATTGAGCCACCGGGCTGTGCAACATAAGAAACACCGCTTCTTGAAGCTCTTTCAATATTATCATCAAAGGGGAAGAAAGCATCACTGCCAACGCTGACACCGCTGATTGTGGAAAGATATGCTTTTTGTTCTTCTCTTGTGAAAGGTTCGGGCTTTACTGAGAAATAGTTCTGCCATACGCCCTCTGCCAATACATCTTCATCATCGTCAGAAATGTAAATATCAATAACATTATCTCTGTCAGGGCGCTTGATTGTGGGCAGGAAGGGGAGGTTAAGAACCTTTTCACTCTGGCGAAGATGCCAGATGTCAGCCTTGTTACCTGCAAGGCGTGTGCAGTGAATTCTTGACTGCTGACCTGCGCCAACGCCGATAGCCTGACCGTCAACTGCATAGCAAACTGAGTTTGACTGAGTATATTTAAGAGTGATAAGAGCGATTATAAGGTCTCTCTTTGCGCTGTCGGGGAACTCTTTGTTTTCAGTAACAATGTTTGCAAGAAGTTCGTTGTCAATTCTGAAATTGTTTCTGCCCTGCTGGAAAGTGATGCCGAAAACATCCTTTGTTTCAATTTCTGCAGGAACATAGTCGGGGTCGATTTTAACAATGTTGTAGTTGCCCTTTTTCTTGGCTTTGAGAATTTCAAGAGCTTCAGGCTCATAGCCCGGAGCAATAACGCCGTCAGAAACCTCTCTCTTAATAAGAAGAGCAGTTGTAACATCGCAAACATCAGAAAGTGCAATCCAGTCACCGAAAGAAGAAAGTCTGTCAGTACCTCTTGCTCGGGCATAAGCGCAAGCGAGGGGAGAATCGTCAAGACCTTCAACATCATCAACAAAGCAAGCCTTCTTGAGGTTTTCGGGAAGAACTGTGCCGATAGCGGCTGATGTGGGGCTTACGTGCTTAAATGATGCTGCTGCGGGCTGACCGAGAACATCTTTAATTTCTTTAACGAGCTGCCATGAGTTGAAAGCGTCAAGGAAGTTGATATAACCGGGTCTGCCGCTTAAAATTTCAATAGGAAGGTCGCTGTCGTCTTTCATAAAAATCTTTGACGGCTTCTGATTGGGGTTACAGCCGTACTTAAGTTCAAAATCTTTCATTTTCAAAACTCCTTACAAAAGCAATTATTTGTTTTTGTTAATCATTCTGTTTGTAACTTCACCTGTTTCAAGGTTTGTGTATCTTACATAGAGTGAAATTTTATTCTGCTCATTGAGGCTTTCCCAGATTTCGTTGGTGAAAGCATCAATGTCGTCATTCATCTGAACTCTTTCAGGCTCGCCTGAGAAAGTGGGGATTGGGTTGCCGTCGTGGTCATAAGTATGAATAAAATGGCCAAGACCTGCAATGGGTGAATACTCAAAGCTGAAGCGGTTGCAGGCTGTGCCCTCAGCGTCAGCACTCTTGAGGATGCTCATTCTGTATGAGAAATCACCCTCGTCAAATGCAAGAATACCGCTGATTCTCGGTGTGAAGTTGGGAGCATCAGGCTCAAAGCCTCTTGTTCTCAAAGCTCTTACAAATCCCTTGCCGTTTTTGAGAAAGTCGCAGATTGTGTTAGTTTGGTCGCCGTTTGTAACAACGAGCTTGTCACCAACCTTTTTTATGGGGGAGTAGATAATCAATGATGGGTCCTCTACCTTTGATTCATCAAAAGGATAAATAATAACCTCGTCACCTTTTTCAACAAAAACTCTGTTTCTTGAGTTTTCGCTTCTGCCCATAATAAAATAAGCTACTGCGGCATTTTTGCCGTCGGGTGTTTTGCCGATTACGATACCTCTGCCGGGATATGTATTTGTGCTGAGAGTATCTTTAAGATTTGCAATATCGTAAGTTGCCATTTTAATTCTCCTTAATGATTTGTTTACTTACCAACTGAACAGCCTTGGGAAGAATAATCCATTCCGCCTGTTCCATAACTCGTTTTTGTAAAACCTCGGGTGTATCACCCTCAAGAATATCAACTGCTTTCTGGAGGATGATTTTTCCGCCGTCGGGGATTTCATTAACAAAGTGAACCGTTGCACCTGTAACCTTAACTCCGTATTCAAGGGCAGCTTCATGAACCTTAAGTCCGTAATAGCCCTTGCCGCAGAATGAGGGGATAAGCGCCGGGTGAACATTGATAATTCTTTCGGGGTAGCATCTTGTAAAATCCTCTGACAAAATGCTTAAGAACCCTGCAAGAACAATAATGTCAATGTTATATTCTGTGAGCTTCTCTTTAAGTGCTTTTTCAAAAGCCTCCTGAGAGCCTGTCGTTTTCTTGGTTATTGTGAAAGAGTCAATACCTGCGTTGTTTGCTCTGGTGATTGCATAAGCGTCTGAAACATTTGAAACCACAAGAACGATTTCACCGTCACAGATTATGCCGCTTTTCTGTGCATCAATAAGAGCCTGCAGGTTTGTTCCGCCGCCTGAAACAAGAACGGCGATTTTTGCTTTCTGAGCCATAGCAGTCCTCCGTCAGCAGATAACGATTTTGCTGTCGCTTTCAGTAATTTCACCGATGATGTAAGCATCCTCGCCTGAAGCCTTAAGTGAAGCGAGAGCCTTATCAGCATCTTCTTTGGCAACAACAATGCTCATACCAACGCCCATATTGTAGGTGTTGAACATATCTCTTTCGGGAACATTGCCTGTCTTTGCAATGAGGTCAAAAATAGGAAGAACCTTAACGCTTGCCTTTTCAACCTTAGCGCAGAATCCGTCGGGGATACTTCTCGGAATATTTTCATAGAAGCCGCCGCCTGTGATGTGAGAGATTGATTTAACTGTAACCTCTTCCATAAGGCTGAGAACGGGCTTAACATAAATCTTTGTGGGAGTAAGAAGTGTTTCACCAATGCTCTTGCCGCCTAAAGCGTCAACAGGAGTTTTGATGTCAGCGTTCTCAACATCAAATACTTTTCTTACAAGTGAAAATCCGTTTGAATGAACGCCTGAAGAGGGGAGAGCAATAATAACGTCGCCGCTTTTGATTGTTTTGTTGTTAACAACCTTGTCTTTATCAACAACGCCAACGCTGAAGCCTGCAAGGTCATATTCGTCAACGGGGTAGAAGCCGGGCATCTCAGCAGTTTCACCGCCGATAAGAGCGGCACCTGACTGAACGCAACCCTCTGCAACACCTGCAACTATCTGAGCAATCTTTTCAGGATAGTTCTTACCGCAAGCGATATAGTCAAGGAAGAAAAGAGGCTTTGCACCGCAGCAGATAATATCGTTAACGCACATAGCAACGCAGTCAATACCAACTGTGTCGTGCTTGTCCATAAGAAAAGCCATCTTAAGCTTTGTGCCAACGCCGTCAGTTCCGCTTACGAGAACGGGCTTGCTGATGCCTGTAAGGTCAAGCTCAAAAAGACCGCCGAAACCGCCGATGTCTGACATAGAGCCCTTTGTCATTGTTCTTGCAATGTGCTGCTTCATAAGCTCAACAGCTTTGTAACCGGCAGTAATATCTACGCCTGCCTGCTTGTAACTTTCACTAAAACTACTGTTCATGATATATCTCCTTTATTTATTATACTTCTCTTCTATTTTTGCGTTCTTTTCAAGAACGGTCTGTGCGGCCTTTGCTCTGGCTGAATCGAGCTTTTCGGCAAGCTCATCATCACTTGCTGCAAGAATTTCTACACAAAGTAAGGCGGCGTTTGCGGCACCGTCAATAGCAACAGTTGCAACGGGAATGCCTGCAGGCATCTGAACTGTTGAAAGAAGTGCATCAAGGCCGTCAAGTGTAGATGATTTAACGGGAATACCCACAACCGGGAGAGTTGTGTTAGCGGCAATAGCGCCTGCAAGGTGAGCGGCCTTACCTGCGGCGGCAATAATAGCACCGAAGCCGTTCTTTCTTGCGTTAGCAGAAAAATCCTTTGCCTGCTCGGGAGTTCTGTGGGCTGAGAAAACGTGAACCTCATAAGGAACACCGTATTCATCAAGGGTTGTCATTGCTTTTTCAACAACAGGCAAATCGCTGTCGCTTCCCATAACAATTCCGATTTTTTTCATGTGAATATACCTCCAAATTAGTTTGTAAATAAAAATGGACAGTCCTGTTTTCGAAAATCAAACGGACTGCCCAGACGGTCGGCGAAATATCGTTTTTGCTCCCCTGCGGTTACCCGCTAATCCGTCAGTCACAAAAACACTCCAATATCCTCAAAATTATACCATTTAATTGTATACATTGTCAATCATTTAACACTAAACTTTTCTTACTATTCCGCCGATTTTTTCAAACATTTAACACGCTTTTATATCAATTTGACCAAAGCAGGGCAGGGGCTTGGTTCTTCCGCCTCTAAGGATGACATGGTGTATTGATTTGTTGTAAAGAGAATGATATAATCATTTTTAGCAAATAAGATTTCAGGAGGGATTATGTATGTTGTGTCCTACTATTCAAACAGACAGATTGATAATTCGCAGATATAAAGAATCAGATATTGATATGCAATATGAATTTCTGCAGGATGAAAGATTACATAAATATATTTCTCCGCCTAAATTAAGTAAAGAGGAAGAACTTGAAGTTATAAAAAAGTGGATAGTAGAATCCGATACAAGCAACTATGAACGCTGGGTAATTGCGTTAAAAAACACAGACAAACCTATTGGTAATATCTCAGTTAACGGAATAGATAAGAAGAATAATTATTGCAATGTCGGATATGTAATCTTGTTTGATTACCAAGGAATGGGATATGCAACAGAGGCATTAAAGGCTGTGTCCGATTATCTGTTGCGAGAAAGAAATTACCATTTGATAGAATGCTCTTGCAATGAATTAAATGTTGCTTCTTCAAGAGTTATGATTAAAGCCGGTTTCACAAAAGACGGATATATAAAAAATAGACGGAAGAATCCCGACGGCAGTTATTCGGCTGTTGAATATTACAGTAAAAGCTAACGCGATTTTGAATAGAGGTTAAAAAATGAATCAGACGAAGAATTATATACAATGGATTCGCGAAAAAGTAGGTCAGGAAAAAATCATGTTAGTTCACGCAGGTGGTTGCATATTCAACGAACAAGGTGAGGTGCTGTTGCAACGGCGTGGTGATTGCAATATGTGGGGATTTCCCGGTGGTGCTCTTGAATTGGGAGAGACACCTCAAATGGCTGCCATTAGAGAAGTAAAAGAGGAAACAGGTTTAGATGTTGAAATTGGTAAACTGATTGGTGTGTACACTGATTGTGATGCAATGTGCCCTAATGGGGACAGATATCAAAGTGTCTGTATTGCTTACGAGCTTTTTGTTGTCGGTGGAAATTTGGTTTGCGACAAAAACGAAACTTTGGAACTTAAATATTTCTCATTAGACGATATGCCTGAATTGTTTTGTAAGCAACATGAAGAACTTTTAGGAGATATAAAAGCGAGGAGTTAAAATGATAGGCAAAACAGTAAAAGTCATTATTGACAGACCATTAGGTACTTATCATCCGAAACACAAAGATATATTCTATTCTGTAAACTACGGATATATTGAGGGTATCATTGCTCCAGACGGAGAAGAACAGGATGCCTATGTTCTTGGCGTTGATGAGCCTGTAAGTGAATTTACCGGCAGAATAATCGCAATCATTGAAAGACTTGATGATGTAGAGGAAAAGTGGGTTGTTGCTCCCGAGAACACGACATTCACCAAAGAAGAAATAATGAAACAAGTGGAGTTTCAGGAAAAGTATTTTAAAACACAAATCCGTATGCTTTGATATTGAGGATGAAATATGGGATATATAATGAATTTGAGAAAAATCGTAGGACACCGACCGCTGTTGCAGGTAGGTGCCGGCGTTATTGTGGTTGATGAACAGGACCGAATTTTGTTACAACTGCGCAGTGATAACCATACGTGGGGCTATTCAGGCGGCTCTGTTGAGCTTGATGAAAAAGTTGAAGCAGCGGCAAAAAGAGAGTTGTATGAAGAAACAGGCTTAATCGCTGAAGAATTACAGCTTTTGGGTGTGTTTTCAGGCAAAGAGCTGCACAATGTTTACCCTAACGGTGATGAGGTTTCAAACATTGATATTGTTTATATCTGCAAAAAATACAGCGGTAAATTACACCGTCAGGCAGGCGAGGTAGAAAAACTCAACTTTTTCAAAATCTCGGAACTCCCTGAAAATATTTTTAAACCCAATTTACCGGCAATAAAGGAGTATATTTCCAAAAAATAAAACAGCTAAAACCGGTAAGGGAGGGCCTCCGTGTCCTCCCGATTTTACTTTGGAAGCTTGGAAAAAATATGCTCGTAACACCCCTTATGCCGTTACAAAACGCTGTCCGCAGAAATTCAGCCAAAAGCGGTTGACACTTCCTCTTTAAAGTGGTAAAATACTACGGTATATTTCATAAGGAGGAGTATGGAAAATGGAAAATGTATTTGATACCCTTGTGGAAAGGGGACTTGTTGCCCAGACCACAGATGCTGATAAAATCCGTGAGATGTTAGCAACAGAAAATGTTAAGTTTTACATCGGCTTTGACCCGACAGCCGACAGCCTTCATGTTGGCCACTTTGTGTCAGTTATGGTTATGGCTCACATGCAGAGAGCCGGTCACACTCCCATCGCTCTTTTCGGCGGCGGCACAGGTATGATTGGTGACCCGTCAGGCAAAACCGATATGAGAAAAATGCTCACAAGAGAAACTATTGAATATAACATCGGTTGCTTCCGTGACCAGATGTCAAACCTCATTGATTTCTCAGAAGGCAAGGCAATTATGGTTAATAATGCCGATTGGCTTATGGACCTTAACTATATCAACTTCCTTCGTGAGGTTGGCGTTCATTTCTCAGTTAACAGAATGTTAGCTGCAGAATGTTACAAACAGCGCCTTGAAAGAGGTCTTTCTTTCTTCGAGCTTAACTATATGCTTATGCAGAGCTATGACTTCCTTGTTCTCAACCGCAAATACGGCTGTAAGCTTGAGCTTGGCGGTGACGACCAGTGGAGCAACATCATCGGCGGCGTTGAGCTTTGCAGAAGAAGCGACGGTAAAGATGTTTACGGCCTTACATTCAACCTTCTTCTTACTTCAGAAGGTAAGAAAATGGGTAAAACCGAAAAAGGCGCAGTTTGGCTTGACCCCAAAAAGACAACACCTTACGATTTCTATCAGTATTGGAGAAACATTGCTGATGCTGATGTTGTTACCTGTATGAAAATGCTCACCTTCATTCCTATGAATGAGGTTAATGAATACGCTAAGCTTGAAGGCAGTGAAATCAACAAGGCTAAAGAGGTTCTTGCTTACGAGGTTACAAAGCTCGTTCACGGTGAAGAAGAGGCTCAGAAGGCTCAGTCAGCCGCAAAGGCACTTTTCTCAAACGGTGCAGATTCAGAGCATATGCCCACAACTGTTCTCGCTGATGATGATTTTGAAAACGGTGAAATCAGCGTTATTGATGTTCTCGTTAAGTCAGGTATTGCAAAGTCAAAGGGCGAAGCAAGAAGACTTATCGACCAGGGCGGCGTATCAGTTGATGATGTTAAGGTTGCTTCAATCGGCGAAAAGCTTTCAAAAGCAAAGCTTGCAGATGCTCCCGCAATCGTTAAAAAAGGCAAAAAAGTATTCCACAAAATCACACTTTAAAAAGCAATCCCGGAAGAGAACAAAATCTTCCGGGATTTTTTAGGCTATTGGGTGAGAATTAAAAGTAGCACCAGTCTCACATAAGCTCGGGGGAGGTTGACAAACACGTTACAGTCAAAACAGGCTTCTCCTTGAGGAGAAGCTGTCACGAAGTGACTGATGAGGTGTAAACAACTAAATCTTATTTGGTTAGGGGAAAAAGAAAAACCACCGTCAAAGACGATGGTTTTTTGGAGCGGATGACGGGGCTCGAACCCGCTACCTCCACCTTGGCAAGGTGGCGCTCTACCAGATGAGCTACATCCGCACGATTTTGGTGCCTCCGGCCGGAATCGAACCAGCGACACGCGGATTTTCAGTCCGCTGCTCTAC
>JAFTWE010000034.1 GCA_017465465.1 Clostridia bacterium | reverse complement strand
TCTCGATATCCTAAGTGGTTCTCGCGCATATCCATTATAACATTTATTTTGAATTCTGCACTATATGTTTTATTTTTTCTTCCTGTTTTACCCATAAAAATATGCACCTCCAAAAGTGTCTAACTTTTGGGGTGCATATCAAAAGGATGCGGCTCATTTTTATTCTTCAATAGCGGCTTTGCGAGAATTTATTTCTTTAAAAATGTTCATATCAAACTTAGGCTCGCGATTATAAGTGTAAAGACCGTTTTGCTCCTGCTCAACATCATAAAGCTGTGTGTAACAAAAACCGAACATCAGATTATTGTCAATAAGTGCATCGGTCAGACCTTTATATCTTTCAATGAACTCAGCTTCGCTTTTTGGCGCATTGCCATAGCCCCAGGATTCTGAATCTGTGCTCCACTGAATTCCGCCGTATTCACTGACAAATGTAGGCTCACCGTTATATTGCTGACGGTCGGGGAATCTGTCATAAAGCACACCTTCTGTCATAAGCCTGTCGTAGTTTTCTTTAAAAATCTTCGGGTCCTGCTCATAATCGTGAACATCAAAAATGTCTGTTATAACGTGGAAATTACCGCTTGTATCAATGCAGGGGCGGGTAGTGTCAAGGTTTTTAGTGCAGTTATATACAAGCTCTAAAACCTCGTCAAACTGCTTGCAACCGTGCTTATCCCAGGTTTCATTAAAAGGACACCAGCCGATTATTGATGGGTGATTGAAGTCGCGGTTAACTTCTTCAATCCACTCGGGAAGAATAGTAAAAACAGAGTCAGGGCGTGACTGGTCAAGCCCCCAGTTCGGATATTCGCCCCAGACGATATAACCCATTTTGTCACAATGATAAAGGAATCTCGGCTCAAAAATCTTTTCGTGAAGCCTTGCTCCGTTAAAGCCGGCATCAAGGGATAGCTGAATGTCGCGAACAAGCTCTTCTTCGGTTTGTGCTGTATAAATTCCGTCGGGGTAGAAGCCCTGGTCAAGCACAAGTCGTTGAAAAACAGATTTATTGTTAATGAGGAATTTCATTCCGTCAAGGCGGACTGAACGAAGACCGAAATAGCTCTGAACTTTATCTTCACAGAATTTAAGCTCAAGGTCATAAAGCTGACCGTCACCAACACTCCACTCGTGCTTTTCTTTTAAATCCAGGTGCAAATCAACGCAACCGCCGTTGGTTTTTGCGCTCGCAACGCCCATAACGCGGTTTTCATAAAGCGCAACAGCTTCAAATTTTCCTTCACCGTGAACAACAGCTTTAATATCAACAGAGCAGTTATCAACATTTGGATAATACTTGACACTTTCTATATAGCTCTTTGGCATAGCCTCAAGCCAGACTGTTTGCCAGATACCTGTTGTTCTTGTGTAAAAGCAGCCCCAGGATTCGTATCTGTAGCTCTGCTTACCGCCTGACTGCATATAATCTCTTGTATCGTCTTTAGCGTAAACGGTGATGATAAACTCATTTTTCTTGATAAACTTAGTTATATCGAATTTAAACGATGAATAACCGCCCTTGTGAGAACCCACATATTCGCCGTCAATATAAACCTTTGTTAAAAAGTCACAAGCACCGAAGTTGAGAACAATTCTCTTGTCAGAAAAGATTTCGGGGAGGGTTACGGTCTTTTTGTACCATACACCTAAAATGAAATCTGTGTTTCCGATACCTGAAAGCTTGCTTTCGGGGCAGAAAGGTACAATTATCTTCTGGTCAAACTCGGCATCAGGCTTAAAATAACCCTTTGCTTCGCCGCTTGTTTCGTTGTCATATTTAAAATCCCATTCTCCGTTGAGGTTCATCCACACAGAGCGCTGAAACTGCGGATTGGGATATTCCGGTCTTGGAATGTTCATTGAAATCCTCCTATATTTGTTTTCTTGTGAATGATACCATAAAACTACAACTTATGCAATATATCTTGCTGTTTTTTTCTATATATGGTATAATCACCTGTGAGGTGATACTGTGACCGAGGAAGAGCTTTTATTATCACAGATTAAAGATAAAATTGCAGAATGTGAAAAGAATTCAATGATTACTTCAACGGATTTTCTCGATTTGAGAAAACAGGGTATAGCTGTTTCATACCTTAAAAGGCAAAGAAATGTTCGCTGGTTGCTTTACGGCGGATATGAAGATGCAGAAAGAAAGGTGGCTGTTTTCCTACCGTTTTATATTGATGACTTTTTCGATTTTATCAATGAAAATCCTGATGAAGAACCGTTTGTTACCTTCAGAGCAGATAAAGACAATTTTTCATCTCTTTCTCACAGAGATTATCTCGGTGCATTGACCGGTCTCGGTATTAAACGAGAAAAATTAGGAGATATCATTGTAGATGATAAAGGCTGTTTCTTTTTTGCTAAAGACAGCATATCTTCTTTTATTGACCGGAACTTTTCTTCGGCAGGCAGAGGCACAATAACAGTTAAAAAGGTTGAGGAAAAGCCTGATTTTTCTAAAAATATCAATGTTCGTGAAATCTGCTGCTTTGTAGCAACGCCTCGGCTTGATGCAGTTGTGGGAGGGGTATATTCACTCTCTCGTTCAAAGGCTGTTGAGCATATTGAACGAGGCTTGGTTTTTGTGAATGATGAGCAGATTCTGAAGCCTGATTTCAGACTTAAAGCAGGGGATAAGCTTGTATTGAAGGGTAAAGGCAGAGCTTTGATTAAAGATGATACTTCTAAAAGTAAAAAGGGCAGAATTGCTCTGGTTGTGGATTTGTTTATATAATTTATGTTTCTTTTGGTGGTTTTATCCAAAAGGCGGAAAAAGCTTAAACGAAAAAGATAAATATATCTATGTAAATCAGTAAAAAAAATATTGTAAAATACACAATATGATGATATAATTACTCTAATAATAGGTGATTGTGGGGGTGTAGCGATGAATGACGGCATTTTGAGCGTTGGCATTGACATCGGCACTTCTACAACTCAGGTTATTTTCAGCAGGATTATTATGGAAAATATGGCTGGTTTTTTCTCAGTCCCTCATATTTCCATTATTGATAAAAAGGTTGTTTATAAAAGTGATATTTATACCACTCCTTTAGTTAATTCTTATTTAATTGACGGTGACAAAGTCCGTGACATTGTTGCAGATGAATTTAAAAAAGCAGGCTTCACTCCTGCGGATACACAAACCGGAGCTGTTATTATTACAGGAGAAAGCGCAAGGAAAGAAAATTCTGCCTTAGTGCTTGAAAAGCTCAGCGATTTTGCAGGTGAATTTGTTGTTTCAACGGCAGGCCCCGACCTTGAATCTGTTATTGCAGGCAAAGGCAGCGGAGCTCAAAGCTATTCAGAAGAAAATGCCTGTGTTGCAGTTAATCTTGATATCGGCGGCGGAACAACTAATGTTGTTGTTTTTGATTGCGGAAAAGTAGTTGCTAAGGGCTGTGTCGATATCGGAGGCAGGCAGATTAAGCTTACGCCTGATTACGCAGTTGAATACATAAGCCCGAGTGCTTCTCTTATTTGTGAAAAGCTTGGCATTGATTTAAAAATTGGTGACAGGACTGACAAAGCGACCGTTTTCAAAATCTGCTGTGAAATGGCGCATATTCTTGAACAGATGTTAGGTGTTTATGAGCAAGGTGAATTGCTGAAAAAAATAACAACCCACGGCAGTTCAGATTTTGCTTTATCAAAACCAATCAGAGCAATTTGCTTTTCAGGCGGGGTTGCAGATTGTATTTATAACACTCACTCAGAAGAATTAAAATACGGTGATATCGGCGTTCTTCTCGGTCAGGCTATCCGCCAGGGCAGATTACTTGGAGATTTTAAGCTTATTCAGGCTAAAGAAACCATCCGGGCAACAGTTGTCGGTGCAGGCTCGTACACAACTTCAATTTCGGGCAGTACAATTTCTTATTCTGAAAAGGTATTACCCCTTAAAAATGTTCCCGTTTTAAAGTTAAACGATGATGAACAGGCAAAAGCTTTTTCAGGCGATACTCAGTTTATTAAAGAAAAAATTAACTGGTTTATGACTCAGAGTGATTCTAAAAGTCTTGTTCTTGCCTTTAAGGGTTATCGAAATCCGAGTTATAATGATATCGGAATTCTCGCTAAAAGTTTAGGGGAAGCTCTTGACTCTGTTTTAGGTGAAAACGAGCCGATGATAATTGTTACCGAGTGTGATATTGCAAAAGCCCTTGGTCAGACAATCGGCAGAATTTATAATAATAAAAGAGATATTATTTCAATAGACAGCATCAGTGTTGATGACGGCGATTTTGTTGATTTAGGCAAGCCCCTTATGGACGGACTTGTTATCCCTGTTGTTGTCAAAACTTTAATTTTCGGATAGGTGACAAATGTAATCCTTAGGAGGTTATTTGTTTGCGATTAAAAACTGTTATTCTCGGAAAAACATATCAGTTCAAAGATGTAAAAGAAGTTCTTGCAAAAGCAAATGAAGAAAAGTCCGGTGACATTCTTGCAGGTATTGCCGCCACAAGCGGAACTGAAAGAATTGCCGCTAAGGAAGTGCTTTCTAATCTTCTTGTCAGTGACCTTCGTGAAAATCCTGTTGTTCCTTATGAAGAGGACGATGTTACAAGAATTATTCAGGATGCAGTCAATGAGCCGATTTATAATAAAATCCGTAACTGGACAATTGGTGAGCTTCGTGAATACATACTTTCTCACGAAACAACAGAGAGTGACATCCGCCACCTTTCAAGAGGACTTACAAGTGAGGTTATTGCAGGCGTTTGTAAGCTGATGTCAAACCTTGATTTGGTTTATGCTGCTTCAAAGGTCAGGGTAACCGCCCATTGTAACACCACTATCGGTAAAAGAGGCACCTTATCAACAAGACTTCAGCCAAATCATCCTACCGACAATGTTGAGGGTATCACCGCTTCTCTTTTTGAAGGCTTGAGTTATGGCTGCGGTGATGCGCTTATCGGTCTTAACCCTGTTAATGATACTGTTTCAAGCCTCAGTGAGGTTTTGAAGCGTTTTGATGAAGTTAAAAATGAATTTGAAATTCCGACACAGATTTGTGTTCTTGCACATATAACCGCACAGATTGAAGCTGTTAAACGCGGTGCTCCCTGTGATATGATTTTTCAGAGTATTGCAGGCAGTCAGAAGGGTAACGAGGCATTCGGCTTTACAAGTGACACTGTTCGTGAAGCAAGGCAGCTTATGCTTCAGCACGGAACGGCAACAGGCCCCAATGTTATGTATTTTGAAACAGGTCAGGGCTCAGAGCTTTCAAGCGATGCTCATTTTGGCGCTGACCAGGTTACTATGGAAGCAAGATGCTACGGCTTTGCAAAAGAGTTTTCTCCATTTATGGTTAATACTGTTGTTGGCTTTATCGGCCCTGAATATCTTTATGACAGCCGTCAGGTTATCAGAGCAGGCCTTGAAGACCATTTTATGGGCAAGCTCACAGGTATTCCTATGGGATGTGACTGCTGTTACACTAACCATATGATGGCTGACCAGAATGATATTGAAAATCTTTCACTTTTGTTGGGCTCTTGCGGAGTTAACTATATTCTCGGCGTTCCTACAAGTGATGATGTTATGCTTAATTATCAGACAAATGCATATCACGATGCATCAACTATCCGTGAAATTTTAGGTCTCAGACCTATAAAAGAATTTGACGAATGGCTTGAAAAAATGGGTATCACCGAAAACGGTAAGCTTACCAAGTATGCAGGTGACCCCACAATATTTCTTAAAAAGAGGGGGTAAGCTTTATGGATAATAACGCAGTTGAAAGCATTGTTCAGGCTGTTTTGCAAAAGCTTGCCCTACAAGGTAATTCTGTTAAAACCGAGACGGAAATTTCTTCTGTTGTAAGCAGTGTTATGAATGAAGATGACAGTAATCTTGTGGATATAACATCAAAAGAGGTTAAATCTGTTCCTTTGCTCGATAATCCTGCTGATGAAGACGGTCTTTTAAGAATTATGAATAAAACTCCTGCCAGAATCGGTGTAGGCAGGGCAGGCCCACGCCTTAAAACGCAAACCCTTCTTGCTCTTAGAGCTGACCATGCTGCCGCAAGGGACTCTGTTTTTGCGGATGTTAATGAGGATTTAATTAAAAGAATGAATCTTCCTGCATTTACAACCTGTTGCGGTGACAGAAACGAGCATTTAACAAGACCTGATTTGGGCAGAAAGTTTTCTGATGAAACTGTATCAGCTATTAAATCTGCCTGCACTTCAAATCCTGATGTTCAGTTTATTGTTTCTGACGGATTAAGCTCAAAAGCTATCGAGGCTAATGTTGAAAATGTTCTTCCTTCGGTAATTGACGGAGTTAAAGCTCTCGGATACAGTGTTGGTACTCCTTTCTTTGTTAAATTCGGCAGAGTTGGCTGTATGGACCACGCTTGTGAAATTATCGGCTCAAAGGTTACTTGCGTTTTAATCGGTGAAAGGCCCGGTCTCGGCACTGCTGAAAGTATGAGCGCTTATATTACCTACGGCTCAAAGGTTGGTATGCCTGAAGCTAACCGAACAGTTGTTTCAAATATCCATTCAGGCGGTATAACTGCTGTTGAGGCAGGTGCTTACCTTGCGGAAGTTATTGATTTAATTATGAAAAACAAGGCAAGCGGAGTTAATCTTAAAAAGTAAGGAGGTGGCTCAATGAGAGGCGACAGATTAAAAACAACGGTGCTGAGCGTTCAGTTAATACCAAATGCTGATAAAGCTTTGCTTTCTTCCCTCAATGCACCCGAAGATGTTCACAGCCTCGGTATTATTACAACCGACTGTGATGATGTGTCTTATGCCGCCCTTGATGAAGCCACCAAAAAAGCAAACTGCTGTGTTGTATACGCAAGAAGTATGTATGCAGGTTCATCCAATGCATCAACTGCTCTTGCGGGTGAATTTATCGGAATTCTCGGCGCACCTGACCCGGCTGAGGTCAGAAGCGGAGTTAACTCGGCGGTGAGCTATATAGAAAATGATGCAGCGTTTTACAGTGCAAATAATGATGATTCAATTGCTTATTTTGCTCATTGTATTTCACGCACAGGCTCTTATCTTTCAGAGCAGGCAGGAGTACCTGAAGGCACTTCTATGGCGTATCTCATAGCGCCGCCGTCAGAAGCTATTTGCGGAATTGACGATGCTTTGAAGATTGCGGATGTTGAACTCAAGGTCTTTTACGGTCCGCCGTCTGAAACCAACTTTGCGGGCGGATTGCTTGTGGGTGAGCAGTCGGCATGTAAAGCGGCTTGTGAAGCTTTTGCAGACAGAGTTTGTAAAATTGCTGATTGTCCCATAATTTGTGAAAAGGAGAGTACGGTATGACTTTAGACAGAGATTTACAGTCAATTCAAGAAGTTCGCGACCTTGTTGCTAACGCGAAAAAGGCGCAGAAAGAGCTTTCAAAGCTTTCTCAGGAACAGATTGACCGTATTATTTGCGAAATAGCCAAGGACTGTGCCGCGAATGCCCAGGCTCTTGCTAAAATGGCAGTTGAAGAAACAGGCTTCGGTGTATGGGAAGATAAGGTGCTCAAAAATCTTCTCGGCAGTACCATTACTTATGATTACTGTAAAAATATGAAAACCGTTGGTGTTATTAAAGAAGACTGTGGTGACGGAATTATGGAAGTCGGCGTACCTATGGGTATTGTTGCGGCTTTGATTCCATCAACAAACCCCACTTCAACCACAATGTATAAATCAATTATTTCAATCAAAGCAGGTAATGCCATTGTTATCAGCCCTCATCCAAATGCTAAGAATTGTATACTTGAAACTGTACGAATCATTCAGGCGGCGGCAAAAAGAGCAGGCGCACCCGATAACATCGTTCAGTCCATTACACTTACTACCATTGATGCCACCAACACTCTTTTGAAGCACAGAGATATTGGCGTTATTCTTGCCACAGGCGGCGAAGCGATGGTCAGAGCTGCTTATTCTTCGGGTAACCCTGCTATCGGTGTTGGCCCGGGCAACGGCCCTGCATATATAGAAAAAACTGCTGACATTCCTATGGCAGTTAAACGAATTTTTGACAGCAAAACCTTTGATAACGGAACAATCTGTGCATCAGAGCAGAGCATTGTTACTGAGCATTGCATTAAAGACAAGGTGGTTGCTGAGGTTAAGCGCCAGGGCGGTTACTTCTTAAATGAAGAAGAAAGTCAGAAGATTTCCCGATTCATATTAAGAGCCAACGGCACAATGAACCCTAAAATTGTGGGTAAAAGTGCAAAAGTTATTGCTGACATGGCAGGAGTAACAATTTCTGAGGGAACAAGAGTTCTTGTTTCTGAGCAGACTGAAGTCAGCAAAACGAACCCTTATTCAAGAGAAAAGCTTTGCCCCATTTTAGCTTTCTATACTGAGAATAACTGGGAAGAAGCTTGTGAAAGATGTATGGAAATCCTCTATAATGAGGGTGTCGGTCATACAATGACAATCCATTCTCAGGATAAAAAGGTTATTCGTGAATTTGCATTGCAAAAGCCTGTTTCAAGGCTTCTTGTAAATACTCCCGGTGCTCTTGGCGGCGTAGGTGCAACAACAAATCTTGCTCCTGCACTTACCCTTGGCTGCGGTGCGGTTGGCGGCAGTGCAACTTCAGATAATATCACACCTCTTAATCTTATCAACATCCGCCGTGTTGCTTACGGCGCAAAAGAACTTGACGATTTAAGAGGAAACAATCCTGCTCCTGCAAAAGCAAGTGTCAGCGTGCAGTCAGCAGTTAAGTCAAAACCTGTTTACGGCGGCTCATTTAATGAAGCTATTAACGCAGGTTATGATGAATATATAAAACGCAGTAAGGTTCATGTTAAAAAAGATGAGCCTGTTCCTGCACCTATTCAGGTAAAAAAAGAAGAAGTTAAAGCTTCTTCACCTGAAATTTCACCA
The DNA here is from genome assembly GCA_017465465.1 of Clostridia bacterium. Taxonomy (GTDB): domain Bacteria; phylum Bacillota; class Clostridia; order Oscillospirales; family Acutalibacteraceae; genus CAG-488. The sequence continues at coordinate 15,772 of JAFTWE010000034.1, read as the reverse complement.
AATGATGTTGAAGCAATTACAAAAGAAATTCTGCGTCGTTTGGCATCTGATTAAGTTTGTTAAGGCATAAGCCTTTTCAATAAAATAAAGAATTTTATTTAGGAGGAATTCTCATGGCAACATTACAGGCACTCGGAATGATTGAAACAAAAGGACTCGTAGGCTCAATTGAAGCAGCCGACGCAATGGTTAAAGCAGCAAACGTTAACCTTATCGGTAAGGTTCATGTTGGCGGCGGTCTTGTAACCGTTATGGTAAGAGGCGATGTTGGTGCAGTTAAGGCTGCAACAGATGCAGGCGCAGCAGCAGCTTCAAGAGTTGGTGAGCTCGTTTCTGTTCACGTTATTCCACGTCCGCACAGCGAAGTTGAATTCATTCTTCCCTCACTTGATAACTGCGACCGTCAGTAATTTTTAGGGAAGTCCGGCAGTTGCCGCTGTGAATTACCTTTAGAAAGGAGGATACGCTGTGGATATTTTAACAGAAGCTGATTTAAGAAGCGGTAAGTTTAAATTAAGTGGTAATAAGGTTTCGGTAAAAGCAGGAACTTTCATAACACCTCTTGCCAAAGAATATCTTAAATCTAATTCTCTTGAAGTGGCTTTTGAAGATTCTTCTTCGACCGGAGGCAGTTTTGGCAAAGGCACAATGAGCTACACACCTATCAAAAAATCAGGCAGTCGCCGTTTTATTGATTTTGAAACAGGTGAGGGCTACGCCGAAAAGCCTGAATATATGACTCATTTAAGAGAAAATCTTCTTGTTAAAAAAGACCATCCGCGTATTCTCTTGCGAGGTAAATTTGATTCACTCGAAGCATTGATTATGCAAACTCAGGTAACTGTTGAAAACTCAGGGTACGGTAACATTGCTCAGGAGCTTGACGAGGTTATGAATTTTGTTCAGATTTTGTTGGCTTGTGAGGTTAAAGATGAGCCTGTGCCCGAAATTAAGCTGTTAGGGATGAACAGCCAAAGGCTCAGATATGTTTCTCACCATTTAACCGAAGAGTTCGGTATTGAGCACTCAGTTCCGCATTATTCAATGGGTGAGGTCTGTGTTGCGCTCAATAATGTGAGAACATTTATCAGAGAAACTGAGCTGATTGCAGTAACAGCCTTTACTCAGGACGGTAAAGTTACAAGACCCGACATCGTTGAGGCACTTAACCGTCTTAGCAGTTGTGTTTACATTATGTTTTGCAAAAAAGTTGCAGGGCAGTATGACAAAGGGTGATTATTATGAATGAAAATCAAATCAGAGAAATAGTGGCCCGTGTTTTATCAAGCCTTGATAACAGCGAGGCAACAATTCCTGTTGAAGCCTCAGCAAGGCATGTGCACCTGACTAAAGAGGCTGTTGAAACTCTTTTCGGAAAGGGTACAACTCTTACCAAGAAAAGAGATTTATCCCAACCCGGTGAATTTTTAAGCGAGCAAAGAATTAAGCTTGTTACAGCTAAAGGTGAAATCGCAAATGTAGCCGTTTTAGGCCCTGAAAGAAAGGCGGTTCAGGTTGAACTTTCATTGACCGATTGCCGCACACTTGGCATTAAAGCCCCTGTTAATCTTTCAGGTGATTTGAGCGGCGCCGGTGATGTCTACCTTGTTAGTGAGTGTGGTATCTACAATGCAACCAAAAGTGTTATTGTAGCTAAAAATCATATTCACATGACACCAACTGATGCCGCAAAATACGGTGTCAGTGATTCCCAGAGCGTTAAGGTGCGTGTTAAAACATCGCGCCCTGTTACCTTTGAGGATGTTATTATCAGGGTTAATCAGAACTTTGCTTTAGCTATGCACATTGATTTTGATGAAGCAAATGCTTGTTGTCTTGATAAAAATTCAAAGGGTAAAATTTATTGATTTTGAGGACGGATTATGGAAAACGTATCATTTGAAGCGTTGGTTGAGCTGGTGACTAAAGAGGTGTTAAAATCTCTTGAATCTGCTGATTGCAACACTTTTGACTCAAAAGGCAAACCGTTGGCTTTGCTTATTGGTTCGAAGGATGATTTGCCTGCTTTTGCTCAGGAAAAGTATTCATTTGACACGATAGACTCTTATAATGGTGATATTTCCTGTTATGAGTGTGTATTTGTGTGTGAGCTTACCTGTGCAGAACTTGCCGATTGCGCTCTTGGCAGAGATTGCAGAGCAGTACCGTGTGCCGTTATTAAAGCTTTGCTTGGCGGCAAAAAGGTATATTTGCTTGAATCAGCGTTGCCTCACAGGAAGTATAGAGAAACTGCTGACAGAGCCTTCTATTCAATGCTTGAGGGCTATGTTAATTCTCTGCGTTCTTTCGGGGTTGAGCTTATTCGTCAGCAATGGTACGGTAAAAACCTCAACAAAGACGCTATTGCAGATAATTCTGTGGATAAGGTTATTACTGAACAGCTTGCAATAACCCTTTGTGAAAAAACTCAAGGCGATTTAATCCGTCTAAAAAAAGGCACGGTAATAACACCGTCTGCCAAAGATATTTTTAATCATTCACAATTTAAAGTTGAATTTGTTGATTAGGAGGAAGCCCCATGATAATTTGTCAGGTTATAGGCCATGTGTGGGCAACCAAAAAAGAAGAAACTCTCTCCGGACTTAAGCTTATGGTTGTTAAAGAGGTTGAAACCAATAAAACTGACGGTGATACCTTTGTTGCGGCTGATGTTGTAGGTGCAGGAGTAGGTGAAAGAGTTCTTGTTGTAAGCGGTAGCACCGCAAGGCGCGCCCTTGGCAAGGATGATATTGCTATCGACAGCGCTATTGTCGGTATTATTGATACTCTTGAGGTAGACAGAGAGCTCAAAAAGCTTTCTGAAAAGCAGGTGAAATAATTGAATTTAACCCAAAAAGTTTTTGAAGCCGGTATTGTCGGTTGTGGCGGTGCAGGTTTTCCCACTCATATCAAATACAACGCTAAGGTTGAGCATTTAATTATAAATGCGGCGGAGTGCGAGCCTCTTCTCAGAACTGACAGATATATAATGTGCAATAAGGCAAGGGAGATTATCTCCGCTTGTGAAGCAATCCGTGAGCATCTTGGTGCGTCGGACTGTACCATTGCGCTCAAAAAAGGATATAAAGAAGAAATTGCTTCACTTGAGGTTGCAATTCTGGCTTTAGCTTCAAAGGTTAAAATTCATAAAATGGAAAGCTTTTATCCGGCAGGTGACGAGCAGGTTATAGTCTGCGAGGTTACAGGCAAGGTTGTTCCGGCAGGCGGAATACCTCTTGATGTTGGATGTGTTGTGTCAAATGTAGCAACTGTTTGTGCTGTTTACGATGCACTTAACGGCAAAAGCTTTACTAATAAGTATTTAACAATGACAGGCGAAGTAGGTGAGCCTGTTGTATTAAATGTTCCTTTAGGAACATCGTTTAAAGATTGCCTAACATTGGCAGGAGGAGCAAATATTGAAGATTATTTTGTAATCTGCGGCGGACCTATGATGGGTAAGCCTATGACTAAGGAAGAAGCGTTGAATTCCGTTGTTACTAAAACAACCTCAGGCTACATAATTCTTCCCTCGGGCGGCAGATTGCCTTCGCTTCATCAAACTACTGTTGAACACACAATAAATCGCGCAAAATCAGCGTGTATTCAGTGCAATTTCTGCACTCAGTTGTGTCCGAGAAATATGCTCGGACACCCGATAGAGCCACATAAGATTATGAGAAAAATTGCCCGTGGCTCAATAGAAGAAATGATTGGTGACCCTGTTGTGATTAATGCACTTCTTTGCTGTGAATGCGGCGTGTGTGAGCTTTACGCTTGCCCGATGCAGCTTCAGCCAAGGAAGGTTAATTCACTTGTTAAAAAGGAGCTTGCCAAAAACGGCATAAGATATCAGAAAACAGGTGAAGAATATACGGTTAATATTAACCGTGAATACAGAAAAATCCCTTCAAAGCGTGCCGCAAACCGTGCAGGCACGGGGAAATATTACGATTATACAATTAAAAATTGCAAAGAATTTACTCCCGATAAGGTTGAAATTCCCGTTAAACAGCATATAGGTGTTCCTGCTGAACCTGTTGTGAAAGCAGGCGACACAGTTCGATGCGGTCAGCTTATTGCGAAATGCCCTGAGGGCAAGATGGGTGCAAATATTCACGCATCTATTGACGGAACGGTTAAATCTGTCGGCGAAGTAATTATTATAGAAAGATAGGGGTGAAGAGAAATGTACGAAACCATCGGTTTTTTAGAGCTTAACAGTATTGCTAAAGGAATTGAAGCGGCTGATGCTATCTTAAAGGCGGCTGATACTGATTTGATTTTTGCAAGAGCAGGCTGTCCGGGTAAATATTATATTCTCTTCACAGGTGAGGTTGCCGCTGTTAACGCTTCTCTTGAAGCGGGTGCTTTAATCGGCGGAGCTAATACAGTTGACAAATGCCTTATTCCGAGAGTTCATCCACAGGTTATCTCAGCTATAAATGCCGCTGTTGAGCCTGTTGATACAAATGCATTAGGTGTTATGGAGTTTTTCAGCGTTACTGCCGCTGTTTATGCCTCTGATGCCGCAGTTAAAGCGGCTGATGTCAGCCTTATGGATGTAAGACTCGGCACAGGTATCGGCGGAAAATCATTTGTTGTTTTAACAGGTGAGGTTGCCGCCGTGAATGAAGCCGTTTCTTGCGGAATTAACACAGAAAACGCCGAGGGTATGGTGGTTTCGAGCGTTGTTATTCCAAATCCCAGACCTGAGATTTTTAATTCTCTTATGTAACGAGGTGATAAGATGTCAGCAGATGCTTTTCAGGATAAAGCTCGAATAATTCAGGAATTTGTTCCGGGTAAGCAGGTTACAATGGCTCATCTTATTGCAAATCCTGAAGATGATTTATATAAAAAATTAGGTGTTGTCAGCAAGAAGCGCGGAGCATTGGGGATTATGACAATTACACCCAGTGAGGCCGCAATTATCGGCGCAGATGTTGCAACAAAGGCGGCAGATGTAGATATTGTTTTTGTTGACCGTTTCAGCGGCTCTTTAGTTATTTGCGGTGATGTTGCAAGTGTTGAAGCCGCATTGAGAGATGTGCTTGATACACTTAAAAACATACTTAAATTCACTTCTACAGAAATTACCAGGACATAAAATGAAAAAGAACATTATGCTTATAGGCTCAAGCACCTGCGGCAAAACAACTCTGTGCCAAAGGTTAAACGGCCTTAAAATTGAATATCAGAAAACTCAGACTATCGGAGTTATAAATAATACTATTGACACTCCGGGTGAATATCTTGAAAACCGTCAGCTTTATAAGGGTCTCATTGTGACCGCGGCTGACAGCGATTTGATTTTGTTTTTGCAGGATGCAACTGATGAAAGATTCAGATTTTCTCCCGGTCAGGCGGCATTTTTCAGCGTTCCCGTTGTCGGTATTGTCAGCAAAATTGATATTGCAACACAAGAGCAGATTGACGATGCTGTTGAGCTTCTTGAACTTGCAGGCTGTGAAAAAATCTTTTTAACAAGCGCTGTAACAGGTGAGGGAACACAGGAATTGCTCAGCTTCCTTGAGGACTTTGATGAGGATAAAATTCTCATTTAAATTTTTATATTACAGAAGGTGTTCATTATGAAAATCGAAAACAAAGAACAGTACAGAGGCGTTTACTCCTTGCTTCTTACACCATTCAATGAAGATTTAAGTATTGATTATGATGCTTATGCCGCTTATGTTGAATGGCAAGCTGCTCAGAATCCGCATTTCCTCTTCTCAGTTTGCGGTAGCTCAGAAATGACTACACTCACCCTTGAAGAGCGCATTAAGGTTGCAACAACAGCAGCAAAGTATTCAGGTGATGTTCCTGTTTTTGCAACTGCAAACCTTGAGCCCACTTGGTTCTCACAGGTTGAAGAAGTTAAAAAGATGGAGCAGACAGGTGTAGCAGGTCTTGTATTTACTTCTAACGGCTACGGAAATGATGACGACAGAATGGTTACATATATGCAGGAGCTCGCAGCTCAGACAAGCCTTCCTGTTATGATTTATGAATTCCCCGGATTCAAAAACGCTTATATCAGCGGTAAAGCTTACGGCGAAATCGCTAAAATTGATAACATCGTTGGTATTAAAGACACAACCTGCACAATTCCTAAAATTAAGGATAAGATTGATGTTCAGGGTGAAACTGCAGTTCTTCAGGCTAACATTCCTTACCTTCTCAGAGCTTATGAAGAAGGCGGCAGAGGCGTTGTTGCAACACCTTCTTCCTGCGGCGCCGCAAAAGCTATGAGAAAGATGTATGACGCTTTCTTTGTAGATAAAGATTATGAAGCAGCTAAGAAATATTTTGAGCACGTTTGTATTATTGATAACGGCATTGACAGCGGATTTATGGTAAGCGCTAAATACCTTTGCCAGCTTCAGGGTGTACCAATGAAGCCGATTTGCCGTGACGGAAGAACACTTTCTGAGTCAAGATGTCACGGACTTAAAGTGTTCTGCGATTACGCAAAAGCTAACGGAATCTTATAATTTTTGGTGGTCTTATGGGGAAAAGGTATCTTATCATAAATGCGGATGATTTCGGAATGTGTTCATCACATAACGAAGCAACATTTGAACTTTTTGAGTGTGGCGGAATTACTTCCGCTTCGCTTATGGTGCCTTGCGGCTGGTCAAAGCACGCCGTGAGATGGTGTCAGAAGCACAAGGAGTATTCAGTTGGCGTTCACCTTACTTTCACAAGTGAGTGGGGCGGTTACCGTTGGGGACCTGTAGCTCATTACGGCACAGATTCTCTTCGTGACTCCGAGGGTTACTTTCACCATGAATGTGAAGCCTTTGAAGCTCAATGTGATGTGAGCGAGGTTGGTAATGAAATAAGGGCGCAAATCAATAAGGCTAAAAATCTTGGTCTTGAAGTTTCACACCTTGATACTCACATGGCGGCTTTATACGGACTCTGCGGCAATTTTGATTTAATGCCAAAGGTATTTGAGCTTTGCAGTGAATACGGATATCCGTTCAGAATGTATCGTTTTCCTCATGAGGACTATGTCCCTGAAGGTCTTGATTTGCCCATTCCTATGTATGAGCGCTTTGTTCGCAGTTATTCAAATATTGCGGATATGTATAATGTTCCTATATTGGATTATCTTATTTATCCTGAATGCCCTCAGGAGGCTTATAAAGATTACGAAACCTTTAAAAAGTTTGTAATCAACAGACTTGTTAATATTCCTGACGGTATTAGTGAAACATATATTCACCCCTCGCTTGAAACTGATGAAATTAAAAATATCACTGCCCGATGGTGGCAGAGAGTATGGGAATTTCAGCTTTTCTCTGACCCGCAGACAAGGAAAATTCTCGAATCCGAGGGTATCGAGCTTATAAATTACGATGATTTGGTAAAAATCAGAAAAGGTCTTAAATAAAAAATCGGCTTGAGCAGTTAATCTGTTCAAGCCGTAGTTTTTATCTTTTTGTTTTAATTATTGCATTGAGTGCTTTGCTGACAGCAAGACCCACTACAAGGCATACAACCCATTCAATTACTGAGTTTACAGTAACGATAGCGCCAATGATTTCAAGCACATTATCACCAAGCTGAAGGCCTGTGAGGCTCTCCGTTTTAAAGCAGGTAATAAGAATGCCAACGAAAAATATTGTGTTAAATACACCTGTGCTGAGGGCTGTAACAGCGTATGAAATTGTTCCGCTCTTTTTCTTAAATGCTTTAAAAATAAGACCTGCAAGCAAACCTGCAAGAATTCTCGGCACAAAGCAAATAAGCACAGTACTCAATGGGTTGATTGAGAATAATGCTATGCCGAAAGGTGACGGTCTGCCGATACCAAGGCACTGCATAAAGCTGGTTGCTCCGAAAACAGCACCTAATGTGGCTCCGCAAGCCGGACCGCAAACAATGGCTCCGATAGCAACAGGAATTGTTAAAAATGTGATTTCTACAATTCCGAGGCTAAGATAGCCAACGGGGGTGAATGTCATCACTACTATAATGGCTGCAAGAGCCGCGGTAACAGTCAGGTTAACTGTTCTGTTCCTTCGTGATAACTGAGTGGATGAGTTTTTCATATATATTCCTCCTTGCTACTGCTCCCTGAAAGGATACAGTGCATAATATAGCTCATCGGTTATTTAGTTTTATTTTTTTCGTAAATAGCCTTAAGACCGACAAAGATTAAATCAGGGTCATGAGTTATTTTTCTGTAACAGCTCTTAACAATTTCTTCTGACAGTCCGCCTGTTGCAACTGTTGAAATAATTTTTTTGCCGAATTCTTTTTCCATTCTGTCAGTAAGACCGTCCAGCATAGCAGCAGTGCCAAGTACAGTGCCTGAAAGCATACAGTCCTGTGTATTTGTTCCGATAGCTTTTGCAGGGGTTTTAAGGCTGATTGCAGGGAGCTGCGATGTTTGCTTAGCAAGAGCATCAAGTGAAATTTTAACTCCTGCAGAAATTGTGCAACCGCAGAAAGTTCCTGTTTCGTCAATAAGCAAAATTTTGGTAGCTGTACCCAAATCAATTATAAAACAGGGGAGAGGATATTTTGCGATTGCTCCTACTGAGCAGGCCACTAAGTCGGCACCAACCTGAGTATGACTGTCGGTTACGATATTAAGACCGGTTTTAACTCCGGGTCCGAGAACAAGAGCGTCACAGCCCGTTACTAATTTAACAGCGTTCTTAATAGAATCAGTAAGCTCAGGCACGACACTGCTGATGATTGCTCCGTGAATTTCCTGAGCATTTATCTTATATAAAGCAAAGATATTAAGAAGCTCAACAGCATATTGGTCTTTAGTTCTGTCTCTCATTGTAGCCAGGCGAGAGGTGAATAATATTTCATCATCATCAAAAACACCAAGAGTGATGTTCGTGTTGCCCATATCAATAGTAAGAAGCATAAAACTCCTCCCTTCATCTTATATATTATACAACAAAAATTTTGATAGTCAACAAAAATATTGCTTGACATTAGGATGTAAATATGATAATATATCTCTTGCGATTACAAATCGTGCTGCTATGGCTCAGTCGGTAGAGCGCATCCTTGGTAAGGATGAGGTCACCGGTTCGATTCCGGTTAGTAGCTCCAAAGCCCGAATGCAAAAGCGTTCGGGTTTTTCTTTTAATATTAAACACCCTCTGATTTTTCAGAGGGTGTTTTCGTTAAATTATAGGAACATTACTGTAAAACTCCAAAAGTGCGGGGTTTATAACTGTGTCTGTCTGCTCAAAGCAGCTGCCGTGTCCGCCGTCCACAATCATCAGCTCCTGTGCGCCGTCAATAGCTTTAGTGATGCGCTTTGAATGAATTCTTTTAATCATATCGTGTTCGCCATATATATTGAGGACAGGAACTTTGATTTCATTCAAATCTTTGAATGTGAGATTAGGCTGGTAAACCATAAGACCCTGAATATCTCGTCTTACGATATCAGCATAATCTTGTGTGAAAAACGCTTTAATTGCTAAACCGAGATATTTCCAGATAATGCTTATCTGGTCAAAGGTTTTTGTGCCCAAAGGGTTAATGTTTGAACCCATAACAACAAGTGAATTAACTCTTTCAGGGTAATTAACGGTAAATACCATTCCGAGATTTCCGCCGTCACTGAAACCAAAAATGTTTGTTTTTTGAATTTTAAGATAATCAAGGATTTTGGTTAAATCCTCAGCCATATCTTCAAAATTAAGTCTTTCGTTTCCTCTGTCAGATTTACCTGTTCCTCTTGGTGAAACGGTGATTACTTTGTAATGCTTTGCCATTTCGGGGAGAATGCTATCATCAAAGCAGTGCATATCTCCGCCGTTAGGAGGCAAAAGGAGCAGTGGCTGACCGTTTTCAACCCCGTAGATTCCGTATTCAATATTAACATCTCCGCAGTCAATTAAGCCATACTCTTTAAGCTCAGGCATCGGAACAGCAGTTTCAGCGTAACAAATCGGAACGCAGCAGATAATTATTGCAAAAGCAAGCATTATTGAAACAAATTTTTTCATAAAATCTTCCTCTGTAGTTTAAATTACATTGTTTTTCTTTGAGCATCAAAAACTTCATCAACACTCTTTTTAAACAGCATGTGGTCATATTGAGGCTTCCACTGGTCACCGCACTCAACATTTTTAAACTCTTCTTCGCTCATACCTATATCAATTTGAGTAACACCCTTGAGGTTTCCGTCTTCTTTATATACGGTGTCCCAGAAAGCGTGATGACCGATATATTTTACGCTTGAGGGGATATAAACATAACTCATCGCCTGATTGTAGCTGAATGCATCAGAGCCGATGTATTCAAGTCCTTCCGGAAGAGAAAGATAAATCTCGCCTAAATTTTGAGTCTCAAAATTTATGTCTGAATTGGGTTTATAAGAATAAATATTTTCAAGTAAAGGGATTTCAAATATACCCAAGGTTTCTATTCTTTTGAGTCCCTCAGGTAAATATATCTCCTGAAGATAAGCGTAGTTGAAGGCAAGCTCTCCAATAGTCTCAACCGTTGACGGAACAATATAGGTAAGCACATCTCTCTTATATGCTTCGAATTCCTTGTCACCTTCAACAGGGAAAGTTCTTTGTCCGTTATCATCAAATACAGGCTTATGGCCGTATTTTTCGCTTAAGTATGTATCTCTGTCGCAAGGGTGGCAGATAAGCTTTGTTTTATCTTTGTTATAAAGAACACCGTCTACATCGCAAAAATACGGATTATCTTCATCTACTTCAATTCTTTGCAATGCCCAGCAGGAATAGAATGCTTTGCCGTCGATTTTTGCTACATCCTTGCCAATATTTATCACCTGAACAGCCTCGTCACAGTTAAGTGCATATTCCCTGATTTCTGTAACAACCTTTGTTTCATCTTTAATGATTTTTGCTTTGTCGGGGTTCAATTTGTCAACCTCGGCAGTCGTAACATAATCAATATCAAGCTCAGTTATGTTGCCTGTGTTGCTGAATTTAGAAAATTGGTATGTATTATTTGCAAGAGGCTCGTATTCAAAAGTGTCTTTCTGAACAGTTCTGATAGTGAAAAACATTGAAAGAGATACCGCAATGATAATTGTTAAGGTAAAAACAATTTTCTTTAAAGTGTAATTTTTGTATGGCTTGTTAATGTGAGGAGCGGCAAGACCTTCAATCTGATAAGTCCATATTTCTTCTTCGGGGATATCAAGCACGATTGGTTCTTCTGCCACAGCAGTTTTTTCTTTTTTACTTTTAGTTTTCATGCTCAACCCTCCTTAACCTTTATATCCGCCCGAAACTTCTACGCCTTCTTCCTGAGCTTTTTTCTCAGTAACTTCGGCGCGCCGTTTAAGCACTTCCATAACCATATTCTGTTTCTTTGAGTCATAATCCCAGAAGAAATACGGAATTGTCATTAACAGGAAACCTATAACATCAATAATAAGCGGAATTGCAATGATGCTTCTTCTGGATGCATCAATAAATAAAACATCCCAGTTACTGTTAAAGCCGTATTGGAGTAAAAGAACAGGGATAATAAGACCTACAAATGAAACAATCGGGCCTGTAAACCAACCGTAAACACCTGCAAAGCTTTCGAGTCTTTCGCCTGAAAGGTACATCTGATAGTCGGCGATACGGACATTCATATCGTGGCCTGCGGTGGTCGGTACTGTTTTTGTCATTTCCATAAAGAAGAGAACAACAACACAGATTGTTCCGCAAAGAACAAGATTTTCACCGCAGAAAATAATTGCAAGAACTATTGCGGCGTTTCCTATTGCTCTGGAAAGCTGATAGAAAATCATAATTTGTTTGTATGAAAATCTCTTAAGAAAATACGGGGATAACAAATCAGGCGGAGTTCCTGCAAAAGAAATCAGCGCAACAATAAGGCTGTAGGGGAGTCCGCTCAAACGGAAAGTGTAGAAATAAAGAATTGTCACGAAAGGTAACATACCGTTACCAAGGGAATCGATAAGACCTACAACATTGTTGATGAGAAGGTATTTGTTTTTAAGAACACCGAACATACCGTCCCAGAATTTAATCTGAACCTTCTTTTCAATAGGCGGTTGAGGAATTCTTTCTTTAACTCTGCCTGCAAAGAACATTGTAATTGCGGCGGCTGCAGTAAATGTTATCGGAATAACAAATCTGTAAACATTTATATCTGCCCATTCGTATCTTAATGCACCGATAATTACGGGAAGAATGATTGCGAGGATTGAGTTGAAAATGTGTGAAATTTTAATAGGATAGCTCCTGACCAAAATTCTTTCCTGAAGATTGGGGCTGATGCTCTTCGTGCAGATTTCAAGGTTATTGGCAAAACCGAAAACATTAAAGCAGGCAAAGAGAAGATTTGCCATCCAAACTCTGGTTGCAACATCGGGAACATTGTAAACTGGAAGCCAGCCGATGAGGAAAACCATTACGCACTTGGGAATAACATCGCTGTAAAGTGAATATTTATATCTTCCGTACTTAGGAAGAAGCTTTTTGCGCCAGAAAATATTTCTTGCGCCAACCCAGCCTGTGTAAAGAAAATGTGTTCCGAAAACCTTGAAGCACGACGCCGCCGTCATTCCTTCAAGCCCGTTCAGGTATTTTATAAATGCACTTGTCTGGTCAAATAATGCAGAAAAATCAAAGAAAATTGTAGCAAGACCGAATATCATCATTGCTATGTAAACGATATTCAGCTTTCGTTCAGTCTTTTTAGGGAGAAATCCCAGGTTATCGCAAACAAACCACCAAATTAACTGGGAAATGTAGTTGAGTGGCATATTGATTATGTTAATCACCGAAAAAGTAAGATACGGTAATTTATAGTGGTGCATAATCAGATAGCACGAGGATGCAAAGGTGATAAACTCCAGTGTCTTGGAGCCTGCATAGTTACTTCCCACGGCAAAGACTATATCCTTATACTCTTTGTACGGAACATATTTTCCCTCAGCAGGTGTGTCCCAATGGGTTTTGATTTCTGTAAATAAGGATTTAGCCTTGTCTATAATGCTGCTTTTGTTGTTATCACTCATTTACATTCCTCCTTATCATAAACTTATTAACTCATTTTAACATAGTTTATTAAAAATCACAACATATTTAATGAAAAAATAATCCGAAATAAATGACTTTTGTTAAATTTGCTTAAAATAAGCATAAAAACAGCCTGCAATCACTGACTGCAGACTGTAAAACTTAATTAAAACCTGTAACAAGACCCACCAGTAGTAAAGCTGAGGTCAGAATAAAAATCATAAGATGGAACTTCCACGACCATTTAAACCATTTAACATAGCTCACTCCCGAAAGACCAAGGCTTATTAAAAGAACAGGGTTGGTTGGGTAAAGAACATTTGAAAATCCGTCACCAAAAGCAAATGCCACAACACAAAGCTGTGATGAAATATCGAATATCTGAGCAAGCGGAACAATAAGCGGCATAAGCAAAAAAGCCTTAGCAGAGCCTGAGCTAATAAAGAAATTCATAACAAGAACGATTATGTAAATAAAAATTATAACAGCTTCTTTTGGCAGTGTTTCAGCAATTCCTACGGCTGAATGAAGAATGGTGTCAAGAATATTTGCTTCATCAAGAGTGAATTTAATTGAGCTTGCCATAAGAATCATCAATACAGCAGGTAAAATACTTGTCAGTCCGTTTATAAAAGTAATACCGATTTTTTTGCCGCTCATACCTGAGAGAATAACTGATACTATACCTGCAACTAAGAACATTACTGCAACGATTATCATTGTATAATCCTGCAAAAATGTCAAGAAAACTGAGCTTAATACGCAAACAATACCAAAACCCAGAATTCCTGCAAAAGCGATAAGTCCGCGGTCCATCTTTTTTTCGGGAGTAAAGCCGCTGTTTAATTTTTCATTATCAAGGGGTTGCTCAATCCTCTTGGCGTGATACCGTACAAATCCTAATAATAACAGATAAATCAAGATAAAGCTGACAAAACGAAAACCAATTCCTGAAAAAGTAGGAATCCCTGCAAGCTCCTGTGCAACGCCGACTGTAAACGGATTGCAAACGCCTGCGGCAAAACCGCAACCTGCCGCAAGCAAGCTCATTCCGAGGCCAGTAAGGGTATCCCAGCCAAGAGTTACAGAAAGAGCTACAACAATCGGCACAAGGGGTACACACTCCTCAAATGAGCCTATAAACGAGCCTAAAGCCATAAAAAACAATATAACAACAGCCATAAGCTTGTAGCGGGCTTTACCGAATTTGTTAACAATCCTGTCAAGCATATATTTAATAAGTCCGCTTTTTTCAAGGGAGTTGAATACTCCGCCGATTACAAGCAGGAATGCTATAATTGCAATAATTGTTCCGCCGCCGTCAACAGTTAACGAGAGAATAGGGGAGCACAGCCATCGCCAGAACGAAATGCCACCCTCCACATAAGAGAAACCGCCATCGGTATCCAATACTGTTGAACCGTCAGCTGTAACAGTTCGTGCGTATTCTCCACCTGGAATAACAAAAGTCAGCCCGTAAGAAACACACATTAAAGCAAAAATTATTGCAATAGCGGCTATGAAAGACTTAGCGCTGATATTAAGACCTTTTTTAGTGTTTGAGTTTTCCATATTATACTTCCTACTGTAATTATTATAAAGTAAGTTTATTTTATCTTATTTCAAAATGTGTGCCTTTATCTGTAAGCAATTTAAAGCTTGGCCGCTCTAAAAGAGATTTATTGGGTGTGTGGAATGTCAATAATAATTCGTCATCTTTTTTGAATATCATTCCGTGACCGCCGTCGTCTTTTATAAGTGGGTAAAGGTGCTCAAAATCCGTGCCGATTTCACCGCCATTAAATCTCACCATACATTCAGCATATTTATGCTCAATAAAGGTTGACCATATCATAATAAGCTCGTCTGCTTTTGTTCTGTAAAGGAATGGACCGTCGGTAACATAGCTTTCACCGATAGGCTTCTTATCTGCCCAGATAGGGGAGGAGGCACTGAAAAGTGTGACTACTTCACCGACTGTATGGGTTAAATCTTCACTTAATTCTGCATAACATATAGTGCCGTCAACAATCTGAACATGCTCGTGACAAAAAACTATATACGGCTTGTTATCACGGCTTATATATAATGTTCCGTCAAGGCTCATCCAGTCGTT
This sequence comes from Clostridia bacterium, assembly GCA_017465465.1. Taxonomy (GTDB): domain Bacteria; phylum Bacillota; class Clostridia; order Oscillospirales; family Acutalibacteraceae; genus CAG-488. The sequence continues at coordinate 646 of JAFTWE010000034.1, read as the reverse complement.
GGGCGTAACAGCGCCGTTGCTGTGTGGCTTGAAAGGACCTTTTGGATTATCTGCTTTTAAAATATGAGTGCCTCGGAGATTTTTTTCGTTTGTAAAAGTAGCAAACATATAAAAACTTCCTTTGTATTTATGCACTTCAGGAGCCCAGTTAACAGCTCTGTTAAGACCAAAATCAGCTGAATTAAAACACTCTATCGGTTCACTCCAGTTTTCAAGGTCGGTTGAAGTATAAACATCAAAGCCGCCCACTTTTGTGCCGAAATCCTTGGCTCTTGTTCCGTATAAATAATAGACTCCGTCTTCAACTAAAATAAACGGGTCTCGAATGTTGATATCACAGCTTTTCATAAGCCCTCCGAATGAGTTGTTTTTATATAATTATAACATTTATACGATTGTTGTCAATTAAAGTTTGTGTTACAACAAAACGATTAAAGATAAGCGAAATTAGAACCGAAACAGTCGAAATCGGTCAAATCAATATTCTTTTGATATGTTATAATTTTATAAAAGACTAACTATTAAAAGTCAATAGTAAAAATCAAAAAATGTTGTGAAATGTAAGACGGTGAAAAAAGGCATAACAAAACAGACGTCAAAGACGCCGAGTTTTAAAGATTAAAAGAATTTATGCTTTTGATATGTA
>JAFTWE010000033.1 GCA_017465465.1 Clostridia bacterium | reverse complement strand
TCTTAATTCCACAATTTCTCTTTCATATTCTTGTTTGTGTCCATAACTTCTTGGCATAAAAATTCCCCTTATGGTAGTTTTCTTAAATTCTACCATAAGGGGCTTCTTTTTTCTATTGTCCGTTTTTACTGGACTTGTTCATTTTGAGGTAGAGCTCTTTCTTCTTGTCTGCGACAGCTAAAAAACCATAAATTATGGAATTTGTCCTCCGTTGTCCTCCGTTTTGCCGAAATTGCCTATTTTTTTGGAGGACAAAATAAACAGCTGAGCGAGCTTTTTGTGTAAAAAGATTATTAGATAGTGATACTTTAGAGGATTGAATTTATTTTTTACTGTGATATAATTAGGCTGATTTTAATTAAGTTGAGAAGGTTTAACTGTGGAAGAAAGTTTTGAAGAAATGATGAAATCATATATTAATAATTATTTAGATTTTGATATTGGGAAAAAGACGATGTTTTTGTCTATGGCGAGAGTTTTAAATAACAATAATATTTCTAAAATTAATTATCTTTTAAATAGTACCGCTTATTTTATGTGGTCCTTGAAAGATTTAGAACATATATCGGTATCTCTACAGAATCTTTTAAATGTCAACTGCAATGAACTCTCGGAGAATAGTTGTAAAATTATATGTGACACTATAATTAAAGTATGTGAGTTATGTGATTTGATTGAAATACATATGATTTCAGATTTTGAACTTAAGTCTGAGGTTAATAGAATATACACTTCAATATCGCGTCTAAATGTTATGAGACGAGTTTTAACATTAGAGGAATGGATTGAAATGTCTGATTTGGACGAGGAAAAACAGGATTGCTTAATACAAAACAAATACACACCACCTGAGAGAGCGGAAGAGTCTCGATTGAAAAAATATGGATATTCAGTTGCTTGGAATAGCGATATGACTACCAAACAACGACAAGCATTGTTGAAAGAACTTATCGAAACAGGTAAGGAATCTAAGGGATATATAATCAGTTATCTTAAACATAACATTCAAATTAACGGTAAGAAAAAAACCAATGAATTTGCTTTGAAAAAATGGCAAGAAGATTTAGATTTTGTATATAGTTTGTAAAAGCAAAAATTTTCTTCGGCACATAATTAGTTTTGGAAGAAATGCGTCGGATGTAATAAAGCAGTTGGTATAATTTATGTGGTGTGCATTTGTTTTGTACCTTATCCTAAAAAATGATGGCGAGTATCGGTTGCTCCCAACTGTGGTTGAACCAGTAGTTATGTTTATGCGGCTTGAAAAGCGTTGTTGAAATATTTATATATCGTTGTTCTACTTACACCGCATTTTCGTGCAATTTAAAGATATTTGTTTCGTTAGGGTGCATAGTTTATATATGCCATCACTATGTCTTCTAAATAAGGTCTGTCACTATTGTCATAAAAATGTTTGCCAATGTTCCCTGACAGCACTGCAAAAGTGAAGCAGTAAGGTGTTGAATACACAGCTCGTAGCAATAAAGTTACAGAAATAAAAACATGAGTGATGGTAAATTAAAATTTCATTTGCATGGCAAAAGCAAAACAGTCACCATTGAAAAAGGTTCCTGCTTTCTTTAGAATTGACAAAAATAGTATTATAAGGTTATAATAATACATATAAAACAATAGGAGGTGATGATATGAAATACACATTAAAGCAGTACGATTTGCCGTTGCTGACATTTGAGGCGGATAACGGTGCAGAAATGAACATTGAGATTCTTTGGGTAACCGAAGAGCACAAAGATTTGTTGCCGTTGGACTTGGCCGAAGTTTCACCAAAGGGAATTGAGAGTTGGCTCAAGCACAGAAACATTCCGCGTAACCGTGCTTATGTTGATAATCTGCTCAGTACAATGGGTATGAGTATCAACAGACCTCTTGACATAATCAAGCTGTCTAAAGGACTTTCTCTGAATGACTGTTATTGGGTTGTGGACAAAACTTTTGAGGGTACATTTGAAGAGTGTAATCTTTATGATAACCGTTTCAGCCGTGTTCTCGGACAGATTGCCTTCACAGGTTATGGGAGTAGCACGGGCTCAATTATATCTTCAAGCCCTGAGTTTACTACAAATGGTATGCTCCCGAAATGTTGGCGCAGACAGGATGGTACAATCCGTCTGTACAAAGGCGGAACGGAAGGCGCATCAAACACAGGTAATGAGCCTTATTCAGAATTTTACGCTTATCAGGTTGCGGAGACTCTCGGTATAGATGCTGTAAAATATAACCTTGCAATGTGGAAGGGCAGACTTTGCTCTCATTGCGATTTGTTTACGAGCAAAGACCTTGCCTATGTTCCTGTTGGCAGAATCGTTAAATCGGGAGGTTTTAAAGCAGTTAAAGATTTTTATGCAAGTCTCGGAGAAGACTTTGTCAAAGCTTTGAATGATATGATTCTGCTTGATGCTGTTATATTTAATTCTGACAGACACTATGGCAACTTCGGATTTTTGGTTGATTGTGAAACTAACAAGATTGTTGCACCGGCTCCGTTGTTTGACCACGGAAATTCGCTTCTGAACTTCGCAGGCAGGGATGCTTTGGAAAGTGAAGAAGCATTACAGAAATATGCCGATACGATTATGCCGTGTGTATATGACGACTTTGTAGCTGAAGCTGTATCGGTTCTTTCACACGAGCAGAAGAACAATCTTCGCAAGCTTCTTAATTTCAAATTCAAGCGTCACAGTCGTTATAATCTGAGTAAAGACAGACTTACACTGATTGAAAGAATTATCAGAAATCGAGCTAAGGAGATTTTGGATAGGGGATAATCAGTTGTAGCCATTTTGTAGCCATTGACGGCAAATGGTATAGTCGAAGGTATGAAAACATCGTACAAAATGTATGAAAAGTATCATATCATTGGGAAAAAGTTTAAAAAATTGCCTTAAAATCAGTTTAACTAAAAAGGTAACAACCCGATGGTTGGTATGACAGTTGCTTGCGCAGTTGCAGTTGAAGAAGCAAGCAAATAATTTAAACACTTTAAGCCTTGTTCCAAACGGAGCAGGGCTTTTGTTTTTGCAAAATGTTGCATAAACTGCTGTTTTGTGATAAATTATCTTTGAGGTGACTGTGTATGAAGGTCAAAGAAATTACTCCCGAAAAGAGGCAGAAGCTTCTTTTAAAACGGCAAAAAGAAATTGCCCATTGGGAAAAGGAAAAGGCACGCCCAAAAAAGAATCTTTATTTTGTTTATCTTGTTTTTATCATTTCGCTGATTTATGCAACGGATGAAATTGCATCGCAAATCGGTACATTGATGAAAACCGAAATTGCCAATGACCTTTTATCAAGCTTTGGTGAAAGCTCGGTTGGCGTTATGGATATTCTTTCAATGGTTGTTGTTCCGTTTCAGGCAATCGGTCTTTTATACCGCCCGCTGGCTGACCGTTGGGGCAGAAAAACCTTTTTGATTATCAACACCTTTGGTATGAGTCTTGCAATGCTTATTATCTTTTTATCTGATAATCTGTTTTTGTATTTCCTCGGTGCGTGTCTTGTGCAGTTTTTTATTCCTCACGATATGCATGTTGTTTATATTATGGAGTCTTCTCCCTCAAAGCACCGCGCAAGAATTTATTCCTCTATCAAATTTTTTGCCAATATGAGCGTTATGCTTATTCCTCTTTTGCGAAAGGCTCTTATGCACGATGCCTCCCAGTGGAGAATGGTGTATTTTATTCCTGCGGTTGTTGGAGTTGTGAGCTGTTTTATTGCTTTGCTCACTGCCAGAGAAACTGATTCTTTCATTGACTCCCGACTTCGTTATCTTCGTATGACCGATGAAGAGCGTAAATTTGAAAAGCAACAGAAAAACACCGAAAACGCTCAGGGCGGTCTTATCCCTGCACTTAAATTTGCAATGAAGCACAAACAGCTTCGTTGGCTTTACATAACCTCGTCACTTGTGAATATCGGCTTTATCGGCACAATAAATTATCAGGTTATTCTTTCTTACGGCTATGCACAGAATTATGTTGAAAACGGTCTGTTTGCCTCTCTTGGTGAGGAGGTTATGAACGCGGTTAGCGTCGGCCCGGTTACTGCGGCGCTGTTTATGTTCCCCGTGGGCTGTGCTGTTGCTCAGGTTATAATGGGCTTTATTTCAGATTCAAAGGGCAGAAAAGCGGCGGCTATTACCACCGCAGTGAATTGTGCCATTGCTTTTGCGGGCTTTACAATCGGCTCACGAATGGCTTGGAATCCTTATCTTGTAGGCTTTTTATGCGGTGCGGCTATCGGCAGCTACTATTCGACCAATGATGTTCTGATTATGATGATTGGTGAATCTTCTCCCACAAATCTGCGCTCATCTGCAATGTCTGCTCAGTTTATAGTTACGGCAGTCGGCGTTGTTGTTTCTTACGGAATCAGCCTTCCTCTGATTACTGTTTTAGGCAATAGTGTTACGGGAATTGTTTGTTTTTCTCTTCTTGTGCCGGGATTTATTTCTGCATTTGTTGCTCTTGTGCGTAAAACTCACGACACAAAAGGAATTGATATGGACACCGTCACAGGCTGTGAATGGGATTGATTATAATATATTAAAAATTCGGGAAGCTGTCGAAAAAAGCAGCTTCCCGAATTTTATAGGTACAGTTTATTACATTCATCAATTATATTCTCAACAATTCGTAACTGAGACGGACTGAGAGCTTCAAGCTTTTGTGAAAGCAACAGTAAATCTTTATCAATTACTTCGCCTGTCAGCAGATAATCTGCGCTTACACCTAATGCCTGTGAAATTTTTAGAAGATTTTCAGGGCGCATCGCTCTTTTTCCTGATTCTGCGTAAGACACAAATTGTGTTGTGACATCTGCATTTTCCGCAAGTGCTTCTTGTGTCATACCAAGTTTTTTTCGTCTGTCGGTTATGCGTCGTCCGATTTCCTGCAACCAAACATCTACTTTGTCCATAAAAGCACCTCTTTATCTCTTGTTGTTTAATTATATCCACAATAAAATAATTTTTTAATCGTATACTGTTGATTTTTGTAAACAACCTGTGATATAATGGCGATAAACAGAAAGAAGGTGTTAATATGAATCATACAATTACATAAAAGCTTTAATTCCGTAACATAATTTTACATTTGCCGTTAAAAAAATATTGAATTTCTCCCAACCCTGTGATATTATGAAGAAAAAGGTGAGAGGGGGATAGTAAGTTACTTACGCGCAATTATATGAATTTTAAGGAGGATATATTTATGAAGAAAATTACTAAAAAAATACTTTCGGTTGTTATGGTTGTCAGCTTGCTGATTTGCTCATCAATGGCACTTTCTCTGGGCGCTTATGCTGCAGATGATGTTGTATTCTCTGATTCTTTCGGTGTTGAATACAGAGGCGATATCTTGTACGGCGTTCCCGGTGAAGAAATTGATTTAACTCCCGTACTCTCTGATAATCCCGATTATTTCGTTGGTGCTATGAGCTTGGACTATGGCGTTGTTGAAGATGTGTGGGATGATGAGGGAATGGAACTTCTTGCTCTCAATGCGGTTGATAACGGCGTTGCTCTTATCAATGTATGGTATGCAGAGGGTGACGAAATTGTTGATGATTTCTATGCTCTTGTTGTTGTATCAGACGGCACAGATTTAGGCTCAGTATCTTCAATCGAGGTTGAAGATGTTGTGATGGGCTATGATGAAGAGATTTACATTTCACCGTCTGTTTATTCTGACAGCGAGGATGTATATTATTGCTCAGTATTCTCTTGCGAAGATTGGGACGCTCCTTTCTCATTGTGGAGTGACGGCAACTGTTACGCTTATGAAAGCGGTTCAGGTGAGGCTGTTTGCTATGTTATCGACGCTCAGGGTGATGTTTTTACAGACACCTTTGAAATTGAAGTAGAAGAACCAAGCTTGTTTGTTACAATTCTTCAGTATATTTCATGGTTTATTGAAATACTTCTTATGATTTTCGGATAAGCTTTTAAATGATAATCTGTGGCTCTCGGTTTTCCGAGGGCCTTTTGTTATACTTGTCAAAATAATATTATTATGTTAAAATTTTACCGAGGTGTTTTTATGAAAATTATGGTTGCATCAGATATCCACGGCTCATACTATTATTGCCAAAAGCTTGTGGAATGTTATAAAAACAGCGGAGCCGACAGGCTCCTTCTTCTGGGTGATATTTTATATCACGGGCCGAGAAATGACCTGCCCCGTGATTATGCCCCCAAAAAGGTTATTGAGCTTCTTAATTCATTGAAAAATGAAATTCTTTGTGTTCGCGGTAATTGTGACACAGAGGTTGACCAGATGGTGCTCAGTTTTCCCATACTTTCCGATTATGCTGTTCTTTTTGACGGTAAAAATACGATTTATGCCACTCACGGTCACATATATAACAAAGACAATCTTCCGCCCCTTGCTGACGGCGATGTTCTTCTTCATGGGCATACTCATGTTCCTGTGTGCGAGGCAGTAGGGCATATAACCGTTATGAATCCCGGCTCGGTATCTATTCCGAAAGAGGATAGCTGGCACGGCTATATGATTATTGAAAACGGAAAATATTCCTGGCTTGATTTTGACGGCCATACTTATATTGAAACAGAGTGATAAAATGAAATTTAACCGGACTTTTTTAATAGTGCTTGATTCATTCGGTATTGGCGAAATGCCCGATGCCAAGGATTTTGGTGATGAGGGGAGTAACACCCTGAAGGCGGTTTTTAATTCAAAGGAATTTAATGCACCCAATTTGCAAAAGCTTGGTCTTTTTAACATTGACGGGGTAGAAGTCGGCGAAAAGGTGAAGCACCCCACCGCGAGCTTTGCAAGACTTCAGGAGAAATCAAAGGGTAAAGACACCACCACAGGCCATTGGGAGCTTTGCACCGTTATATCCCATAAGCCGATGCCAACTTATCCTGACGGCTTTCCGAAAGAAATTATTGATGAATTCAGCAAAAAAACAGGCAGAGGAGTTCTCTGCAACAAGCCTTATTCAGGCACTCAGGTTATTGCTGATTACGGTGAAAAGCATCTTAAAACAGGGGATTTGATTGTTTATACCTCAGCCGACAGCGTGTTTCAGATTGCCGCCCATGAGGATATTGTTCCCACTGATACCCTTTATGAATATTGCCGCATTGCAAGAAAAATTCTCGCAGGTGAGCACGCAGTAGGCAGGGTTATTGCAAGGCCTTTTACAGGCGAAAGCGGCAGCTTTAAGCGCACCGAAAACCGCCACGATTTTTCCCTTTTACCGCCAAGTGAAACAACCCTTGACCGCCTTGAAAATGCAGGCTTTGATGTGATTTCTGTTGGCAAGATTTATGACATTTTTGCAGGCAAGGGAATTACTGAAAAGCACATAACCAAAAATAATTCTCAGGGTATGGCAAAAACCAAGGAGCTTTTGAATAAGGATTTCTGCGGTCTTTGCTTTACAAATCTTGTTGATTTCGATATGGTCTACGGCCACAGAAATGACACCGACGGCTATGCAAAAGCAATCAGCGAATTTGACCGTTTTTTAGGTGAATTTATTGAAGAAATGGGCGAAAATGATTTGCTCATTGTTACCGCCGACCACGGCTGTGACCCTTCTACCGAAAGCACCGACCATTCAAGAGAATATGTGCCTTTTATTGCTTATGCACACAATGAATTGCCGCAGAATTTCGGAACGGTTGAGGGATTTGACTTTGTAGGCAGAATGATTGAAAATAATTTTATTGGTGATTAAATGAGAATTTATGATATTATCCAAAAGAAAAAGCAGGGCGAAGCTTTAACAAAAGAGGAAATTGAATTTTTTGTAGACGGCTTCACCTCAGGCAATATACACGATTATCAGGCATCTGCGCTGATGATGGCAATATGGTTTAACGGTATGACTGATGAAGAAATTACCGATTTAACCCTCGCAATGGCTCATTCGGGTGATATGATTGATTTGAGCGGTATCGACGGCTTCACCGTTGATAAGCACTCAACGGGCGGAGTTGGTGACAAAACTACCCTGATAGTTGCACCCATTGTTGCCGCTTGCGGCGGTAAGGTTGCCAAAATGTCGGGCAGAGGTCTCGGCCACACAGGCGGAACAATCGACAAGCTTGAATCGATTCTCGGCTTTGACACCGCTCTTTCAAAAGAAGATTTTGTTAAAACGGTAAACGAGCACGGGCTTTGTGTTGTAGGGCAGACTGGCAATCTTGCTCCTGCCGATAAAAAGCTTTATGCTCTTCGTGATGTTACTGCCACCGTTGACAGCATACCGCTTATAGCCTCCAGCATTATGAGCAAAAAGCTCGCCGCAGGCTCACAGGGGATTGTGCTTGATGTTAAAACGGGTAGCGGTGCTTTTATGAAAACTGTTGAGGCTTCAAGTGAATTGGCGCAGAAAATGGTGTCAATCGGAAATTCGGCAGGCAGAAAAACCGTTGCGCTTATTACCGATATGGATGTGCCGCTCGGCAATGCAATCGGAAACAGCCTTGAAGTGATTGAAGCAATAAATGTATTAAACGGAAATCAGAAAGATGACCTTTTTGAGGTTTCTGTAGCTCTTGCTTCAAATATGCTGAGCTTGGTTCACTCAAAAAGTGTTGAAGAATGTGAAAAAATGACTCTGGAAGCTGTGGGAAACGGCTCAGCTCTTCAAAAGCTCAAGGCAATGGTTACAGCTCAGGGCGGTAACGGTGAATGGATTGAAACCCCCGATTTGTTCCCCAAGGCAGAGCATAGCTTTGAAATCATTTGCGAAAATGACGGCTTTATCAGCTTTATGGATGCGCAAAAAATCGGAACAGCTTCTGTTGTTCTCGGCGCAGGCAGAGAGAGTAAGGATGATGAAATCGACTTTAGTGCAGGAATTCTGCTTCGCAAGAAAACAGGGGATAAGGTTCAGAAAGGCGACATCCTCGCAACCCTTTATTCAAATAAAAAAGATAGCTTCTCTTCTGCTGAAAAGCTGCTTAAAGGTGCGCTTGAGTTTTCTTCTGATTACACAAAAACAAACAATGCCGTAATAAAAGTGATAAAATAATTGCATTGACATAATTTATATGATAAAATAGCTTAGATTTGTAAACTAAGGAGCGACAAAAATGAAACTTTGGGCAGGCCGTTTTTCAAAAGAGGCCGATAAAAAAACCAACGACTTCAACTCTTCAATAGCAACCGACAGCCGTATGTATATGGAAGATATTAACGGCAGCATCGGTCACGCAACAATGCTCGGCGCGCAGGGAATTATCAGCGCTGAGGATTGCGATATTATTGTAAAAGAGCTTAATAAAATCCGCGATGAAATCACCGCAGGTGAGCTTATGATTGACCCCGATGCTGAGGATATTCATACCTTTATTGAGCAGACCCTCACCGCCCGTGTAGGCGACCCGGGCAAAAGACTTCACACAGCAAGAAGCCGCAACGACCAGGTTGCCACAGATGTGAGAATGTATCTCAAAAAAGAATGTGCATCAATCAAGGCTCAGCTTGAGGAGCTTCTCGTAGTTCTCCAAAAGAAAAAGGAAGAATATTCCAAAATGGTTATGCCGGGCTACACTCATCTTCAGCGTGCTCAACCTATCACAATGGGCTACCACTTCGGCGCATATATTGAAATGTTTAAGCGTGATGTCAGCCGCCTTGAAGATGCCGTTGAAAGAATGGATGTTTCACCCCTCGGCTCAGGTGCATTGGCAGGAACAACATACCCCATTAACAGAGCGATGTCTGCTGAGCTTTTAGGCTTTTCAGGCGGATACACTGCCAACACCCTCGACGGTGTTGCAGACAGAGATTTCTGCGCTGAAATTGCTTGCGCTATGTCACTTGTTATGGTGCATCTTTCACGCTTTAGTGAAGAGATTATTCTCTGGTGCTCCTGGGAGTTTAAATTTGTTGAGCTTGATGACGCATTTTCAACAGGCTCAAGCATTATGCCTCAAAAGAAAAACCCCGACCTTGCAGAGCTTATCCGCGGTAAGGCAGGCAGAGTTTTCGGTGATTTGAACGCACTTCTCACAATGATGAAAGGTCTTCCTCTTGCCTACAACAAAGATATGCAGGAAGATAAAGACCTTACCTTTGAAGCTATCGACACAGTAAGAATGTGCCTTACAGCATTTATTCCGATGATTGATACAATGACTGCTTTGCCCGAAAATATGAGAAAAGCGGCTGCAGGCGGATTTATTAACGCTACTGACTGCGCAGATTACCTTGTAAGCAAGGGTCTTGCATTCAGAGATGCCTACAAGGCAACAGGCGAAATTGTTGCATTCTGCATTGCAAACAATTACACCCTTGAAACGCTTCCTCTTGATGAGTACAAAAAAATCTGCGACCTCTTTGACGACGGTGTGTATGAAGCTATCAACCTTGAAACCTGCGTTAAAAGAAGAGGACTTTTTGATATATAATTGGTAATAATAGAGAAATTGAACGGGAGGGCATTTGCCCTCCCGATTTTTTGCAAAAAGCTCCCTTTACACAAGGGAGCCGGATGTTACGGCTGAACGGTGAATGGTTTGTCTTCACTTGGGTGTTCAACTGTTATGAAATTGTTTCTTTTGGCATAAGCCCATTTCATACCCCAGATTTTTGCGAAATCGTCAACAGGGATATAAAGCTGACCCTTTGCACCGCGGTAAACTTTATTGTTCATTTTATAATCCTTGCCGTCAGCAAAGGCTATATCGCTGTCTTCAAAGAAGGTAGCCTTTGTGCCGTAAAGCTCACAGGTAACCTTGCCCTTTTCTTTGAGCACACCGCCGCCGACGAAGGCTACCATTGTTGCCATAGGAGCGTACCAGACGCCGTCTTTTTCTTCGGGCGGAGTTTCTGCCATACAAAGTCCAAGGTCTGCACCCTTGAACATCAGTCTTGTCTGCTTAAAAATGGGAGCAACTCGGTGGGGGAATATATCGTCTTTATCTTTGTCAATAATACATTCGTCAACAATTCTGCCGTCGTTGAGAACTGATGTCATTGTTACCTTGTTGCCGTCAACCTCAATGATTGCCACCATCTGATTATATTCTTCCTGCGGATAGAATGAGCAGTGCCAAACCTTATCCATTGTTCGTGAGCCGGGGGGATTGTTGTTGCCGTTACCAAGCATATAATGAATTGTTCCCTGTGAGGGCTTGTCAAAAAGCTCTTCATTCTTGATAGGATAGCTTCGTGAGAAGTTATGCTCGTGACCTGAAAAAAGAATGTCGCACTTTTCCATACACTCTCTCATCATGGGGTAAGCGTCATCGTTTGTCAATTCAGGGCCTGAATAGTAAACAGGGAAGTGGTAAGCGCCGAAGGTCCAGGTTTTGTTGTGGCTTTTGTGGTCTTCAAGCGACCATTCATTGACATCCTCAGGGCCGTTAACACCGTAAACCACAAAGTGGCAGTTGCCGTAATTGAATGAGTAATTTTCGGTTTTCCAATCCTTAGGTCCGTTGTAGGGGTAAGAATATTTAAACTGCTTGCCAAAAAATTCGGCAGGCTCAGAATAATATCTGCCGGTACATTCCTCTTCGGTGTATACCTCAAAGCCCCGATTGTCGTGGTTGCCCAGGGTCATCATATAGGGAACGTGCTCAATGATTCCTGTAAGTCCGCTGAACATACCGTTCCACTGCACCTCATGCTGACCGCAGTCGCAGTTGTCACCGCCTGTTAAAATAAAGCGTGTGTCAGGGTGCATTTTCAAAACCTCATTAAGCCAGCTCTGAAGCTCGGAATAATCAGGCTTGTTAAAATTCTTGCATTTCTGATGGTCTGAAATTGCGATGAATTTAAACTTTGTCAGGTTCTCAGGCTCAGTTTCAAAATAAAACTCTTCACTGCGGTTTTCGTCATCACCGCAGGAGTAATAATATTTTGTGCCGGGCTTAAGACCTGTGATTTTGGCCCAATGTATGTAGCTGATATCAATATCACTTTCAAAAATTTCAGAAACAGCATCGGTTCTGATAATTTCATCAGAGCCATCTTCTTTGCAAAGAGTGTAGCCTGAAGGAACATCTGTGGAGGTTCTCCAGGTGACGGTCATAGTGGTTTTTGCATCGTCAGAGATGCTGAGCATTATATGGTCGGGGCTTTTCTGTGAGCCTCTTACCGGTTTTTCTTTAAAAGCCATAATAAGCCTCCCGTAAAAATATCATCATAATTATAACAGCAATATTTCTCTTTTTCAATAAAATACTGCACCTTTTTTATTGATATGAATTTTAAAAGGTGATATAATTATCGGGTATTGAACGGAGGCGTTAAAATGGGCGAAGTTAAAGTATTAAGCTACAAATATCTTGTTGGTGCGGCAAATGTGGGCTGGAAAAGTAATTCATACACAGGCTCACTTTCTTTGAATCCCGAAAGGCATAATGCCGCCGATGAAGAGTTTAAATACCGCACTTTTTTGAATGAAAAAGAGGTTGACGGAGAAAAAAGCTTTGTTGTGTGCGCTCAATGCTTTGTAGGCAATCAATCATTTGACGCGGTGGACGAAGAAAAAATTCAGTCCCTTGAATTTGACGGAAATGACGACGGCGTTGAAAAAGCCCGCCAGTGGCTTCAATCTGCCTATGAAAGCGTTATGAAAGAAAGAACACAGTTATGATAAATGTTTTTTTATATGCGGCAAATGCGGTTTTGCCGATAGTTTTGCTCATTGGATTAGGATACTTTTTACGCAGGCGCAATTTTTATGATGAAAAGTTTCTCAAAACTGCCAATAAGCTTGGCTTCAGGGTGGTTTTGCCCATGCTGTTATTTTACAATGTTTATAAAATTGACAGCCTTTCTTCAATAAATTGGTCAACTGTTTTATATGCTGTTGCAACAATTCTTGTTTTATTTGCAGTTGGCCTGATTGCGGTTATTGCTTTTTGCAAAAATGACAGGCAAAAGGGAGTTTTGCTTCAAAGCTCCTTCCGCTCAAATTTTGCCATAATAGGCATACCCCTTGCACAAGCCTTGGGCGGAGATGAAACTCTTGCTGTTGTGTCGGTGCTGTCGGCTTTTTCTATAGCTCTTTTTAATGTGCTTGCCGTTATTTCTTTAACCGTGTTTATCAAAGACGGAGAAAACAGCAGACCGAGTGTTAAATCAATTTTAATAAAAATCTGCAAAAACCCACTGATTATAGCCATTTTACTTGGCTTGGCTTGCCTTGTGTTAAGGTCGCTTTTGCCCCAAAGCAGTAACGGTGAGCCTGTTTTCACAATCAGAAATCAGCTTCCGTTTTTATATTCAGCCATTGAAACGGCGGCCAAAATGGCGTCACCTTTGATGCTCATAGTTTTAGGCGGTCAGTTTTCTTTTGAAGCAATCGGAGCACTTAAAAAGCAGATTGCTATGGGAACGTTTATGAGAATTGTGCTGGCTCCTGTTATTGGTGTAGGCGGTGCAATTTTGCTAAACGGGCTTGGTCTTTTCAGCTTCACTGCAAATGATTATGCCGCATTTATAGCTCTTTTCGGCTCGCCTATAGCGGTTTCAAGCGCAGTTATGGCGGCAGAAATGCACAATGATGAGCAGCTTGCAGGCCAGCTTGTTGTGTGGACCAGCATCGGTTCTGTGCTGACAATTTTTATCAGTGCAGTTATTCTGAAATCCGTAAATTTATTGTAGGAGCGTTTTTATGGAAAATATACTTAATAAAATTCCTGCCTTGCCTCAGGGCGGTGAAGCACCTTATGATTGTAACAACGGAGTATGGCTTTTTCTTTTCAGAAACAAAGAGAAGGCAGATATGGAGGCTTATGTTGCCGAGGCGTTGAATATAGGCTATACCGTTTTTGATGAAACATCTTTTGGTGAGAATTTTTATACTACTCTTGTAAAAAACGGCTTTTGCCTTCATATTTATTTTACCGCTCACGATTCATCACTTCGTATTGTGGCAGACGGATTTACTGACCTTTACGAGCCGAAAAAGCCTCAGGTTGAAGAGCGTTGCTCCACAACATTGTGGCAGTTTGAGGTTGACCACACTTTGATTGACTGCGGAATGTGCTATATCATCCGTTGCTGTGACAACAGCTTTTTTGTGATTGACAGCGCCCATCCATATTCAATCAATGATGATGAAAGAATATATAACTTCCTTCGTAAATACACCCCTGCAGGGGAAAAAATTAAGGTTGCAGGCTGGTTTTTCTCCCATGCCCATGAGGACCATGTGGGTAAATTCTGCGATATTTTGAGATATAAAAACGATATTGAAATTGAAGCAATTTACTATAACTTTATTTCAACCGAGCACCGTGACAGCCACAACTGGATGAACTCAGGTAAAAATTTCCAGAGAATGTATGAGCAACTTTTTGAAGAACATTCAGAAATCAAAAAAATCAAGCTTCATTCGGGCCAGCATTTCTTTGTGCGGAATCTTGAATTCAGAGTTCTCTGCACCCACGAGGATGTTTACCCGAATTCAAATCTCAATTATAACGATTCTTCCACGATGCTTATTATGAACGCCTGCGGAAATACAGTTCAGTTCCCGGGCGATGCGGGATATGAAGAAAATGACATTGTTTGCCCTCGCTTTGGTAAGCTTTTGAAATGCGACATTATGCAGGCGGCTCACCACGGACACATGGGTACCAAAACAGAGTTTTATGAGCTTTCGGATGCCAAGACAATTCTCTTCCCTACAACCCAGATTAAATACGATGAAGAGTTTGAAAAAATTAAAGTTAACCGCGATGCAGTTGCTATTGCTGATGAATGTTTCATAGCCTCTAACGGAACTATGGAATTTAACCTCCCGTATAAAGTGGGGGAGGCAATTCACCACGATGATGAAACCTTTGAGGATTTCGATGGAATTTATAACCTCTGGGCATATACATACACAGACGAGCGCAAGCAGGAGCTTCGTGATTTGTTCCAAAAAAACGGCGGAAAGTTATAATATTTTATTCCTCTCCTTTGCGGGAGGAATATTTTTTGTTTTGATTAAAAAGCTATTGACATATAACACAAGATATTGTATTATTTATAAGCATTCGGCACATTATTTGGGAATTAAAATTTGAAGTGGAATTTGATTAGAAAGGTGAAATTATGAGAATTATTAAAAGAAACGGCTCTGAAGTTGACTTCGATGTATCTAAAATCGCGGCGGCTGTAACAAAAGCCAATGAAGCAACTGACGGCAAAAAAGAGCTTTCTGACGCACAGATTAAAGAAATTTCAGAATATGTTGAGTTTAAAATCAGCAAGGCGAACAGAGCGTTTTCTGTTGAAGAAATTCAGGATATTGTAGAAAATCAGATTATGGCTCAGGGCGCATTTGATGTAGCAAGGCGCTATGTTAAATACCGCTATACCCGTTCCCTTATCCGTAAAGCCAACACTACCGATAATCAGATTCTTTCACTTATTGAGTGTAACAATGAAGAAGTAAAGCAGGAGAATTCCAATAAAAACCCCACCGTCAACAGCGTTCAGCGTGACTATATGGCAGGTGAGGTAAGTAAGGATATTACTAAGAGAATTCTTCTTCCTCAGCATATTACCGAAGCTCACGAGCAGGGTATTATCCATTTCCACGATATGGACTACTTTGCTCAGCACATGCACAACTGTGACTTGGTAAACCTTGAGGATATGCTCCAGAACGGAACCGTTATCAGCGGCACCTGCATTGAGAAGCCACACAGCTTTTCAACAGCCTGCAATATTTCAACTCAGATTATTGCCCAGGTTGCCAGCAGTCAGTATGGCGGTCAGAGCATCAGCCTTGCCCACCTTGCTCCGTTTGTTCAGGTTTCAAGAGAAAAAATCCGCAAGGATGTTCTTGTTGAAGCACAGGAATTTTGCGGAAATGTGGATGAAGAAACAATTAACAAGGTTGTTGAAAGAAGACTGAGAGAAGAAGTTCGCAAGGGCGTTCAGACTATTCAGTATCAGGTTGTAACTCTTCTCACAACCAACGGTCAGGCTCCTTTCGTTACTGTGTTTATGTATCTTAACGAGGCTAAAAATGAGCAGGAAAAGGCTGACCTTGCTTTAATTATTGAAGAAACTCTCAATCAGCGTTATCAGGGCGTTAAAAATGAAAGCGGTGTGTGGGTAACTCCCGCATTCCCCAAGCTCATTTATGTTCTTGAAGAGGATAATATCCAGCCCGGCTCACGCTATTATTATCTTACCGAGCTTGCTGCAAAGTGTACTGCCAAGCGCCTTGTTCCCGATTACATTTCTGAAAAGAAAATGATGGAGCTCAAAGAGGGTAACTGCTTCCCTGTTATGGGTTGCAGAAGTGCTTTGACTCCATGGAAGGATGAAAACGGAAATTATAAGTTCTACGGCCGCTTTAATCAGGGCGTTGTAACAATCAACCTTGTTGATGTTGCCCTTTCTTCAGGCGGAGATATGAATAAATTCTGGAAGATTTTTGATGAAAGACTTGAGCTTTGCTATGAGGCTCTTATGTGCCGCCATAACCGTCTTAAAGGCACACTTTCAGATGCCGCACCTATTTTGTGGCAGCACGGTGCTATTGCACGCCTTCCTAAGGGAACTCCCATTGACGAGCTTCTTTACGGCGGATATTCAACAATTTCACTTGGCTATGCAGGCCTTTGCGAATGTGTGAGATATATGACAGGTAAGTCACATACCGACCCTGAGGCAACTCCGTTTGCAATAGATGTTATGAAATATATGAACAAAGCCTGCAATCAGTGGAAAGCAGAAACCACAATCGGCTTTGGTATTTACGGCACACCCCTTGAAAGCACAACCTACCGCTTTGCAAAATGCCTTCAGCAGAGATTCGGCATTGTTGAGGGTGTAACCGATAAAAATTATATCACCAACAGCTATCATGTTCATGTTACAGAAGAAATCAATGCTTTTGATAAGCTCAGCTTTGAGGCCAAGTTCCAGGCTCTTTCCACAGGCGGCGCAATCTCTTATGTAGAAGTTCCGAATATGCAGAACAACCTTGAAGCAGTTCTTCAGGTTATCAGGTTTATTTATGATAACATTATGTATGCCGAGCTCAACACAAAGAGCGACTATTGCCAGGAGTGCGGCTATGACGGCGAAATTATGATTGTTTCTGACGACGGCGGAAAGCTTGTTTGGGAATGCCCCAACTGCGGCAACCGTGACCAGGCTAAGATGAATGTTGCAAGAAGAACCTGCGGCTACATCGGCTCTCAGTTCTGGAATCAGGGCAGAACTCAGGAAATTAAAGAAAGAGTGCTTCACCTGTAATGAATTACGGCGAGATTAAGAAAACTGACATTGCCAACGGTGAGGGTGTAAGGGTTTCTCTGTTTGTTTCGGGCTGTACTCATCACTGTGAGGGCTGTTTTAACCCTGAAACATGGAATTTCAGTTACGGTAAGGAATTTACCTCAGAAACAGAAAAAGAGCTGTTACAAGCCCTTTCTCCTGATTTTATCAACGGTCTTACTCTTCTCGGCGGTGAGCCCTTTGAACCGCAAAATCAAAGGGAATTGGTTCCTTTCCTCAGGAAGGTAAAAGAGCAGTATCCCCATAAAAATATATGGTGCTATACAGGATACCTTTTTGATGAAGAATTATTAAAAGACAACCGCGCCCGTTGCGAAGTAACCGACGAAATGCTTGGCATGATTGATGTGCTGGTTGACGGCGAATTTAAGCAGGAGCTTAAAAACATCACCCTCAGATTCCGAGGCTCTGAAAATCAGCGGATAATTGACATAAAAAAATCCCTGGAAGCAGGGGAAGTTGTGTTTTATTATTGAATTTAAGAAGACGGCGTTTGTCGTCTTCTTTTTTAGTGTAAAGGTCGACAACCTTGGCTACCAGAATTTTGTACAGTTGAATAATGATTTGCTTTTTATCGTTTTTTTGATATAATATTATTGGTGGTAGATATGAGTTTGCCTAAGAGAAAACCAAACAGGTTGAAAGACTATGATTACAGTAGCAACGGAGCTTATTTTTTAACGATATGCACCAAGGACAAGCAGAAGATTTTGTGTGATATCGTAAGGGTCGACGACCTCGGCGACCCGATAATAAAATTAACTGAAATCGGTAAGATAGTAGATAAGTATATTGTATCTGCAAACAAAATTGATAATGTAACTGTTGATAAATATGTTGTAATGCCAAATCATATTCATATGATTGTATCGGTAGAAAATTTCGGCGGGTCGCCGAGGTCGTCGACCCTTACGAGCGCCACCATACCTAACTTGGTGTCGGCACTTAAAAGATTTATCAATGCTGAAGCAGGAAAGAATATTTTTCACCGCTCATACCACGACCATATAATAAGAGATGAAAATGATTATCTCAGAATATGGGAGTATATTGATACTAATCCTGTGAAATGGACCAATGATTGCTATTATTAACAAAAACGCCACGGTAGTGATACCGTGGCTCGTTTTATATAAGGAATTCTTTATTCTTTTCAATAAAAATAATATCAGAAACCGCCTTGATGTATATTCCGTCGGGGCGGTATTCTTCTGCAAGAATTACTCCGTCTTCACGCACCTTAGCGGCAAGACCTCCCTTATTATATGGGAACAGGAATTCAACCTTTTTCCTCGTAGGGGGCAGTGAAATCTGAATTGTAGCCAGAAGCTGAGGAAGACCTTCACCTGTGAGAGCAGAAATCATACAGAATTTGCCGATATTCGGCAGGGCGTAGAGGTTATCAGCTTTGTCGCACTTATTCATAACAGAAATAATCGGCTTATCCTGACAGCCCAAAGAACGAAGCAGGTCAAAGGTTACCTGCAAATGTTCACCGCAATGTGGGTCAGAGGCGTCGCAAACATTGAGAATTGCCGTTGCGTTTGCCGCTTCTTCAAGAGTTGATTTAAACGCTTCAACAAGGTGATGGGGGAGTCTGCGGATAAGACCAACTGTGTCAATGAGCATAACCTCTCTGCCGTCGGGCAGGGTCAACGCTCTTGAGGTTGGGTCGAGGGTTGCAAACAGCTTGTTTTCCGCTAGCACGCCCGCCTGAGTGAGGGCGTTCATCAATGTGGATTTGCCTGCGTTTGTGTAGCCTATGATTGCTATTGTTTCAACACCGTCTTTTTCTCGTCTGTGGCGAAGCTGTTCACGGCGCTTTGCAATCTCTGCCAAATCCTCTTCAAGGCTTTGAATTCGTCTGCGGATATGTCTGCGGTCGCTTTCGAGCTTTGTTTCACCGGGACCTCTTGTGCCGATTCCGCCGCCAAGGCGTGAAAGCTCTTTACCCTTGCCGCCAAGACGGGGGAGTGTATATTTAAGCTGAGCCAGCTCAACCTGAATTTTACCCTCACCGCTTCGGGCACGGGTGGCAAAAATATCAAGGATAAGCATTGTGCGGTCAATAACTCTGACATCTGTTTCATTTTCAATGTTTCTCTGCTGTGACGGAGAAAGCTCACAGTCAAAAATCAAAAGGTCAATATCGTTGTTTTCACAATATTCCCTAACCTCCTGAATTCTGCCGCTGCCGATGTAAGTTGCAGTATCAGGCTTATCTCTTTTTTGAAGCACACGGGCAGACACAACTGCGCCTGCAGTTCTTGCAAGCTCTTCAAGCTCGTCAAGAGAAACCTCAGCGTCGTATGTTCCCATATCAATGCCCACAAGCACAGCCACTTCGGGGGCATCGTTATAAGTTTCAGTAAGTTCCATAATCTCACCCTAAAAATATGTTCCGCCGATTTACAGCGGAACACTAAAATTATTCCTCAAATCCGTTAGGATTATTCTTCTGCCAGCGCCAGGAGTCCTCACACATTTTGTTAAGGTCTCTTTCAGCCTTCCAGCCAAGCTCGTTAAATGCTTTTGACGGGTCAGAATAACAGGTTGCAAGGTCACCGGGGCGGCGGTCAACGATTTTATATTTAACCTGCTGACCTGATGCTTGCTCAAATGCTTTTACAATGTCAAGCACGCTGTAGCCTGTGCCTGTGCCAAGGTTGTAGGCATTGATTTCTTTTGAGTTAAGAGCCTTTTCAACAGCCTTGATGTGGCCGAGGGCAAGGTCAACTACGTGAATATAGTCACGCACACCTGTTCCGTCAGGGGTGTCGTAGTCATCACCGAATACGCTGAGCTGAGGCAATTTGCCGATTGCAACCTGAGTGATGTAGGGCATAAGGTTGTTGGGAATTCCGTTGGGGTTTTCACCAATCATTCCGCTTTCGTGAGCGCCGATTGGGTTGAAATAACGAAGAATAACAACGCTCCACTCATTGTCAGAAGCATACAAATCCTGCAAAATAAGCTCAATCATATACTTTGTTGTGCCGTAAGGGTTGGTGGTACCGCCGATTTTCATATCCTCAGTGAGAGGAGAAACATTATTCATACCGTAAACTGTGGCAGATGAGCTGAAAACAATCTTCTTACAGCCTGCATCACGCATAGCCTCGCAAAGGGTAACTGTGCCGCCGATGTTGTTTTCATAATATTCAAGGGGCTTCTGACAGCTTTCACCAACAGCCTTAAGGCCTGCAAAGTGAATAACAGCGTCAATTTTGTTTTCTTCAAAAACCTTATCAAGACCTGCACGGTCTCTTATATCAACCTCGTAGAATTTAAAATCCTTACCTGTAATTTTCTTGATTCTGTTAAGGCTTTCAGGCTGGCTGTTATAAAAATTATCAACAACAACCACATCATAGCCTGCATTTAAAAGCTCAACACAAGTGTGAGAACCGATGAAGCCTGCGCCGCCTGTTACTAATATTGACATAATGACTCCTCCAAAGTATAATATAACTGTATTTAATTATATATCATTTCTGTTTAAATGCAAGAGAATTGCGAGGTATTTATGAAAAATTTATCGGATATTTCCGTAATTAAAGATGTTATGACCCGCCACGGATTTACTTTTTCAAAGGCATTGGGTCAGAATTTTATTGTGAACCCATCGGTTTGCCCCAGAATTGCTGAGGAGGGCGGAGCGAGAGAAGGATACGGCGCTCTTGAAATCGGTGCAGGTGTAGGCGTTCTTACCGCTGAGCTTGCCAAAAGAGCTGACAAGGTTGTGTGTATTGAGCTTGATACAAGGCTTTTACCGGTTCTTGATGAAACACTTTCTGATTTTGACAATGTAACAATTATAAATGAAGATGTTTTGAAGGCTGACCTTCACAAAATCATCAGCGAGCAATTTGGAGATATGCCATTTGTAGTGTGTGCAAATCTGCCTTATTATATCACTTCTCCCGTTATTATGAAGCTTCTTGAAAGCGGAATAGGGGCAGAGTCAATCACCGTTATGGTGCAGAAAGAGGCGGCTCAGCGCCTTTGCGCCAAGGTTGGCAGCCGTGACGCAGGTGCAGTTACCGTTGCGGTGAATTTTTATGCCGAAAGCCAAAAGCTTTTTGATGTGTCCCGAGGCTCGTTTATGCCGTCACCCAATGTTGACAGCGCAGTTATCCGCCTTGATTTAAGAGAAAATCCCCCTGTTGAAATCAAAGACAGAAAACTGTTTTTCTCAATGATTAAAGCGGCTTTTGCTCAGAGAAGAAAAACTGCTTCAAATTCTTTAAGTGCAGGTATGAGCTTGCCGAAAGAAACAGTTAATGCCGCTATAGAAAATGCGGGTCTGCAAACTACCGTAAGACCTGAGAGCCTTACAATGGAGCAGTTAGGCCGGCTTTGCGACAGCCTTTATAATGAGATTATGTAAAGCTTTTGGCTTTACAAACAAAACCTTGATTTAAGCCAAAAAAGTTAAAAGTAAATTAAATTCACTTTACAAAAAAATAAGCACCGTTCAATAGGCGTTTACCTAATGAGCGGTGCTGTTTTGTTATCTGCTTTCTATATACCTGATTACATCTTCAACTGTCTGAACAGTTTCAAGCATTTCGTCGGGCAATTCAAGTCCGAACTCGTCTTCAACGGTCATTGCCATATCCACAAGGTCAAGACTGTCTGCCCCCAGGTCATCAACGATGTTGCTTTCAAGTGTAATTTCTTCTTCGTCAAGCTCAAGCTGTTCGCTGAGGATTTTTTTTATTTTTTCAAAGACCATAATAAATAATCCCTCCTGAAAAATCATTCTGATAATGAAATATTAGTAAGTTTTTATGTGTTTGTCAATAGCTTTTTAATAAAAATAAAAAAATCAAGTTTAAGTGCAAGTCTGAGTGTATTTGAGTGAATAAAAAACCGCCGATGAATATTTATTTTTGGCATTTTTTGGTGTAAAGCTTTTTACTTACGGGGGAAGTCAACAAACTTGTCACTTGTGCAAAACTCTGTGGAAAATGTGTAAAATTAACGGATTTTCAAGGCTAAAATCGAGTTTTTAACAGGTTCTGCGTAAAGTGAATAACTTTACAGTGCAATTTTTTGTCGAAATTTGGATTTTTAAAAATTCAAAAATTTATCGTATATTCATTGCATAATGCATTTGATTTTTTTATCAGGTAAGTTTTTCACTTTACAAAGATTTACAACAGTTTTTAACTTTTTGTGCAAGAACTTCGAGCTGTTCTATGTGTTCAAGTGTTCCTATTTCTCTGCGGAACTCTGCCGCACCGCGCATACCTTTGATGTACCACGCGGCGTGCTTTCTTGCTTCCCTCATTCCCACATATTCTCCCTTATAATCGCAAAGTGTTTTTATGTGACTGAGCATTATGTTCATCTTTTCATCAATGTCGGGCTCAGGAAGAATTTCGCCTTTTTCAAGGTAAGCGTTTATCTGAGAGAAAACCCAAGGCGCACCTAAAGCCCCTCTGCCTACCATAAGAAAATCACAGCCTGTTTCATTGAGCATAATTTCTGCCGACTTGCCGTCAACGATATCGCCGTTACCGATAACAGGAATGCTCACGGCTTTTTTTACTGCGGCTATGGGCTTCAGGTCAACGGGCGGTGAATACATCTGCACCTTTGTTCTGCCGTGAACGGTTATTGCATCCGCACCGTTAGCTTCACAGATTTTTGCAAGCTCAACGCAGTTGATGCTGTTTTCATCCCAACCGATTCGCATTTTAACGCTCAGCGGTAACTCTACAACCCGGCGTACGGCTTTTACAATTTCACCTGCAAGCTGAGGCTTTTTCATAAGGGCGCTTCCGCCGCCGTTGCCTGCAATCTTCGGGGCAGGGCAACCCATATTGATGTCTATAAAATCAGGGCTGAATTCCAGTGCTTTTTTTGCCGCAAGAGCCATTGTTTCAGGAGTGTCACCAAAAATCTGTGCCCCGGCGGGGTGCTCTGCTTCTGAAATAAAAAGCAACTCCTTTGACTTTTTATCCTGCATCGTAAGACCTTTTGAGCTTACCATTTCAGTTATAACATAAGCCGCACCGTAGCTTTTGCAAAGCTCCCTGAATGCTCTGTCTGCAACTCCTGCCATTGGGGCAAGGGCAGCGTAACCGCTTATTTCTAAATTTTTAATCTTCATTTAATCACATCCGAAAATATTTTAACATAATCTAACACAACTTGTCAAAATTATGGTATAATACTTAAAGATTATTTTTTCGGAGGTATTGTATGCGTTTTTTAGTTATAGACGGAAACAGTATTGCAAACCGAGCTTTTTACGGAATTAAAATTTTAACAACCAAGGACGGCAGATTTACAAATGCCGTTCAGGGTTTTATGAATATCTTTTTGAGCCTCAAAAATGAGTATAACCCCGACAGAGTTGCTGTTGCCTTTGACCTGAAGGCACCCACATTCCGCCACGAAATGTATAAGGAATACAAAGCAGGCAGAAAGGGGATGCCTGATGAGCTTCGCGAGCAGATGCCTGTTATTAAAGACCTGCTCAGAGCGTTGGGCTATAAAATTGTCGAAACCGAGGGCTGGGAGGCAGACGACATTCTCGGCACTGTCAGCGCGGCTTGCACAGGAGATGACAAATGCTTTATTGCAACCGGTGACCGTGACAGCCTCCAGCTAATCAGTGACAATGCGGTTGTTTTGCTTGCCACATCAAAAGGTACTGTCTATTACGACAAAACAAAGCTTTTTGAAGATTACGGTGTTGAGCCTTATCAAATGATTGAACTCAAAGCTCTTCAGGGTGATTCTTCCGATAACATCCCCGGTGTGCCGGGTGTAGGCCCTAAAACAGCAGGAGATTTAATTAAGAAATACACTACTGTTAATTATATATATGAAAACATTGATTCTCTTGACATCAGGGGAACATTAAAGGATAAGCTTATCAATAACAAGGAACAGGCACTTCTCAGCCATACCCTCGGAACTATCCGTACAGATGCTCCTATTGATATGAATTTTGATTCTTACATTCCCGCTGAAATTGATGAGGCCAAGGCTTATAAAATTCTTACAAGCCTTGAAATGTATAAATTAATCGAAAAAATTGGATTAAACGGTAAGACTGTTGAGGTTGAAGAGCTGAAGTCTGATAAAACAATCGATATAAAAGAAATTGACTCTTTTTCACTCCTTCCTGAGTGTGACGAGGTTTATATTTCTGCCGAATATGATGACGGTGAAATTTCTGTTATTTCTGTTTGTGCAGGTGAAGATGTTTACTGCGTTCGCAACACAAGCTTTCTTTTTGCCTCTGACCTGGCAGGACTTCTTGAAAATGAAAAAATCAGCAAGATTGTTGATAATGTGAAGCTCCTTTATGAATGGGCATTCCGCCACGGAATTGAAATTAAAGGTGCAGTTACCGACACTATGCTTGCAGGCTACATTCTGAATCCTATGGGCAGTGACTATTCGCCTGTGCGCCTTGCCACCGAATACGGTGCAGTTACGCCTCACTTTGAAACAGATGTTCTCTGCGCTGAGAATGCCGCAGTTATGCCCTCACTCTGGGCAAAAATCAAGGCTCAGATAGAAGAGAATTCTCAGACTGACCTTCTTAATAAAATTGAAGTTCCCTTTGCCAAGGTGTTAGCCTCAATGGAGGTTGCAGGCTTTCTGGTTGACCGTGATGGGATTATAGATTACGGTGAACAGCTCCAGGTTAAAATTGACGCTCTCGTTAGTGAAATATATGACCTTTCAGGTGAGGAGTTTAATATAAACTCTCCCAAACAGCTTGGAGAAATCCTTTTTGTAAAGCTTGGTCTACCTGCAAGGAAAAAGACTAAGAGCGGTTTTTCTACAAGTGCTGATGTGCTTGAGGATTTGGCAGACAGCTATCCCATAGTTGAAAAGGTTCTTGAATACAGAATGTTGGCAAAGCTCAAGTCTACCTATTGCGAGGGTCTTGTTAAAGAAATTGCCCCTGACGGCAGAATCCGCTCAACCCTCAGCCAGACAGAAACCAGAACAGGCAGAATTTCCTCCGCAGAGCCGAATTTA
>JAFTWE010000032.1 GCA_017465465.1 Clostridia bacterium | reverse complement strand
ATAAAGCACAACAAAGGATAGCTCTTTAATATGAGCTATCCTTCGTTTTATTTTTATCTGAAAATACAATGGAAGAACTTTCTGAAATCTGCAAAGGCTGTTTCAAATTTATCTGACAGAGTGTCAAAGAAAGTCTTGATTTCTGAATCGTTTTCGGCTTCCTGTTCACCTGTTGCGGTGCTGTCAAAAACAAACGCAAATCGTCCGCCCGGTGCAGCATCTCCGTTTTTGTAAAACGCCATCGCATCCTCACCCTGCAAATTGTCTGACCACTTGAAATTGAACTTGATTTCATCGTCAGTCAAGCCAAGGGCTTCTCTAGGAACAGTGAGCTGCAAAACATTCTCATTAACCGAATAATCAACCTTGCATACCTCTTCAAACCCGACACCGCCCAAGGACCTTTCAAGAGTTGCTTTGCCGTCTTTTGGTGATGTTCTGTTAATCAGATATTCAAAGCCTTCCCAGTTTTCGGAAACACCGCTTGTATCAGTATCAATCAAAAGGCGCATCCAGTCACTATCGGTGCATGGGGTGAGCTTTTCGGCAGTTTTAACATAAAAGTAGATATTTTCACTGTCATAAGCTACCTTTGCCTGAGTGATGTCATTTCGCAAGGTGTCGTTCTTATAATAACAGCCTTTCCAGCCAACGCTGTCACGGTTATTGCCGCCGCTGTAATGATTATATTCAGGCAAAACATCGTCCCATTGTGAAACAGCCCCATTGATATCGATTGATTTTTCGGCATCGGTTGCAGGGAGTTTATCGGTTCCTTTATATCGGCGTACATTTTCAACAAGCTGATAATAATAATGGTCTTTCAGCACACCTGCAGACGGCTCAATATCACGGCTGTATTCGGGGCTGAACTGGTCGGGGAAAGCATTTTCGGTGCCCATCCATTCTTCAAATCTGCCGGCAATCCACTCGTTAAAGCCTGTTACAAAAATAAATTCAGGGTCCTGTGCTATTGCATAATCCCACTGCTGCTGGAAATTAAGTCCGTAAAGCAAGGAGTTTTCTGTATTTTTATCAACAACAATTTCCTTGCCACCGTAATTGTATGAATAAGAAAATTCTCCGTCTGTGAAGCTTCTGCCCTGAACCGTGCCGACAGGGCTGTTCATTGCGGCCAGACCGTTTTCATTTGCATTCTGCGCAACTGAAACACACATCTGCTCAACGCCGCCGAAAAGCTTTTTGCCGAACTTGGTTTGTTCATAATCTGAGCACCAGCCCCATGTGTCAGACACATATCTTGTATCGTCAACAAAATAGGTCGGTTCATTTCTCCTGAAGCTGAAGAAATCGAAAATTTCCTTGTCTTTATCACAAGCAAGCTTCAACGCGCCCACATTTGCCATAAGCAAGGGCTTACCCTCCCACATAAACCAGAAATCGCGGTATCTGCCTTTGCTGTAAAGGTTGTCATAGATATCATAAAGCTGAGTTCTGATATCATCCTCATTAAAGAAATTGAGAATAAAGGAAATATCGGGAGCATCCACCCCGTCTGCCCTCGCCTCGCTCCACACCTTGAGCAAGGTTTCATAACCCTCGGTAAAAACCTGAGTTCCGTTAGTTGTGTCAAAAAACACAACATCAATATCTGCATCAGCCAGCAGCTCTGCGTGTTTTCGAAGAACATACTCATCGGTGTTGGCATAAAATCCGTAAAGAGGCTCGTCCCAGTAATGGGGTCTGCCGTCATAAGTTCCGCCCCATGCAGGATGATTCCAATCATTTACAGCCTCGGGGTATTTTTCGAGTACACTTCCTGTGGTAATCGGCTCGTGGTCATTTATCCAAGGATAGTGCCATGTCCAATAAAACATACCCACAAATTTTTCCTGACGCTTGTCCCCTGTTTCACCGTTAAGAGAAAGAGTTCTTCCAAGACCGTCAACAGCCGCCCAGGTGGATGGATTAACAGAGCATTCCTCCTCTGCCGTGCTCTGTTGAGCGGTGGCTGAAAGGCTGAACATAACTGACAACACCAAAATAGCTGATATTATTTTTTTGAATTTCATACCGATTCTCCTCTCGGATTTGTGAGTTTTAGTATATCATAAAACAAAATCTGTTTCAATCCCTGAGTCACTTCGCGACAGCTCTCTTTACGCAATGGAGCCGAAAAAAATCCCCTCTCGGTGAGAGGGGATTGATTTTACTGGAGACCGATTGTTTTGAGGATGTGATTTACAATGTGCATAATGTAGTTGATGTAAGGTACTGCACCTGTAAAGTCGCCCTCAATAATGTCGGTTGCTTCACCGCCGTTTGCTTCAGCAACAACATTGAGGAATGTGCCGATTACTGTTGAAGCAATGTCTGATGAATATGAGAAGAGAAGTGCGTTAGCGTTAGCCTTGATGCCGTATTCACCCTCTGAGCCGTAATCGTTGAAACGAACAAGAGCGATTGAATAGTCGTTATCAGGGTCAATGTAGCCTGCCATATCGTTCATAAGGCCGAATACAAGAACTTCATCGTCTTCATCAAAGTAGTTAACAAGTGCTTCATACTGGAAGTCAGCTCTTGTTAATGAATATTCACCTGAAAGAAGGTGGTCGTCTGTGCCGATGAGCTCGGGGTTGATTTCACCGGGGCACATAAAGATTTTGATGTTTTCGCCGATTTCCATATAGCCAACTTCTGAAACAGTGTAAACGCTGTTATCTTCATCGGTAAGGATTACATTGTTTGTAAGCTTAACGATAGCAAGAAGTCTGAGCATAAAGTTATCGGTTTTAACAAGAATTTCTTCTGTCTTAACATTGAGGATAGGCTCAACCTCTTCGCCAAGAGGCATAGAAGCTATGTAGTCACCAAGAACGATACCGTAACGCATTGAACGGTGTTCATAAGTTGTATCGTAGATAGGATTCTTTGCATCTTCAGTATAATATGCTTCATAGGCTGAGTTGATGCCCATATCCATCTTAATCATTGAGCCGATAGCTGAGTTGATGTAAATGAAATTACAATCCTGACCCTTGTCTTCATAAGACTTAACAATCTGCTGCTCCATATAAGGAATCATATCTGCAGAAACTGTGGGAAGGATTTCTTCATCTGTGCTAACGCCAACCTTTTCGGGGTGAACAGCGAAGTTAGCAATAACAGTAACGGGAGAAGATTTCTTTGCGGGAACAAATGTGAGCTTATAGATTTCTTCAAGAATTACAGTTGTGTCAGCGCCGGGCTGGAAGAAGTTTTCTGTTCTTTCTTCACCTGTGTTAGCGTCTGTGAAAGTAATTGTATCATCAGCCTTAGCCATGTGAAGTGAGCCCTTTTCCATATTGCTGTAAGCAGCAATCATAGAATCAGCAACTGTCTGATGAAGGAAGTCCATATATTTGGGGTCAGGGATAGCATTGCCTGCGCCGTTGAAGAGGTTTTCAAAAAGAGAACCGTCAACAACCTGACCAACACCCTGAAGAATACCCAATGTGTCGATAGCACTGTGAGTATGAGTAGCTGTAACGTTGATGCTTACGATGTCATCAATACCGTTAGCTTCACAATATTCATCAATAATAGCTACGATAGCATTTTTGCTTGCGTTTGTAAGACCGATTGAGTCAACGCTTGCGATAAGAACCTTGCCTCTTGAATCATCAAGGCAGATTGTGCGAACTGAAAGAACGTCAGCAGCATATCTCTCTGCAAGGTCAGCGGCAATAGCATCACGCTCAGCCTGAGAGCAACCGTTTTCTTCAGCATAACGGTCAGCATAATATTCAGCAAGGTCTGAGGGAAGCTGATTAACAGTTGTGCCGTTTTCAATCAAAGCACCGATGTCTGCTGCGCCGTATTTGTAGTAAGCGCCTTCATAGAAATCATCGGGGATGATGTCACGCTTGTCATAACCAAGGCTGAAAACAGCGTTATCAGCAGCTTCGTCAGCAAATTCATCGTGACCGTTATACTTTTCAAACATAGGATTTTCATACTCTGAAATATCCTGAGCACCTGTGTCTGAAAGGTCAACAAGACCGAGAGCTGTGTTAAGAGCAAACTCAAGAGTCTTATCAAGGGTATGGCACAAAGCAAGAAGCACGTTGTCAAGAATATTGGCACCGATGCTTGCGGCTGCGTCACCCACACTGCTTGCTGCAAAAACTGTAACACCTGACATTGAGCCAAGAACAACAGCAACGCAAAGGATAACAGATAAAATCTTTTTAATTTTTTTCATCATTTGCAACTCCTTTTACAAATTTACTGATACATTATACCAAAGAAAAAAAGTTTTGTCCACTATTTATAGAAATTTTTTGGTTCATATAGAGAAAAATGTTAAATTTCAACTTTACATTTAAGTTGATTGATTTTGATTGGATTTTTTACAATCCCTCAGTCACTTCGTGACAGCTCCCTTTACACAAGGGGAGCCTAATGCGGTCAATTCTGAATTGACCCTGCAAAACTTATGGCACGCTTTTGACGGTAGCAAAAAGAACAGCACCCGAAGATGCTGTTCTTAGATTTATTCAACTGATTTAAGTGCGGCGATGACATCAAACCTCTGTAATCGCTTATGAACAAGCAAGCTTACAAGGGCGGCAAAAACTGCCGTGAGCAACACTGCAAGCAGGAAGCTCCACCAATAAATATCTCTGCCGAACATAACTACATTAACCTCGGCAATGTCAATTACAATTCTGTGAAGCCCGACACCGCCCAGAAGACCTACGAGAATACCCGCAATAGTTAGGAAAATATTTTCTCTGTAAACATAAGCGGTTACCTCGGCATCGGTAAAGCCTACAACCTTGATTGTGGCAATTTCACGAAGTCGCTCCTGAACGCTGATGTTGGTAAGGTTATAGAGAATTACAAATGCAAGAAGTCCTGCGGCAATTATGAAGATAACAACCACAACATCAAGACGGTCAACAATCGCATTGAAGGAGTCTATCATAACATCGGTTGAAACAACGCCTGCAACCTCGTTATATGCAAGGAGGTCGTCAGCCATATTCTGCTCGTCGTTAGCATTGGTGTAATCCTTAAGAGTTGCAAGAACATACATAAACTCAGGATTTTCACCGAACACATTCTGATAATATGACGGGGAAATATAAACATAGTGGTAGACATAGTTTTCAACTATTGCCGCAACCTTAACCTGGTATTCTTTTCCGTCAACGGCGGTGAGAACGAGCATATCACCGACTTTGGTTTCGGTATCCTCTGCAAGCTTTTCGGTAATTACCGCTCCGTCATCAGTGAGGTCATAAGTTTCATTACCCTTTCGTGAGCGGAGAGTTATGCACTCCTTAAGCTTTTCATTAGATTCGGGAACATAAAGATGAATTGACATCTCAGTGTCATTATCTTCTTTAGAGGAAGAAGCGGTCATTGTTCTGGTATCAAGGAGCATTGCGTTATTAACCCTGATATCCTTTTCAAGGTCCTTTACGGTTTCACTCTGACCGGGAAGCTGTTCATCATCAAGCACAGCCATAAGGTTATAGTGTGAAATTCCGTCTTCACCGTACTGAGCAGAAATAATTGTGTCAACAGAGTTATTTATACCGAATGCGGCGAGAATAAGCATTGTACAGCCCGCAACACCGAGAATGGTCATAACCATTCTTCTCTTGCTTCTGAACATATTTCTGACTGTTACTATTGAGCCGAAGGACATTGAGTTCCAAAGACCTGTGAAGCGTTCAAGGAAAACGCGCTTACCGGGCTTTGGTGACTTAGGTCTCATAAGCTCGGCGGCCTGAGTTTTAAGCGCTCTGCGGCAAGCAATAAGGGTTGCCGAAAGAGTTGAAACAAGAGAGAACAATGTTCCGATTAAAATATACTGCCAATGGAAATAAATTTTAACATCGGGCAGGCAATACATCATTGCATAAGCGGAGTTGATTGCCTTGGGGAACACAACTGCACCAATCACAACACCCACAACCGAGCCTGCAACACAAGCTACTGCCGCATACCAATAATACTTTGAAAGTATGCTGTTTTCATTATAGCCCAAGGCTTTGAGAGTACCGAGCTGCATACGCTCCTCTTCAACCATTCGTGTCATTGTGGCAAGGCACATCATAGCCGCAATGAGGAAGAAGAACACCGGGAAAACATTTGCCATAGCGGTAACATTTTCAAGGCTCTGTCCGTAGCTCTCATGGCCGGGCAAATCGCTTTGGTAAGAAACTGTCCAGGTGGAGTTATTAAGCTCTTCAAGAGCTGTTTTGGCTTTGTCTATATCTCCCTGAGCTTTTTTAAGGCCTACTCTGACCTCATGCTCCGCATCTGAATAAGCCTCTTCTGCGGATTCAAGGCGAACCTTTGCCGCCTTTAAATCGGCCTGACCTGCGGTGATTTCTTTATTGCCCTTGCTCTCTTCATAATAGAGCTTAAGCTGAGATTCTGTGATTTTAATTTTAGCCGCTTCAAGCTCTTTGGCGGCATCATTGAGGGCATTTTTGAAAATGTCCAAATCCTTCTCGCCCTGCTCGAGCTTTTCGATATCATCAGCGTAGGAATTAAGAACGTCCTGATTGCTCTGATATGTTTCTTCACGGCTTTTAATCGTTGCCTGCTGAGCGGTGTATTCTGCCGCCTTGGCATCATATTTTGCTTTTGCGTTGGATTTGGTTGTTTCTGCCTGAGTAAGCTGAGCCTTAAGTGAATTGATTTCTGCCTGAAGGTCATTGCATTTCTTTGTAAATTCTGCAACATATCCCTGAATTGTTTCAATGGGCTCAAAGGAGGTTTCGGGGCTCCAGTTAGCCTCCTCCTCCTTAAACACCTCAAGGATTTTTTTGTTTTCAGCCAAGTCCTTTTCTTTTTGATTTATCTGATTCTGGAGATTTGAACAAACCTTTTCGGCAGAGTCAAGCTCAGCCTTAGCCTTGTCTGCTTCAGATTTTAAAGCGGGCAACGCAGCAGCAAGAGCGTCAATTTCAGCTCTGTCCGTCTTCTGACGCTCAAGATAATTGTTATAAATTTCTTTTGCCTTTTTGTAGCCGTCAATTTCATTATCGGCATCATTAGCAAGAGCCTTGTTTGCCTCGTAATCTGCAAGGGAGCTTTCATACTTTTCTTTAGATGCTTTAAGTTCGCCCTCTGCAGAAGCAATTTTATTGGAAAGCTGAGTCTGAGCGGAGGCAATTTTACTGTCACCGCTTTCAATATATTCTTCAATTACATTGATTTTAGCAAGAGCATCTTCAAGCTGAGCGTTAGTTTCGGCCTCCATTTTTTTGTAAGTCTCTTCACCCTCAGCTATTTTTTGCTTATATTCTTCTTTAACCTGAGCAAGACGGTCGCTGATGCTTTCATCGGCAATAGCTTCAATTCGCTTACCTATTTTGCTCACATAGTCGTTATATTCCTGAGAAAAAGCATCATACTGCTCTTTGTTATCAACTGTTGCATAAACCTGACCGTAATAATCTGATACAAAGCAGTCTTCACCAATGTAAAGATACATACCCAAGGTGCCTGAGCCGATGTTGGTTGAGCCTCTTTCAAAAGAGATATACATCGGAGTTGAAACAGTACCAACGATTGTAAATGTGTCAGTATTAAGAGTGTCAGAAAGAGTTACACCGTCACCTGCAAGGGTAATGGTATTGCCGATTTCAAGCTCAGAATATGAGCCTGCAACAGCATTATCTATAAGACATTCGTTTTTATTTTTGGGGTATCTGCCCTCAACCAGGGTAATGCGGTTTATGTAGCTGTCGTCCCCTTCGCCCGACTGTGAAAAAGCATACGCTCTCGAAAAGTCCATTGACATAACACGGCAAGCCATAGCCGCGCCGTTTTCAACATTAACAATTCCTTTGCCGTCAACAAAAACAAGCGTATCTGCAAGCTTGATGGGGTCAACTGCCCTGACACCCTCAACCTGTGCAATTTTATCTACCTCATCATCAGTAAAACCGATTGTAGAAATAACCGATAAATCGAGAACATTATCGCTGACAAAATATTCGTTAGCGGTGTTTCTCATATCGGGTGACGCTGATTTTATGCCGACAAAAAAGCTTATTCCAAGGGCGACAATGGCAACAATGGAAATAAATCTCATTATGCTTTTTCTGATAGAGCGAATTAAATCCATTCGCATCGGCCTGTTCATAATGTTACCATTCAATCCTTTCAACCGGAACCGGTGTTTCGTTAATCTCTATGCGGTGAATTTTACCGCTTCTCATAGTAATAACTCTGTTTGCCATAGGGGTAATTGCCTGGTTATGGGTGATGATGATTACCGTCATACCGATAGCACGGCTGGCATCCTGCAAAAGCTTTAATATCTGGATACCTGTTTCATAGTCAAGAGCACCTGTAGGCTCGTCGCAAAGGAGCACCTTGGGGCGCTTAACAAGAGCGCGGGCGATTGAAATTCTCTGCTGCTCACCGCCTGAAAGCTGAGCCGGGAAGTTACCCGCTCTGTCCTGAAGTCCTACAAGCTCAAGCATTTTGTAGCTGTCGAGAGGATTCTGGCTGATTTTGGCAACAAGCTCGATGTTTTCATAGGCTGTAAGATTCTGCACAAGGTTATAAAACTGAAAAACAAAGCCCACATCTCTGCGCCTGTAAAGGGTCATATTGCGCTTGCCCAGAGAGGTAATTTCTCTGTCATCAACAATAACATTGCCTGTATCGCAGGTGTCCATACCTCCAAGAATATTAAGAACGGTGGTTTTACCTGCGCCGCTGGGGCCGACGATTGTGCAGATTTCACCTTTTTCGATATCAAAGCTGACATCTGAAAGAGCATCAAGGTCAAGCTCGCCCAGCTTATATTTTTTATTTACATTATGAAATTCAACAAAAGCCATAAATATCCCTCACAATATAGGTTATCAGTGTAATTATATAACAATTTACACCAATTTGCAACGGTAAGAAACGGAAATTTACAAAATGGTTATAAAAGAAAACGCCCTCCGTGCGGAGAGCGTTGATTTTATTGACCTGTAGCTTCCTTAAGGACTGCGAGAGCGTCCTGTGAATCCACTGAGCCGTCGGAATTCATATCACCTGCAATTATCTGCGATTCGGTGAAATCTCTTTTGCCTACAGCAAATTCAAGAATGTTAAGAGCGTCGTTTGAATTAACTTTTTTATCAGAGTTTACATCACCTTTTGTGATGCCTGTTTCATAATCGGGCACACCGTAGAAAAGGATTTTGGTGGAGCTGTAATAAGTCTGCTTACCTGAATCTCTGTAATACTTTATTGTGCCGACCTTGTTGCCGAAGTTACCTTCAACAGAGTAAATATAAGTATCGTCAACCTTATAAACAAGACCTACATGGTCAACGGCTGAATCGGAGTCATTCTGAATATAAAGAATATCGCCAACTTTTGGTGTTCTTGAGCCGAAGTTATATTTCTTCTCGCCGTACTGACAGGAATTGCCGCTTGCAACAGCGTTCTTTTTGAGAACGGATGTGGGGATGCCTGCCTGATTAGCGCACCAGCTTACAAAAATTGCACACCAGTTGCCCTGCTGACCGAACCATTTGCCGTATTCGGTGTAATTGCCTGAGCTTGATGATGAGCCGCTTAAATCACTGCTGCCGCTACCCTCGTGATAACCAACCTGAGAAAGAGCTATGTTGGCAATATCCTGAGCCTGGTTGCCTGTGAGCTTAACATCAAGAAGCTTCTGATAATATGCTCCGTTTTTGTAGGCGGAAGAAACGCTGTATGTGGGGTTAGCCGCAAAAACGCCAACACCCAGGGTAGAAATAATCAGTAACACCGAAATTAACGCTCTGATAATCTTATTCATAAAAACTCCTTTATCTCTTTAAAAAATTTTTAACTGTCCTTAAAACTGTTGAAACAATATTTTTAAGATTTCGGGGGAAGAAAATAAAATTGAATGCCATAACCGTTACGCCGCTGATTAAAGCTATTACAACAGCATAAGCAAAAAACATTAAATAAGAATCCATTATGTCGGGCAAAATCAGCCTTGACAAACCAAAAGTTACTGCAAAAGCCGCGGCATTTACAAGAAGTATTTTAAAGAACGAAGTCATTCGCTCCTCAAGCAAATTCTTATATAAATAACGGACATAATCGAAAGTTCTCACGCCCATTGCCAGTGCTGTAGCCGCCGCAACACCTGTGATTCCGAAAGGAACAACAAGAATTATTGAAAGCGCCACATTTATAGCCGCTTCAAGGTAAGCGCCTTTTTTGGTCTGACGGTAGTGCCCTGCCGCATTGGTAACATTGTTATAAGGCTTTCTCAGGCAATACAGTGCCTCTGCCAGAACTATGATATAACTGAATAAAGGACGGATATAATCTGCATCATCAATTCCGCCGGTATATACCGAAACAAAAGGCACAAGCAACACGGCGGTTGCCGTAAATATAAAGGTGTTCAGCATCATAGACAAAAGCTCATACACCCTGAAATTTTGCTTGAACAGCTCCTTTTCACCTTTAGCAAGCATATTACCGAAAGCCGCTTCAACCGAAAGATGAAGAATATTAACAATTTTTTCAATTCCGTAAACTACGGAATAATAAACCGAATAAACCGAAACCTCAGCCAATGAAAAAGCCTTGGTAATCTTCGCACACATTGTCAGAACAAAAATGTCTGTATTTGAATGCAGGAAAAAAGCTATGTGGTGGCCCATACCGTCCCACCGCTGGCTTAATGCTCCTTTATCCGGTGCAATTTTTCTGTTAATGTCATATTTCTTTTTGACATACAGATTGAGGAACATCGGCCTTATTGCAAAAACAAGAGATGAAACCAATTTCATCACATGAACCGAAGCGCCCAAGCTTGCACACGCAAACACCAGAAGTGCATTAACTGCAACTGCTGCCGCGCCAAGCATTTCATAAACATATCTCTTCTGGTCTGCCTGAAGAAGAACATTATAAGTAATTCCGAAGTAATATTGGCTGATTGTGCTAAGAGAAATAATCAGCACCATTGCAAAGGTTGAAAGCCAGCCTCCGCCGCCTTCAACAATATAGGGAAAAATACAGGCAAGAGCAACTGAGTATATTACAAAAATCAGACAGATTTTTCTGAAAAAGCCTTCGGTAGCCATCACGATACCGCTGACCTTGTTGTTATCCTTCTGAGCAAGCGGCTTATAAAGCGCCGCTCTGATAACACCGCCGACACCTGATTCAAGCAAGGTTATGTAGCTCAAAAACTGAGCTATTGACTGCATAACACCGTTCATTTCAGAACCGTAGGTACCGATTATAATTCTCGGAACAATAAATCCGCATATAACGCCGATAATTTGTGTTCCTGTTGAACCGAGAAAATTTATTATAGCATTTTTGCCTCGCAAACCGTCACTTCCAAACATAATGATTTTCGGTTACGCACAACAGATATAGTATAACACACTTTGTAACCTTTTGCAACCTTTTGTAACAACTTTTGTTACTTTTCAGAAAAAAACAAGCTGAAGTGTTGCCTTCAGCTTGAAAATTATATGAATTTTAATATCAATTCGTACACTACAGGTACCAGCAATCCGGGCAGAAAATTGCCC
Source organism: Clostridia bacterium (assembly GCA_017465465.1). Lineage (GTDB taxonomy): Bacteria > Bacillota > Clostridia > Oscillospirales > Acutalibacteraceae > CAG-488. Next base: position 56,192 of record JAFTWE010000032.1, on the reverse strand, counting down.
ACCTTAAACTTTTTGCCGAATGCAAGATTTACGCCGATTGCAAAAATCATTGCCGAGCCTACAAGGGTAAGATTTGAAACGAGGGTGTCACTGAGATAAGGTGAAATAAACCCTGCAAAAAGAGTAATTGCTCCCTGATAAAGACCAAGGGGTATTGCAGAAAAAACTGCACCGATACCGAGGGTTGAAGCAAAAATAAGAATTATCGGAAAGTCAAGAGCGGCTTTTACAAAAAGTGTGCTGTGGTCGCCTGTTAAGCCATCCTGCAACGAGCCGACAATCGCCATTGCTCCGATGCAGATAACAAGGGTAGAATTTACAAAAGCATCAACAAATTTGTTATCATTCTTGGCTTTAACCTTTTCTTTAAGCCACTCCCCCACCTTTTCAAGCTTTGCTTCAATGTTAATAAGCTCGCCTATAACAGCACCGATAATCAGCGACATCACAAGTAGCATCGTGCCCTGAGTTGAAATTGAGCCGTTTTCTATCACAAACATTTCCTGCAATGTTCCCGATGCGCCGATAAACATTGTTGCAATTCCGAGAACACCCATAACGGTTGACTGATATCTCTCTTTTATACCGCCTTTAACAAGCACACCGATAAAGCCTGCAGCAACTACCGATGCAACATTTACTATTGTGCCTAAACCTATCATTCTTTAATAACTCCCGAGTTTACAGGCTGACATAAATATACCTGACTGTACTTTTCTTTTAACTGCTCCATTGCTTTTTCAGCATTTTCTTTTTCATTAAAAATTCCGAATACGGTAGGACCGCTTCCGCTCATACAGGCACAGACTGCTCCGTTTTCATACATAACTGACTTAATCGGCACACGCTGAGGCACTTCAATAAGCTGCTCAAAAACATTGCCTGTTTTGGCGCAGACGGCCTCAAAATCACCGTTTGCCGCCGCAAAAAGCATTGAGCCTGTGTCGAGATGGCGGACACCGTGCTTATCAAACTCGGCATAAGCGGGACCGGTGGCAACACCTATATCAGGCTTTGCAAGAACAATGTAGCAATCCTTCAAATCAGGCAGAGGTGACAAAACCTCACCGATATTCTGAGCAAGACGCGTACCGCCCGTGAGGCAAAACGGCACATCTGCACCAACCTTAACGCCGATTGCGCAAAGCTCCCTTTCAGTGAGCCCGGTTTCATAAATTTCATTTAGCGCGGCAATAACACCTGCACCGTCTGCACTGCCCCCGGCAAGACCTGCGGCAAACGGAATGTGCTTTTCTATATGTATCGAAATGTTTCTGTCTTCAATTTCCGTAAAATTATAGAAAGCAACAGCCGCCTTATGGGCAATATTGGTTTCATCACAAGGAATAGCAGGTTCATTGCTTGAAAGAACAATTCCGCCGTCGGAGGTTTTTTCAACAGTAATTTTATCAAAAAGGCTGACCGACTGCATAACCATAAAAAGGCTGTGGTAGCCGTTGGGAAGCGTGGCTATAATGTCGAGCATCAGGTTAATTTTAGCCGCAGCTTTGTATGTAACTTTCATAAAATCGCTCCTTTTTTAAGGCTCCCTTGTGTAAAGGGAGCTGGATTTTTGCGTAGCAAAAAGACTGAGGGATTGTCTTTTGCGGACAGGCACAGAAGCCTGTCCTTAAGGACAACCATCTGTCGTCTGATTTGTGTTGCAGACACGCAAGCGCGCCCACAAAACTTCGTTTTCTACTCAGATTTCTCTTTAAGGAGAAGGCTTATTTAGTTGCTTTAAAATATCCTGACAAACACCTTCAAAGTTAGTGTTTACATCACAATTAGAATATCTCAACACCTTCAAACCTATTTCATTAAGGTATTCATCTCTTTTCGCATCTTTTACAACACCTTTCTCTTCATAGTGCTGTGACCCGTCAACTTCAATAACCGTTTCAAGAGATGCAATGTAAAAATCCACAATATAGTTTCCGATTACTTTTTGCCTGTGCACAGTAAAAGGTAAGCCTTTCAGGAAATCATACCAAAGATGTTTTTCTTCCTTAGTCATGTTTTTTCTGAGATTTTTTGCATTTTCGACAAGTTTGGAATTGTATTTTTCATTCACAGTTTATCACTGCTTCCGTTTTATATGGCTTTTTAAGGCTTCTCCTTGAGGAGAAGCTGTCACGAAGTGACTGATGAGGTGTAAAATTCAAAAAACATTCAGCTACCACCTCATCCACCGCAAGCGGTCCCCCTTCTCCTCAAGGAGAAGGCTTATTTCTAATTTTCGAGTTTCTTTTTACAATAGTTTAAATGCTTGATAAAATCCTCTTCACTTGCCAATTCACAATGCTTTTCCAAAAGCTTAATAACTCCACTGTAGTTACGCATACGAATCATTATCAGACACAGATTATAGATAACATCTTTGTCATCAGGACAAATCATATAGGCTTTATTGGATTCACTTAATGCTTCCTCGTATTGCTCAACAGCAAAATAGCAGGCAGACAAGCTGATGTGGGGTTCAATATCATCAGTTGAATTTAAAGAAACAGCCTTTTGATAATACTCAATGGCTTTTGCAAAATCTCCTTGTTTTTCATAATATACACCAACATAGAAATAAGCATCAGGGTCAGTATCATCAATCTCTAAAGCCATTTTGAAATAATGCAATGCTTTTTCAAAATCATTTTGTGCAAGATACACACGACCAAGATTGTAGTAAGAACGGACAAATCCACTGTCTTCAGTTATCAATTTTTCAAAAACAGCTTTTGCTTTTTCATATTCTTTTAAGTTGATATAACAACATCCAATATAGTTTTCAACTGAGGAGTCTTTGGTTTCGATTGATTCAAAGACTTTTAAAGCCTCTTCATACTTACCGTTAAAATATAACTCATCTGCAATATTATATCTGTCATCCACTAAACATCCCTCCTTTTTATATTCTACCACCAAATAAATAAATTTGCAATCGGTTTATATATTTGGTATACTTCCTTTATCTTGGATAAGGATGTGTATATATGAAAAGTATTTCTTTTGATAAAATCAACATTACTGACGGTTTCTGGAAAGCAAGGCAGGATTTAAACTCAAGCACTACCATAAACGCTGTGTGGAACAGATTCAGCGACACAGGCAGAGTTAAGGCCTTTGAATTCAAATGGAAAGAGGGCGACGACTGCAAGCCCCATATTTTCTGGGATTCTGACATTGCAAAGTGGATTGAATCTGCGGCATACATAATTCACAAAAAACCGGATAAAGAGCTTGAAAGCAAAATTGAATGGTTAATTGACAGAATAGAAGAAAATCAGCATCCTGACGGATATTTTAACCTCTACTTTACTCTTTGCGAGCCGGGCAAAAGATTTACCGACCGCACCTGTCACGAGCTTTATTGCCTCGGTCATCTTATTGAGGCGGCTGTGGCTTATTACAATGCAACTGGCAAAGACAGATTTATTAACATTCTTTGCAAATATCTTGAATTGGTTGAAAAGGTGTTTGTAAAAGAAAACTCAGCCACATTTGTAACCCCCGGTCACGAAGAAATTGAGCTTGCACTTTTCAAGCTTTATAACTGCACAGGTAACGAAAGATGGCTTGATTTGGCTATGTTCTTTTTGGATATGCGAGGTACTATCCCCCACGACCAAAGCCTTTATGAGGGAACTCACCCCAAATACAGTCAGTCGCATTTACCCGTAAGAGAGCAGTTTGAGGCAGAGGGTCATTGCGTAAGAGCGTGCTATCTTTACAGCGCAATGGCTTATGCGGCCCTTGTTAAGAAAGATGAAAAGCTGAAGGTTGCCTGTGAAAAGATTTTTGATGACATTATAAATAAAAAGATGTATATAACAGGCGGTCTCGGCTCAACTCACAAGGGTGAGGCATTTACCGTTGCTTATGACCTGCCAAATGAAACCGCTTATGCCGAAACCTGCGCGGCAATTTCACTTGCATTTTTTGCTCAGAGAATGTTTAATCTCACAGGTGACAGCAAATACGCAGATGCCATTGAAAGAGTTATGTATAACGGAATTATTTCGGGAATTTCACTTGACGGAATCAGCTTTTTCTATGTGAATCCCCTTGAAATTAACCTTATCAATCACACCCGACACGCTTGCGTTACCAACGGTGACCCGTTGCCCATTACACAGCGCAAGGAGGTTTTTGACTGCTCCTGCTGTCCGCCCAACCTGACAAGATTTATTGCGTCAGTGGGTGATTACATTTTAGCAGAAAACGATGATGCTGTTTTTGTAAATCAGTTCGTTTCAAGTGAATATGAAGAAAACGGAAAGAAGATTAGCATTAAAACCGAATACCCCTCACAGGGAACAGTTGAAATTAAATCAACCTTTGACAAAGCTGTTGCCGTAAGAATCCCCTGCTGGTGCAGTCGCTTCACCGCAACCGAAAGCTATACGCAGAAGGACGGTTATATCTATTTTGACAAAGGCATTTCCGATATAGTGATAATTTTCGATATTTCACCTGTTATCAACCTTTCCAATCCGTTAGTATGGGAAAATTCTGGTAAATGTGCTGTTACCTCAGGCCCTGTTGTTTACTGCGCAGAGGGCATAGATAACGGTGATTTGAGAGGCTTGTTTATCAAAAGAAATCCAAGCTTTACAGTTGAATACAGCAACGAATATAAGGCAAATATCATCAAGATAAGCGCCGTAAGATATAAAGACAGCGGACAGCTTTATCGGGCTTCGAAATACGAAAAGGAAGATACCGAGCTGAAGCTTATCCCATACTTTGCTTTTGCCAACAGAGGTGAAAGTGATATGAAGGTGTGGATAAATCTTGAATAAAGCCATATTTTCTTCAATAAACACTTGAAAATATTACATTTTAATGTATAATATATTTTGTATGTTTGCGCACATTAGTGCTAATCAGGAGGTATAACAGAAATGGCTGATAATGAAAACAACTTTTTTATCGGTATGGAACATGATGTGATGGACTTCTGGGAGAAGAACGATTGCTTCGGCAAGCTCCGCCAGCAGAACAAAGGCAATCAGATGTTCCGCTTTTTAGACGGTCCTATTACTGCTAACAACCCTATGGGTATTCACCACGCATGGGGCCGCAGCTTAAAGGATATTTTTATCAGATACAAGGGTATGCAGGGTTATGACTGCCGCTATCAGAACGGCTTTGACTCTCAGGGCCTTTGGGTTGAGGTTGAGGTTGAAAAAGAGCTCGGCTTCAAGACTAAAAAAGACATTGAAAACTACGGTATGGACAAGTTCACCCGCAAGTGCGTTGAGAGAGTTAAGCACTTCTCAGGCATTATCACCGAGCAGTCAAAGCGCCTCGGTCAGTGGATGGATTGGGAAAATTCATACTACACAAACACAGACACCAACATTCAGGGTATCTGGCACTTCCTTAAAAAGTGCAACGACAACGGCTGGATTAAAAAAGAATATAAGCCTATGCCCTGGTGCCCCCGTTGCGGTACATCACTTTCAGAGCATGAAATGACAGGCTCATACAAGCTTATGACTCACGACTCTGTTTTCTTCAAGCTTCCTATTGTTGAAACAGGCGCAAAAATCCTTGTATGGACAACAACACCATGGACTCTTTCTTCAAACGTAGCTTTGGCAGTTAACCCTGAAATTGACTATGTTGAGGTTAAGGTTAAGAGTGACGATGCCGTTCTTATTCTTGCTAAGAATGCTATTCGCTATTTAGGCGATGATAAATTAGAAGTTCTTCGTATGTTCAAGGGTGAAGAGCTTGTTGGTCTTCATTACGAAACCTGCTTCCCCGAGTTGGAAGCTCAGGCTGACATCGACCACAAAATCGTTGCATGGGAAGATGTTGACGCTGAAGAAGGCGTTGGCGTTGTTCACATTGCTCCCGGCTGCGGTGCAGAAGACTTTGAGCTTGGTGAAAGACTTGGCCTTGCAAAAGTTATGCCCGTTGACGATATGGGTATTTTCCTCCCCAAATTCGGCTTTATGACAGGCAAAGACAGCCACGAAATCAAAGACGAGGTTTTTGCAGAGCTTGAAAAGAGAAATAAGCTCTACAAGGTTGAGCCTCACGAGCATAGCTACCCTGTATGCTGGAGATGTAAGAACGAGGTTATCTTCCGCCTTGTTCCTGCCTGGTACATTGTTACAAGCGAGCTTAAGCCAAGACTTATCAAGGCTGCCGAAAGTGTTAAGTGGGAGCCTGCTTCAAACGGCAAGAGAATGGCTGACTGGCTCAACAATATGGGTGACTGGAACATTTCAAGAAAGCGCTATTACGGTATGCCACTCCCCTTCTATGTATGTGAGGATTGCGGCGAGATTACCGTTATCGGCTCAAAGGCTGAGCTTCGTGAAAAAGCAGTTGACCCTGCTATGGTTGACGCTCTTCCCGAGCTTCACAGACCTTGGATTGACGAAGTTCAGATTAAGTGCCCCAAGTGTTCAAAGGCTGTTAACCGCGTTAACGAAATCGGTGACGTTTGGCTTGATGCAGGTATTGTTCCTTTCTCAACAACAGGCTACTTTGAAGATAAAGAAGCATGGGCAAAGAATTACCCTGCTGAATGGGTTACAGAAATGCGCGAGCAGGTTCGTCTTTGGTTCTATTCAATGCTGTTTATGAGCGTTGTTCTTGAAGACAGAGCACCTTATGAAAGAGTTCTCAGCTACAATGCAGTTGTGGCAGAAGACGGCTCAAAGTTCTCAAAAACAGGCTTTATGATTAAATTTGACGAAGCCGCTGAAAAAATCGGCGCTGACACAGTCCGTTACCTCTATGCAGGCGCTCCTGTGGCAAACGATGTTCGCTTTGGCTTTAACCTTGGTGACGAAGCAAGAAGAAAGCTCCTTTCATTCTGGAACATCTTCACATTCTTCAACACCTACGCTCAGATTGACAAGCCCAACTTTGAAAATTACACACTTGACAAAAACGCTCTTACTCCCACAGACAAATGGCTTATCATCCGTACAAATGAGTTTATCAAAAAAGCTACTGAGTATATGGATGATTATAAGACATATCTTCTTGTTAAGGACTTTGAAGTTTTTGTTGACGATATTTCTAACTGGTATATCCGCACAAACCGTCGCCGTTTCTGGAAAACAGAAGACGAAAACGACAAGATGGTTGCTTATTACACCCTCTTCTTTGCTCTTAACACCTGTGTTAAGGTAATGGCTCCCATTATTCCCTTTATGACAGAGCACATCTGGCAGGAGCTTACCAGAAAGGTTCTTCCTTCAAGCGCTCTTTCTGTTCACCTTTCAGGCTGGGCAAAAGAGATGGAAGGCTTTGAGGATGACGGCATTGTTGCCGAAACAGCACTTGCAAGAGATGTTATCGCAGTTGCAATGAGACTTCGTAACGAGCATCAGCTCAAGGTTCGTCAGCCACTTGCAAAATTGTTTGTTTGCTGTGACGGTGAAACTGCTGATAAAATCAAGACTTTTGAAAAGAATATTCTTGACGAGCTTAATGTTAAGGCTATTGAATACATCAGTGACAAGTCAGTTCTTGAAGATAACTTCCTCACTGTTGACTTCAGAAAAGCAGGTGCAGTGCTTAAGCAGAATGTTAACAAGTTTAAGCAGAGCCTTGAGGCCGCAACATCTGAGCAGATGCAGGCTATGGTTGCCTCAGTTAAGGCAGGAGAAGAAGTTACCGTTGACGGCTGGGATGAGAAGTTTGACGCTTCACTTTTCCAGATGAATTCAAAAACAAAAGCAGGCGTTGTTTCTGCTGAATGCTCAGAGGATGTTACTGTTGCTCTTGATGTTGTTATTACCGAACAGCTCAAGAAAGAAGGCGCAGTAAGAGACGTTATCCGCCAGAGCCAGCTCCTTCGTAAGGAAGCAGGATATCAGGTTGAGCAGAGAATCGTGGTTTCAATGAAGGCTGATGATGAATTTATCGCTTCTGCCCTTGTTGAAAGCAAAGACCACATTGCCGCAGAGCTTCTTGCAGACGATGTTATCTTTGGTGCCCTTGACGGTGCTGACCTTGAAAAGAGCGTTGAAGCAGCAGGCGCAACAGTTACAATCAGCGTTAAAAAAGCTTAATTATAAAAGGAGAAAGTATTATGACAGTTACTAAAGATATGCTTATCGGTGACATTCTTGATGCCGACAGAGAAACAGCTCAGTTCTTCCTCAATATGGGTATGCACTGCTTAGGCTGCCCTTCAGCAAGAGGTGAAACACTTGAAATGGCTTGCGCCGTTCACGGTGTTGATGTTGACGAAATGGTTGAAGAAATCAACACATTCCTCGCTTCAAAATAATGAGCTTAAGCAAAAGACTTAAAATGGTAGCGGATATGGTACGCTGTGGCTCTTTGGTTGCCGACATCGGCACAGACCATGGCTACCTGCCGGCTCACCTTACAAGAAGCGGCAAGTGCCCCGGCGGCATTGCCGCTGACCTGAGGAAAGGCCCACTTGAAAACGCAAAAGAAACTCTTCACATCTACGGTGTCGAAGACAAGGTTCAGTTGCGGCTTTCAGATGGGCTTGATTCTGTTTTGCCCCACGAATGTGATGACATTGTTTTTGCCGGCATGGGCGGAACGCTCATTGCAGAGCTTCTCAGCCGCACAGAATGGGTTAAAGACAAAGAAAAAAGAATCATTGCACAGCCTATGACTCACAGCGAGGATGTGCGCAAATTCTTTGTAACAAACGGCTTTAAGATTATCACAGAAAACGCCTGCTATGATGACAGAAATTATGTTGCCATCTGCGCAGAATATACAGGTGAAAATGAAGAAAAAGATGACCTTTACCATCACATCGGTATTCACCCTATAAAGGGCAACGAGGCATCTCTCAATTACGCCAAAAAGCAAATTCTCAGAATCAAAAAAAGGGCGGAAGCCTTACAAAGTGCAGGAGTTCAATCCCCTGAAAAAGATAACCTTTTTGCAATTCTCAAACAGTTTGAGGAGGAACAGCTATGGCAAGAGTAAGCGATTTTTATACATACCTTGATAAAATCTGCCCCTTTTCTCAGCAAGAGGGTTGGGATAACAGCGGTATGCTCATAGGTGACGATGAAAAAGAGGTTACACGCGTTGCCTTGGCACTTGATATAACCAACGAGGTTGTGGATTATGCTGAGCAAATCGGTGCTAATCTCATCATCAGCCACCACCCTGTTATTTTTAAGGCTCAAAAGAGCTTTTTAAAGGGCAATGTTGCGTTTAACCTTGCATCAAAGGGAATCAGTGCAATTTGCGCCCATACCTGCCTTGATTGTGCCGAGGGCGGCGTAAATGATGTGTTGGCTGAAATTCTTGAAATTGAAAACACAGAGATTTTCCCTTGTGAAGAAAGTCCTGACCTTGTGAGGGTCGGTGTTTTGCCTGAGGCTATGAGCTGTGACGAGCTGGCGGAGAAAATCAAAGCTGAACTTGGCGGCTGTGTGAGATATAACGACAACGGCAAAATGATTGAATCAGTTGCTCTTTGCGGCGGTGCAGGCAGTGATTTTATTGGTGAAATTATCAAAGCAGGTATTGACGCTTACATCACGGGCGACGCAGGGCATCACGATTTTCTTGACAGCGCCGAGGGCGGTCTTGCTCTTTTTGCGGCAGGTCATTTTGAAACAGAAAATCCTGTTATTTCGTCCCTTGCAACCACACTTCGCTGTGAATTCAGCGACATTGACATTATTATAATTCCGCAGAAAAGCCCTGCAAAATATATTTAACGGAGTAAAAAATGGCACTTGACGGCATATTCTTAAACCATATCAAAAACGAAATAGCTCCTTGCATTATCGGCAGCAGAGTAGAAAAAATTCACCAGCCCTCCAGAGAAGAGCTGGTTATTCACCTACGCTCAAGAAGCGGCAGTTACAAGCTGTTTTTGTCGGTAAGGGTTAACAGCCCCAGAGTGCATTTTACCAATAATCCGCCTGAAAACCCTGCAACTCCCCCTATGTTTTGTATGCTGATGAGAAAGAAGCTGACAAACGGACTTGTTACGGGTGTTCGTCAGATGGGGCTTGACAGAGTTTTATACATTGACTTTGAAGCAAGTAACGACATTGGTGACAGAGTGCCTGTTACCCTTTCCATTGAAATAATGGCAAAGCACAGCAATATTCTTTTAATTGATGAAAACAACCGCATTGTTGACGCTATGAAACGAGTTGACCTGAGCCGTTCAACGGTGAGGCAGATTCTGCCCGGCTTCCCCTACACCCCGCCACCGGCACAGGACAAGCCTGATTTAACCGATGTTACGGTTGACGAAATTGTTGAACGAATTGAAGAAACGGAAAACAAAACCTTATCTTCTGCTATTTTAAATTCAGTTCAAGGCGTTTCCCCTCTTATTTCAAGAGAAATTGCTCACCGTTGTGGCGGTGATGTTCCTGTTTGGGACATTGACAACAATCAAAAAGAGATTTTAATAAAGGAGCTCGAAGCGCTTCAGGAAACAGCTAAAAGCAGCTTGGGAACTCCATATCTTATTAAAGATGAGGACGGTTTCCCCGTTGACTTTTCCTTTACTGAAATAACACAGTACGGTAACAAACGAATTTGCGAAAAACAAGAGAGCTTTTCAGCCCTGCTTGACAGCTTTTATTTTGAAAAAGACCGTACCGAGCGCACAAGGCAAAAGGGCAGAGATTTGGTAAAGTTTTTGCACAATGCCATTGAAAGAACGGCAAAAAAGCTCAACCTCCAGCAAGCAGAGCTTCAGCAATGCGCCGACAGAGAGGAGCTGAGAATCAGCGCAGAGCTGATTAACGCTAACCTCTACCGATTGGAAAAAGGGTCTTTTTATTACGACCTTGAAAATTACTATGACAACAACAATATTTTGCGCATAAAGGCTGACCCGTCACTTTCACCTGCGGCAAATGCGCAGAAATATTTTAAGCTTTACAGAAAGTCAAAAACAGCCGAGCAGATGCTCGTTGGGCTTATTGAAAAAGGTGAAGAGGATTTGCAGTATCTTGAATCTGTGTCTGATGCACTTGACAGAGCCTCAACTCAGGCTGAAATTGACGAAATAAAAAACGAGCTTATTATCAGCGGATATATGAAATCAAAGAGCAAGGGCGGCAAAAAGCAGATTAAGATATCCGCTCCCCTTGAATATGAAACCAGCGACGGCTTCAGAGTTTTTGTGGGACGAAACAATATTCAGAATGACAAGCTGACCTTTAAAACAGCCAACAAAAACGATATGTGGCTTCACACACAAAAAATTCACGGCTCACACGTTATAATCGCAAGTGATAACCGTGAAATAAGTGATGACGCTATTGTGGAGGCGGCAGAAATTGCAGCATACCACAGCAAAGCAAGAGAGGCAAAGCTTGTGCCGGTTGACTACACTTATGTTAAAAACCTCAAGAAGCCCCCTGCTTCACCTCCAGGCAAGGTAATTTATCATGTTTATTATTCGGTAAATGTTACACCTGACCGTGAGAAAATTGAAAAAATGGCGAAGAACAAATAACGGAGTGGAAATTTCCACTCCGTTTTCTTTACGCAAACAAGGTACAGCCTTGCTTTTTGAACTGTTCGATTTTCTTTTCTAAAAGCGGAACATCGCAATCGAACTTTTGGGCAAGGCAGTTTATGCAATAAAACTCTGTTGAGCCTCGGTTGATGAGCTTTTTGGTAAGGCCGATTTCGTTGCCGGTGAGTTCTTTTTGGCATTTGAGGCATTTGCTCATTTTTTATCTACAACCCTTGCTCTGTAAACCTCACAGCAATGTGCTTCAAGCGCAAATCTGATTGTGGAGTTTTTAACAGTGGTGGTTTCCCCTGTCCATACATTTGTGATTTCAAGAGTTTTGCCTGTGCAGTCACCAAGACCGATTGAGTCAAGAGTCATAAATGTTCTGTGTATATCATCAGTAAAATTGAATGCACCGATTGCAACATCTCCGTTTGCAAGCATTTTTACCATAATGGGCATATCAAGAGGATAATATTCATAAAGAGGGTCGTTTGCCTGACGGTTGCGGTTAAAATGGCGGTCGCCGTTTACCCAGAAGGGCTGGCGGTATGCTTCATCGGTGTCAATGTCGATGAGCATTTTGTTTTTGAGAATTGCCATTGCATTTTCATCAGCCTTTCTCAAATCACAGCCGATAATAAGCGGTGAACCCATCATTGCCCAGAAAGCAAAGTGAGTTTTATATTCTTCATTGGTGCAGCCCTTGATACCCACATTGCCCTCACCGTTCATACCGACAACGAGCATATCCATATCATTATAACAGCCGTTGCCGTTATATTCAGGCACCTGAAGCTGACTTAGTGCAAGCTCTTTGATAGATTCCCATGAATCAACAATATCACCAGTTGAGCGCCAGGTGTGAGCGCCTGTTTCCTTAATCCAGACCTTTGTGTTTTCAGCACCCCAGGAGCAGGCGGCAAAAACAATATCTCTGCCGCAGTTAGCAAGAGCAAGGCCCATTCTCTTATACATAAAATGACCGAGAGTTGAATGAGGATGAAAACAATAATCATATTTAAGATAATCTACTCCCCACTCGGCAAAGCTCTTGGCATCTGTAAATTCGTGGTCAAGGCTGCCCGGGTAGCCTGCACAGGTGAGAGTTCCCACGCAGGAATATATACCGAATTTAAGTCCCTTTGAGTGAACATAGTCTGAAACATACTTTATTCCGTTGGGGAACTTTTCAGGGTCGGGCACAAGCTCGCCCTTTTCGTTGCGCTCGCGAAGGCTCCAGCAATCGTCGATAATAACATATTCATATCCGCAGTCTTTAAGTCCGCTTTCAACAATAAAATCTGCGGTTTCCATAACTACCTTTTCGTTTATATTTTCAGCAAAGGTGTTCCAGGAATTCCAGCCCATAGGCGGTTTATTAAGTATCATAACATCATCTCCTTAACAGATTAAAATAAATCTACCACATTTGACAAAGAGTGTCAATAAAATCTTTGACTTATATTTGGCATAGTGTTATAATAGCTGACGGATTTTAAAAGAGAGGGTTTGTAAATTGAAAACATCGTTCAAACACGCTTTCAAGGCAAGTCTGCCCGTTTTTGCAGGCTACATAGCGTTGGGTATAGGCTTTGGCGTTTTACTTGAAAGCAAGGGTTACAGCATTTTATGGGCAGGGCTTATGGCACTGACTATGTATTCAGGCTCGCTTCAGTATGCGGCGGTTGATTTTATGTCGGGCGGTGCCACGCTGATTACAACGGCCGTTATGACCGTATTTATTCAGGCCCGCCACTTCTTTTACGGTTTTTCGCTTCTTGACCGTTACAAGGGTATGGGCGGTGCAAAGCCTTATATGATTTTTGGGCTTACTGACGAAACATATTCTCTTGTTTGCACAGGCGATGCACCCAAGGGCACAGACAAGAAAAAATACTTTCTGTTTTTAACAATGCTCAATCAGTCATATTGGATTGCTGGATGTATGATTGGTGCATTTTTAGGCTCGGTGCTCCCCTTTGAATTAAAGGGTGTTGACTATGCGATGACCGCATTGTTTATTGTTATTTTTGTTGACCAGTGGAAATCACAGAAAAACCATATTCCCGCAATTATCGGTGTTTTATCTACGGTGGTGTGTCTGCTGATTTTTGGCTCAGAAAGCTTTATTATTCCGTCAATGGCAGTTATCACCGTTGTTTTTGCTATCTTCCGCAAAAAATTAGAAAAGGAGGAGAGTAAAAATGATTGATGTTAAATATTCCATTATTCAGATTGCTCTTATGGCAGGGCTTACGGCCCTTATCAGATTTTCTCCCTTTATGCTCTTCCCCGAAGGCAGAAAGCGCCCTGCATTTATCACTTATCTCGGCAAGGTTTTGCCTTATGCAATTATCGGTATGCTTGTGATTTATTGTTTTAAGGATATTTCCTTTGCCTCATACCCTCACGGTTTGCCGGCAATTATTGCAGGTGTTGCGGTGGTACTTCTTCACGTATGGAAAGGCAATACCCTTTTGAGCGTATTCGGCGGCACAGCATTTTATATGATTCTTATAAATTTTATTTTTAAATAATAAATTCCCCTGTTTAGCTAAAACTAAGCAGGGGTGATTTTTTTGAAAGAAAACGATAAATTTGAAATCTCCGCTAATCCTGTTCACGGTCAGCCTGAGGATGCCTTTGAGCAAATCAGAAAATACGGCACTTATAATATCCAACCGACAAACGATGCAGACAGGGAGTTTCCTGCAATTTCACAAGGACTGCCGAAACAACATCACAGAAATAAAGAAGCTAAACAATAATTGATTTAAAATTGAAACAAAGTTTACTCCCGAATGATACTATCAAATAAAAATTCGGGAGGTTGTTTATGAAAATGAACACATTTTACAAATATGTTTACATTTTTGCAATTTGCTGTGTTGTTGGTTTTTCGGTTGAAACGCTGTGGTGCTTTATCCGCCACGGATACATAGAAAGCCGCAAGTCCCTGGTTTACGGTCCGCTGAGTGTTGCTTACGGTATGGGCGGTGTTTTGCTGACTGCGGTGCTCAGCAAATTTTCTCAGGCACCTATGTGGAAGGTTTTTGTTATAGCTTTTTTGGTAGGCACCGTGGCAGAATACATCTGCTCTCTCGGTCAGGAAATTGTTTTCGGCTCTGTTGCCTGGGATTACAGCCACCTCCCCCTAAATATAAACGGCAGAGTATGCTTGCTTTATTCAATTTTCTGGGGTGTGCTGGGCGTTGGTTGGGTAAAACTTATTTTGCCTCTCAGCGACAAGCTGATGAACATAATGCCCACCACGCTCAATCATATTTTGGTGTGGGCGTTTGTTATATTTTTTATTTTCGATGCAGGACTTTCTGCCGCTGCGGCATTAAGAATGAATGAAAGAAAAGAAAATAAGCCGCCGTCAAATCGAATTGAAGTGTACCTTGACGAACACTTTGACGATGAACGAATGAGAAAAATATACGCCAATTCAAAGGATGTTGAATGATTTTTTGCAATTCGTCCCTGTGTTATTGATTTGTTCACATCTTTGATATAAAATATAGGAAGTAACTGCCTTTGGAGGTATATTATGTTTAAAATTCTTATAGCAGAAGATGACGCTGACCTGCGTGATTTATTTAAAAAAATTCTTATTCAAAGCGGCTATGCGGTGCTTGGAGTTTCAAACGGAAAAGAGGCTCTCGATGCCCTCGATAAGGAATATTTCGACTTAATTATATCCGACATAATGATGCCCGTTTTAGACGGTTATGAGCT
This sequence comes from Clostridia bacterium, assembly GCA_017465465.1. GTDB lineage: Bacteria > Bacillota > Clostridia > Oscillospirales > Acutalibacteraceae > CAG-488. Next base: position 40,993 of record JAFTWE010000032.1, on the reverse strand, counting down.
TGTGCGCTCTCTCAGGGAGTCAGGCAATAATATTCCCGTTTTAACAGTCACAGCCAAAGATGCCTTTGATGATATGAGAATGGGCTTTCTTTCGGGTATGGATGATTATATGGTCAAGCCTGTTAACCTGAACGAAATGGTGCTTAGAGTCGGCGCACTTCTTCGCAGGGCTCAGATTATAAACGAGCGCAGACTGGTTATCGGCAACACCGTTATGGAATGTGATTCGCTCACGGTTCACTCAAACGGTGAAAGTATGGTTTTGCCCCAAAAGGAGTTTATGATTCTTTATAAAATGGCATCCTTCCCCGGCAAGATTTTTACCCGCCAGCAGTTTATGGATGATATCTGGGGCTATGACTCCGAAAGTGATACCCATACTGTTGACGTACATATCGGCAGGCTGAGAGATAAATTTAAAAATAACCCCGATTTTAAAATTACCACAATACGCGGAATCGGATATAAGGTGGAAAAATGAAAAACAAAAAACGAACAACTCACTTATGGCGGTATTTTGTGCTGATAATTGCTGTGGGATTTTTGGTTGCAATCATTTTCCAATCTTCACTTATTGTTATTGTTGATGAAATTTTTAAGGTTAAAGAAATTCTCAATGTATCTCAAAACCGTTGGATTGTATTGGGAATTATCTTTACGGGAGTTTTACTCGGCGGAACAACCACCGTTCTCGTAAGCAGAAAATATTTTGCCCCCATTACAAAGCTGAGTGCAGAAATGAAAAAGGTTGCCCAGGGCAACTTCGACATTCAGCTTGAAACCAAAAGCAAAATTAAGGCAATTAAAGAAATCTATTCTGACTTTAACCTTATGGTGAGAGAGCTGAACGCTACCGAAACGCTGCAAACGGATTTTGTGTCAAATGTTTCTCACGAAATTAAAACTCCCATTACCGCCATTGAGGGCTATGCAACCCTTTTGCAAAACGGAAATGCGAGCAATGAAGAACAACAGGAATATATTGACAAGATTCTTTTTAACACAAAAAAGCTTTCTGAATTGGTCGGTAATGTTCTTTTACTATCAAAGGTAGACAACAAGGCTATTCAGGCAAAAAAGGAACAATTTCGCCTTGATGAGCAGATAAGACAATCCCTTGTGCTCCTTGAACCAAAATGGAATCAAAAAGAGCTTGAATTCAGCATTGATATGGACGAAATAGATTATGTCGGTGACAAGGGGCTTATGATACATATATGGAACAATCTGATTGATAACGCTATCAAATTCAGCCCGCCAAAAGACTTAATTGAAATCAGCCTGAAAAAAGACGGAGAAAAGGTTATCTTTGTTATTAAAGATAACGGCCCCGGAATTGAAGAGAGCGAAGCAACGCATATTTTTAACAAATTTTATCAATGCGACAGCTCTCATAAAATTGAGGGCAACGGATTGGGACTTTCGCTTGTTAAAAACATACTCTCGCTTATGAACGGAGAGGTCAAGGTGGAAAACGCCCAAAGCGGCGGCGCAAGATTTACTGTTACATTATAAAAAAGAGCTACGGAATAGGCCAAGGCCCGATAAGGAAGTATTTGTTTCTCGAGCAAAATTCCCCGTATTTTTGCCCTAAAGCCTCGCAAGGCGTCAGCCTTGCTGCGTTTTATGGCTTCAATACAAGAAATTTTGTACTCTTACGAAACTGCGAAGCACTTTAAAATATAAATTTTGGATACAAGAAGAGGCAAACCCACCCGATAATGCTAACGCATATCGGGTGGGTTTAACGAATTATTGTGCCAAAAGTTCATATTTTAAAGAAATACTGCCTTATCGGGCCTTGGCCAATCCGTAGCTCTTAGTTTTATACCACCGGTGTTGTAGGTGTTATTGCATCTTTAATCATCTGAATGATTGCTGCAAACAGCTTGCGCAAAGCATCCCAGAATGAATTTTCCCATTTATCGGTAGTGTCCTTATTTTCTTCAGCCATAGGTGAAATAACGTGAGTTTCAACATCATAAACGAGGAACTGAGGATAGCTCTCGTTGCTGCTGATGCTAAAGCCGGGATTGTTAATCATCTCTGCCATAAGAACATTCACTTCATCAGGGAAATCTGTATGCTTAAGATTTTTAATAAACCAGGTCTGCTCGGGAAAAAGGCAGGTTGAAGCATCAATCTTTTTGTCAAGTGAAATATATCCGTCTGTTCCGTTTATTTCGGCAACAGAAATATAATCATCACTAAGGTTGGTGCTGACTGTGCCTGTTGTTGCACCTAAAGAAGCACCGGCTACATCAACATAAGAGTCCGAGAGAACATCTGTATTTTCAGTTACAGGGATAGCCTGCATACCGTATTTGGTGATGTTGTAATATTCAACACCCTCTTCATACTGGCGGGCAATAATCTCTTCTGCAGGAACCTGAACATTGTAGTGATAGCTGTCGATAAGCTCGATAAAATCGGCATAAACCTCTGCATCCACACCGTCAAAAACAACGCTCTTTGCTTCGTCATAATACTCTTCGCCAACCATTGCCCAGTATGAAGGGAATGAAGCGTAAGTATCTCTCAAAAGGCGTGGGAAAAGATTATACTTAATCTTAGGAATAACGTTATTAACAGACCAGAGAGCTAAATCAAGACCGTAGGTTTCATTGGCAACAGTCAGGAAAGACTGAAGAAAATCAGTCATTGTGCTTGAAAGACCAAGGTCGATGTCATAGAAAAATCTTTCAACACCGTCACCCTCAAGGTAAAGGTTACCGCAGAAGGCCTGAGAGCAGAAGTCAACGCCCTTGAGCGCGCTTGCATATAAAATATGGTCAGAAACATATTCTGTACCGTATTTTTCAAGGTATGCCATTGTAACGCAGGAGCCAAGGCAACGGCCTGCAAGAGCAACCTTTTCGTGACCTGTAACCTCACAAACAGCTTTGATGTATTCGTGAAGCTCGTCTGCTAACTGATAAGGAGAAAGACGCCAGTCGTAATGATATCTGAACTGGTCAAACTCATAGCCACCGTTTACTGTGGTTGCATCAAGAGTTTCCTTTGTCCAATCCCATGTTTCTTTACTGCCGTTAGTGGGCTGACCTTTTTCGTCAAGCTTAATCTCTTCATAGAGAGGGATAAACTTTTCGTAAAGAACATCGCAGAAATCATCCCAATCCTGAGTAACAACAGCCAAAAGAAAAACATCAATATTTTCTTCAACTGCTGATTCTATGTAGCCCTCGGGAATTTCAATTCCGTAAATTTTTTCATAACTGCCGTCACCGTTGGGAATGCCCAATGTTGTGCCCTGACCCTCAACATAAACAGTAGGAATGTCAGTATACACATTAAGAGCAGAGGCTGACGGGAATGCAACTGCAACAAGTGAAAAAATCACTGTAAGGCTCAGCAAAACAGCCAAAGACTTTTTAAAAAACTTTTTCATTTTTATCTCCCTGTTATTTTTCAATCTCAACCGGAAGAACAGCGTCAGTTTCTACATGAGAGAAGAAGAACTGCTCTCTTTCAGGGGTGTTGATAATAGTAACAGGCTTAATCTGGTTAAGCACCTTGCCCTGAGAGCGAAGATACTCTCTGTATTCCCAATATGTCTTTTCCTTAAGGAAGAGAACTTCAGGAGTGTTAATCATACCCCAGCGGCGATATTTGAAATATTTTTCATTAAATTCACTGAATTTGTCGTCTACTATCTGAATGTACTTCTGTCTTTCTTCTTCACTTACAGGCTTCTTTGGTTCAATAAGCATGCAGTAACGAGGAGGATTGGTAGAATGGTCAGCATAAAGGCTGTGACCCACAAATTCATTGTCCATTTCCTTAGCAAGGTCTCTTACAACAGCATCAACCATTTCAGTAGTTGTCTTTTCGTTTGCAAGGTTCATACCAAGGTTGCGTCTGTAAAGGAATTCAATCTGAGGAGTGTTGTTATACATTTTTGTAACAACAACAACGTCTTCCATTCTGTATCTGTAAAGGCCTGAGAAGTTTGTAACAACAATTTCATACTTTTTGCCAACCTCAAGGTCAGAAATAAGCAAAGGTGTTGCATTTTCATCAGGGTCTTCTTCGTCATCGTTAACGGGAATAAACTCAAAGAAGAGGCAGTGAGGCAGCAATACACCGTCGTGAACATCAAGCTCAGTAGGCATTGAGAAGAAGCCCTCTGCTGCGGCAAAGCCCATATTATGAAGAGGAATGTCACCGATTGACTTGCGAAGCTTGTCAACATAAACCTTAAGGTTTGAGCCAACCATACCGTAAGCCCAGGTAAGCTTAGGCCAGATTCTGGGAGCAATCGGAGTATCAAAGCCCTTCTGGAATTCGCGGCGAAGCTCAGCAGCTCTTTCGGGGTTTGGCTTAAACTTCTTTGAATAAGCCTTATAAAGGTCGGGTGTGATTTTGATATTGGGGTTGATAATACCCTTTTCAATATCATCACAAAGCATTTCCCAGTTTTCTTCAAGGTAGTCAAACATTGTTGTAAGCAAGGTTGCAACAAGTGAGCCGAGATATGTTACATCTCTGTTTTCGAGAGCAAAGCGAAGCTGAAGATATGATGTATCAAGAAGCTCCTCGTGCTCAGGATAAAGAAGAGATGTGGGAGAAGTGCAGAAGAATCTTGTAATGGGCTTAAGGTAGGTAAGAGGAACCTGACCTGCACCGTTGCACATTTTGCCGTCTTCAAGAGGATGGCCTGTAAGGATAAGTACAAGCGGACCAATCTGTGAAGGCATTTTTTTGCCTAATTTTGCAAGATGACGCTTTGTTACTGCAAGTGTGCAAGAGAAACCGTGACACTGCATATTCCACAAATCCATAGCAGATTTAGGAAGAATCTTAGGCTTACCAACGCTGCCTGATGATGAGCAGTAACGGATATTGGGACCCGTAAACATCGGATTTTTGCCCTTATTTTTAATCATATATTCAACATAAGGCTCGTAATCAGCATAAGTTGAAAGCGGAACCTTTGCCTGATAATCTTCAATAGACTTGATTTCACCTAAACCAAGCTTCTTACCAAGCTCGCTGTTTTTATTCCATCTGAGGATTCTGTTAAGGGTTTTGCGCTGTGCCTTCATTGGCTCTTGTGTAGCTCTGTCAACCAGCCACAAAGAAGCTTCACCAAAAAGGATACCAAGATCTGCAAGAGACATAAAATTCACTTCCTATCATAAAATTACATCTTATAATACCATAAAATGCATGCATTGTAAATAGTTTAAATAGACATTTTGAGCAACATTGTTGAAAAACTGTTCAACTTTTGTTAACATTTCAAAAAATCAGGTCGTTACGAATAAACGCAACGACCCGAAATCAATTAACTTATTTTTTAATCTGATTGAGTTGAGCGTTAATAGCAAGGAGCTGTTCTTTTGTCATTTCAACACCTGCTGTGCCCATAAGGCTTGTCATTCGAAGCACCGTGAAGCCGCCGAGCATTTTCATCATTTCTTCACTGAGCTGGAAGCCTGCCATATCACCTGATGACATATTTGTCATAATCTTGCCCATAAGAGATTTGAAAAGCTGAGCACCGGCAGGATTCATAACGATATCGCTGAGTTTATCGTTGAGTGAGAAATATCCTTCAGGAGCGGTAACATCAAACCAGTTAAGAATTGCGCCTTTTTCTTTAAGGCGGTAATCCTCATTGAAGGTATCAACCTTGCGAAGGGAGCTTTCATCGCTGAATTCCCCTGCCTTGGCAACAAGAACTGTTTCACCTGAATTGGGAACATCGAAGTAGAAGAAATGCTCTGCACTTTCTTTAACACCAAGGCTCTTGCCGTTGGCAAAAAGCTCAACTGCGGGAAGATTTGAATATACGGTTACCTTTGTAACATCTTCAACTCTGTCAACATAGCGCTTGCCGCAGATATGAACAAACGGGTCATCGCTGAGCCATGCCTTATAAGCATAGAAGGAGTCCTTTTTATATTTACGGTCAAAGGTTACAAGACCCTTATGGTTCTGACCGTTTTCGCCGCCCTCACTTCTTGCGTCTGCGCCGAAGTCAAACATATTCCACACATGAGTTGCCCAGATATATTCTCTTGTGAAAAGCTGTTTAATAAGCTCTTCGTGATAATATGCCTGATATTCTTCAGTATAGTCACCCTGCTTGGGGTCGGAGGTGTGCCAGTTAAGAGCTTCACATCCGTATTCACTCATACCGATTGGGATAGACGGGAATTCCTTGTGGAACTTATCAAACCAAGGTCCGTTCATATCGGTATCTCCGCCGTACCAGCCGAAATAGTGGTTATATGAAACAACATCGGGAATCTGAACATATTCATCGTGCATATCACACATTGAAACGCAAGCGATGGTTGTAAGCCTTGTTTTATCAAGCTCGTGTACCATATCGTTGAGAATTCTGTGGTTTTCAAGCAAATCGGGGTCAGAGCCTGACATTGTGATTTCATTTGAAAGACCCCACACAACGATACAAGCGTGGTTATAGTTCTGAATAACAAGCTCTTTCATCTGTGAAATTGTGTTTTCACGGCCTGTTGGCATGTGCTTTGAAATATAAGGAATTTCAGCCCAGATTACAAGACCCTTTTCATCGCAAAGGTCATAGAAATACTGGTCGTGCTGATAATGAGCAAGGCGGATTGTTGTGGCACCCACCTCACAGATAAGGTCAATATCTTCTTCGTGATGCTCAGGAAGAAGAGCGTTACCGAAGCCCCATCTGTCCTGATGCCTTGAAACACCTCTCAGAGGATAGCTTTCACCGTTTAAGAAGAAACCTTTTTCAGGGTCAATCTTAAAAGTACGGCAACCGAAGCGGGCAGAAACATTATCAAGAATTGTGTCACCCTCAACAAGCAAAATTTCTGCTGTGTAAAGATAAGGGTCTTTTCTGCCGTTCCAGAGATGAACATCATCAATGTTAAGAACAGCCTTTGTTTCACCTGCCGATGTTTTAACCTGAGCAACAGCATTGTCGTCTGCATCTTTAACAGTGTAAATCAACTGCTGATTTTCTTTTGCGTTTGTGAGATAAGCTTCAACTGTAATCTCGGCATTTTCACCTTTGATTTCAGGAGTAACGGCAAGACCCGGGCCTCCGTAATAATCAAGGTCAAAGTGAGATTCGCTGACGGCAATAATATTTACATCTCTGTATAAACCGCCGTAGAAGGTAAAGTCTGCCATCTGAGGATATACGGTTTCATTTGCACTGTTATCTACAGAAATTACAATAAAGGGCTTGTCGGTCATTTCGTCAGTGATATCAACTCTCCAGGTCGAATATCCGCCGTGGTGGGTTGCTGACTTTTTGCCGTTAAGATAAACTTCTGCAGAAGAGTTTGCGCCCTTGATTTCAAGATAATATCTGTCGGCCTTGGGAATTTCTTCCATATCAATTTCTTTAGCATACCAGCAGGTTCCGCGGTAATAATCATTGCCGCCGTCCTGACCGTCAATAGCGTTCCAGGAATGAGGAAGATTAACAAAATCCCACTTTTCGGGCATAGAAGCAGGGGCTTCATTTGCCTGCTTAGTAAAAGCCCATTTTCTGTTAATGTTTATAATTTTTCTCATAAGAATCTCCTTTTATCAAATACTGCCGGCATTAAGCCGGCAGTTTGGTTTTGTAATATTCAGCTATTATTTTTCTCTTGTTACTGCAAGCTCCTGATTCATTTTTTCAAGAGTCTTTTTGTCAAGGTTATAAATAACAGCAATGCCGACAAACTGAACAACTGCGCTGAATAAGTAAAGACCTGCAACCAACCAGCACATATTGTGAGATGTTTCAAAGCTCTGACCGATTGTGCCAAGCTCAGAATTATAACCGAGAGCACCCATAATGAGCAATACGATTGAGGGGCCTACACCCTGAGCCAATTTACGGAAGAATGAGTGAAGTGAATATACTGTGCCTTCTTCGCGAGTGCCGAATTTCCATTCATTGTAATCAATAGCGTCACCCATCATAGCCCAGGATACGCAAGTGTATACACCCATACCGATACCGAAGAGGATAAGACCTGCAAGGTAAATAATCAAAGCTGTTGAGCGGTTTTCAACCATCGGGAAAACAAGCATAATTACGCCGCCGATAACTGAAACGATTGTGCCTGCAACAGAAGCTTCTTTTTTACCGAACTTATTAACAAGCTTTTTGATGAAGGGTAAGAAAAGAACCATTGGAAGGAAACCAATCATCTGAACGATACCTGACATTGAAGCCTGGTTGAAATAAGTTGCAAACATAATTGTGTTTGCTGTGGTTGCTGACTGCATACCAAGGAACATACCCATAGCGGCAACTGTTGCGCCGACCGCAGGGCGGTTTTTCAAAAACTTGCCGAAGGATTTGATGATGTTAATCTTTTCGCCGCCTTCGTTAGTTTTAACAGAGTTTTCATCAACGCGGATGGTGATGGTCTTAATCATAAACATAAATGCGATAAAGCCGAGAACACCCATTATAAGAGCCGCCCAGAATACGCGCTCACCAAGGAGTGTTTCAAACTGCTTACCTGTGAGGGGGTCAAGAACAGGGTCGCCCATTTTATAAGCTTCACCTGTAATAGGATTTGTATGATAGTCGCCTGTTCCGTCATAAGTAACCTTCTGCCAGATTAACATAGGAAGAATAACCATGGGAACAATATTACCGAACATTGAACCGATGCTTCTCCAGGTTGAAAGCTGAGCGCGTTCACCGCTGTCTTCAGTAATAAGAGAAAGCATTGAGCCGTAAGGAACATTTGCTACTGTGTAGCAGGCATCCCAGATAATATAACCGAGAACAAAGAGAACTGCCTTAACTACAACGCTTGCATTGGGGAAAGGAAGGAACACTGCAGCACCTGCAAGAAGAAGACCGCAAGCACCTATGAAAATATAGGTCTTGAATTTACCCATTTTGTATTTTCTCTTATCGTTGTCAATAAGACTGCCGATAAGCGGGTCGTTAACTGCGTCCCAAATCTGAACGAGCAACAATAAACCTGACAACAAGCCGGTTTCCATCATCATGAATACCAACCAGAAAGTCTGAACCGTACCTTTGAGTGCAAAGCTCATATTGCAACCGAAGTCGCCTGCCGCATACGCAATTTTGTCTCTCATACCAAACTTGCGATAACCGTTAGAATCTAATTTAGGTGATTTTTTTGCCATAATATAGATTCTCCTCCTTTTTTCTATAAATTTCCTGATTTGTCGATTTTTTTTGTTAAAAATCCACAAACCTCCTCACAACTGTATTTTATAACAGATTTACCTTTTCTGTGAGGAATATTTTTATTTTTATTAGTAAAATTTTTATTTTTGCTTGATTTTCCATAAAAATTGTACGATAATGCAAGCAAGAACTACTATACTGAGGGGTATTAAGTATGTTTTATGAAAAAGAGCTGGCCTTTTTCAGGGGTTATCTGAAAAATCTCGGGCTTAATTCCTACATTGTTCCGTCTGATGAGAGTTATGACGAGGTGGATTTTCAGCTGCGAAAATTTCTGACTTCAGGCAAGGACTACAATGTTATTCTGGAAGAGGTGTTTAAAAACACCAAGGATAACACAATTTACAAAATTACCGACAGCTTTTTGTGCTGTTATATCTTCCTTCGCCTGCCTGACACCGATGAGCCCTGCGGAATTATCATCGGCCCGTATCTTGATTGTGAAATATCAAAAGAAACAAAGCTTAACCTTGCGGAAAAATTTAATATAAGCTCACAGACCTTCAAGGAATTTGAAAAATATTATACTCAGGTTCCTCTGATTGCCAATGAAAGCAATCTGTTTATTCTTTTTAACACCTTGGGTGAAACTATCTGGGGCGGTCTTGAAAATTTCACTATTGAAAGAATTGAAGAGGCAACCTCTTATAACTTCGGTGAAGCCACAAAATACATTCAAGGTAATACAGACAAGCCTCAGCTCAGCGTTCATCTTATTGAATCCACCTACGAAAAAGAAAACAGGCTTATGGATATTGTTTCTCAGGGGCTTATCAACAATGCCGAAATGATTATAAGCAAAATGACTAACGCAGGCGTTGAGCAAAGGTCCTCTGACCCTGTGAGAAATATAAAAAATTACTCGGTTATTCTTAACACGCTTTTAAGAAAGGCTGCCGAGCATGGCTCTGTTCACCCATATTATATTGACAAAATTTCATCAGACTTTGCAGTTAAAATTGAAATGGCAAACTCCCTTAAGGAAATTGAACAGCTTCAGAAAGAGATGATTCGTTCTTACTGCCAGCTTGTTAAAAAGCATTCTATGAAAAACTACTCTCACCTTATTCAAAAGGTGCTGACAACCATAGACTCTGAAATTACTGGAGATTTGAGCCTTAACGCTCAGGCAAAGGCTCTTAATGTAAACCCAAGCTATCTTTCATCTTTGTTTAAAAAAGAAACAGGTATGACACTTACAGATTATGTCAATAAAAAAAGAGCCGAGCACGCCGCCCGACTTCTTAAAACCACCAATATGCAAATTCAGACTATTTCGCAGTATTGCGGAATTTATGATGTAAACTACTTTACAAAAATATTTAAAAAATACTTCGGTAAAACTCCGAAGGAATACAGAGAAAGCTAAAGGGTCGCAGAAGCGACCCTTATTTTATCTCTTTCTGCTCCAGAGGTCAGGGCTGAACAATGCAAGAAGCGGGAAAATTTCAAGCCTTCCTAAAAGCATATCGATTATAAATACAAATTTTGATAAATCGCTGTAATGACCGTAGTTGCCCGTTGCACCAACCAACTCAAAGCCGGGGCCTATGTTATTAAAGCAGGCAACAACTGCCGAAAAGTTAGTGCCCAAAGAATAGTCATCCAATGAAACTATGGCAAAGCTGAAAAGAATTATCACACAGTAAACCGCAAGATAAGCATCAACGCTGTTGGCAACAGATTCTTTCACCGAGTGCCCGTCCATTTTAACCAGGTGCATTCGCCTTGGATGAAGAGTCTGGCTGATTGTTCTGACAATATTTTTGCCAAGCATCAACACTCGCGACACCTTCATTCCTCCGCCCGTACTGCCCGCACAGCCGCCTATAAACATCAGAATAAACAGTATTCCTTTTGAAAAAGCGGGCCACTGCTCAAAGTCCACACTGGAAAAGCCCGTTGTTGTAATAATACTGCTGACCTGGAAAAAAGCGTGATGCATTGATTCCCTGACAGAGCCATACATACTGTAAATATTTACTGTTATTAAAACAACACTGGCAAGTATTATTCCCAAATATGTTCTCAGCTCCTCGTTTTTAAAAACTGCTTTAAGCTGACCGAGAAGAATAAGATAATACATACTGAAATTTATGCCGAATAACATCATAAATACCGCAAGCACACCCTGAATGTAAGGTGAATAACTGCCTGCACTATCATTAAGAATACCAAAGCCGCCTGTACCTGCCGTACCTAATGCAAGGCATAAGCTGTCAAACAACGGCAATTCACCCAAAAGCAAAAACACCGCACAGGCTATTGTAAAAGCAATATAAAGAATATAAAGAATCTTAGCCGTTTGGCGCAGATGCGGTGTAAACTTGCTTACGCTGGGGCCTGTGCTTTCGGCTTTCATAAGAAAAATACCTGAGCCCTCGCCCTTTTTGGTCTGTGGTAAAACAGCAAGCATAAAGACAAGCACTCCCATACCGCCCATCCAGTGAGAAAAGCTTCGCCAAAACAAATTGCATCTTGAAAGAGCTTCAACATCGCTGAGAATTGATGCTCCTGTGGTACTGAAGCCTGAAACAATTTCAAACAAAGCATCAATATATCTGGGAATTTCACCTGTAAGCACGAAAGGTAACGCACCAAAAACAGACATCACTATCCACGATATACTGGTTGCGGCAATACCCTCTTGAGCGTAAAGAATCGGCTTGAAATTGCGGCTCACTAAAAATAGAACCGAGCCCAAAACAGACATAATACCAACAACAAAAAGATATACCAAAGCATTTCTTGTTTCACCGTCATAAAAGGCTATGCCTGCAGGGGCAAGCATAAACAAAGCCGTCATAAATACGGTATATGCCGTTATTCGGCAAACATACTTAACATTCATTAAAAAACTTCCTATGCAAAAATATCGTTAAACTGCAAAATCGGCTCTTCACGGTTGGTAACCACAATAACCGTATCACCAAGCTCAAACGAAGAGTTACCGTCGGGAATGGTGGTTTTACCTCTGTGAGTGATGCAGGAAATAAGAATATTTTTCTTTAATCTGATTTTTTTAAGAGGCTCACCGATATGGCGTGAGCATTCGTTGATTACAAATTCAAGGGTTTCTGCTCTGCCGTTTGCAATTCTGTGAAGGGTGATTGCCGCACCTGCCTGATTTTGCATAGCACGGACATACTGCACAACATTGGCACTGCAAAGCTCTTTTGGGCTTACCATACTGCCGATTGGAAGATTTTCAATCATACCCGTCATTTCTGTGCGGTTGATTTTTGTTACAATATGAGCAACGCCCTGAGCATTACCGTACATTGAAGCAATAACGTTCTGCTCGTCAACACCTGTAAGAGTAACCAATGCATCGGTTTCGGCAATACCCTCACTGTCAAGAACATCCTGGGATGAGCCGTCTGCGTGAATAATTGCAACCTCATCAGGTAAAATCTCTGCAAGATGCTCGCAACGGGCAAGGTCTTTTTCAATAATCTTTACATGAATGCCCGCATCTACAAGAGCGTGGGTAAGATAATAGCTCACTCTGCCGCCGCCGATAATCATAGCGTGGCGGATTTTCTTTTGAGTAACATCAAGCTTTTTGAGAACATAAGAAAGAACAGCAACAGGCGCCGTTACAAAGATATGGTCCCCTGCCTTAAGCATTGTTTCACTTGTGGGGATAAACGCCTTGCCGTTGCGTGACACAACACAAACAAGCACCTTTCTTCCCTTGAGGGCGTGAGTGAGGTTATTGATATAAACCCCGTCAAGAATGCTCTTTTCGGGAATTCTGATTTCAACAATTTCAACACGGCCTCTTGCAAAAGTTTCTCTCTTCAATACGCCGGGGAGCTGCAAAAGACGCAAAATTTCCTGAGCGCCCTCACGCTCCGGGTTTATGATAGAAGAAAGACCCAAATCCCCTCTCATCATATAAAGCTGCTGAGTGTATTCAGGGTTACGCACACGGGCTATGGTGTGAATAAAGGGATTAAGCTTGCGGGCGGTAAGACAGCTTAAAATATTTATTTCATCGGCACTTGTAGCCGCAATAAATAAATCAGACTGCTCAACATTGGCCTCCTGCAGGGTTGCCATTGTTGCGCTGTTGCCCACAACGGTCATAACATCATATTGCTGAAGATTATCTTCCATTACATCACGGTTAGTGTCTACCATTACAATATCGTGGCCCTCCTGAGAAAGAAGCCTTGTTATTGCCTGACCGACCTTGCCGTCACCTGCAACAATTATGTTCATTTAATCTATTCCTTTCAAATTATGTAAACCGTTGGTATTATATATCATTTGTTCAAGAAAGTACAGATATTTTTTAAAAAATAATTATACCCCGATATTGCAAGAATATCGGGGTAAAAAATTAAATTATGCGCCAATGATTGAGTAGATAACCTTGAAGATAAGCTCAACAAGCTTTGTGAATGTGAACTGATTCATCAAATCATCAAAAGCGCCCTTGATGCTGTCGTCAGTTTCAGCCTCAACAGGATAGAAGCACTGATTTACAACATCATTCTGGAGGAACTGAGGATATTCTTCCAAATCAAAAACAGTAAGCTGTTTTTCACTTTCAAACATAATATCGTAAAGCTCATCGTGACCGTCGTGAGTGGTTGAATGAAGCATATCCTTGATAAACCAAGTGTTTTCAGGCATTACGCAGGTAGAAGCGTCAATCACTCTGTCAGGTGACATAAAGTTTTTATCGGTATATTTTGCCTGGGTGTAATCCTCAGGAAGAGTTTCACCAAGCAAAGCACAGGTTGCACCCATTGAAGCGTATTTAGAGTCAACTGTGCCGTCAGATGTTTCTCTGTAAGCGGTTACAAGAGGAGTTCTCTGCATATCGTAGCCGAGAACATTATACATTGTTGTGCCGCTTGCCTTTGCAAGAGCAATAAGCTCTGCACACTTTGACTGAACCTCATAATGGTAGAAATCAAGCTTTGCGATAAGCTGAGCATTTTCTACAGGGTCAAGCTGCATAAACTCTTTGCCTGATTCGTAATATTCATCGGGAACAAAGCTCCAGATACCTGGCAATGTGCCGAAAATAGGAATAAGGCATTCAGCAAAAACTCTGTCTTTAAGATTAAGGATAAGGTCATCGGCAATAACAAGAAGTGAATCCCAGACACCGGCCATATCAAGAGCCTCAATCAAAGCAAGAAGCACACCTGCAAGGAAGTCACTGCCAAGCTCGGGAAGAGCCTGAGAAGCATAACCCTTGAGAGCGTCTTTGTTGATTTCAACAAGTCCGTTATAAAGCTCACCTGCAACAGCGGTGCCCTGAAGAGGACAGCACTGGAAGATGATTGTTTCGATATCTGCTGTGCCGTAAAGGCGGATGTATGACATTGTAACAACGCCGCCCATACTTGAAGCGCGCCAACGAACTGTGTCGTGCTTTGTGATTTCTTTAACTTCCTGAATGTACTGATGAAGAAGCTTTGCGTTTTCAACAGGGTCAAGTCTGAAATCGTAGCCGAAATAATAGCTGTGCTCCATACCGTGGTCTGCTGTATCAGGATGGAACTCCTCGCAGGTTACACGGTCGCTTGAATTTCCGTTTTCATCAAGAGCAAGCTCACCGAAAACAGAATTTACACAGTCAATAAGAACATCGCCGAAAGCGTCGTAGTTTTTATCAGCAATAAGCTGAACAGCCGCAGGAACGATTGGCAGAAGGTCGGGAAGAATCTCTGCAATTTCGGGGCGGAAAAGAACGCGTTCATTTTCAGTGCCCTCATCAAGAGTAAGAGTACCGCTGCCTAAAGCTGCAACATAAATAATGGGAGCTTCACCGCAGTTGCACTTATCGCTTTTTGCAAATGACGGCAAAACTGCAACAGCCATTATTACAACAGCGAGAAAAACGGATAAAACCTTTTTCATATAAACACCTCGTTTAAATTGATAGTTAATTTTACCATATTGAGAGCAAAATTTAATATATACATTTTCTACAAAAATAGGTGAAGATTTTTGTTATTGATTTCAAGCCTAAAAAAACAGTGAAGAATTGTTTTTCACAATTTAAAAATATATAATTAAATTATAATTCTACGCTTCGTGGATAAAATCTACCATCCGTGAGTTGAAAAGTGACTCTACTTGTTGCAGAATAGAGCTGCAAAGGAGGTTTCAAAATGGAAAAGAAAACTATAGGTACTTTTCTTTCGGCGCTGAGAAAGGCCAACGGAATGACTCAGCAGGAGGTTGCAGACAAGCTGAATGTTTCTAACAAAACCGTCAGCAAATGGGAGCGTGACGAAGGCTGCCCCGAAATAATGATGTTGCCTGCAATCGCAGAGCTTTATTCTGTTACAGTTGACGAAATTCTGCGGGGTGAAAAATCTGCAAACACAAGTCACGAAGAAACAAAGAGCATAAAAAGTGAAGAAAGGCTCAGATACCTTATTGAAAAAGCATCGGTCAGGCTTACTAACAGCTCAATTATTGCTGTTGCTCTCGGCGCAGTTGCACTCATTCTTGCTTATACGGTAAGCGACATTGTTTATAACACTGTTTTATGGGTGGGCTATGTAATCATTCTGCTTCTGATTGCCGCGTCTATTACGGTAGAAATGATTTCATTCAACAATTTCACCTCAAGCATTCATAACGGAGATATTGTTGACACTCAATTAGCTGAGGGCATAACCAAAAAAGCGGTTAAATATGTTACCGCTGTTTCGTTTCTGATGATTGTTTCTTTATTGGGTCTTGCTCTCAGCATCATTTTCGACGGACCGACAATGCTGTTTGTAGCTTTGCCTGCCACGGCTGTTGCAGGCGGCATAGCAGCCTATAAAATCCGCTGTGCTCTTTACAAAAAGTATAATATCTGCGAGCCTGAGCTTTCACCCGAACAAAAAAGTTGCCGCAAAAAGCATATAAAAATAACATCAGTTATTATTGCGGTTATAATTGTTGTGTCGGTTGCTTTTCCCTTTGTTTCAGTAGCAGTCGAGTCGACTATCCCCTGCGAATTCTGCTTCACTAACGCAGTGGGCTATCAATACCCCAACAACGAAACGGCAGAAAGCGAATATTATAAGCTAAAGGATTATGTGACTGACTACCGTTGCCTTTATTACCTTATTGATGAAGAATACCGTGAGGATACGCAAAAATATGTTTTGTATCTGCAAGAATTGAACTATGTTTTCAACGAAGGTAAAAATGGCTATGAATTGACCGCTGTGGTGGCATTGACTGCCGAAAAACAGTTTGAATTTGATTCCCACACCGAAGCTAGAGATTTTAAAAACAAAAATGTGTATAATGAAGATTCTCCTATGGATGAGCTTCAGAAAAACATAAGCTTTGATGATGAAACCCTTACTGTCAGTTATCAGCTAAACAGGGATTATATCGGTCAGGCGCTTGATATTCTGCCCGTTTTTGTAATAATCGGCTCTTGCGCTTGCATAATCGCCTTTGCCGCATCCGTTGCGGTATATTATAAAAAGAAAAGCAAGCTTTCAGCATAATACGGCATACAAAAAGCACTCCTAAAAGGAGTGCTTAATTTTATGAATTTGCTGAGGCTACCGCGTTTTCAACAGCCTGACCCAGTTCAAACAAAAATCTCTCTGCATAAAGGAAAGCTCTGTCTGCAAGGGATTGAACCTGCGATAAGGCGTCTGCCGCATTTTCAGGTCTTTCTTGTGCAAAAGCCTCCTGAACGGCATAGTAAGAGGGCTTTGGATTGCCGTCACCGTCAACAAGACCCCACTTTGTTTCTACAGGGCATTCTTCCTGACCGCAGACATAACAATCTCCGCTGTCGTGCCAGCAATAAATAAAGGAGCCGATTACAAAGTCAAGTGACATAATTTTAGGAATTATGTATGAGAAAAACTCTGCCTGACCTTCGGGGGTATGCTGAAAATCATAAAGACCGTAGCCTGCCTGAAGCTCTGTATAAAGATGATTTGCATATTCATCGTTAAACATCTGGTCAGCGCGGTATTCGGGAGATTCGTCAGCATACTTGTCAAATTCATCTGCCAGCTCAGGCGGGAGCTTTTTGATAAAATTATCAATATCTGCCGCGGCTTCTTCTTCGTTTTTATAACCGTACTGCTGAAGAATTTCGTTCTTCTCGGCTCTTGTTTTCTGCTCACCGAGGCCGATATAACCAAATTCACAAACGATAACGGGCTTACCTGTTACACGCCTTACAAAGCTGAGGATTGTAACAATCTGGTCAGTATTTTTGAGCACATTTTCAAAGCAGCCAAGATACATATCAACGCCCACATAGTCGCAATATTTATGATACTCAGCCATTTCAAAGGGCATTGTTGCAACAAAAGTGCCTGTCATATTGTAGCCTACAAGAATATCACCCTTAACAGGGTCAAGAGCTTCAAGCTGCATACCGATAAATTCATAAGCCTCATCCATAGTAAGAGGATATGTAAAACGGTCAACTCCCATTTCATTAGTGACCTGGATTGCACCGATAATATCGCCCAAATCTTCAACATAAAAACGGGCAATATCCTGAATTCCTTCAACATCATCGGGATTTCTCGGGTCAAGTCCGTATTCAATATAATCATCAGGGTAAGGTGTAATACCCATAATCTTCATACCGTTGTCGGCATATTCCTGCATTTCAGCTTTCCAGGAAAGGTAGCTTTTGGAAAGCTTACCGTTTTCGTCATAAGGGAAAGGAATATCATCACGAATCCAGCCGATGTTTGCCTCGTGAAGCAAATCATAATCGGGGTCGGCATGGCAGATGCCTTTCATATATCCCCCTGCTTTTTCCTCGGCAATGGCAATTTCCTCGTCATAAGGCACTGACGGGTCATAGCAAATCAATGTTGCAAATGGAGTAATAACCGCAAGAATAAAAGCAATTACAGGGGAAAGAATTGTCATAAGAACTGACATAAAAGCCCTCCTTGATATTTCTTTTTTGATATTCTGATTTTACAATAAAAGCCGATACAAGTCAATAATTATGCAAAAAAATAAGAGGTGAGCTTAGGCCAAGGCCTACCACTCACCTCTTTAATTTTAAATTAGTGGATGCCTTCAGCCATCATAGCATCTGCAACCTTAAGGAAGCCTGCGATATTTGCGCCGGAAACAAGGTCATAGCCGTAGCCATACTGCTCAGCAGCCTTTGCAGAGTTATCATGAATATCCTTCATAATCTGCTTAAGCTTTGCATCAACTTCTTCTGCTGTCCAGGAATATCTCATTGAGTTCTGGCTCATTTCAAGAGCTGAAACTGCTACGCCGCCTGCGTTAACTGCCTTTGAGGGAGCAACAGCCTTGCAGTTTTCTCTGAGATACTCAAGAGCATCGTTGGTTGTGGGCATATTGGCAACCTCAATGTAATAAGGAACGCCGTTTGCAACCAATTTCTTTGCCTGCTCCATATCAATTTCGTTCTGAGTTGCGCAAGGCATTGCAACATCAACCTTAACGCCCCAGGGCTTCTCGCCGGGGAAGAATTCAACGCCGAACTTGTCAGCATAATCCTGAACCTTATCACGGCCTGAAGCACGCATTTCAAGCATATAGTTAATCTTTTCTTCTGTAACGATTCCGTCGGGGTCATAAACATAGCCGTCGGGACCTGAGATTGTAACAACTTTACCGCCGAGCTCTGCAACCTTCTTAGCAGTACCCCAGGCAACATTACCGAAGCCTGAAACAGCAAAGGTCTTGCCCTTGATTTCTTCACCGAAGTGCTTGAACACTTCGCAAGCGTAATATGTAGCACCGAAGCCTGTTGCCTCAGGTCTGATAAGTGAGCCGCCGTACTGGATGCCCTTACCTGTGAGAACGCCGTTTTCAAATGCACCTCTGATACGCTTATACTGACCGAAGAGGTAGCCGATTTCTCTGCCGCCAACGCCGATGTCACCTGCGGGAACGTCGATGCTTGCACCGATGTGTCTGTAAAGCTCAGTCATAAATGCCTGGCAGAAGCGCATAACCTCTGCATCACTCTTACCTCTCGGGTCAAAGTCAGAACCGCCCTTTGCGCCGCCGATTGGGAGGCCTGTAAGGCTGTTTTTGAAGGTCTGCTCAAAACCAAGGAAATGAACAATGCTGGCATTTACTGAAGGATGGAAGCGCAAGCCGCCCTTGTAAGGACCGATTGCGGAGTTAAACTGAACACGGAAACCGCGGTTAACCTGAGTTTCGCCTGCATCGTCAACCCATGCAACACGGAAAGAAACAAAACGGTCAGGCTCAACCATACGACCGAGGATATCTTTTTCAACATAATCAGGGCGAACTTCAATAACCTTTTCGAGAGAAGAAAAAACTTCTCTTACGCACTGAAGAAATTCAGCCTTTTCGCCGTCACGCTTTTCAACGGTGGCAATTACTTTTTCAATATATTCGTTCATAAATGACACTCCTCTAAAATCAAACTGGAATGATTATATCCCTTTGATTAAAAATAATCTATATACAAATTACATCAAGATTATTGTATTTTGAATAAATCATTTGTGTATATTTTCTATATTTGATTTATTTTAATATTTGTCGGATTTTGACAGAGCTATTTTCGCTTTAAACGGCTTATATTTACTCAAGAATTCAGCAAATCAGGCTTGATTTAAAGTGTTATTTTTTTAACATTCTTCATTGCGGTGTTGATAAATACGTCCGCATCAAGGGCACAGAATGATTTTTCTTCGTCATAATGCTCATCATTTATTATCTTATGCAAAGCGATGAAAAGTGCCACCGGATTTTGAGAGTACCTCTTCCTCCAATGGCTGCCACTTAGCTTGCTTTACAAAATGTAAAGGCAGCGACTTGGTGACCGATTTGTCAACCCTATTCCCCAGAGCTACTCCTTTGTCAAAGAAGCTACAGAAAGAAAAGGCTTCTCCTTGAGGGGCTCTTTTGAACTTTGTTGTTGATGTGTATATTTTTGTTAAATATACAATTTTTATGTATATTTACAGAGATAAGCGCATTGTTTGATGTATTAACTGCATTCAATATTAAATTATGAAGAGTTTGTTGATTTGTATTATAGCCTTTCGGCTATAATACAAATCATGAAATATATGAACTTGTTTGTGGTATTTCTGATGATTTAGTGAAAAATCGGATATACAAAATTCCCCGATGGGGAGGCCATCGGGGCTGGGTGGGGTAAAATAATTAAAATTGATTGAACTGGAATGCTTATTTAGGTTTTTACGCTAACCGTCCCCTGTCTTTCTTGCGAGCCTTTCTTGTCTTTTTGGGTTTTGAAAACAACTTTTCTAAAACATCAGGCGAACAAATATAAATAATATCTTTTTGAATTTCTTGTTTTTTTCTTTTATTTTGAAAATAGGTTAAGATTATGTTTATTGAAAGCACGAAAGCAAATAAAAATATAAGAGAAACCAACATAGAGGCAACAGATAAAACATCTAAAAATGAAAGGAGCTTAAACACTCCAAATCCCGATATAAACGACTCAAAAGCAACAAAAAATAAATCACTTTTATAGGATTGTTTTTTATCGTATCTTACCTTTTCCTCAATAAGACTATCAATTTCATTGATGTCCAAACTAAAAGTCTTATTTGCGAAATCAGAGTTTACGATTTTCGCATCTACAGAATTTATTGTATATTCCACTACATTATCCGTTATTCTATAAAGATTAACAATTGTGTCCTTATTAGCCAACAAACGCAGATTTAATTTTGCTTGTAATTCCAAACTAGCCACAGCATCACTTTTCTTTTTTTTAAAAGTATGATTTTCATTAAGATAAATTTTAAAAATCATCTCGCCAAAATCGTCATAATAAATTCGTTCGTGGGCCTTCAGAATCTCTTTTGGCTTATTCGTTTGTTCTATTACCACATCTTTTTCTGTAAAATTATTAATCAGCATTTCTTCAATTTGCCCCCTCATCCGTCACTTCGTGACACCTTCTCCTCAAGGAGAAGGCAGTTTGTCTCTTTTAAAACATTCTAAATATTTTACAATTTGCTTCTTTATTCCATCACAAACTTCTTCAAAAGTAGCCTCTTGAAGTGGTTCGAGTGCCAAGAATATCATGCCCCAGAAATACTGCTTTTGTGTTTCTGCAAAAGCTTTGCAAACCTCTTGATATTTTTCAGTCTGCTCCCAATCTTTGTTTCTGAAAGCTATCCAGAATGGTGTTTCTACACAGGCAGGGTTTTTCCACATATCTCTATCATAATTTATGGTAAATGTCAATTCATCTATATACAAACTTCTTGTATAACCCTTCCTGTATGCCGTTGCTTTAATCCCTTTTTTTGATGTTGCATAATTTTCATCTGCACAAAACAGCTCAACAACTTCATCTATAATCTGATAATATCGTTCTGCTTTATTTGCCATTTCCGCTGATAAATCCTCAGCTTTGAAAGGCATAAAAGCCTCGTTATCAATCTGATTACAGTATCCCTCTAATTGCTGAACATCTGAATTATACAGAATTTCCGTCGAAGATGAAATCTGTTTGAAAAGCTCAATAATTTCGGTCCAAGTTATAATCCCCATTTTTATGTCATCAACTGAAATACAATTTTTATTAATTTCTTTTACATTTCGTTCTTTGCACAATTCTTTCAACTTATACCAAAGGCTCGTCAATCGAGATTCAGGGCAAATAAAAATCAAGCCCTTGCCATTTTCAGCTTTCAATCTGTCGATGTATGTAAGTGGTTGGTTAATAGTCAAAGAAGCATAAAACTTCATTTCGCACAGCAAAACTTCTTCACCGTTGGAGTCCATTCCTGCCATATCGGGTCTCTCTTTTTCTTCCCCTTTTCCAGTAGCCTGACATACATATTGGAGTGTTTCTTCTGTATTGATTTGCATTTTTTCGGAAATTCTTTCAGTAAAGGCTTTATTCAATCCCTTTGACTGTAACAGTAGATACTGTAGAGAAAAAGTTGCAATATCTTCTTGTGACCCCTTTATGTGAGGATACAAATGAGCCAACAACGAATATGACATATTATTCTCCTTTCATAATCGACTAATCTCAATTACAAATAATATCAGTTTCCATATAGTGAATACCGAGGTTGTAGAGGAATTCGGCATCCTTAACTGAGTTTACCGTCCAGAATGAGCATTTTACACCGTTATCGATTGCAAGCTGAATGGACTCAGCATCATTCTGAGCAAAGTGGGGTGAAAACCAGGCATTACCAAGGGTTTTAACCTCATCAATAGCCTTTTGGTCAATTCTGCCGATGAGATACCAAAGCTCAATTTCATCATCAATACTTCTGATTTTCTTAAGCTGGTCAAGGTTAAATGAAATAATAATTGCCTGCTTGCCCATTCCCCTGTCGTGAACGGCTTTAATAACCTTTTTAAGGTCGTCGATATTGTCACCCTTAATTTCAATCTGAGGTCTTGTTTCGCTTCCGACAAAAACATCGAGAAATTCTTCAAGTGTGGGAACATGAAGAGCCTTGTTCCAATGATTTGTGCCGTTTTTGAAAGAAAACTTCTGCACCTCTTCAAGGGTATAGTCGCTGTAATTGCCAACCTGCCATAAGCGGATACTCATATCTTCATTATGACTGAGCACCCATTTTTTATCTTTAGTCAAAACAATATCACATTCTGCTGAATAATAGCCTCTTCTGACTGCTTCTTCATAAGCAGGGAGTGTGTTTTCAGGAGAAAACTGAGTTACACCTCTGTGAGCCGTGAGATAAACCTTCTTATCTGCAAAGCCGTTTTTTGAAAGCGAAATCAATTCCTTCGGCTTTTTTGCAAAGATTTTTGCGCAACCGTTTAAAACCGGAACACAAGCTGATATTACCTTGTTTATTGCTTTTTTTGACATAAAAATACCACCTCTGAATATTATGATTATAATTTACACCAAACAAAATTAAGTGTCAATAATTATTTACATAAACAGCTTTAATTTTCAAATAAATTATGCTAAAATATAATAAAGAATAATCTTTAGCTATCAGGAGATAATACTATGAAGATAACCTTTAACCCTAATAAGGCTGTTGTGGATGCAGTTAAAGAAGGGCTTAAAAAGACGGGCGGTTATTGCCCCTGCAGAACTCAACGGACAGAAGAATTCAAATGTATGTGCAAAGAATTTAAAGAGCAGATTGCAGACCCCAATTTTGAGGGATACTGCCACTGTATGCTTTATTATAAATCTTTAGAAGAATAAAAAGGAGAGATAAATATGGCAGAAATTAAGCTTACAAGCGCAAACTTTGAGCAAGAGGT
Organism: Clostridia bacterium; assembly: GCA_017465465.1. Taxonomy (GTDB): domain Bacteria; phylum Bacillota; class Clostridia; order Oscillospirales; family Acutalibacteraceae; genus CAG-488. The sequence continues at coordinate 17,559 of JAFTWE010000032.1, read as the reverse complement.
TTTAAATTCCGATATTCCCGTATTGGTTGACTTCTGGGCAACCTGGTGCGGACCTTGTATGATGCTTGCTCCCGTTATTGAAGAAATTGCCAATGACTATAACGGCAAAGTTAAGGTCGGCAAGGTTAATGTTGACGAAGAGCAGGGTCTTGCAATGAAATTCGGAATTGCGAGCATCCCCACCCTTATGCTTTTTGAAGGCGGAAAGGCAGTTAAAACTGAGGTTGGTTATATGCCCAAAAGTCAGATTGAAGAAATGCTTGCTTAGTGTTGACTAACGGCAGCTTGCCGTGTTATTTTAAATTGTAATAAATTTACAAAGGAGAATTATTATGAGCAAATATGACGGAACAAAAACACAGAAAAATCTTGAGGCCGCTTTTGCAGGCGAATCTCAGGCAAGAAACAAATACACATACTTTGCTTCGGTAGCAAAAAAAGAGGGCTATGAGCAGATTTCTGCACTTTTCCTCAAAACTGCTGACAATGAAAAAGAGCACGCAAAAATGTGGTTTAAAGAGCTTGATGGCATCAGCAACACAGCTGCTAACCTTGCTAACGCTGCTGACGGCGAAAACTATGAGTGGACAGATATGTATGACGGCTTTGCAAAGGATGCCGAAGAAGAAGGCTTCCACGAATTAGCCGCAAAATTCCGCCTGGTTGCTCAGGTTGAAAAGCACCACGAGGAGCGTTACAGAGCTTTGCTTAAGAATGTTGAAACAGCCGCTGTTTTTGAAAAGAGCGAGGTTAAGGTTTGGGAATGCAGAAACTGCGGTCACATCGTAGTCGGCACAAAAGCTCCCGAAATCTGCCCCACTTGCGCTCATCCTCAGAGCTACTTTGAAATTCACGCAGAAAACTATTGATAACCGACGAGAGCCGCAAAACTGCGGCTCTTTTCTTTTTATTTACAAAATTCGAGGATTGTGATATATTTAAGAAAACGGAGGTGCGTTTATGAAAAGATTTTTTTCGCTTTTGCTGGCACTTGTTTTGATTGTGTCAATTCCCGTGAGTGTGTGTGCGGCTTCACTCAGCAGTGGCACAACGGCATTAAGAAATCAGTTTAAATACGGTGAAGGACCAAAGACCGACGGATATTCTGTTGATTACCGATATTTTTCTCCTGTTAGCAGAAATGACAAAACCAAATACCCTCTTGTTATCTGGTTTCACGGCAAGAACAACGGCAAAACCGACGGTCAGCAAACAAAGGACATTGCCAACTGGGCAAGCGACGAATTTCAAAGCCGTTTCACCTCAGCGGGCGGTGCATTTATTCTGGCACCAAGAGCAAGAGAAGAGCTTGGTTTATGTTGGGATGCTGATGAAATGCTCGCACCTTTAAAGGCGGCTGTTGACAGCTTTATTGAAAAGAATAAATCAAACATTGACCTTAACAGAATTTATATCGGCGGATTTTCAATGGGTGGTATGATGACCTTCAAAATGCTTATGGAATATCCCGATATGTTTGCCGCCGCTTTCCCCTACTGCCCCGCTTCTTATCTTACAAAAAGTATGGCAAAAAAATTCAAGAATGTTCCCGTGTGGATAACATCAAGCAATCAGGACCCGACGGTAGATTATGATTTTTTAATTCTAAACTCCTGGAAAAGCATCACAAGCACCTCCAAGGTTAAGGGAGATTGCCGACTTTCTACCCTCACTCAGGTATGCTACCCCGACGGAACGGCGGCTGACAGCAATCATTACGCCTGGTTTGCGGTGAGCTACGATATGTTTTCTTCAAAAGGCGGCAATTATCCAAATATGTCAACCATTGACGGAAACGGCAACAAAGTAACCCTCTCCCACCCTGAAGGAATGATTTCGTGGCTGACGGCTCATACATCTGAATACGGTAAAGACGCCGAAAATGAAGGCGGCGATTCAAGCTCATTTTTCGCCTCTTTCTTCGACTTTGTCAAAATTCAGTTTTCTAATATTCTTGCATCAATCAAAAATGCAGTAGCTTCAATTTTTAACGAGGTGACATTATGAAAAAGCTTTTATCATTATTCATGGCGGTTGTAATATTAACTTTATCCTGTATCGGTGTTACAGCTATTTCGTTAAATGACGGGCTCGATGCCCTTAAGGCTCAGTTCCTCCCCGGTGAAGGTCCTGCAGTTAACGGTTATTCCGTTGATTACCGCTATTTTTCACCTGTTAAACAATCTGACAGCACAAAATATCCCATTGTTATCTGGCTTCACGGCCTTGGTGAAGGCGGTGAAGAAGGTGCACAAATTAAGAAAAACAACATTGCTTACTGGGCAAGTGATGAATTTCAAAGCAGATTTGCCCCGGCAGGCGGTGCGTTCATTATTGCCGCTCGTTCAAGAGAAGAAATGGGCATCACCTGGGAAAACTGTACGATTGAGCCCCTTAGAGCCGCAATCGACGACTTTATTGCCAAAAACAGTAAAAATGTTGACCTGAGCAGAATTTACATAGGCGGATTTTCAATGGGCGGCAAAATGACTCTTAAAATGGCTGTAGCCTATCCCGAAATGTTTGCGGCGGCTTTTCCTATTTGCCCTGCATGGTCACCCGACACTCAGGCAACAGAATACCTTGCAGATATGCCAATCTGGCTCACATCAGGCAAGCTTGACCCGTTGGTAAATTACAACCTTGCAGTTACACCAACCTGGAAAAGCATTGTTGCTTCTTCAAATGTTCCCGAAGAATGCAGATTTTCCACTCTTTCAACTGTGCGCTATCCCGACGGCAAACGCACTTCAAGCAGTCACCATGCGTGGTTTGCAGTAAATTACGATATGTTTGCAATCGATAACGGAGCTTACCCCGATATGACAACCGTCAACGGCCTCGGAGAAGAGGTTACTCTAACCTACCCCAAGGGAATGATTTCATGGCTCACGGCCCATACATCAGATTTTGACGGCTCAGCGGGTATTGGGATGGGCAATCTTGAAAAAATTGAACAAACTGATTCAATGATTACCGCCGATTCAATAGCATCATTTATCCAAAGCCTTATAGATATCATTTCACAATTTATTTCAAATTTATTCAATCCCCTCCCCCAAGGCGGTTGCTAAATAACCTTATAAAAACAAAAACCATCCATAGCGGATGGTTTTTCTATTCAGCATATAAAAAAACGGCTACCTTTCGGTAACCGTTTCTGGCAGAGCATATACATTAGAATCCGAACTCAGGAGTAAATTTTTAACCTTATCTACCCGGACGGTTTTTGCGCCGTCCTTGTAGTTGAAATTGATGACAATTCTATCGTCATACAGATAAACTGAGTTAACAAAAGTATTTATCAGTCTTCGTTTATGGTCTAAACGCTTTGTTCCGTACTTTCGTAAATCTTTTAGCCATTCAATAATCTACTCTTTAGTTAACAGCGGTCTTTCGAGTTCTTCTTTTGTGATTTTCAGTGATAAATCGGCTTTTTGCAGCTCTAATGATTCAAGCCTCTCTTTAGTCGATTCTGTCAGTATTCCGTTCTGTATGGCATCAAGCATATTGCTGATACCTTTCACGGTTTCGGCATATTTCTTTTTGAGAAGAGGCAATGTTGTGTTTTCTTTAGCCTGTTCTTTCAGAACTTCATTGGCAATCTTTTCAATCAGATTGTCATCCATATACACATTTTCGATTTGTTTTAAAACAATCGCTTCAAGTGCATCTTTTCCGATTGTTTTCTTGTTGCAATCATGGAACTTTTTAATACCGGAACACTTGTAACAATGATATTTTTTTGAAGTTTTGCTTGTTGCGCTTTCTCCTACCATAAGTCTGTTGCATTTTCCGCAATATAACTTCGGCGAAAGTAGGTAGTCATCTTCTGCCTTATGTTTTGCAGGTGCTTTTTTCGTTTGTGCCATTCTGTCCTGAACTTTTTCAAACAAATCTAACGGAACTATTGCAGGAATTCCATTCGGCTGAATAATATCACGGCACCTGTATTCACCTATGTATCTGCGATTATGAAACATTTGTTACATATTCAGATTGGTTATAGAACTGACCACAGTACTCTATCAATTTGTTATTTTGTTCGTTCATATGTTCCTATATGTAATATTGTTAAAAAACAGGTAGTTTGCTAAAAGTTTTTCTAAGGAATAAACAACTTACTTTATTTATAACTCCTACTCAACCAACCCATATTTTACTTTGATACGGTCCATTTTTTCGAGCATCGGCTCGGCAGCGAGCATAATAAATATTACAGTTCCGAAGCCGTGCACCAGGTCCATAGGAAGACCCGAAATGTAATATGCCATCAAGGCTTTAACTGTTATTGACTGTGACGAATACATAAACATTGATGCAGGGTTCATTATTCCTCCGTAAATAACAACAGCGGCAAATGCACCGAAAACGGCAAGTGATGCCCGTGTTCTGCGAAGCCATCCTTTTTTGAAAAGAATTCCTGCAAGAAAACCTATAATACCCATTGCAAACATCTGCCATGGAGTCCACGGTCCTTGAGAAAACAGCATATTTGAAAGAAGCATTGTAACGGCTCCTACAAGGAATCCCGCTTCTCCGCCGAAAGCAACACCTGCGATTATTGTAAGTGCAAGAACCGGCTTAAACTGCGGAAGCATAAAGAAAAGGCTTCTGCCTGCTATTCCGATTGCACAAAGCACGGCAATCGTTACAAGCTCTCTTGCCTTAGGCTTTCTACCCTCAAACACGAGAATAAACGGCAACATACACTCAAGAAGAACAAGCAAAGCAACAATATTATACTGTCGGTTGTCGAGATAAAAAATTCCTGCAAATATGGTCAGCGGAATAAAGAGCAATATAGCAACAGATGCCACAATTGTCCGCTTGCTTAAGTTCCGTTTTTCTTTCGGTGTCTGCACTATAAGCGGCGGTTCGCTCCGTCTTCCGATTGCAATCATAAACACGGTAAGAGCAACAAACAAAATCCCGTAAAGCCATAATTGGTTTTTACCCGCTTCACTTATGCCCGAAGAATTTATAAGTGCTGATAAATCGGTAATTCCTGTTGCATAGAAAAACACAGCTAATGAAACAAGCCCTGATGCTGCAGCAAGAATTTTACGCCATAGTTTAAGTGGTTCAGGCTTGAAATTTACACTTCTCGGGGTAGGCTCAGGCAAAGGTGTTGTTTCATCTGCACATTCTTTTTCCTTAATCTCTCCGCCACAGCAAGCAATGATTTCATCAACCGTTACCGCATCGGGAATGAGGTGCCTTGCCATACGGTTTGCAGATGTTGTGTAGAAGCTGTTGCCTGAGAAAAATTCACGGGGAGTGCCCTCTGCGACAAGATTACCGTCAAAAAACATACCGCATCTGTGTGCATATTCTGCACAAAAGGTCACATCATGGCTGACCATAAGCACGGTTACGCCCTGATTTGTCAGTTTACCGATAATATCCGCAAATACTACCTTGAATTCTGCATCAAAGCCTTTTGTCGGCTCATCGAGAAGAAGTATATCGGGTGCGGTAAGAAGAACCTTTGCAAGTGCGGTTCTTTGCTGTTCACCGCCTGAAATGTCATAAGGATGTCGGTCAAGAAAATCGGTCAGCGAGCAAAGACCAACTACACGGGAAACCTGCTCATCCTTTTCTTTCTTTGAGATTTTTACATTACTGAGAGCCTCATATAAATCCTCCCGCACAGTTCTTTTTACAAAAAGTGCCTGCGGATTCTGCGGTAACATTCCAACCTTACCGTTTGCTTTTACATTACCTCGGTAAGCCTTGCGAAGTCCCGAAATCACTTTCAGCGTTGTTGTTTTACCTGCACCGTTACCGCCGAGAATTGCATAAAATTCACCCTTGTGCAGAGTGAGAGAAAAACCTTTTATAACATCAGGCAGGTCTTTTTCGTATCTGAACCATATTTCATCACACTCAAGAGTTATTTTGTCAGTATATGTATGCACTTTTTCCCTTTCAAGGGGAAGAAGTGCTTTTTTTTTGCTTCTTTCAGTCAGGAACTCACTACCGTCACGCACAGTAATCGGACAGTCAAGCTTTGTTTCAACGCCTGCCCACACTCTCATCGCTGTCGGCATAGCAAGGAACATTCCGTTGTCCTTATCACGAAGATGAAGTCCCACTTTTTCGGGAGAATCATCACTGATAATTTCACCTTTCTCCATAACAATAACTCTTGTTGCAAATGGAAAAGCTTCTTCAAGTCTGTGTTCGGTAAGAATAACCGTTATACCGAGCTCACGGTTGATTTTGCCGAGAAGAGCGAGGAAATCAGAAGCGGCAATAGGGTCAAGCTGTGCTGTAGGTTCATCGAGAACAAGTATCTTCGGATTCATACACATAACCGAAGCAAGGCTGAGAAGCTGTTTCTGACCGCCTGAAAGCTCGGTTACATTCTTATAGAACCAATTTTCAATACCGAAGAATGCAGAAACCTCTGCCACACGGCGGCGGATTGTGGGTGTATCAAGCCCGAGGCTTTCAAGTCCGAAAGCAAGCTCGTGCCACACCTTATCGGTTACCACCTGATTTTCGGGAGACTGAAGCACAAAGCCGATTTTCTGTGCCTGTGTTCTTTCGTCAACCTCATTAAGTGCTTTGCCGTTAAACAGAATTTCACCGTCGAGCACACCGTGAGGTGTAAGGCAGGTTTTGAGGTGACGCAAAAGTGTTGATTTGCCGCAGCCTGACGGACCACAGAGAATCAGAAATTCACCCTGATTTACCTCAAAGGAGATATTACGAAGAGCTTTGTTTTCCTGCTCAGGATATGCGAAGCTTACATTTCTGAAACTGAAATTTTCCACTTTTTCTCCTCCTTGTAGTTTAATATCACGGGTGTAATGCAAAGTGCGGAATATACACAATAGAAAGGTATTGTTGTCATATCAAATGCAGCATAACGAATATCCGGGAAATATCTGAAGCCGAAAGCGTTAAGCAAAGTCCCCGCAATGATAAACAATCCACAGAAAGAAAGCCATATAAGAGCGTATTTGTCTCTTTCTTCAAATCGGTAAATCGAAAAAGCAGTTCTGCCTTTTAAACCGTATCCGCGGCTTTTCATACTGTCAGCCGTTTCAATGGCGTTTTCAAGCGACCATGTTATCATAATTGAAAATATGTGAATTGCCGTCTTTGTCCTTTCGAAAAGACTTCCGTTCCCGACATCTTTGCCGATGCTTCTTTGTGCTTCAGTGACAGTCTGCATCTGCGATTTGAATTTAGGAACAAATCTTAAAGACATACTCAGCACAAGTGACAAAGCAGGAATAACTTTGCCGAAAAGATAGATAAACTTGTCCGTTGTCATCACTCTGTTGGACGACGAAAACCACATCAGCGTTGTAATAATCATTACACCTGCAGAAAATCCGTACAGAATGCTCTCCAAGGTAAGTGGGTTACCGTTGGGAAAATACAGCAGAGTTGTTGCCCCCGCGTGATTGAACGCAGGGTTGATGAATGCAGTCAGAAGCACCATTGGCAGACAGTATTTCAAAAGAAACATCACGCTTTTCTTCCCATTTATACTTGCTGCATAAATAACCGCACACACGAGAGAAATCCCTTGTGCCAACGGGTGTGTCAGCACAAGAGAAAAGCTTATCGTAAATCCAAAATATATTAAATTTATAAAAGGATGATATTCTGAAAATGAATCTCTCATAAATTTTACCAAGTTCCTTCACGACCGACATCGTTACCGAGGTCACATGTATAACGCCATTCCACTTTTTCGCCGTCTGCAAGCTGATAACGGGAGCAACCATAATTGGGATACCATCCGTTAACACGGTACATCCATCCTGAAAGCTCGCCACAGTCAAATTCATAAAGATTGTTTATGCCTTCGATATAGGCACTGTTATAAACAGGTGTCCATGAGGATTCCATATGTATGTTCTTTTCCTTACAAACACGCTGAAGCACATCATAGACTGATTCACCTTCATAGAATGTCACTTTCGTGGGCGGTAAAATAACACCGTCTGAAGGTACCAGGTGTCGTTTATCAGGATCAAGGTCAGAAAGGTTATTCAGGACTGTTGAACATTCAACGGAAAAGGTGCAGGTATATGTCTTTTTGTTGTTGATTTCCTGATTTTCAGGCTCAACGGGCATAGGCTTTCCTTCGGGTACAGGGTCAGTGTCATATTTATCCTTTCCTGTTGCTGTACCGTCAGAATAAACTCTGTCATCAGAGTTCTGCACACCTGAAAGATAATTGTCTTTCCCGTTGGTGGTTGTAGTATCTGAAGAATCGTTTCCTGTCGGATTTGTATTTTCTGCAGTGGTGTCTTCTGTATAATTTGTTTCATCAGGTAAAATTTCAATTTCAGGAACAATCTTATTTACAGATATATTCAGAATACTTGTTTTACTTCCTGTTACAGAAACAGAATAAACACCCTTGCCGCCGTTAAAAGCGGTTGCACTGTCTGCTGACCATTTTTCTTTGATATGAATGGAAAGCAATGCAGGAAAACCAAAATCCTTCGTTTCGGTAAAATTGACCTTTACGCCTTTATCTGATTTGTTCAGGACAACTGATAAATTTAAATCCTTTGTTTCATTGATATCACTGCCGAAAACTGTCCATTCGTATTTAATATCATTTGATGAACCTGTGAATGTGGCGATAGCATTCTCGTTTTTGACTCTATCTAAAACACTTTTCTCAACAATACCGTTTTCCGGAATAGCTATGGGTTCATTAAGGTTAACCTGTGTGAAATTACCACTGCAGGCTGTAGTTGTCATAAGAAGCACGAAGGCTAATATTAAACATATTATTCTTTTCATTTTAATCTCCTATAACAATTTTGCCGTTTCTGACATTAAGTGTACCGGTTGTCATTGCCAGACTTTGTGTTTCGTCTGATGCCGCAAAAACAACATCTTCGAAAACAAGGTCACATACATCGCCTTTGCGAAGACTTCCTCTGAAACGGAATTTCAGGCGAAGCACAACATTGTCGTCCTTTGCAAGCAAGTCTTTGTCAAACGCATTCTTTCCGCCTGTTGTATCAAGGTACATAATGTTGATTTTACCCGTTTTGTTGCATTGAGTCGGGTTACAGCTCCAGTTCGGTAGTCTTTGTTCAATCTCTTCACCGTCATTACGGATAAAAACATTACCTTCTTCTATACCTATAAACTCAAGCCTTGACGGGTCAAATACAATGCTCATGCTTGCCGCAGGGTATTTAGCTTCACCGAATGATGATATTGTCACATCGAGGGTGATTTCATCTGTTTCGGAAAGGCTGATTTTCTGCGGAGTTTCTATTGTAAGTGTAGGTTTGCCGAACGGGTTTTCACCGCAGAATGAAAAAAGGAGAATCAGTATCAACAAAAGCAGTAAAACGCCGATTGAGATACCAATTTTTATTCTCTTTTTTGTTTTCGGTTCCAATTTGCTTTTACTCATATTCATTCTCCTAAGAGGGGTGGGAGTGTCAGTCCCACCCCTTAATAATCAGTTAGTTATTCGCTGTAATAGTTGCTGCCTTTGTAACAACAATGTATTCACTGCCGTCTACAAACGCTTCAACAATACCGAGAGCATCAAATGTATTGATTCTGCTGTCACTGTTCACATTGAGGGCGAGAATCTTGTCATCTGACGGTGCATCTGTTTTACGAAGCCAGGAGTCAACTGCACCGAGAGCATCCTGTGCATTGATTACGCCGTCGCAGTTTGCATCACCGAATGTAATTTCATCAGCGTTGTCATCAGAGAGAACAAAATTCTGCTTATCAACGAACTTCGCCATATCAATTGAAGAATCAACAAGCGCAACATAAGTTGAAATACCTGTTTTATCAGAGACTTCTGTGCTGTACTTGAATTCATAACCGTTGATGCCGTCGTTGTAGCTGAGCTTTGCACCTGCCTTTGCACCGACAACTGCTACTGCAACGGCCATTTTCTCCGAGGGGATAAGGTCAATATTATCACCAACATAGAGACACATTGCACTATAAGAAATACCTGTTACAACATTTACCGTACCGCTTGCATCCGTAATGTCAACGATAATCATAGAGTTTTCATCCGCAGAATCTGAATTGAGTTTAACGGACATTCCGCTGATGTTAAAGCCAAGCTTGTCGCCTGCAGTTACGGAATCGACACGGAAGGTTACTGTGAAAAGAAGTGCCGGGAAGGTGGTTCCGTTTACTGTGATATCGCTATGGCTGTTAGCGTCAAAGTAAACTGCACGGAGCTTACCTGTGCTTTCTTCAACGTTGTAATTTACCGTTCCGCCCGAAAGACGGCTTTCGGCTGTAACTGCCGTAACTGTAAGACCTTCGGGAACATTCATAATAAAATCAATAAGCTTGTAGCCTGCTTTGTTATCCCACTGGTCAATGCTGATTGTTGCGTTGAAAGTTTCACCGACCTCATCGGATATTTCAGCAGGAAGACCGAGAGTTGCTGTCATCTTACCGGGAACGATTTCAACATTTTCATCAAATGCAACATCAGACATATCAAAAAGATTTGTTTTGTTATTTATAAAACGCTTGTAGGCAACAAGAGCGTAGCAGGATTGGTCAGTAGCCATACCGTTTGCATCTGCGCCTGCAATATGTTCAAACTGTGCCTTATCTTCAAGATAATGAAGAAGCAATCCGTCAACAACAGATTTTCCGTTCTTTACAAAACGGCTGTCAGTATCAGGATTGATGCCCCATGTTGTGCAGGCAACGATTACCCATGCACAGCTTTCAGAGCATTCACTTCCGCCTGATGCAAATGTACCGTTTTCGTGCTGTATTTCAGAAAGACAATCAAATGCTTTTTCACAAGCTTCAGCTACAGCTGTCTGATTACGGTAGGGATACAAAGCCTGAAGCGCCATACCTGTAACATCAGGGTCAGATGCGTAAGTCTTGTTTGCCTGTAATGCCCAACCGCCATCATCATGCTGAAGTGAGAGGATGGAATCAATACACTGCTGACGGATGGTTTCATCGCTTGTTTCATAGTTGCCCGAATCCAACGCGATAAGTGCCCATATCGTACCGTTAAGACCCTGCTTTTTAATCCAATCAAAACCGTTCAGGCTGTAAGCTTCAACAAGATTCCAATTACCCACAGCAGTTGCATCCTTACCGATTGATGAAAGAGCAACAATCAGGCGGGAATTTTCAGTTGATTTATTTTTGTGGAGTGCACCGTTCATATTAACCGATGAAGCTGTTTCATTTACTGTTGAAACAATACGGTTGTAGTAATCATTAAAATATGTGCTGTTCTTTTCAAAATATTCACCGCGTGCAAGACTGAGAACAGTCCATTCACCTGCGTCAGTACCGAAAGCAGGTTCTTTTACTGTATCAGCAAGCTGTGCCATTGTAGCGTTAAGTACAGCGCTTACATCCTGAGGCTCACGGGGAGCATCCGCCGATGTAACTGTTACCTCTGCATAGCCGGGAGCAGAAACGATTGAATCGGGATATTCGTTACCGTAACCGCCGTCAACCCATAAATACCATTTTCCGGCAGAGGGGAAAGTGATTGATGCACAACCGCTGTCATCAGTTGTAACGCTGCCGGTTTTGTTGTAAAGAGCTGTACCGTAATGTACTTCGTAATCAGGAATTTCAAGGAAAACAGAATTGTATTCGTAATCCTTTGTGCCCTTTATAAGCTTGATGTCGCAAGCCTTGGCTGTTTCTGCGGTATAAGAATGTGTTATATCACCGTTTGTATCAGCAAAATAATGGAAACCGTATGCCGAGTCCTGATAAAAATCCCAGCTTGTAAAGCCTGCAAGGTCAATAAAGTCGCCTGCTTCAAGAACAATCTGGTCAGAAGTTGCACCCCATCCTTCGCTTGCAAGAGGATACTGACCGTTCAGATAATAGTTGAGGTTTTCGTCTCTGCCGAAAAGACCGCCTGCAAAATATGAGCTACCGGGACTACCTGTAAAAGTTACCTCGCTCCAATCACCGCCGTAAAGCTCTTCGTGAGCGAAGATAATAAGCTGTAAAGCGGTAATATCATATTCTCCGTCACCGTCTTCGTCATAAAGATATTCTGAAAGACCGTATTCATTCAAATCAACAGATTTAAGTGTTTCAAAGGATACGGGAATATAAGCAATAGGTGTACCGCTTTGGTCGTTGGTATATTTATCATCATAGCTTACAGAGATATAAACATATTCGCTTTCTGATGCAACAGACATAAGCGGTGTTGCTGTTAGCAGCATTGCGATGGCGAGAATAACGCTTAAAATTCGCTTTTTCATTATTGAATCTCCTTTTTGATATTTTTCTTTTTGTTTTAACCGAAAGTATTCTGTTCTTTCGGTTCGGTTCTGTGTTTCTCCAACTTCTGTCGTGCAGAAACAGTTTGGTTTTTGGAGCTGATAGTTGCCCTTTTTCTCTTTTTGGATTTTACAGGAACAGGTTTCGCTTCTTTTAATCCGGCAGCTTCCAACGCCCTTGGCCAAGGACCTAAGAAGGCTTTGATTCGTGACCGTGTGGGTTCATCAAAATCATCCTTTTTGGGCAATCTTCCGAGTTCCTCAGCTTTTCTTTTCAAAAGTTCTTCCGCCCAGGACTTTTTCTCATCTGATGTCACTTATCAACCCTCCTTTACAAACAAAAAAATACCCTTTCAACCAAATAGGTCAAAAGAGTACAACAGATTTAAAACACGGCATAGCGAAGAAAGGCTTTGGCTCTACAAAATTAAAAAAGAATGCAAACCCAAAGCCGCAATGCGGCGATAAATCGGTTGCACTCTTCTCACCAAAGTTGTGTTGAACCTAAAAAGACACGGCAGGTATCCTGACTTATGATGCAGTGGATATGCCCACTTCAGGAACACTCCTTCTCAGGATAGAATATCCCAATGGTTAATATGCTCCTGTCTTGTCAAATACAGTAATGGCGGTTGTTCAGGATTCGAACCTGATTCCCTTTTACATCTACTCAGCTTACAACTTTTCAAACCGTATCTCTTTATTCTGATATTAATTTTCGCATATTATAGCACAATCATTATATATTTTCAACATATAAATCTAAATTAATTTTTAATAACTTTCTGTAATGCGTCAAAAGTATCACGACCAACAAAAAACTCCCGCAGAGCAATCTGCGAGAGTTCACTACTATTCAGACAAAGAAAAAATAAATCCGAACGCTTCGCCGACGATGGCTAAAGAGTTCGGATTTATCGCACTTGGCAGGGGCAGAAGGACTTGGTCTCGCCTGCCGGCTCGGTCTGCGCTTCTGCTTCGCAGAGGTCTCCACCGGAGACCCGCGCCCCTCGGCACGCGGTTTTGGAGAGGTTCAGAGGAAAGTTTATGCTATATTTTTCAATCCCCTTCCGTGTTATCCTGTCCCTCCCATTTTCCTTGATTTTACGCGGTTTTTCGAGCATATTAGAAAAATTCCTTTGCATATCAAGGAACTGCCGAAAATCACAAAATTTCAACTTTTATTAGAATTCTATTAGAAAAATTTTTCAGGTCAGTTTACTCTTATCAAGTTCATCTTCTTTTAAATTGTGCACAAGCACCCACCCTCTCCGGAGGAGTTATCACGAAGTGGCCCATCGGTACTTATGCAATAAGTACGAGGGCACATACTTATGTAAAGGAGATGTTACAATGGGTTGGACCGTTGGAATTCCATCAATGAAACTTAGCAACAGCACAAACAAAAGTAAACATTGCGGTAACTTCTATCTTGTTGCTGCAGAAGCGCTCAAAGAAAGAATCGGGCGTGACCCGGACATAAATCCCGAGCTTTCATACAAAAACCAATATTTAGGATTTTCGACTGCAAAACAATTACTTGCATATTCTGATGAACATTGTTCTACTCTAAGGGATGCCAAAGGCAGAGCTTTAAGAAGTGATGCAGTGAGAATGTGCGTTACCCTCTTCAAGCCACCCGCAGCATATATGAATACACTAAGTGAAGACGAACAATTGCAACTACTGAAAGACGGAATTGAAATAATCACTAAAATTGTAGGTAAAGACAATATCCGTTCCATCGCAATTCACTTTGATGAGAAAGGACCTCATATACATATTTTTTGGGAGCCTATGACAGAAGACGGCAGACTGTGCGCAAAAGAAAAACATAATCTCAAATTTTTCGGTAGGCTTAATAAAGAGGTGCCTGAATTTATGCGTTCACGCGGTTGGGACATTGATGACTGCGATGTATATGACGAAGCACTCTACAACCTTTTAACAGAAGAAGAGAAAGCCCAACGACGCCATAAAAATGGAAGAAGCAGTATCGTTTACAAAACGGACGCGGAAAAGACACTAAATGAAATCAACAGACAAATTGAGGACAAGCTCATAAATCTTGAAAGCGATATGTCTCAGGCACTGCAGGAAACTATTGACTTAGTAACAAATGATAAAGATAATGTTTATGAGAATGTTCTCTTTCTTATGTTTGCCTGTGACGATGAGCGTTTTGCAGAGCTTGACGAGGAAGGACGAAAATTAAAACGTGAAGTACTTTCCGATTACGCTCAAAGACAAAACTTTTCACAATCTGTTTTATCGTTAGCGGAACAAATCAACCAAGCAGAAACCCAAAAGATTAGTTGGGAGGAACGACAGAAGCTTTGGACATCTTACCGTGAAGTCAGTGAAGAATTCTGGTTTATCAGAGCTGAATTAAAGCAAAATAATACTAATCAGTTAAAATCAGCCTACGATGAACGATACAAGGCTAAACGATCATATTATGATGCGATGTACCTTTTGCGCGCCTCTAACGGTTGGATTTCACTATTCGTTTCTTTAATTAGAGTATGTTCTGCCATAACAAAAGAAAAAGCTGTTGAAAAGCAAATTCAACAGCTTAAAGAAGAGCAACAAAAGTTAATAGCTGACACCGCAAGCTTCAAGAAATACAGTAATGCTTATCGTAACACGCTTAAAGCGGGACAAAGACCTTTTGACGGTTACTTGCAGTCTATGGAAGGAATCGTTACCTTGCTGGACCGCGAATTTAAAATAAACCAAAACAAACACAATGCACACAACAAATATCGTTTACAGTCAAATAATATAAATAAGAATTACATATAATATTATTGACAATATCACGATACCGTGATATACTGCAAGTGAAAGGAGAGATTAATTGATGCCTGTATTATCAAGATTTTACGGAATTGTTATCCGTATGTATTTTCAGCAGTCAGAACACAATCCGCCACATTTCCACGCAATTTACGGCGAACACATGGCTGCAATCAGCATTAACGATGGTACCATTTTAGAGGGTGAGCTTCCCAACAAAGCACTTGAAATGGTCCTTGAATGGAACTCAATGCACAAGGATGCACTCTTGAAAATTTGGGAAACACAGGAGTTCACTACTCTTTCCCCTCTTGAATAAAGGAGGTTTTGATATGTTCCATAAGGTTAAAAATGTAAACGCTCTGCCAGACTACAAGCTTAGTGTGCAGTTCAGCGAGGGAGTAACAAAGATTTATGATGTAAAGCCACTATTTGAAAAATACAGTTTCTTTTTACCTCTCAAAGATTCACCTGAACTTTTCAGTTCCGTTGTAGTTGACCAAAGCGGTTATGGTATCATCTGGAACGATGATATCGATATCTCTTGCGATGAGCTTTGGGCAAACGGTGAAGAAATTGACACACCCTTTGACGGTCTTATGGCTTTCAGCGATGCAACATTCCTTTGGAATTTAAACGAAAGCACACTCCGTAAAGCGATTGCATATGGCAAGCTCGTTAACGGTGTTGATGTTTGCAAGTTCGGTAAACAGTGGATAGTTTCAATGGAAGCAATGAGACGTGAATATGGGGAACCAGTAAGAACGTAATAAAAGGTTAATAAAAATCCACCATCAAGAATGCATTTTGCTTTCTAAATGGTGGATTTAGTTTTATCTTCACTTTTACGCTGCAGTTATGCTGTTGTGCATGATATCCACTATACTTCTCAATATGTGTGCCTGCGGGCCAAACATCGTTATAATATCGTAATTATCAAACGGAGATTTTTCAATCAGGTCATCGATTTCTATATCACCGTTTTCGCGTACATAATCAATGATTGATTTGACGAATTCCTGCTGTTGCGAGTTAAAAACATTGCCGCTGAGGAATTCACCGAACTTCGCGTTAATTGCATCCTGCTCGATGCCTACGATTGAACGGATGAAGGCTGCAAGATTATCAATATCACTGATTTTTTCGTACTCATCCTTTGTTCCTAACTCTTCCCAAAGTACACGTTCCAATTCCCTGAGGTCTGCTGCATCAATCGGCTCAAGGTTGCGAATTTTATGAATTGTCGGGCTATTTGAATTTTCCGCGAGATAATCAATGACCTTTTCTCTGTAAGTGCGGATATCAAAAAGTCCGTCACCTTCGTAATCTCCATCAAATATATCATCCGGGGTATCAATATCAACAAAGTCTTGTACCACGACCAATCATCTGAACAAACTTTATTTTCGATTTAACGGTTTTAAAGAATACAAGGTTGAGCACACTCGGAACATCGACACCCGTATCGAGCATATCAACAGAAACAGCTATACGGAAATTATCGTCATTTTCAAATTTTTCGATAAGAGAGTTTGCTCCTTTAACCTGATTATCAATCAGCTGACAGTAATCTTCACCGTACTTCGGATATGTTTTCTTAAACACATCAACAATAAGTTTTGCGTGTTTGTGATTATATGCAAAGATAATTGTTTTTCCGATTTTTTGACCGTAATCCACTTGTTAGAAACATAGTTGTATTCATTCTTTATCTCTCCCTTAATCATAAAAAAATAGTATACTTAATTATCTCATGTTTTTGCTAACATCATAATTGAATTCTTCGAGTATCATTTTTTGACAGAGCTCATTTAAGTAATCACAAAAAGCATTTAAGAAACCATAGTTAACTGAATTGGTTTCTTCTATATGTTCATAAATGTATCGCCACTTCACAAAAACGTTATCATTTCTTCTTCCAATATTGCATTCTTAAATTGTCTTCCCACCAAATACATTTCAACAAGTTTTTTCCCTTCCGCGGACAATAAACTATACCCATCATTTGTATTCATTAACAGAACTCCTTAAAATTTTGTCGTTTTTCTTTTAAATTCTATCACTATACATCTAAAAAGTAAATAAAAAGAAAAAACGACACCGGACAAAGCCGGTGCCGTGTGTAAAAAGATAGTCAATTAAACATTGACAAAACCTAAAATGAAATTGAAAAGCTTTTCAAAAATTACAATAAATTCAAAGAAGAATGCAAAAATGCTGTTTTCAACAACAGGTTCGGAGCCTTCTGCATCAGACTCAGGAGCTTCGTCTGTTTCACAGTCAACTTCAGGAGTATCAGTTTCATCTTCATTCTCGATTTCCAAAGTCTGGTCGATGAGAGAAATATACTCAACATACCCTGATGAAGTTTCAAGAAGAACTTCTGCAGACTTAGACTGGTCAACAGTTGCAAGGAGTGTACCTGCCTGATTAAGCAAATTGACATCATTTTGGTCAATTATACCATCATGGTTGCAGTCTGCAGCCATATATACTGCTT